>CAZVZK010000087.1:0-41347 GCA_964630925.1 uncultured Alcaligenaceae bacterium
CAGGGAGGACATTTCTACCGCTCTAAGACCGGACATTCCTATTGTCGTTCAACACATCGGAGTGACCCCACCCCCCGCCCCCTCCCCGAAGCTCCCCGAAGCGGAGAGGGGGAGCCGTCAGAGTGAGAAGAGTGGAGGAGGGGAGGTGCGAGCGTCCTCAGGCGGCGAGGGCATGCCGGGGCGGCGTGTTATGCGGGGCTGCTCCGGACCGTGCTGGTTCATGGTTCATGGTGGTGGTCCTTGACATCGGGATTCGACTGGTGTTTGATGGCTGGCGTGTCAGGTGTCACGGAGGCCGGGGCGTGGCGCGAACCTGTTCTTTCCGAGGCAGCGCAATCTGCCGCGTGGCACTCTCTCTGGACGGCCTGCTTGTCAACGGCCTGCAATTCGGCGTGTTGCGGCCGGCGGCGGATGGCTTCCTGGAAGTGGCGGGGGGTGGCCTGCTGGCCGACCTGGCGGCCCTCGGGGAGCAGGTCCGGGATTGATCACGCCCGGGCGTCTGCGATCATGGCTGGTCTGGAGGACACGGCGAGGCGACTGGTTGAGCAGGTGGAGGAGCTTGCCTCATTTCGGGGCCGGCCTCTCGCCTGGGTGCGGTTGGCCGCCGGGCGAGTGTCACGACTCCGTGCGGAATGCGTGCGGGGGGTTCAGGATCTGGAGGCGTGCCTGAAGACCCCGACGCCGTTCTACGAGTCGAGGCCGGCCCACTCGGCGGCGGCGGGGGATGCTTTCCTGGCGGACCTCGAACGCGCCCTGGCTGAGGAGTGGGGCCGGGCGGGTGAAGTTCCGGGCGACCCGCTCCCCGAGGCGAGGGGGGGATGAGTCTCGGATGTGAGGCCGGGGCGTGGCACGGGGAAGGGGGGCCGGTCCTCGAAACGATGGAGGTCGGCGTGATGGCGGTCTACACGACGTTCTTCCTGTGCAAGCCGAAGGATCTGCTCGGCGGCTTCCCCGGTTGGAAGCCTCCCAGGGCCAGGCCGGTCCGCCGGGAGGTCCGGCACCCGTTCACCGGCGAGACGGTGGTCACCCAGAGCCGGGAGCCGGATTGGCCCGACGATGCCGACGATGTAGAGGCACCGGCTCCCCACGTCGTCTCCATCATGGGCCGCTACGAGGATTATCTGGAGGGGCGACTGCCGCCGTTCGTGCGCGGTTGCTCGCACTGGGCGACGACGGGCCTGATGGGGGTACATCTCGCCCCACTCTTCGCTGCCGTCGGCGCTGATGGGCCGATGGAGGAAGCCATTTACTCCCCGCCGTCCTCGTCGGCCTTCGTGGAGGAGGTGCCGTCGGCGTTCTTCGGGAGGCTCAAGGCTATCGATCTGGAGAGGACCGCCGAGGCGTGGGCGGCGGCCATGTCCACGCCCGAACACACGCATTCCGTGTCGGGCATGAAGCTGAACGACGGGTGGACGGCGGAGGAGGCGCTCGGCCTCTTGCGCCCTCTGGTGACGCTGGCCGGCAAGGCCACCTCCGGGGAGCGGATGTATCTGCTCGTCGAGGCGTGAGCCGAAGGAGTCGGCCGACATCACTTGGCGAGGGCGGCCAGCTCGGCGCGGACACGGGCCGCGCCGGCGTCGTCGCCGAGGCGGGCATGGATGAGGGCGAGGTTGGCCAGGGCGTTGCGCAGTGGGCGGCTGTCACCGAGGGGGCGGTGCCTGTCGGCCTGCTCGACGGCGAGACGGTGCAGGCGCGAGAGCAGCTCGCCGGGGCCGGGGGTGGCCTCCGGGGCGAGGCGCGAGTGGATCAGGCGGGCTCGCAGGGACTCGTCGGATTGGGGCCGGTGGGTGGTGTCAACCTCCACGTCCGGGTCGCCCTCCTTGAGGTCAATGAAGATGGTGTCGTGGCTGGTGGACCGACTGTTCATGGGCCCTCTCCTCGGAGGTAGACGCGGAGGATGCGCTGGGCGATCAGCTCGCCTCCCGACCAGAGCGTGAAGGTGTAGGTGTCCGGGCCAGGGAAGACGCAGCGCGCTACCTGGTACGACAGGTTGACGATGGTGAGTGGGTCGCGGGCGCGGAAGCGGCCACGGGCGCGGTAGACCTCGGGTACGGCGGGGTCGGAGGCGTCGACTGTGATGACGAAGTCGGTGACCCCGTCGCACTCCGTCAGGGCGGCGAAGACGCGGAACGGCGGACGGGTGCCGGGGAACTCCTCGATGCCGACGCCGGTGAATACGTCGATCAACGAGGCGTTCCCGTTGTCGAGGTTGTTGACCACGTCCTCGCAGATGAACAGCCCCAGCGCCAGTGGTCTCGACGCCATCGCGTGCCCTCCCGCCTCTTATTCTAACTGAAGTGATCACGGCGATCCGGACGCTCGACGGTGCCCGGAGCGTTGCCGTGGGCGTTGCTCACGGTTGGCGAAACAACTCCGACAGACGACCGGTGGTTGCGGGGTGGGGTGTTGTCTGCCGCATCCGCTCCCGGCCTGGGGGCCTGACAGGAGGGGTTGCGTACAGGGCCGGGAGCGGATGCCCGGCTCGTCAACGCCCCTGAATGCTGACGGCCCGCCGGGCGCCGAAATGCACTAGAAACCGGCGTAGGGGCGTGGTACGCTCCTCGCATGAATGACATGTGTACTTCTTCGATAAATGTCAATAAGTGCCAGACGCCGATGCCAACCGGAACAAATGGGCCACGACTGGAGCCGCACATCGGCGCGGCTGTCACTCCCCAATCGGTGATAGTCCGCGTCGGCATCGGATCGCGCCGAGTGTCACCGTCCGACGCCCACTTCGAATCTGTCTATCGGGCCCTATCAGCGACACCGGCCGATACGAAACGGGATTTTGGCGCGGCGGCCAACGGCACGATGCGGCGTCCTCGGGATTCGTGTGGCACGCTCGTATCGGTGATTGTCCGCATCGGCACGACGACCTGGAGCCAGCCTATTGTTCCGGGGCGTCATCGCGGGTATCGTATACCTTATCCAACCTCCACGCCCGCCCGCCGGATTGCTCGCGACCCCGCCAGAAAGGACGCCTCCCGATGATCGACCTCCACGGCCCCGATCCGATGGACCGCCGGGCCATGTTGCGCGTGGGCGGCCTCTCCCTGGCCGGGCTTTCGCTGCCGTCGCTGCTCCAGGGGGCGGCGCCCCCGACGCCCGCGGGGCGGTCCTTCGGCAAGGCGAAGCGGTGCATCCTGCTGTACCTGTCCGGTGGGCCGGCGCAGCTCGACACGTTCGACCCCAAGCCCGACGCGCCCGAGGACATCCGCGGGCCGTTCAAGACCATCAACACCAGCGTCCCCGGCGTGCGCTTCACCGAGCTGCTGCCCAAGGCCGCCAGGTGGATGCACCACATCGCCCTCGTGCGCGGCATGAACCACACGCACAACGACCACGGACGCGGCTCCTACTGGATGTTCACCGGGTCGCCGTACCCCGGATCGGTCAGCGACGTGAACTCGATGAGCCGCGCCGACCTGCCGCACATCGGCTCGTGCGTGGCGAAGCTCGCGCCCGGCAAGGGGCCGATGTTCCCCTTCGCCATCGTCCCGCACCGCATGGACGTGGCCGGCGGACGCCGTGCCGGCCAGTTCGCCGGCGCGCTGGGCGGCAAGTACGACCCGCTGTTGACGGGCGGCAACCCCAACGACGACGCCTTCAAACTCGACCACCTACCGCTCACGCCGAACGACGAGCCGGCGGCCCTCAAGCGCCGCCTGTCGCTGCTCGACCAGTTGGGCGAGAAGGCGGCGGGGCTGGAAGAGACGGCGATGAAGCGGTCGATCCGCGAGTACCAGGCCAAGGCGGTGGACGTGATCTCGTCCGAGGCCGTCCGCAAGGCGGTCAACCTGTCGGCGGTCAAACGCGAGGAGAGGGCGCGGTACGGGCGCAACCTGTTCGGTCAGTCGGTGTTCCTGGGCAAGCGGCTACTCGACGCGGGGGCGCGGCTGGTGCAGTGCAACTGGCAGCGGACGCAGGGGATCAACGGCTTCGCGTGGGACACGCACTGGAATAATTTCACCGCACATAAAGAGGACCTCGTGCCGCCGTTCGACCAGGCGTTCGACGCCCTGATGGCCGACCTGGTGAAGGAGGGCCGGCTCGACGAGACGCTGGTGATCGTGGCGGCGGAGTTCGGGCGCTCGCCGAAGGTGACGCGGAGCAACGCGGGCCGCGAGCACTGGCCGGAGTGCTACACGGTGCTGTTCGCGGGCGGCGGGGTCAAGGGCGGCGTGATCCACGGGTCGTCGGACAAGATCGCGGCGTACCCGGCGAGCGGGGCCTGTTCGCCGGCCGATTTCACCGCCACGGTGTACCACTGCCTGGGCCTGAAGCCGACGCTGGAGACGCACGACCAGGGGGGCAGGCCGATGCAGTTGTCGCACGGCAAGCCGATCCCGACGCTGGTGGGGTGATCGGGCCGCCTCATTCAATGAAGTGGTCGGGAGCCGTATCGGGTTCGGCGGCATTACCCGGCGGTGGGCCGGACTCTTGCCCAAACGCCCCGCAGACGCCCCTGTTCCCCGACAGGGTCTGTCCCGAATCGGAGCGCCAACGTAGCCTCGACCATCCCGACCAACTCATCGGACGGCACGTCATGAATCTCGCCGTGGAAGGTGTCCTTGAACGCCCATCCGGCGCTCCGGCCCAGACCCCGAACGGAGACGGCCAGCCACATCACGCCGTCCGCCCATACGGAGAGGCGGAGATCACCCACATTGAGATTCAGCCTCTCGACGACGCCTGACCCCGACTCGCTGAATTCCCGCTCGCAGGATACCTCGCGGTGGTACGCGATGGCCTTGTGGCGCGACCAAAACGCAGCCGCGACGGATTGAAGAAGCGGGGCATCAAAGGTCGGCCAACTCACAGGCACAGGCTGCTGTCGCATCGTCGCCTCTCGCCAGGCTGCCTTTCCAGAGACCTTCGTCGGCCATCAAACGCCGCGCAACTTCGCCCTTCAAGCCCAGCCAACAAGGATCGCCTTCAGCCGAAACGATGCCGCCACCCGCCACTCGCTCAATAGTCCGCGACCGAGCCGTCCTCGAGCCGGCCGCGCGTCGGCCACTCGGCCTTGTGCGGCTTCTTCGCCAGCTCGGCCAGCTTCTTCTCGTCGATCTCGACGCCCAGGCCGGGGCCTTGTGGCAGCGAGGCGTAACCCACCTTGTCCACCGACCACGTCTTGCGGATCAGGCCAGCCGGCGTGATCGACGGGTAATATTCGTGGATGATGAAGTGCGGGATGGCGGCGCTGGCGTGCAGGCTGGCGCTGACGCCCAGCTCCGTCGTCACGCAGTGCGGGGCCAGCGGCACCTGCCACGCCTCGGCCAGCGTCGCGATCTTCTTCATCTGCGTGATGCCGCCGCAATGGGCGCAGTCCGGTTGCAGCACGTCGATGCAGCGCTCGGTCAGGTAGGGGATGAACTCCCAGATGGTGCGGTCGCGCTCGCCCGTGGCGAGCGGGATGCGGATGGCCGACTTGAGGCGCTTGAACACGTCGATGTTGCCCGGCACCGCCGGCTCCTCGATGAACGCCACGTCGAGCGGCTCCAGGGCGGCGGCGAGCTGGATCAGGAACGCCGGCGGCAGGGCGCAGTGGGCGTCGAAGATGACGAAGCCGTCGGGGCCGACACGCTTGCGCTCGCCCTGGACGTACTTGACGTAGCGCTCGATCTCGCCCGGCGTGCCGGAATGCTCGGCGGGGCCGGCACCGGGCTTCGTGGCCTTCGGCGAGGGGTAGACGCGGATGCGGTCGCGCGTCGGGCCGCCGAGCAGGCGGTAGACCGGCACGCCCCACAGCTTGCCGGTGATGTCCCACAGGGCCATGTCGATGCCGGCGATGGCGTGGACCATGAACGGCCCGCCGCGGATGTTGCGGTGGGCGCGGAAGAGCTTCTGCCAGAGGTGCTCGATCCGCGTGGGGTTCTCGCCGTCGAGCAGCTCGAAGAGGGACCGCGCCAGGGCGGCGGCGACGCGCGGCTCGAGCTGGTCGATCTCGCCCCAGCCGGTGACGCCGGCGTCCGTCTCGATCTTGACGAACACCTTCGGCCCCGCCGGCGTGGCGGTCAGCGCCTTGATGCGCACCGACGCCCCGGCGTCCTTGACGGCGGCGCCCGGCTTGGGGCCGTCCTCGAGCATTCGCTGTGCGTGCATGCCCCGTATCCTATCATCGGCGGCCGTGATCGCCCGTGAGCCTCGGCCTCGTGGCCGCCGGCCGGCTCCTTCTCGGCCCACGGCCCGCCGGTGCCGCTGACGAGGGCGGTCAGATCTGGTCAATGTCAACGGAGGTTTCGCCGGGTGGGAGGGAGAAGCGGACGGTGAGGGAGCCGGCCGCCCAGTAGCCCGCCTGGGCAACCTCGAGCAGCCGCCGCTCGAGCTGAGGTGTGAGGAGCCGCTTGACACGCCGGGAGTAGGCGGCCAGGAGGAAGTACGGGGTGAGGATGAAGGCGAGAATGCCGAGGACGACGGTGCCCAGGAACAAGGCCTTCGTGGCCGGCTCGGCCTCCAGTCCGAACAACCAGTCGATCAACAGGCCGAGCAGGACGCCCGGGACGCAGAGCAGCGGCAGGGTGCCGAGCATCACCCACTTGCCGATGCCACTCAGGGTCTCCAGACCTCGGACTTTCTGGTGGCAGTCGGAGCAACAGACGGAGCGGACGTTGATCCAACGAAAGACCCACCCGCTCAACACACGCCCCGGGGGCGCCGCCACCTTCAAGAAACAAGGGAGGCACTTCCGCCGTTGCTCACAGAGGTCGCACCGTCCCTCGTTCGCCTGGTCGAACGCCAGGCCGATCAGGTCGAGTCCGGGGGCCTGCCCGGCCGGCCCCTCATCATCCGCTTCGAGATCGGGGGCGGGCACTTCGGGCGGTGGCGCTGGGGAGGGGGCCGGGGCGCGAAGCGCCGGGGGTAGCTGTTTCCCGCAGGCATCGCACCAGCCGTCGATGACCTCCTGCGCCGGGAGGGTGGCCTTGCAGGACGGGCAGGTCGGCGGGCTCATGTCGCTCCTCGCGGGCGGTGCCGAAGATGCGGGCCGCTCGGCCAGTTGGGGCCACGGGCGCACCGGTCTCATTTTGCTCGCAGGGGCGGGGGAGTCAAGTCGGCCCGAGGGGACGCCTCGCCATCCTGACAAGCCCCTGATGCCGGGGTGATAGATGGCCGGCAAGAGTGAGGGGTGACAAGGCCCGGCCGACGCGGATGCGGCGTTCGGCACGAGACGCGGGGGGCTGAGCCGTCGAGCCGAGGCAAGCCGCTCGACGACAAGCAGGAGGCGGGGACGTGCAACCGACAGCGAGGCTGCCCCTCCCCAAGACACGGGATGCCCTGAACGCGGGTTTGGTATGTCTGGACGCATGGCTTAAGGACGTCTTTGAACGCCCGCCGTAAGTGCATGGCTCGTATCCTATCGTCGGCGGCACTGATCGCCCGGAGGTGACGATGAAGGCGCGGATCGTGTTGACGACGTTCGGGTCGCTGGGCGATCTGCACCCGTACCTGGCCCTCGCCCTGGGCCTGAAGGCGCGCGGCCATGAGGCCGTCGTCGCCACCAGTGAGGCGTATCGCCCGAAGGCAGAGGCGCTGGGCGTCCCGTTCCACCCGGTGCGGCCAGACATCCGCGAGTTGGAGGCCGACGCCTCGCTGATGCGGCGGGCGGTGGGGCTGCACACCGGGCCGCAGACCGTCGTCCGCGAGATCGCCATGCCCGCCCTGCGGGCGTCCTACGAGGACACGCTCGCCGCGGCCGAGGGGGCCGACCTGCTCGTCTCGCACCCGCTCACCTACGCCACGCCGCTGGCCGCCGAGAAGAGGGGCATCCCGTGGGCGTCGGTGTCGCTGTCGCCCATCGGACTCTTCTCGGCCCACGACCCGCCGGTGCTGCCGACGCTGACGGCGCTGGCGGCCTTCCGGTGGCTGGGCCCCGGATTCCACGGGCCGCTCTTCAGACTCCTCAAGTGGGCGGTCCGCCACTGGTCCGAGCCCTGGCGGCGGCTGCGTGCGGACCTCGGCCTGCCGCCGGCCGCCGCCGACCCCGTGTTCGAGGGGCAGCACTCGCCGCACCTGACCCTGGCGATGTTCTCCGGCCTGCTGGCGGCGAAACAGCCGGACTGGCCGCGTGCCTCGGCCGTCACCGGCTTCCCGTTCCTGGACCAGAGGGCCGTCCTGCCGCCGGGTCTGTCGGAATTCCTCGACGCCGGCGAGCCGCCCGTGGTGTTCACGCTCGGGTCGGCGGCGGTGATGGACGCCGGCCCGTTCTACCGCCACGCCGCCGAGGCCGCCCGGCGTCTGCGCCGCCGCGCCCTCCTGCTTACGGGCGCCGACCCCGCCAACCGCCCGCCGGGCCTGCCGCCGGGCGTGGCCGCCTTCGACTACGCGCCGTACTCGGCGGTGTTCCCGCGGGCGGCGGCCATCGTCCACCAGGGCGGCGTCGGCACGACGGCGGAGGCGATGCGTTCGGGCCGTCCGATGTTGGTGATGCCCTACGCCCACGACCAGCCCGACAACGCCGCCCGCGTCGTCCGCCTGGGCATCGCCCGCACGGTGACGCGGGCGGCGTTCACCGCGGAGAGGGCGGCGGCGGAGCTGCGTCGCCTCCTCGGGCACCCCTCGTACTCCGCGAAGGCGGCCGAGGTGGGCCGGCGCGTGCGGGCCGAGGACGGCGTCGCCGCCGCGTGCGACGCGCTGGAGGCGATCCTGTCATAGCGTCACGCGTCAGGCGTGCCCCCAGCGGGCGACGACGGCGGTGACGTTGTCGCGGCCGCCCGCCTCGTTGGCTTCGGCGATCAGGCGGGCGCATGCGGCCCCGGGCTCGGGCTCGGCTGCCAGGACGGCGGCGATGCGGCGGCCGTCGAGCATGTCGGTCAGGCCGTCGGAGCAGAGCAGGACCGTGTCCCCCGCCTCCAGCGCCTCCACCTGCACATCGACCCGCACGCCAGGGTTGTTCCCGCCCAGCGCGTTGGTGACGACGTGGCGGCGCGGGTGGCGGCGCGCCTGCTCAATGGTGATCGCGCCCCTCGCCGCCATCTCCGCCACCACCGTGTGATCCTCGGTCAACTGCTCCAGCACGCCGGCCCGGAACCTGTAGCAACGGCTGTCGCCGGCGTGGATGACGAACAGCCGCGTGCCGCTGGCGAAGGCCAGGGTCAGCGTCGTGCCCATGCCGGCCAGCTCGGGGTGCTCCTGCGCCTCCTCCAGGATGCGGGCGTCGGCCCGCTGCACGGCCTCGCGGAGGTCGGCCAGGACGCCGGCCTCGTCCTCCGTCCGGAGGTTGGAGAACCGCCGCAGCAGCTCCACGATGAACGCCTCGACCGTCTCCACGGTGAGGGCGCTCGCCACCTCGCCGCCGGCGTGGCCGCCCATGCCGTCGGCGACCATCAGGACGTGCCCCCGGCTGAGGCCCTGCTGGGTCTCGGGCTGCGGCAGGCTGGTCTGGCGGACGCGGAGGGTGCGCGACAGCTCGGCGACGAGGAAGTGGTCCTCGTTGCCGGAGCGGACGCGCCCGGGGTCGGTCCGCCCGCACGCCCGGACGGTGAGCGGCGGCGGGGCCTCGGACAGCGGGAGGGTGTCTGTGGCCGCCTGCGGCGGGGGAGGGGATTCGGGCATGGCATGATCCTCTTCGGGCCGTGGGCGGCCGCCCTCATTGCAAGCAAGACCCGCGCCGCCGTAGAATGCCACGGATGAGGGCGTGGCCTGGAGGGCGCGACGATGAAGGTCAAGGTGTTCAATCACGACGGCAGGCTGGTCGGGCCGGTGGAGTCGCCGAAGGTCGTCAAGAGCGACGACGAGTGGACGGCCCAACTGACGAAGATGCAGTACCTCATCGCGCGGGCCAAGGGGACGGAACGCTCGTTCTGCGGCACGCTGCTCGACAACAAGCGGGCGGGCGTGTACTCATGCGTGTGCTGCCGGCTGCCGCTATTCTCGTCCGACGGCAAGTTCGACTCCGGCACCGGCTGGCCGAGCTTCTTCCGCCCCGTGGCCGAGGAGAACGTGGCGACGGATACCGACCACTCGCACGGGATGACACGCACCGAGATCCTGTGCGCGCGGTGCGACTGCCACCTGGGCCACGTCTTCCCCGACGGCCCGCCGCCGACGCGGCTACGCTTCTGCGTCAACTCCGAGTCGCTGGTGTTCACCGAAGAGGCCGACCTGGCGTCGCTGGCGGACCCGGCAGCGGGGGCGGCGGGATGAACGTGATCCACCCCGAGGACGTGTTTACGCCCGGCGGCCCGTCGATCTTCCTGGCGGGGCCGACGCCGCGGCGAAAGGCCGTGCCGTCCTGGCGGCCGGAGGCGCTGGAGGTGCTGCGTCTGCTGGGCTTCGACGGCGCCGTCCTGGTCCCGGAGCGGCGCGACGGCTGGAGGGGCGTCGAGTACCTCGAACAGGTCGAGTGGGAGCACGCCGGCCTGGAGGGGTGCCGGGTGATCGCGTTCTGGGTGCCGCGTGACGTGGCGACCCTGCCGGGCTTCACCACGAACGTCGAATTCGGACGCTACGTCGGCTCGGGGCGTTGTGTCTACGGGAGGCCGGAGGGGGCGGCCCACACGCGCTACCTCGATTGGCTGTACGGCAAGGTGACGGGCCGCACGCCCGAGGCGACGATGGAGGCGACGATGCGCGCCGCCGTCGAGGCGGCGCGGGGGCGCGGCCCATGAGGCCGGAGCCCCACGTCCGCCGCAAGATGCTCGTCATCCGGCCCCCCACTGGAGCCGCGTCTGGCGGGGCCCAGGCGGGCGAGAGGCACGTCTCCTCCGTGGACGCGGCGCACTGCGTGTGCGGGTCGTCCCTGTGCCGCCTGTGGCCGATCGTGAGTCTGTTCGTGAGGGAGGTGTCGGGGCGGCAGCGGTTCCAATTCGCGGGGCCGTTCGACGCGCGGCTCGGGGTGGTCCGCGACGCGGGTGAGCCGACGGCTACACTCCCCTTACTGCAGTCTCCACGAACATCGAAGAAGGCATAGCCTTTGGCCACCTTGGAGGGGCTGGGCGGGGCCCTTCGTGGGGCGGTCAGCGGGCCAGGATATCCTCGGCCAGCTCGTTCCAGCTCACGTCGGCGAGGGCGTTATTCAAGAGGTCGCGGTGGATGCCCTGCACCTGCGGCGGGATCTCCCGGCTGATCTCGTCCTTCATCTGCCGCGACAGGATCTGTGCCGCCGCCTCCTCGGGCGTGGCCACCTTGTCCAGCACGTCGCGCGACGTGCGCGCCGCGTCGCGGGCCTGCTCGGCCTTCTTCTTCCAGCGGGCCATCGCCTTGTCGTCGCCGTGCAGCCAGTCGCCGACCATCTTCGTCGCCGGGCTGCTCTCGCCGGGGTCCGTGTAGGACGACCTCCCCTTCCCCAGCGCCGCCTCCTCCCCCCGCGGCAGGCTCCCCGTCTGCGGGTTGCCGAAAATCGCCCCCACGCGCCCGGGCCGCTTCGACGAGCCCACCGGGTCGCTGAAGTACTTCGCGACGGCCTCCTTCACCCCCGGCTTCTGCGACACAAGCCACATCACCATGAAGAAGGCCATCATCGCGGTCACGAAGTCCGCGTAAGCCACCTTCCACGCGCCGCCGCCTTTCGCCGCCATGACCCACCCCCCCTCGGCCCGGTGTCAGACGCCCTCTTTCTCGTTGAAGAGCGTCTTCAGGTCCGTCGCGTTGGGCCGCACCTCGGTGCCGATGCTGCGGCTCGCCTTCACCACCACGTCACGCGGCCCGTCGCCCTGGCTCATGGCCACCACGCCCGTCACGATACAGCGGAAGAACGTCGCCTCCTCCTCGCCCAGGATCTCCATCCGGCCCGCCATCGGGGCGAAGAAGCCGTACGACATCAGGATGCCCAGGAACGTCCCCACCAGCGCCGCGCCGACCTTGTGGCCGATCTCCTCCACCGGCCCGTCGATGGCGCCCATCGTCACCACGATGCCCAGGACCGCCGCCACGATGCCGAACCCCGGCAGCGCGTCGGCCACCTTCGACAGGGCCGCCACCGCCGAGTGGTGCTCGCGCTCGGTGACCTTGATCTCCTCCTCCAGCCACGAGGTCAGCTGCGCCGGGTCCGGCTTGCCGTCCACGATCAGCGCCAGCGCGTTGCACAAAAAGTGGCTCGCGTGGTGGTTCTTCATGATCAGCGGCGCCTGCTTGAAGATCGGGCTCTCCTCCGGCTTGCTCACGTGGCCGTCCACGCTGATCAGCCCCTCGCGCCGGATGGTGCGCGTCAACAGGTTGAACAGCTTGAACAGCTCGAGGTACGCCGCCTTCGTGTAAGGCGACCCGGTGACGAGCTGCAGCAGGCCACGCACCAGGTCGCGCAATACCCGCATGGGCGACATGATGATGAGCGCCCCCAGCGACGCCCCGCCGATGGTGACGATCTCGGACGGGTGGAAAAGGGCCGCCATCTGGCCCCCCGCCATCGAGAACCCCACCAGCACGGCGACGATCACCATGATGCATCCGCCAATAACGACCATCGCGCAACCCTCGGGGGACGAGGACCACCGGTTCCGCACCGGATGTCGGCCAATTTAACCAGGCTTCCCAAATTGCCTGCTTTACTATGGGACAGGAATTCCGTGGGGGCAAATCACGCGGGCTGTAGTGGCAGGGCGGAGGGGCGGCCGGGCGGGTCTGCGGAATCTGGCCGCCCAGGACCAAACCGGGGGCAAGACTCCCGGGGGTAAGGGCGGTTCCGGCGTTGGCGATCGGGCGAGCCGGGGGCGTCCGCCGCCGGCTCGCCCGATCTCGATTGATCCGCCGGGGGCGAGTGCGTATGAGCGTCCCGTCGGATGTCGGGCGAGGAGGGAGTGGGCATGAGACGCTGGTTCGGCCCCGCACTGGTCTTGCTGGCTTTCGGGCTGATCGCCCTGGCGCAAACGCCGGCCCCACTCCCCCCAGGCCCCCCCACGCTTCCGGGCAGCCCCCTGCCCCCGTTGGCCACGCCATCACACGCCGCCGGCCTCCAGCACGCGCTCGACCAGCTCAAGACCGCCCGCGAGGCCCTCGCCAAGGAGCGGCAGCGTTACCAGCCCGGCGACACGCCGAGCTCCACCATCCAGGTGCAGCTCCAGCTCCGCATCGTCGAGCTGATGGGCCGCCTGGAGACGCTCCGCAAGACCCCCCCGGCGCCGCCCACCCCGCCGGAGCCGAAGCACACCCCGGACCCGATCAAGCCCCCGCCGACCCACGTCGAGCCCCGCCCGCCCGGCCTGGCCCCGTCCCCCTCGGAGCCGCTCCTCCTCGCGTCCTACCACTTCCGCGCCAGCCAGATCGACGCCTGCCTCGGCACCATCGCCCGCCTCGACCCCGCCAACCTCACCGGCGGCGACCGCATCTGGGTGTCGTACCTCAAAGCGTGCTGCCTGCGCCGCCAGGGCAAGTTGCAGGAGGCCATCGCCCTCTACCGCGAGGTGGCCGAGAGCCGCATCGACCCCTTCCTGACCGAGAGCGCCATCTGGCACCTGGGGTCGCTGCGCTGGCGTCAGGAGATGCAGGCCGCCATCGCGAAATCACCCGCCGAGAAATGAGACGCACCCGCGTGCCCCCACAACCCCCACCCCCCGCCGGCTTGCTCACGCTGCTTGCCAAGGCACGCGAACAGGCCGCCGCCGTCGTCTCCCTGGCCGGCTCCGGCGCGGATATCACCGCGCCGCTGAAAGACCTCCACGACACCGTCGAGGGCTGCGGACGGCTCCTCGGCTCGGCGGACGTGGTCACCATCGAAGACGCCCGGCGCCTCCTCGGCGAGACCCTGAACGACATCCTCTCCGCCGAGGGGCACGCCGCCGCCCGCCTGAGTGAGCTGTCCGCCCGGATCGACGACGCCGCCCTGGCCCACAGGCGTAACCGGGCGTACAGGTCCGCCGGCCCCCGCTAAGGTGGTTATGCGGCGCAGGGGATGGCGGCTCTCCCGCCGAGCCGACGACGCTCTCCGACACCGCTCGAAAAGGAACGACCCGGCATAGGATGCCATCCACCCAGGCCCCCAGGGCCGCATTGGGATGGCAATGACCCCGGCAGTCCTCCCCCCGGCCGCCCCGCGCCCGGTCCGTTTCGCCGACAGCGAGGCGGAACGCCCCCCCGCCCTCGCGGCCGGCGGTGCGGCGTTCCACACGATCCTCGCCGCCCTCCCATCCGTGGCGGACGGCGCCCCCCGGCCGACGGCATCAAGTCCGGCCCCACCGCCGGCCGATGGAGATGACGGCCTGTCACCGGGCGCGGGCGTCGATGTCCTCTCCCTCCGCGCCCACCAGGGTGAGGCGGAGATGGCCCTGGAGATGTCTCACCCGGACCTCGGGGCCGTGCGCGTGTTCCTCCTCGCCGCCGGGGGAGGGCTGAGCGCCCACCTCCTCGTCCCCAGCGAGGACGCCCGGGAGCTGGTCGAGGGACAGTTGCACCATCTGAAACAGCGCCTTGAGGAGGCCGGCCCCTGGAATGTCCGTGTTTCCGTCTCCGACACGGGCGCCCGACGACGACAACCTGATGAGGAGAAGGCCGGCCGGGGCCCTCGGCGTCAGGCGTTCCGGGTGCCGGGACGGAGGGACGGGGTGATCCGCGCGCTGGATATCGTCGTGTGACGCCGGCCCCGCCGGGGGTCTCATGGAGGAAGCCCGATGGCCGTCAGCCCCGCGTCCCTGAACCAGGACCAGTTCATGCAACTGCTGCTGACGCAGCTGCGGAACCAGGACCCCATCGACCCCGTCTCGTCCTCCGACATGCTCGGCCAGATGACCCAGCTCTCCACCCTCCAGAGCCTGCAGCAGCTCAACGCCGGCTTCGGCGACCTCCTGCAGATGCAGCAGCTCACCAACGGCAGCTCGCTCCTGGGCCGGTCCGTCCAGTTCACCGACCCCTCCACGTCCACCCCGGCCGCCGGGGTGGTGTCCGCCGTTAACGTCAAGGACGGGGCCGTCGTCCTCCAGGTAGGGGGCCAATCCGTCCCGCTCTCCCAGGTCACGAGCGTGCAGGCCGTCACCCCCTGACGCCCCGCCCACCCTCACCATCGATCCACACCAGGAAGGTCCCATCTGATGGCCATCAGCAGCTCTCTGTTCTCCGGCGTGTCGGGCCTCCGCGTCAACCAGACCCTTCTGGATGTCGTCGGTAACAACCTGGCGAACTCAAACACCCACGGCTACAAGGCCCAGCGTGTCGAGTTCGAGGACCTCATCTACCAGACCCTCAACCCCGGCTCCGCCGCCGGCCCACAGTTCGGCGGCACCAACCCCGATCAGATCGGCTACGGCGCCACCGTCAGCTCCATCGACTCGCGGATGTCACAGGGCGCGCTGCAGCCAACGGGCCGCCCACTCGACGTCGGCATCCAGGGCACCGGCTTCTTCGTCGTTTCCAACGGCCAGCAGGAATACTACACCCGCGCCGGCTCCTTCTCGCTCGACGACCTCGGCTACGTCGTCAACGCCGACGGCCTCCGCCTCCAGCGCACCGGCACCGTCGGCGAGGGGTCGGCCACCACCCCCACCTTCCAGACCCCCGCCAGCAACGACATCCAGATCCCCCTCGGCGTCGGCATCCCCGGCACGCCCACCGCCAACGTGGACCTCCGCGGCAACCTCTCCGCCGCCCTCGCCGTCGGCGACACCTTCTCCACCGGCATCCAGGTCTACGACACCCAGGGCTCCGAACACCTCCTCACCCTGACGTTCACCAAGACGGCGCCCAACACCTTCAGCATGGCCGCCGCCGTCCCCGGCGGCACCGTCACCGGCACGCCCGTCGCGGGCATCGCCTTCAACGCCGACGGCACCCTCAACACCCCGGCGTCCGCCGCCCTCACCCTGGCCTTCCCCCCCGGCCTGCCCGCCGCCCAGGCGGTGACGATCAACCTGGGCACCCCCGGCCAGGGCGACGGCCTGACACAGTTCGGCGGCGGATCCTCGGCGGCGGCCATCAGCCAGGACGGCGCCTCGTCCGCCTCCCTCGTCAGCTACAACATCGACAAGGACGGCACCATCCAGGGCCTGTTCACCAACGGCCGCAAGCTCGCCCTCGCCCAGGTCAGCCTGGCCAACTTCGCCAACGAGGGCGGCCTCCTCCGCGAGGGGAACAACCTCTTCAGCTCGAGCACCGCCTCCGGCCAGCCCCAAATCGGCACCCCCGGCTCGGGCCGCCTCGGCGTCCTCCAGTCCGGCGCGCTCGAAGGGTCGAATGTGGACATGAGCAGCGAATTCACCCAGCTCATCATCGCCCAGCGTGCCTACCAGATGAACGCCCAGAGCATCACCGTGAGCAGCGAGGTCCTCCAGCAGCTCGCCAACATCGTCCGCTGAGCCGGGCCGCTCACGCGGACCGCCGCGCCGCCGCCGGCACGTCGGGGGCGGGGGGTGTCTCCGGGCCGCCCTCCTCGCCCTCGCCCTCCTCGCCGTCCTGATCGAGGACCTGGTCGAACGTCTGATTCAGGGCGTGCATCACCTTCAGCCCCGAGGCGTCGATGCCCACGAGGAAATGCCCCTGATCGACCTGGAGCAGGTGCAGCGAGCAGCCGCCGCCCAGCGACACCTCCTCCACCACCGCCATCGGGACGGCGTCGCCCTCCCCCGCCGTGGCCGCCGGCAGCCGCCGCGCCCACCAGATCACCGCCCCGGCCACGCCCACCGTCAGCAGCGCCATCAGCCCCAGACGCCCGCCCAGCTCGGCGGCGCCCGGCGACTCCGGCCACGCCGGCGGCCTGTACTCCTCGGCGCCCGCCTTGCCCGGCGCGTCGGCCCCCCACGCCGGCACGGACGCCAACGTCAGGGCGAGGGCCACGGCCACGGCCCGCCGGGTCATGGCTTGCCGCCCCCCTTCTGCGGACGCGGGTTCAGCACCTCCTTGATGCGGACGGCGAAGCGGCCATCGATGACCACCACCTCGCCGCGCGCGAACACCGTCCCGCACACGATGAGGTCCACGGGCTGGCTCACCTCGCGGTTCAGTTCGACCACCGAGCCCGGCGCCAGCTCGAGGATCTTGCTGATCGGCAGCGACGTGTGCCCCAGCTCGGCCTGCACGGTCAGCGGCACGTCGAGGAGGAAGTCCAGCGGCAGGCCCGCCCCGCGGCCGGCGGCCGGGTTGAGCTGGAGGAAGTCCGCCACGCGCGTGACGACCTCGGCCGACGGCCCGCGCGGCGCGTCGGCCTCGCCCAGTCGCTGGAGCGCTTCGCGGATGGAGGGGATCGAGCCCGGCTCGGCCGCCGCGGATGTCGGGGTCATGGCTTGCCCTCGATGTGGCTGTGGATGGCCACGGCCTGCCGTCTCCCGCAGGCGCCGGGCCAGACGAGGAACTTGGGGCGCCCGGCCACGCAGGCCGGAAGCGGCCTGCCGATCGGCTGGTCGAGAAGGAGCACGTCACCCGGTTGCAGGGCGGCGAGGCGGGACAGCGGCAGGCCCACGGTCCCGAGGTGGACCGTCAGGTCGAGCCCCAGGTCCATGAGCACGGCCACACGCTCCTCGCGGCTGGGGGGCGCCGGGGCGGCCTCCTTCTCGGCCAGGGTGGCGACCCACCCGTCGCGCGGGATCATCCACCACCAATCCCACTCCCCGAGGGGGCTGAGGACCTGGAAATGGAGGGTGAGCAGCGCCGTCTTCGGCAGGTACGCCGGCCCGCCCTGCGCCGCCTCCCGGACGGGGGCGTCGAGCACGAGCCTGTCGGGCAGGGGCCAGGTGAGCTGGAGCGGGTCGAGGAACCACTGCCTCGCGATGGCCTCGGCCACGTCGTCCTCGATGACGGTCAGGGGCCGGTCGAGATCGACGCCGGCCAACTGCTCCCCGAGGAGCCCGCCGACGAGGGCGGCCAGCAGCGGCCTGGAGACGGCCAGGACGGAGAGGTCGGACGACCCGGAGCGGGTGGCCCGATAGCGGATGACGTTCTCGGGCAGTGAGTCGGCGACGGCGTCGGCCCAGCGGACCTCGACGGAGCGCGGCTCGACCTGCGGGGCGAAGGGGATCCGCGCCGACCAGGCGCGCCCGGCCCGTACGCCCGCGAGCCTGGCCCACTCGGCCAGGGCGGCGCCCAGCGTCGCGGGGAGCTGGGCGGGCTTCCGGAAGTCGAAGGGGCGTTGGGTCATTGGACCACGAATTCCTCGAACAGCACGTCGCGTAGGGAGCCCGTCGCCTCGGGGTCGAGGTCGTGGGAGAACCGGTCCAGGATCTCGCGGCGGATGCGGTTGATGGAGGCGCGGCCGGTCACGTCGCGCAGCGTCTTGTCCGACAGGTGGGCGATGAGCCAGTTCCGCAGGGTCGCCTTGCCCTCCTCGACCTTCTCCTCCAGGGCGTGGGCGCCCTTCGGGGTGCCCACCAGGATGACCTTCACACGCAGGTACCGCGTCAGCCGCCCCTCGGCCAGGTTCACGATCACCTCGCCGAACGGGATGTACGCGTCGTGGCCGGACTTCTTCGCCGCCGGCGCCCCGTGGCCGCCACCGTGCCCGCCCCCCTGCTTCGCGCCGTGGCCACCGGCCTTCGCGCCGTGGCCGGACCCGTGCCCGGCCGCCTTGGGGGCCGGGGCGTGGTCGTCCTCGTGGTCCGCGGTCTTCGTCGCGCCCTGCAACAGGAGGGGGGAGGCGGCGCCAGCGCCGATGCTGCACACCGCCACGACGACGATGATGATCCAGGTCTTCGATCCCCCGGAGGCGGGGGGCGGCGTGGCGGCGGCGGGCTCGGACATTGTCAACTTCTCCGGGGATGTCGGCGGGCTGAGAACCGCTCAAGCATAGCACCGCCCCGGTGACGACGCATGACGGACGGAGGACGGATCTCACGAACTAGGGGGGTGAGGGTAACAGAGGCCGCTGGGAATTACAAGCGGACTTGAATTCCCACGCGCCCGCAGGAGGATTCGGCACGTCCGCTGAGCTCCGCCGGCCGGAATAGCCGATACAACCGTCATGACCGCACCCTCATCCGATGTCGCGATTCTGAGCCGGATCCTCGACGCCTCCAGCCTGCGTCACCTGGTCATCAGCCAGAACATCGCCAACGTGAACACGCCTGGGTATCAGCGGCAGCAGGTCGTCTTCGAGGAGGTGCTGGCCGGCCACCTCCAATCCGGCGCGCCCGACGCCGCCCTCTCCGTCCGCCCGGCCGTGGTGACCGCCGATAGCGCCACGACGCGGGCCGACGGCAACGGCGTCACGCTGGAGCAGGAGATGATGGAGCTGAACAAGAACGCGCTGCTGCACAACGCCGCCGCCCAGCTCCTGGCCTCGCAGCTCGCCACGCTCCGCTCCGCGATCACCGGACGATGACGAGGGAGGGCCTCCGCCATGAGCTTCGGCAACCTGTTCCCCGCCGCGGGCATCAGCGCCTCGGCGCTGTCGGCGGAACGGCTCCGTATGGAGGTGACGGCGAACAACATCGCCAACGCCTTCTCCACACGCACCAGCGAGGGCGGCCCCTTCCGCCGCCAGGACGTGGTCTTCTCGGCGGTGATGGAGCGGGGCGGCCTCGGCGGCGTCGAGGTCGCCGACGTCGTCGATGACGAGAGCCCGTTCCCCGTCGTCTCCATGCCGGGCCACCCCGACGCCGACGCCCAGGGCAACGTCCGCCTCCCCAACGTTCAACTGCCGCTGGAGATGGTCAACCTGGTGACGGCCAGCCGCGCGTACGAGGCCAACGTCCGGGCGGCCCAGTCCTTCATCCAGATGAGCCAGCAGGCCCTGACCATCCTCCGCGCGTGACGCCCCCCTTGAAAGGGGTGGGCTGCGAGCCGGGCCCCCCTCGAAGGGGGCTGAACAGCCTGTCAACGCCCGCCTTCTGGCCCCTCCAGTGCTCTCGCTCTATCGCCCACCTCTTTCAGGGGTGGGCGACTGCCGTGCCCCGGCCGCACCCACGCACCACCCGGTTGCCATTGACCCCCTCCGGGGTGTCCGGTACGATCCGGGCCGCTTCGGAGTGCCCCACCCTTGAGAACATTCCGGTTCAGCCTTGCCGCCCTCCTGCGGGTCAAGGAGCTGCGTGAACGCCTGGCCGAGGGCCGGGTCTACACCGCACGCGGGGCCGTCACGTCCTGTGAGGAGCGCCTCGCCCGGCTCCAGCGGTCGCTGGCCGAGCTGGCCGCCCGCCTGGAGACGGTCCAGCCGGACGGGTGGGCGGCGGCCTTCGAGCAGTCCTCGCGTCTCGACGCCGCCATCCGGCGCGCCGAGGGGGAGCTGGCGGAGGCGGAGGCGGCCCTGCGTCAGGCCGAGGCGGAGAGGTCCGCCCTCGCCAGGGAGGCGGAGGCCCTGGAGACGTTGCGGCGGGAGCAGCTCGGGCTGCACCGCAAGGAGTGCCAGCGTGCCGAGCAGGAGCGGCTCGACGAGATCGGGCTGCGTCGGTGGAGTCAGGATCCGCGGCAGGGTGAGGACGCCCAGTGAAGAGCATCATCATTACCTGCGTCGCCGCAGGCCTCCTGTTCGCCCTGTCGGCGGCGCTCTCCCTCTACCTGACCTCCACGGGCAAGCCGGAGGCCGACCCGGCCACGGGCAAGCAGGATTCGGCCCGCAAGGCCGACAAGAAGGGGAAGAAGCCGGACGGCGAGGAGCGCGTGGAGGGTAAGAAGGACACCCCGCACACGGCTGGCCACGGCGACCCGCCCTCCCCGAAGCCGACGGACGACCCCGCCGGGTTGTTGAAGCGGCTGAACCAGCGTGCGAGCGACCTGCAGCGCCGCGAGGAGGAGGTGCAGCGCCAGGAGCAGCGTCTGCAGCTCGTGATGGACGACATCCAGGTCGAGCGCTCGGTCATGGACTCCATCCGCGCACGCCTCTCCGAAGAGCTGAAGCGCCTCGACGACAAACGCGGGAAGATCGAGCTGGACACACGCAACCTCGACGAGCAGAAACGCGCCGTGCAGGGCCTCCTGGCCCAGCTCGAGAAGGACAAGACCGCGTTCGGCCGCGACGAGGCCAAGAACATCGGCCGCATGGCGACGATCTCCGACAGCATGCCCGCCGACAAGGCCGCCCGCATCCTGGAGCAGCTCGCCAACTCGGGCCAGATCGATACCGCCGTCAAGCTGCTCTTCGAGATGAAGGAACGCCGCGCCGCCGCGGTCCTCGCCGAGGTGACGGACGTGGTGCTCGCCGCCCGCCTGCTCGACAGGCTGCGCGGCCTGAAGCGCCCGCCCGCGCCCGCGCCGGGCACATGACACGCAACCGGGAGGGACGCCGTGCTGACGACCAAGACGCCGGAGCCCTCGCGGCTCCAGATCCCGGGCTGGGCGGTGATGCTCGTCGCAGGCCTCGCCATGTTCGCCGGGCTGATCCTGCCCGGGCTCATCCGGCCGGGTGAGGAGGCTGCGTCCCTGCCGCCGGCGTCCGGCGGCCCCGCCGACGCGGCCCAGCCCGACCTGCAGGGCCGGCTCCTGCGGCTCTACGGCGCAGCGGCGGTCATCCTCGTCGTGGCGGCGGCGGGCCTCTACGCGGGGCGCCGCTGGCTGGGGGGCGTTGCCCCGCCCGCGGGACGGCGGCAGCTCGCCGTCCTGGGCGGCACCTACATCGGCTCGCGTGTCCGCATCGTGCTGGTGCAGGCCAGGGGCCAGCGCCTCCTCGCGGGCATCGATTCCAGCGGGATGAGGATGCTCGTGCCGGTGGCGTGGGGCGCCCGTCTCCCCGAACCCGCCGCCGGCCCCGGAGATATGACCCCGATTGGGAGGGATGCCTGATATGGCGGACGTGATCGACCTGGCGGAGAAGCTCCAGGGGGCCGGCGGGCTGTCGGGCCTGTCCGCGCCGCTGCAGACGGCGTTGTTCCTCGGGTCACTCGCCCTCATCCCCTCGGCCCTGGTGTGCCTGACCTCGTTCACGCGCATCATCATCGTCCTGTCGTTCGTGCGCAGGGCGGTGACCTCGCAGGACATCCCCCCCAACATGGTGCTGACGGGGCTGGCCCTCTACCTGACGCTGTTCACGATGGCCCCCGTGCTGGAGCAGATCAGCTCGCGGGCGCTGACGCCGTACCTCGACAAGAAGATCACCGCCGCCCAGGCCACGCGGACGGGGCTGTCCAGCGTCCACGAGTTCATGCGCAAGCAGACGCGCAAGCGCGACCTCGCCCTGTTTCTGCACCTGTCGCAGGCCGCGCCGCCGGAGCGCCCCGAGGACACGCCGTTCCACATCCTCGCCCCGGCGTACCTCATCAGCGAGCTGAAGACGGCCTTCATCATGGGCTTCTGCCTGTACCTGCCGTTCCTGATGATCGACCTCGTCGTGTCCAGCGTGCTGACCTCGATGGGCATGGTGCTGCTGCCGCCGGCGCAGATCGCCGCCCCCCTGAAGCTGCTCCTGTTCGTGATGGCGGACGGCTGGCACCTGGTCGCGTACACCCTGGGGATGAGCTTCCGCTGACGCCGCCCTCGTACCTCGCCCGGAAGGAGGCTCGCCTTGTCGATGGAGTGGGTGATCGAGCTGGGCCGTGACCTGTTCACCACGGCCTTCCTGATCGCGCTGCCGGCGTTGCTGGTCAGCTTCGTGGCGGGCCTCATCGTCAGCATCCTGCAGACGGTCACGAGCATCCAGGACCAGACTCTCAGCTTCGTGCCGCGCATGCTCCTCACGGGGCTGGCGATCCTGCTGACGCTCACGCTGACGCTCGGTCTGGCGGTGGCGTTCACCGTGCGCATGTTCCTCCGCGCCGGCGAGGTGATGCGCTGATGGGGCTGCACGTCCTCTTCTTCTCGCTGGTGCTGGCACGCGTGGGCGCCCTCGTCGCCGTCATGCCGCTCTTCGCCGGCCAGGGCACGCCGCGCCTCGTCCGCGTCGGGCTGGCGCTGGGCCTGTCGATCTTCTGGTTCGGGCAGATCGCGCTCACCGCCGAGGCGGCGCACATCCACGCGAGCGGCCAGCTCGGCTGGGGCCTGCTCGGCCTCACGCTGCTCCGCGAGGCGGTCCTGGGCGCCGTGACCGGCCTGCTGTTCAGCCTGTTCCTCGCCCCCCTGCGCATCGCGGGCGAGTTCATCACCCAGCAGATCGGCCTCGCGCCCACGGGGCTCCTCGGGGCCAGCTACAACACCCCGGCCAGCCCGCTGACGGTGATCCTCGAGACGCTCGGCGGGCTGGTGTTCCTGGAGATGGACGGCCACCACATCGTGCTGGGCGTCCTGCACGCCTCGTTCGGGCGCTACCCGCTGGGCGGCACCCTGCTGCCGACGGTGCCGGGGGCCGTGGGCAGCGTGGCGGCGGCGGAGGCGCTGGGCGTCATGCTGGCCGGCCCGCTCGCGTTGGCCCTGTTCATCCTGACGGTGGCCCTGGCGCTCATGGGCCGCGCCGTGCCCCAGCTCAACATCTACTCGGTCGGCTTCACGCTGCAATCGCTCGTCGCGCTGGGGGCGGCGCTCCTGCTCTTGCCCGACCTCGTCCGCCTGATCGCGGCCGTCCTCGGGAGGATGGGCGAGCTGCTGCGCGTGGTACTCTGATCGCCCGGCGGGCGGGGGGGCGGTGTGGCCGAGGACTTCCAGGACAGGTCAGAGCCGGCGACGCCGAAACGTCGCGAGGACGCCCGGAAGAAGGGCCAGATCGCCTACAGCCCCGAGCTGGTCGGGGCCGCCGTGCTGCTGGCCGGCGTCGTGGGGCTGTGGTCCTTCGGGCCGGGCGTGGCGCTGGAGCTGGTCGGGCTGATCCGCACGCGCTTCATGCGGCAGGCGCCGGCGGACCTCGGCGTCGGCGAGGCGGGCGAGATGCTCGGGGGGCAGTTGGCGGACTTCGTCCGCGTCGGCCTGCCCCTGATGGCCCTGCCGCTCCTCGCCGGCATCCTCGCCGGCCTGGGGCAGACCGGCTTCCTCCTGGGCTTCAGCCGCCTCGCGCCGGACCCGGAGCGCCTGTCGCCGGCCGCCGGGGCCGGGCGGATGTTCTCGTGGTCGGGCGTGTTCAAGGGCGTGATGGGGCTGGTCAAGGTCGCCGTCCTCGCCGTCCTCATCTACGCCGTGCTGCGTTCGCGTGTCGGCGTCTTCGCCTCGCTGGGTCAGGGCGACGTGCCCACGGCGGCGGCCCTGGCGTGGCAGCTCGTCCTCCGCGTGGCCCTGTCCCTGTCCACCGCCTTCCTCCTCCTCGGCCTGGTGGAGTACGCCTACCAGCGCTACCAGCTCGAACGGTCGCTGCGGATGACCAAGCAGGAGGTGAAGGACGAGGTGAGGCGCGAGGAGGGCGACCCCCAGGTCAAGCAGCGGATGCGGCGGATGCAGCGCGACCTGGCCCGCAAGGGCATGCTCGACGAGGTGCCCAAAGCCACGCTGGTGGTCACCAACCCGACGCACTTCGCCGTCGCCATCCGCTACGACCGCCGCACGATGTCGGCGCCGCGCGTCATCGCCAAGGGCGCGGGCGACCTCGCCAAACGCATGGCGGCCCGCGCCCGCCTGCACGGCGTCCCCGTCGTGGAGCGCCCGCCCGTGGCCCGCGCCCTGTACCGCGGCGTCGGCCTCGGCAACGAGATCCCGCAGGACTTCTTCGTCGCCGTCGCCGAGCTGATCGCGTTCGTTTACCGCCTGCGCGGGCGTTGACCCCTACGGGGATGGGGGGATGGAGCCCTTCCTTCAGGTTCAACCGCCGCCTCTGGTAGGATAGGTGCATGCCGGTGCAGACCTACGATCCGGGGAGCAAATGGCTCATCGGGGACCGCGGCCCCTCGCTCTTGTGGGTGGCGGGCATCCGCGGCGTGCTGTCGTGCGAGGCCGAGCAGGCCGAGGTCGTCCTCCCGCGCAAACTGCCCGACGGCCTGCTGCTCGCGAGGATGGTGGGACGCAAGGAACCTGTGCGGGTGCTGGTGGAGATCGCCACCTACCCCGAGGAGCGCGTGGCCGAGCAGGTCTGCGGCGACCTGCGTCTGGTGCGGCAGGTGAAGGGCGTGTTGCCCGACGCCGTCGTCCTATGCCTGGCCCCGAAGGGGACGTACCGCATCCCCGACCACGCCGAGTCGGTGAGCGTGCTGGGGCTGACACGCGAGCAGTTCTCTTGGCGCGTCGTCAATCTGTGGGAGATGCCGGCGTCGGAGCTGCTGGAAGCGCCTGACGTAGGCGCGGTGCCGTGGGCCACGCTCGGACGCTGGGACGGCTCGCCCGAGGTGTTGTTGCGGCGCTGCAAGGACCGGATCGATAAGGAAGGCCGCGAGCGACGCGAAGGCTTGCTGGCGGTTACGCAGGTATTCGCCCGGATGCACTTCGACACGCCCGAGCTGCTCGCCATCCTGGGAGGTGGGACGATGATTTTACGGGACATGCCGGCGATCCAGGAGATCGTCGCGGAGGCCACCGTGGAGAAATTGTCAGGGCAGACGCTCTTCGTCCTGCGGAGGCGGTTCGGGCCACCGGGGGCGGACATCGAGGCCGGGCTGGCCCTGGTCAAGGCGGAGGAGGCCCAGAACGAGCTTAACTTCCAGGCGGGGGCCTGCGACAGCCTCGCGGCGTTCCAGGCGGAGCTGAACCGACACTTGCCCAAGCCCCGGCCGGCTTCGACGCGCGGCAGGCGCAAGCCGAAGAAGCCCGAGTGACGGCTAACCTCGGAGGCAGGATGCCACATAACCCCCGGATCATGAAGCCCCTGTTCTGGCATACCACCGCCCTCGCATGGCGCCTGGTCGAGTTTCTTTGCCCCGGGCAGACCTGGGGCGAGTGGTGGCGCGGGGTGACACCTCCCCACATCCTGGGCAGGCGGAAGAAGCGGCTGCTCGCCGTGGCCTGCGTCCGCGCCATCTGGCCCATGCTCAAGGAGGGCAGGCAGGAGCGGCGGTGGGTCGATCTCTTGGAGATTCATGCGGATGACCTCGTCCCTTGGCGGGATCTGCCCCCGATCCCGAAATTGGGACCGCCGGAGCGGCGGGCTGGCATCACCGATGGCGAGGCCGACGCGGAGATCGCGGCCTTCTGGTGCGCCGCCATGGATTTGGGCACCGACGCTCTATACGAGGTCATGGGGCATTCAAGTTGGGCTGCCGCCCACTCGGCCTGCCCCTCTGGCGGGCCGGAGTTTCTTCAGGCCCGCCTCCGCGCGGACCAGAGGCAGTGCGGGTACATCCGCGACATGGCCGGCGACCCGTTCGACCCGGCCCCGCCGGGGTGGGCGGATCGCTTCCGCGTCTCGCCCCGTATCGCCGGCCTCGTTGCGTCCATCTACCGCGAGCGGGCCTTCCACGAGATGCCGGCGCTGGCCGACGCCCTGGAGGCGGAGGGCTGCGCCGTCGTCCAGGCCCTGCGGCACTGCCGCTCCGAGGCCGAGCACGTCCGGGGCTGCTGGGTTATCGATGAACTCCTCGGCCTACCGGCATAGGCACCCGCGACATCGGTCTCCAACCTCGGAAGGGGGACGAGACGTAGACACTGATTCCCTCTCGACTTGCGCATCGCCCTGGCCGCCGAAAGGTACAGCATCAGCGAGGAGACGCTGCTGGAGGGGGTTCGTTTCCGTGGGGTGAGGGGGTGTCAGGGGGTCAGGGAAACGAACTTCCTCAAGTGCTTGTACCGCTCGCATTTGCGGAGGGTAAGTTCGTTTCCCCAGTTCGTTTCCTTCACTGAAGGGCGTCCATTCGCCCCCATCCGGGGCGGGGAGGCCTGATCCGGCGCGTGTGGCACCTGAACTGCTATGGAATCCCGTTCCCACCGCCGGTACGCTCCCGATGTGATCACACCATGCCTTCGGCATGAACGCCGCCCGCTGGCGTCAATCATCCGTCAACGGGGTGGCGATCGTCCCTCCCAAACGCTGACCAGCCAGGACACGGGCCATGTCCGCCGCACCCGTCACGCCCGCCTCCCCCCTCGCCCAGCGTAGCGAGCTGGTGCTATCGGCGGCCCTGCTCGGGCTTCTGGTCGTCATGCTGGTGCCGCTGCCGCCGCTGCTGCTCGACCTGCTGCTGGCGCTCAACCTCGCCCTGACGGTGCTGCTGATCCTGGTGACGCTGGGCGTGCGTCAGCCCCTCGACTTCTCGGTGTTCCCGTCGCTGCTGCTGTTGCTCACGCTCTACCGCCTCGGCCTGAACGTGGCGACCACGCGCCTCGTCCTGCTTCACGGCGAGGCGGGCATGCTCGTCTCGGCGTTCGGCAACTTCGTCGTCGGCGGCAACCTGGTGGTGGGCCTGGTGGTGTTCCTCATCCTCATCGTCATCCAGCTCATCGTCATCACCAAGGGGGCGGGGCGCATCTCCGAGGTGGCGGCCCGCTTCGTCCTCGACTCGATGCCCGGCAAGCAGATGGCCATCGACGCCGAGCTGAACGCCGGGGCCATCGACGAGGCGACGGCCCGGCAGCGGCGGCAGCTCCTGCTCCGCGAGTCCGAGTTCTACGGCACC
This sequence comes from uncultured Alcaligenaceae bacterium, assembly GCA_964630925.1. Lineage (GTDB taxonomy): Bacteria > Planctomycetota > Planctomycetia > Gemmatales > Gemmataceae > RGDT01. The sequence goes on from CAZVZK010000087.1 coordinate 27,180, forward strand.
ATGGACGGTGCCAGCAAGTTCGTCAGCGGCGACGCCATCGCCGCCGTCATCATCGCCGCCATCAACCTCGTGGGCGGCTGCCTGATCGGCATCTCCAAGGGCATGCCCATCGCCACGGCGATCCAGACGTATTGCGTGCTGACCATCGGCGACGGGCTGATCTCGCAGATCCCGGCCCTCATCATCGCGACGGCGGCGGGCATCCTCGTCACCAAGACGACCTCGCAGGTGAACCTGGGCGAGGAGATCACGGGGCAGTTCCTCTCCAGCGCCCGGACGCTACGCATCACCGCCCTGATCCTGGCCGGCCTGAGCCTCGCCCCCGGCCTGCCCATGCTGCCGTTCCTCGCGCTGGCCGGGGGCCTGGCGGCCGTGGCGTACTCCATCGGCGACACGCCCCCGCCGCCGGCGCCGGGGGGGCCGGGGCAGACGCCGGCGCCGGGCGACCCGCACGCGGCGCCGCTGGCCGGTCCGGAGGCGGTCCTCGATGACTTCCTGGAGGCGGACCGCATCGGCATCGAGATCGGCGGGCTCCTGCTGCCGCTGGTGGACCCGCGGCGCGGGCCCGGGCTGATCGACCGCATCGGCGCCTTGAGGCGGGACATGGCGCGGCAGGGGCTGTGGGTGCCGGCGGTCCGCGTGCGCGACAACCTCCAGCTCGACCCCAACGCCTACCGCGTGCTGGTCGGCGGGCGCGAGGTGGGCCGCGGGAGCTTGCAGCCCGACCAGTGGCTGGCGTTCGATCCGGGCGGGGCGCGGCTGCCCTTGCCGGACCAGGAGGAGGTGCGCGAGCCGGCCTTCGGCCTGCGGGCGCAGTGGATCCCGGAGACGGAGAGACGCCGCGCCGAGATGGGCGGGTTCACGGCGGTGGACGCCAACAGCGTGCTGATCACGCATCTGGGGGAGGTGATCCGCCGGCACGGGCACGAGCTGCTGAGCCGGGAGGATCTCAAGACCTTGATCGACCGCGTCCGCAAGACGGCGGCGGCGGTGGTGGACGAGCTGATCCCGAACATGCTGACGATGGGCAGCGTGCATCGGGTCCTGACGCTGCTGCTGGAGGAGCGTGCCCCCATCTCGAACATGGTGCGTATCCTGGAGAGCCTGGCGCACCACGCCCCGGCGATCAAGGACGTGGGCGAGCTGGCGGAGAAGGTGCGCGTGGACATCGGCCGGAGCGTGTGCGACGCCTTCCGCGACGAGCAGGGCCACGTCCGGGCCATCGTGCTGGACCCGCGGCTGGAGATCGAGCTGCGGCGTGGCATGCAGGACCGCAGCCAGGGCCTCGACCCGGCCCGTCTGGAGCAGCTCATCCTCCGCGTTGGCGTCGAGCTACGCAAGGCGAACGCGCGAGGGCAGGAGGTCCCGCTCCTGTGCGACACGAGCCTGCGGCGGCACCTCCGCCAGACGCTGATCCGCTCGCTCAACAACCTCTCGGTGCTGGCGTACCAGGAGATCCCCCCGGATCTCCTGATGGCCCCCGTCGCTCTCATCAAGCCGGAGGATCTTGTGGCGGCGCGGCCCGCCGCGTGACCGCTGAAAGGTCATGGTGTGCGTGTCGGTGTGTCGCGGGGGCGCTCCGCTGCGCGTCGCGGCCACCTCGGGTGGGTGTGGACACGCCCGCCCGCCGACGGATAAGATAACATGACCCGCCCGACACACACGAAGGCACACCCCATGCTCCGCTCGGCGGCCCTCCTCACCCTGGTCCTCGCCACGGCCGCCCTGGCCGGCAAGTACAACAAGAAGGTCTCCATCGGCGACACCGCCCCGACGTTCAAGAACCTCCCCGGCGTGGACGGCAAGAAGTACTCCCTCGACGACTTCAAGGGCAAGGACTTCGTCGTCCTCGTCATCACCGGCAACGAGTGCCCGGCGGCGCAGTCCTACGAGGAGCGCCTCCTCGCCTTCACGAAGAAGTACGCCGGCAAGGACGGCCGCGCCGCCCTCGTCGCCATCTGCGTCGGCCTCGACGAGGAGGACCGGCTGCCCAAGATGAAGGAGCGCGCCAAGGAGAAGGGCTTCACCTTCCCCTACCTCCACGACGAGACCCAGGCCATCGGCCGCGCCCTCGGCGCCACGGTCACGCCCGAGTTCTACGTGCTGGACAAGGCCCGGAAGATCGTCTACATGGGGGCGATGGACGACAGCATCATCGCGAAGAACGTCAAGTCGAAGCACCTGGAGGCGGCGATGGACGCCCTCCTCAAGGGCGACAAGGTGCCCGTGGCCGAGACGGAGAAGCGCGGCTGCTCCATCGAGTACGCCGCCAAGAAGTAACGGAGGCGATCATGCGTGCCGTCCTGACCCTGTCGCTGTTCGCCGCCCTGTGCGCCGCCGCCCCCGACGACAAGCCCGCCGAGCTGAAGACGATCTCCTACGCCGACCTGGGCAAGGTCATCCGCTCGCACAAGGGCAAGGTGGTCGTCGTCGATGTGTGGGCGTCATGGTGCGTCCCGTGCAAGAAGAAGTTCCCGCAGTTCCTGGCCCTCCAGGCGAAGTACGCCGACAAGGGCCTCGTCTGCATCTCCGTGGCCCTCGATGACGCCGAGGAGGAGAAGGCCGCCCTGACATTCCTGACGAAGGTGAAGTCAGGCGTCCCCAACTACAGGCTCGCGGAGGGCAAGGACGCCGGCTTCAAGAAGTTCGGCGTGCAGTCGATCCCGGCGATGTACGTCTTCGACAAGGAGAACAAGCGGGCGGGCAAGTTCACCAACGACGACCCCGACAAGCCGTTCACCTATGAGGCCGACATCGAGCCGCTGGTTGTCAAGCTGCTCGGGAAGTGATGCGGTGACGCCGTGAGCCGATACGGGCGGAGCAGCCTGGTCATCTACCGCGTGCCGGGGACGCCCGTCCCGCTGGCCGCGAGGATGCTCAACTGGGGCTGCATGGCCGTCATCGCCGTCACGCCCCTCGGCATCTTCGCGCTCGTGTGCTGGGGCCTGAGCCGCCTCGGCATCGCCCTCTATCTCCTCCCGCCCGAGCCGCGCCAGCCGACGCGCGTCCGCGACACGCTGGAGGTGTCCGTCGAGGATGGCGTCCTCCGCTGGCGGCACTTCTACGGCGAGGAGGTCCACCTCGCCGACCACATCCCCGACGTGGTCATCGAGCGCGAGGAGAGCACCGAGGACATCTCACACACCGTCTACGTGTTGACCCCGCGCCCGGCCCTGGCCCTCTCCCCCGTGCCGGACGCCGAGCCCCAGCTCACCGCCCAGAATGGCCGGCTCCGCATCCGCGACTGCGACGACCCCAAGGATGCTGAAACTCTGCGCACCTGGCTCCTCGTCCAGTTGGGCCTGCCGCGTCCGGCGTTCTCCTGGGATCTCCCCGACGAGCCGCCGCCCGCGCCGCCGCCCCCCGAGTCGTTCGTCGGGCGCTCCGCCGTCACGGAGGCCGGCGCGTGAGCCCTGATCGGGGAATCGCCGCCCCGCCGGACAGGATTCCGAACTTTTCCCCCCTGATCGGCGTCACGCTTCCGTTGAGATGGCGTAAAGGAGAGTTGGCTGGACCAACTTCGGACCCCAGGATCCTGTCGGCAACCTCGCGGATGGGGGCGCGGCATGAACGGACGCTGGTACTTCACTCGGGGCGGCCAGCCCGGCGGCCCCGTCGAATTGACCCGGCTGCGTGAGATGGCGGCGTCCGGCGAGATCTCCCCCGCCGACATCGTGTGGTCCTCCGGCGTCGCGGGCCGGCCCGCCGGCCTCGTCGAGGGCCTCTTCCCCCAGGAGGCGCCCTCCGTCGGCCACAAGCGTTGGCTGCCGCTGCTCGCCGCCTTCGGGACCAGCGCCCTACTGCTCGCGTGCCTCGCCGCCGCCGTCTGGCGTTGACAGCAGCGCCAGCACGCGCGCCGGCCGCCCCTCGTAGGCCGCCCGCAGCTCGGCCTCGACACGCGCCGACGTCAGTGTCAGACCGAGCAGGCCGCCCGGCGGCTCGAATTCCACCACCTCACGCACCTCCGTGCCGCCACCCACGGCGCGGAAGTGCCGGTCCAGGCGCCACGACGCGAACGGGCCCTTCTTCTGGACTTCGACGAGGCGCTCGCCGTCCACGCGCTCAGTTACCTCGGTGACGATCCGCTGCGACAGCCCCCACCGCCGCGCCTCCACGGTGTACGTCCCGTCCGCCGACACCTCGATGAGGCGCAGGCCGGAGCCGGGCGGCGCGACGGAAAGCACCTTCGCCGGGTCGGCGAAGAACGCAAACACCTCGGCCACGGGCCGGGGGTATTGCTCGACCACCTCGACGCGCGGCATGGGTCAACCCCGCGTGGCGAAGGACCCGCGCTCGCCGCCGGCCAGGCGGGCGAAGTCGCGGGCGCTCAGCTTGACGGCGTCCATGTGCGAGCCGGCCTCGGCGACGATCCAGCCGCTGGGCTCGATGCTCTCGTCGAGGAGCGTCGGCACGCCGTACAGGGTGCCGAAGGGCGACACGACGCCCCACTCGCAATCGACGAAGGTGGCGACGATCTCCTCCGTCGTGGCCAGGCGCACCGGCCCTCCGCGCATCCGGGCGAGGCGGCCCAGGTCGATGTGGTGCGTGGCCGGGAGGACGGCGATGAACAGGCCGCCGGGGCCGTGCAGCAGGACGGCCTTGGCCACCTGCGCCCCCGAGACGTGCAGGTATTTGGCCAGCTTCTGGGCGCTGTACGCCGGCGCGTGCGGCAGCGTCTCGAATGGCACGTGCTGATCGGCCAGGTATTCCGCGACGCCCATGACGCACCCCCCTCTCGATCCCCTCGCACTATAACAAGGGCGGGGCCGCCGCTCCCAGCCCGCGAAGGCGGGCAAGGGGCGCGGCGTGGCGAAATGGTGCGGGTTATGACGATTGTGAGGGCGTGATGCTTTCAGGCGGCGAGATCGAGGTCCTGCGGCACGACTTGAAGAGGGGCCGCTTTGCGGCCGCCCTGTTCGACTTCGACGGCACCCTGTCGCTGATCCGCGAGGGGTGGCCGCAGGTCATGATCCCCTACTTCACCGAGGTGCTGCGCGACACCGGCACTGCGGAGGGCGAGGACGAGCTGGCGTCTGCCGTGGAGGAGTTCGTGATGCGCCTCAACGGGCGGCAGACGATCTACCAGGCGATGCAGCTCGCCGACGAGGTGCGGAAGCGTGGGGGCGTGCCACGCGAGCCGCTGGAGTACAAGCACGAGTACCACGAGCGTCTGATGCGGCGCATCGAGTCGCGGCACGCGGCGCTGGAGTCCGGGGGAGCGCGGCCCGAGGACTGGGTGGTGCCCGGCAGCCACGCGCTGCTGGAGGAGCTGTCGCGGCGCGGCGTGCGTCTGTATCTGGCGAGCGGCACGGATCTGAAATACGTGCGGCGCGAGGCCGAGCTGACGGGGGTGGCGCGGTACTTCGGCCCGCACATCTACGGCGCGCTGGACGACTACAAGAGTTTCAGCAAGCAGATGATCATCGAGCGGATCATCCGCGAGGAGGGGATCGCCGGGGAGGAGCTTCTGGGCTTCGGCGACGGGTACGTGGAGATCGAGGAGGTGCGCAAGGCGGGCGGGGTGGCCGTGGCGGTGGCGAGCGACGAGGAGAAGCGGCGGGGGGTGAACGCCTGGAAGCGGGACCGCCTGGTGCGGGCCGGCGCGGACGTGGTGATCCCCGAGTATCGGGAGGCCGGGCGGCTGCTGCGCTGGCTGTTCGCGGAGGCGTAACGGGGCCGGCGGCGGGAAGTAAACTGCTCTGGTGTCGCGTGGCGGCCGATGAGTATAGATGGGGCGGCCGCAGGATGCGCCCACGGCCAACGGAATGGATTCCTCGCCCGACGAGAGGTTGCTGTCATGGCGATCGCGGCCAGCGCGCGCGTCAACCCGTCCGCCGCCATCGACCCGCGGGCGGAGATCGGCGAGGGGGCGGAGGTCGGCCCGTTCGTGTACATCGACGGGCCGGCCAGCATCGGCGCCGGCTGCGTCATCGGCGCCGGGGCGCATGTCCTGGGCCGGGTGACGATGGGGAAGAATAACGTCCTGCACAGCCACGCGGTCATCGGCGGCGAGCCGCAGCACGTCAAGTACGCCGGGGAGCCGACCGGGGTGGAGATCGGGGACGGCAACACGTTCCGCGAGGGCGTGACCATCCACCGGGCGATGTCCGGCGTGACGCGGATCGGGCACGGCAACTACTTCATGGCCAACAGCCACGTCGGCCACGACTGCACCGTGGGCAGCAACTGCATGTTCGCCAACGGGGCGCTGCTTGGCGGGCACGTCGTCGTCGAGGACCGGGCGTTGATCAGCGGCAACTCGGGGGTGCATCAGTTCGTGCGGATCGGGCGGCTGGCGCTCTTGAGCGGCGCCTCGGGGCTGAGCATGGACGCTCCGCCGTTCACGATCCACCAGCGGATCAACACGGTGTGCGGCGTGAACGTCATCGGCATGCGTCGGGCGGGGATCTGCAACGGCTCCATCGACGCGGTGCGCAAGGCGTTCGCGATCCTGTACCGCAGCGGGCAGGTGGTGCGCAACAGCCTGGAGCAGATGGAGCGCCAGCTCGGCGGCGTGCCCGAGGTCATGGAGATGGTGGCGTTCATCCGCGCCGGCAAGCGTGGCATCTCGCTGACCCTCGACCGCGAGGCCGCGTAGGCCCGTGGAGCCTGTCGGCCTGGCGTCGCCCCCTGGATTTGAGGGGTCGGAGGGGATGTGCCGTAAGGGGCGTGGCGGGGGGCGGGGGGGGATGATATAATGCACGGGGCGCGAAAGTGTCTTCGCCCCCGACCCACTCAACAGGGAGATTCACTATCCGACATTACGACCGTGAGCCACCGCCGAATCGCGGCCCGCGCATGAACGAGCAGATCGGCGTCACCCCCATCCGGGTGGTCGGCCCCGAGGGGGAGGCGTTGGGCCTGATGCCCACCTCGCAGGCCCTGCTCAAGGCACGCGAGGCCGGCCTGGATCTGGTGGAGGTGGCCCCAGACGAGCGCCCGCCCGTCTGCAAGATCCTCGACTACGGCAAGATGCGCTTCGAGGCGTCGCAGAAGAAGAACAAGGGCGCCAAGGTCCATCAGCAGAAGCTGAAGGAGATCCGCGTGCGTCCGAAGACGGGCGACCACGACATCGATACGAAGGTGGCGCAGGCCCGCAAGTTCCTCGAACACAACGACAAGGTGCAGGTCACCGTCCAGTTCCGGGGCCGCGAGATGCAGCACCAGCAGGAGGGCCGCCGCGTCCTCGACCAGGTGCTGGAGAAGCTGGCCGACGTGGGCAAGGTCGAGCGGCCCCCCACGATGGACGGCAAGAAGATGACCGCCATGCTCATGCCCATCAAGGGGCCGGGCAAGGGTCAGTCCAAGCCGGCGGCGCCGAAGCCCGCCGCCGCGCCGAAGCCCCCTTCCGCGCCGAGGCCCGCCGCGGCGAAGCCGCCGGAGGCGAAGCCGCCGGAGCAGAAGCCGCCGGAGCAGAAGCCGCCGGCGTGACCGGCGTGGCGTTGTCGGGGTGACCGTGAGCCGCCTTGCCCGGCCCGGCCGTGGTCTGTACGCTGGAACAGCGAAGGCCCTGCCGCGCGCCGCCCGGCGGCCAAACCGGGAGTGCCGCGAATGCCCGAACCGAGCCCCGACGCCCGCCGCTCACCCCGCCTATCGCCCAAGGGGGCGACCCGGCTGGAGGCGTTCCGCGAGCCGGGCGGCAAGGGCCCCGACATCGCCGTCCGCGTCCTCGACATCTCCGCCAACGGGGCGCGCATCGTCCTCCGCGAGCGTCTCCCCATCGGGCACGCACTGGGGTTCGCCCTGTACGGCCCGCACCTGATGCCGGTGGCCGGGACCGCCGTCGTCGTCTGGGCCATCGACGCCGGCGACGGCACGTTCACCACGGGCATCAACTTTCAGAACCCCGCCGGGCCCGACAACGTCGCCGCCCTCGCCCGCGGCTGACGGGGTAGAGGAAGCAGGTGTCTCGCGAAGGCGCGAAGGGCGCGAAGGAAGACAAGTAGAGATCAGAGGAGCAGGCAAGGCAGGCAGCCCTACGCTGCGTTCCTGCCCCTCTTGTTGTCTTGCTTCGCGACGCCCTCTTCCTCTGCCCTCAACCCAGGGCCGCCTTGACGATCAGCGTGGCATACGCCCCACGCGGCAGGGCGAAGTCGAGGAGCATCTTCCGCCGCCCCTTGTGCCGCTCGTCGTCCGACCACTCGTGGCGCATCTCGCTCGGACGGAGGCACGCCGGCCTGTCGCCGCGCGAGAAGAACATCTCGCGTACGCCGCGGATCTGCATGTCGCGCAGGGTGATGCCGTCCTCGGCCAGGACCTCCTCGACGAGGGGCAGGCGCGGGTCGCCCTCCGCCGGCTTCCAGCGCGATGACGGCAGCGGAAGCTCCAGGGCCGAGAATGCGGCGGGGTCGGCCATCTTGAGCGGCATGGGCAGCGGGCCGAGCTTGAAGAGGAGCGGGCGTGTCTCGGAGGCGTGGCGTTCGACCCAGCGTGCCAGGACACGGTTCCACAGGTGTGACTGGTAGGCGGAGAGGTACAGGCCGCGCAGCTCGGGGCGGAGGCGGGCGACGGCGCCCTTGAAGTCGGCGGGGTGGACGCGGAGGTAGTCCACGAGGCTGCGGGCGTGGCCGCGTGGCAGGGCGTCCTTGGCGGCGGCCCAGTCGCCCCACAGGCGGGTGAGCGTCTCCTTCTCGGCCCGGGCGGCGGCGTCGTCGTGGGCGTAGGGGCCGGTGAGGGCCAGTTTGAGGGCGTCCTCGAACCTGGCTTTGACGAGGAGGCGGGCGATGAACTCGGCTCCGGGGCCGGGGACGGAGCCGAAGCGCTGGTCGTCGAAGTAGTTGGGGACGCCGACGGCGGGGAGGGCGGCGAGGCGTTCGTCGGCCTCGGGGCGCAGGGCGGGGGCGATGTCGCGCAGGGTGATGCGGAAGCGGTTGGCGGCGATGTCCTCGGAGGCGTAGGGACGTGGGATCTGCCCGAGGTAGGTGAGGGTGACGGTGTGGTGGTTCAGGCCGCGCCTGGGGCCGTTGAAGATGCTGAGGTATTGTGTGGTCTGGGCGTGGCGGTCCTTGAGGCCGCCGTAGGAGAGGCGGCGGAGGTCGATCTTCCAGCGTCGGCGGACGGCGGAGAGGGCGTCGGGGGTGGACCAGCCGCTCTTGTCCATGCGGTAGAAGGCGTGCGGGCCCTCGGCGCCGGGGGCGACTGCGGTGATCTCCTCCACCTGGAAGTCATCGGGCGATTGCTTGAGTTTCATGGGTGGCAACGCGAAATCGCTCCGGGGTGTCGATGCACCTCGGAGCGTTGGTTGTGTGCGAATGAAAGTGGCCGGCGGGGGGTCTCGGAGCCGTCGCCCAGTCAGCTCCAAAACCCAACTACCCGCCGGCCACTATTATGTTAGGCGCGGGAGCGCAGATGGCAACACCCTCTTCACATTTTTTTCTCGGGGCCTTCCTCGGTGGTCAGACCATGCGGAGGGCTGGTGTCGTCGAACGCGCTTCCAGCGTACTCCGGACAGCCCCCGCAGCGGGTGGGGCCATCCGACGACGGAGGGAGCACGGAGCGAGCACGCTTCCGGCGTGCTCTACGACAAGACGCCCGCGTCGCGGAGGACCTTGCGGAACGCCTCCACGGCCTTGGGGAACAGCTCCGGGCCGGTCTGGCCGCCGGTCGGGCCGCCGCCGAGGAGGTGCGGCTCCATCGTCGCGAACCCGTCGTAGCCCTTGGCGTCGGCGATCACCTCGGGCCAGCGGCCGTCGCCCTCGCCGGCCATGCATCCGTGCAGCTTCTGGCCGGCCTTCCAGTCCTTGATGTGGAAGTGGACCGTGACGGCCTTCGTCTTCTGCCAACCCTCCCACGGGCAGTAGCCGCCGTAGACGTAGTTGGCGGCGTCGTAGACGCCACGCAGGGCGGGCGAGGGCGCCTCGCGGAAGATGCGGGCGACGCGGTCCGGGGCGTCGCCGTAGATCCGGTGCTCGTTCTCGTGGACGAGGCGGACGCCGGCTTTCTCGGCGATCTCGGCCTTGCGGCGCATGCGGGCGAAGACCTCGGCGTGCCATTTTTCCTCGACGCCGTCCCACGTCGGGCCGTCGCCGGGGGGGTAGTAGCTGAAGACGCGGATGTTCTGCGTGCCGAAGAACTTCGCGAGATGCACGGCCCGGGCGAACTTCGCGAGGTGCTCGTCGAAATCGCCGTCGATGCGCACCTTGCCGATGGGCGAGCCGATGGCGCTGAGGGTGACGCCACGCTTCTCCAGCAACGACTTCAGCTCCTGCACCTGGTGGTCGCTGAGGGCGAGGACGTTGGTGCCGAGGATGCTGCGTAGCTCGAGGTGCTTGACGCCGCACGATTCCAGCACGTCGAGCTGCTGGATGGGGTCGGGGCCGATCTCGTCTGCGAAGGCGCTGATGCGGAACATGCTCTCATCCGTTCGTCGGGGCCTGCTGCGTGAGGCCGGGCCGCCACAACACGTCATCGCCGTTGTTGTAGACGCGTCCCAGGACGAAAAGAAGGTCCGACAGGCGGTTGAGGTAGATCACCACCTGCGGGTTGACGGCCTCGGTGCGGCCGAGGGTGATCACGTCGCGCTCGGCGCGGCGGCACACGGTGCGGGCGAGGTGGGCCCACGCCGCCGCGGGCGTGCCGCCGGGCAGGAGGAAGCTCTTGAGCGGCGCCAGGCCGGCGTTGAGGCGGTCGATGGCCTGTTCGAGCCGGAGGGCCTGCTCGGGGCGGATGCGGAGGCGTTCGCCGGCCTGGCCGGGGACGCACAGGTCGGCGCCCACGTCGAAGAGGTCGTTCTGGATCGATTCGAGCAGCTCGCGTTCGGGTGGGCCTGATGTGAGCAACAGGCCGAGGACGGAGTTCAGCTCATCGACGGTGCCGTAGGCGGCGACGCGGGGGCAGTCCTTGGGGACGCGGGAGCCGTCGCCGAGGCCGGTGGTGCCGTCGTCGCCGGTCTTGGTGTAGATGCGTGACAGAGTTACCATAGGGGTCAGGGGTCAGGGGTCAGGGGTCAGTAAGGAGAAGCGAAGACAAGTGAACAGCCAGTGAACAGCCGAGGGCCGGCTGTTCACCTGGCTGTTCTACTGGTTTACTGACCCCTGACCCCTGACCCCTGACCCCTACTGGCTAGCTGCACCCCGACGTGGCGCCACAGGTGTCGCACTTGGCGCACGCCCCGCTGCGGACGAGGGTGAGCTGCCCGCACTCGGTGCAGGGGTCGCCCTCGTAGCCCTTGAGCTTGGCCTGGCGGACCTTCTCGGCCTTGGCCGAGGGGCCGCCGCCGTTCGGCTTCACCGGGGCCGGGGCGGTGGCGGTGACGCGGGCCAGCGGCGGGGCCGATGCCTTGGGCCGGCGCGGGCGGGCGGCCTCCTCGGCGCCGTCGCCCTTGTGGAGGCTGTCGCCGCGCAGGTCATCCGGAGACACCTGGGCCAGCTCGAAGCGGCCGAGGTAGGTGACGGCCAGCTCGCGGAAGATGTAGTCGATGATGGACGTGGCCATCTTGATGTGCGGGTTGCCCTGCACCATGCCGTTGGGCTCGAAGCGCGTGAACGTAAAGGCGTCCACGAACTCCTCCAGCGGCACGCCGTGCTGGAGGCCGAGTGAGACGGCGATGGCGAAGCAGTTCGTCATGCTGCGGAAGGCGGCGCCTTCCTTGTGCATATCGACGAAGATCTCGCCGAGGGTGCCGTCCTCGTATTCGCCGGTGCGGAGGTACATCTTGTGGCTGCCGATGCGGGCCTTCTGGGTGTAGCCCGAGCGGCGGTCCGGCAGCGTGCGCCTCTGCGCGATGTACTTGTAGACGATCTTCTCGGCGATCTGCACGGGCGCGGACTTCGGCTCCTCGGCCGCGGCCGAGGCGGAGGCGTCCTCCTCCGGGGTGTCGCTGACGCTGTTGAGCGGCTGGCTGAGCTTGGAGCCGTCACGGTACAGGGCGTTGGCCTTGATCATGAGCTGCCACGAGAGGAGGTACGCCCGCTTCACGTCCTCGACGGTGGCCTCGTAGGGCATGTTGATGGTCTTGCTGATCGCGCCGCTGATGAACGGCTGGGCGGCGGCCATCATGCGGATGTGGGACTCGGGGGACAGGTAGCGTTTGCCGGTCTTGCCGCACTTGTTGGCGCAGTCGAACACGGGGAGGTGTTCGCTCTTGAGGTGCGGGGCGCCCTCGACGGTCATGGTGCCGCAGACGTAGGCGCTGGCCTCGTTGATCTGCTGGCGGGAGAAGCCCAGCGCGGTCAGCACGTCGAAGCCGGGGGCGTCGATCTGGTCGCGTGTGAAGCCCATGGGGCCGGTCAGCACGTCGTCGCCGATGGACCAGCGGTTGAAGGCGAAGTGCAGCTCGAAGGCGCTGGGGAGCTGGGCCTCGATGCGCGTGATGACCTCCCGCGGCATGCCCTTGGCCTCGAGGGAGGCGGCGTTGATGTGGGGGCAGCCGGTCAGGGAGCCGGCGCCCTTGGAGTACTTCTCGATGGCCTCGATCTGGGCCTGCGAGTAGCCGAGGCGGGCGAGGGCGGGGGGGACGGACTGGTTGATGATCTTGAAGTAGCCGCCGCCGGCGAGCTTCTTGAACTTGATGAGTGCGAAGTCCGGCTCGATACCAGTGGTGTCGCAATCCATCACCAAGGCGATCGTTCCGGTCGGCGCGATGCACGTGACCTGGGCGTTGCGGAAGCCGTACAGCTCGCCCAGCTCGGCCATGAGGTCGCTCTCCTTGCGGGCGGCCTCCAGCAGGTAGGCGGGGCAGACACGCTCGTCGATGCCGACGGGCGTGATCGACAGGCCCTCGTAGTCGCCCTTGGGGGCGTTGTAGGCGGCCCGGCGGTGGTTGCGGATGACGCGGAGCATGGCGTCGCGGTTGGCGGGGTACTCGGGGAAAGGCCCGACCTCGGAGGCCATCTCCGCCGACGTGGAGTTGGCGACGGCGTGCATGATGGCCGAGAGGGCGGCGCACCAGGCGCGGCCCTCGGGCGAGTCGTAGGGGATGCCCTGGACCATCAAGAGTGAGCCGATATTAGCGTAGCCCAGGCCGAGGGTGCGGTAGTCGAAGGACTTCCGGGCGACGGGGACGGACGGGAACTGGGCCATGTAGACGGAGACCTCCAGGGTCAGCGTCCACAGGCGGGTGGCGTGGCGGTAGCTCTCCACGTCGAACCGACCCGACGGCGTATCGTAGAAACGTAACAGATTCAGAGACGCAAGATTGCACGCCGTATCATCGAGGAACATATATTCGGAGCACGGGTTAGATGCGTTGATGCGTCCGCCCGCGGGGCAGGTGTGCCACTCGTTGATCGTCGTGTCGAACTGGACGCCGGGGTCGGCGCAGGCCCAGGCGGCGTAGCTGATCTGGTTCCACAGGTCGCGGGCCTGGAGCGAGCGCTTCGGTTTCGGGGCGCGGCCGGCCTTGAGGGCCTTCTCCTTCTCGGTCCGCCAGTACAGGTGCCAGGGGCCGTCCTTGGTGACGGCGTCCATGAAGTCGTTGCTGATGCGGACGGAGTTGTTGGAGTTCTGGCCGCTGACGGTGTAGTAGGCCTTGCTGTCCCAGTCGGTGTCGTACTCCTCGATCTTCAGCGAGGTGAAGCCCTGCGCCGAGAGCTGGATGACGCGCTCGACGTAGTTGGCGGGGACGAGGTGCGAGCGGGCGTCGGCGATGGCCTTGCGCAGCTCGAGGTTCTTCTTGCGGTCGAGCCTCTCGTCGGCCTTGTGCCAGCCGTTGATGGCCTTGAGGATGGCGTTGAGCTTCTGGTTGAGGGTCTTCGACCCGGTGACCAGAGCCGCCACCTTGTCCTCCTCGATCACCTTCCAGTTGATGAACTCCTCGATGTCGGGGTGGTCGAGGTCGAGGACGACCATCTTGGCGGCGCGGCGCGTGGTGCCGCCGGACTTGATGGCGCCGGCGGCGCGGTCGCCGATCTTGAGGAAGCTCATGAGGCCGGAGGACTTGCCGCCGCCGGAGAGGGGCTCGCCGACGCCGCGGAGGCTGCTGAACGAGGAGCCGGTGCCGCTGCCGTACTTGAAGATGCGGGCCTCGCGGACCCACAGGTCCATGATGCCGCCGTCGTTGACGAGGTCATCATTGACCGACTGAATGAAGCACGCATGCGGCTGAGGATATTCATACGCCGACGTTGAGGCGGTCATCTCGCCGGTGGCGGGGTCCACGCGGAAGTGGCCCTGGGCGGGGCCGTCGATGCCGTAGGCCCAGTGGAGGCCGGTGTTGAACCACTGGGGGG
>CAZVZK010000088.1:0-41316 GCA_964630925.1 uncultured Alcaligenaceae bacterium
TCGCGTCGAGCTGGGCGCCGAGCGTCGGCCGGCTGGCGGCCTGGGCCTCCCGCCAGTTCCCCAAACCCTCCGCCATCCTGCGTAGCGGCGACTGCCCCGCGCCATCCTGGGGCGGCGTGCCGCCGTTGTCGCTCATTCGCATCCTCCGTCGCCGATTGCCTGGGGCGATGCCCATCGTTCCGTCAGCACGCAGGAGGTCGGCGCGCCTGGTCGGGCGATTTTCAGCGCCCATCCGGGGAATCACCTGGAGGCTTTCCCCGCGTATTCGGGGTCGGAGTAGTGGAGGAGGCGGCGGGCGATGATCGGCGGCAGGCCCCGCACGAAGGCGATGAGGCAGTCCTGGGGCAGGCGGTTCATGACCTCGGCGGGGTCCAATAAGCAGCGTTCTTTCTCGGACAGGCCCGTGGAGGTGTTGCTGCTGACCGACCCGCCGCTGCCGTCCCCCATGTAGATCGGGCGCGAGGTCGACTCGCCGCGGTCGTGGGACTCGACGGTGATGGTCGAATTCCCCAGCATTTTGCTTACTGTTTCAGCGGTTTCAATGTCATTAACCGCCCAGAAGATGCGTGCATCGCAGTTGCTGACGACCAGCCCCTTCTTCTCGGGGAACGCCGCCTCGACCTGCGCCATTGACTGGTAGAACAGGGCCAGACGCACGCCGCCGGAGCGGCCGAGTTGGAGGGCGCTCTCCAGCGCGTCGTTGTTCACGCCGAGCATGGCCGCCTCGTCGCACAGGAAGAGGCACTCGCCCCCGCCGCAGCCGTGGCGGATGGCCATGCGGACCAGCGCCGACATCGTGGCGCGGAGGTAGTTCTTCTGCGCCTTGAACTGGTGCGGCGGGAGGACGATGAACACGGTGGTGCCGGGGCGCAGGATGGCGGACGGGTCGAAGCCGCCCACTAGGCTGGCCGCCAGCCGGTCGCTGGACAGGTTCGCGGTGTGCCTGTTGACGCATGAAATGACGCTTGAAAATTCGTCACTTGGCTCATTATTCGGGTCGCCCCGCAGACGCTGGAGGTAACGCCCGTGCTGGGCCCAGGTGCCGCCCATCCCCACGAGCTGCCCGGCGGCGAACAGGAACATCTCCCCGTCGGTGACCAGCTCGCGCACGGAGTTGAGCGTACGCAGCCGCGCGTCCTTCAGGCTGAGCACCCAGCAGAGCAGTGCCGTCAGCACGGCCTCGGCCGAGTCGTCCCAGTGCGGGTCCTTCGAGCCGCCGGGAGGACGTTCGACCATGTCACAGGCAATCGACCTCGCCTCATCGCAAATGGTTTCCGGGGAAAGAGATGCGGCGTCAAGTGGGTTGAAGCCCGTGGGGCGGTGGCCCTTGGCCGCCCCGAACGGGTCGATCAGCACGACGTTGCGGCCCACGCCGCGCAAATATGAATTAAGCTTCAAATATGCTTCTCCCTTGGGGTCGAAGACCACCGCGCTGTGGAGGAGGTAGTCGAGCAGGATCGTCGCGACATAGGAGACGAACTTGCCCGCGCCGGTCGGGGCGACGAAGAGCGTGTGGGTGTAGCGTGCCAGCCGGATCATCTCGCCCGCCCCGTGCGGCCTGCCCGTGAGCGCGTGGAGCATGGCCGCGCAGCAGCCGGCGGACTCGACCGGCGGGCGCGTCAGCAGGCCCAAGGCCGCCTGCCAGAACAGATCACGCCCCTCCGGCGCGGGCCTCCTCCCGAGCGGCAAACCTTTCCCGTCCAGCATGCCTGCGCGTTTCAAATCGTGGCGTTCGCTCCAGCGGGCGGTGCCGCTGCTTTCTCCGCTCCCGCGCCAGGTGTTGAGGTGGCGCGCGGCGACGAGAACAGCAACGACGATGGCAAGCGGGAGGAACAGCAGCAGCAGCCAGGCCGCCACGGCCAGCGCGGAGAGCGTGACGACGGCGAGGAAGACGCGCAGTGCCAGCCAGCCCCACGGCATGGCGGGCGTCCTGGCGGGCTTGACGGCGGAGGCGCGGGCCTTGGTCTTGTGGCCGCGCAATAGGCCCGCGGCCCCGAGGGTTACCCCCAGGGCCGCGGCGAGGATGAAGCCGAAATCCGTGTCACTCATGTGTGATTACTTCATCAGGTCACAGAGGGTGTCGGGCGGTAAGCTGTCCTTGGCGGCGCGTTTGGCGGCGGACAGCAGCGCGGCGGCGAACTGCTCCACGCGCTCGACCGTCGGCTCGGGGACCGTCAGCCTGCAGCCCTTGTGCTCCAGCTTGAGGGCCTTCACGCGGCCCGCCCCGCGCGGCGCCAGGAGGCCCTTCACGTAGGCCTCGACGAACCTCCGCTTGCGGCCGGCGCACCTGGCGATGGCCTCGGGCTGGCGGTCCTTGGGCAGGCGGGCGATGTAGTACGCCGACGACGGGTTGATCGACCCGTCGTCGAGCCCGCGCAGCAGGCCCTCGCTCCCGTTCGTGTAGGGGGCCAGGCTCTTCGACACGTACGACTGCTTGAGCCCGACCAGCTCGCCGATCTCGCAGACCCCGAGCCCGGACTGTTTCAGTTTGAAGAGGTCGCCGGCCACGCAGGCGGCGTCGCTCTTCCGGAAGTGGAGCGAGATGACCAGCCTGCCCCTGGCGATCTCCTCCGGCGCCGGCATCTCCGGCAGCACGTAGGCCAAAAGGGCGCGGTCCAGCTCCCTGCAGCAGTACCACCTCCTGGTACCGTCCAGGGCGACGTACCCGTCGCCCGACTTGGCGACGATGCCGGGGACCAGCTGCCCCTCGCGCATGCTCTCCAGGAGCGCGCCCACCGTCTCCTGCGTGACCTCGCGGTTGCCCTCGGCGGGCCTGACCAGCCGCCAGTCGATCAGCTGCGGCTTGCCCGTGCGGATCATCTCCGCCCAGCCGACGCCCTTGCCCATGCTCATGCCTCCTCCGGGGAGGGGCGGGCCACACGCCCGCCGCCGCCCGTAAGGATCTCCGCTCCGTCGGCGCGCCCGCGCGCGCCGGTTTCCCGGGGAACGTCAGCCCGCCCCCGCCCCGGTGGCGCGGAGGGCGGCCAGCAGCCGGCCGTTCTTGGCCCTCCAGGCGTGGGCGTAGGCGCCCAAGGTCATGCCGCCCAGCACACGGCAGGCCTCCTCCCGCGGCCACCCGCTGAGGTGCAGGTCGAGCAAGGCGACGTCGAGGGGGGTGAGGATGACGCTGTCACGGGCCAGGGCGATGCGTGCGGCGGGCTCCCTCCGCAGCACCTCGCCGAGGACGCCCGGCGCGTCCCCGCCCGGGATGGCGCCGGCGGCCGCGTCGCCCAGCGCCCTGAAGAAGCCCCGGCGGCGACGCTCCCTGCGGGCCCACCTCCCGGCCGTCAGGCGGGCCTGGCGGCACAGGAAGGGCAGGATCACCGCCCCGTCGGCCCGGTAGGTGCGGCGGAGGAGCTCGGTGACGGCCACCTGGGTGGCCTCGTCCAGGTCGGCCCACCCGAGGATGTCGGCGACCGTCATGGCGATCCACCAGCGCACGCGCGTGGACAGGAAGGATCCCGCCTCGTTCTTGTCGTCGGGCGTGATCGTGGGGTCACGCAAGAGCAGGCGGCGCACGCAGTCGGGCGGCCGGTTGCAGGGGGCCGTGTCGGCCGGGGTGGCGGGCTCGCACGGCCCGGGGGTGCGCGGCTCGACGTGCGCGGCCGCTGACGGGTGGGACATCGGTGCTGCCTCCGAAAGGGGTGTTGGTCATGTGCGGGGTTGGCCACGCGGCACGGCGCCGCGCGGCCCGCAATCGGCTCATCCGTCAGCGGGGCGGGGGCGGCGGGCCATCGGGCCCCTCATCCGGCCGCGGCCGTGCGGCACACCCGTCGTCGTCGAGGCGCATCAGGGCCGCCTCCTCGCCCGCCGGGTCGAACGGCGTGTCGTCCGTCATGCGTGTGCTCCTGGGTGGGGGCCGGCGCGTCGGGCGTCACGTTCAGCGGGCCTCGGGGGCGTGCACGTCGTTCTCGACCTCCTGCTTGCGGCGGTAGAAGTCGGCACGCGAGCCGCCGTCGGTGAGCTCCTTGTACAGCTCCACCTGGCCCTTGGGGTCGTCGGTGGCGGCGATGGCCTTCCGGGCCGCCTCCCGGCGCCCCTCCAGGCGCCCGGCGCGTGTGGGCGCCCCCTGTGCGTGCCGCAGCTGGGGCGCGGCCTCGCGCACGCCGGCGGCGACCAGGTCGCGCCAGTGCGTGGAGGCGGAGCCGGACTCCCACTGCAGGTAGGTCGCGAACGCCTTCTGCTGCAGGCGCAGGTCGAGGGCCCGGCCCCGCGCGTGGCACTCCGCCAGCAGGTGCTCGGTCACCTCCAGGCACCCCTCCGGCGTGATGGGCAGCCCGCGGGCGCCGAGGTGCCCCGAGGCGGCCACACGGCGCATCAGCGCCGCCAGCTGTTCCGACGTGGCCGCCATGCGGAACACCTCGATGCGGGTGGCCAGGGCGTGCAGCTCTGGCAGGTCCGAGAGCGGCCTGTTGCTCGTCATGATCAGCCCGCCCTTGAACTCGAACCTCGCCTCGCCGTCCTTGGCGGTGGTCCAGGTGACCTCACGGGGGCGGCCCGGCCGGGACCACATCGCCGACCTGAGGACGCCCTGGGCATCCCGGTCCAGGGTGATGCGCTCACAGTCCTCCAGGACGTGGACGACGTCGGGGCGGGCACGCAGGGCCAGGAACAGGCCCTTGGCGGTCATGCGCGAGTTGCGCAGGCAGTAGGGGGCGCCGAGGCGGTCCAGCTCGCCGAGCACGACGAAGGACTTGCCCAGGCCGCCGTCCCCGTGGACGTACAGGCCGTTCTTGAAGCCGCCGGCGACGGCCGCGACGTGGTCGCGCAGGATCGCGCAGGCCTCCTCGTAGGCGGCCAGGGGGCAAGGCACCTGGGTGTCGGCCAGGACGCCCGCCGGGGCAGCCCAGGCCGTGCGTGTCTCGCCCGGCGCGGGAGAGACCTGAGACCGTGAGACGATGAGACGGAGGGGCGGGACGTCTGTTGCGTGCGCGCGGAGTGTCCCCGCGGAGATCATGGCGTGTCTCCTCGAAAAAAGGTCGATGGTGATCGGCGTACTTCAGGTCGGGTGTTCGGCGGGGCGCTGGCCGGCCCGACTCTGCATCCTAGAGCGGCGTCGAAAGGATGTCACGGCACTGGCGTGTCATGTGCCTGTCCGCATCCCACCGGACAAATCTGTCAGGTTGGCAGGGCGTGCATGGGCTGCTCGGTGCGGGCTGCTCAGCGAGGAGCTGACCGCCCCTGGCCGGCAGGGGCCTGTGCCGCGCCTGCCGCCTCCAGGCGGCGGACCAACTCGCGTGCCGACCCGGGTCCGTCGGCGGCGCCGTAGCGGACATAGTGGGAGGCGAGAGCCTCGCGCGCCTCGCGGACGATCTCGTCCCAGCCGCCCCGTTGACCCGACCAGTCGTCCTGCACGGCCAGCCTCGCCTCCTCCACGGCCGCCGGATCGCCAACCCTCTCGGCGAACGCGAGCCCGGCGAGGCGGCGCTCGTACTCCTGCATGTCGAGGAGATGGTCGGCCTCGCGCTTGATATCGAATCCTGACGGCGGGCCGGCCGCCCCGGCGCCGGCCAGCGGCCTCAGCCGCAACGCCCGGAGGCGGCCGAGGGTGAGGTTGTCACTCGGGGCCTCGAGGCTTGAATAGTCGAAGGGCGGGGCGGGGGGCATGGCGATACCGGGCTTGTTGATCCTGCGCGAAGCTAGCACGATCCGCCCCAGGCGTCAACCGGCGCTTGCGGCCCCTCCCTCCGGGGGCTTTCCGGCAAGGTGCCCGGCCATCCCGGCAAGCGGGCCCTGGCCGGAACAAGCCCAGCGCAGAAGGGCGGCGCCCTCCGGGGTGATCCTCGCCGCCCCTTTCTTCCCGCCGGTCCCCTCGGTGATCAACTTGTAGCCGAGCTTGTCCTGGAAGGGGTAGATCTGACGCTTGAAGGTCCAGTCGTTGCTCCCCGCCTGCTCCGCGGCGATCGCCCTCGACAGTCCCTGCTCCAGCATGAGCCTGGCGACCTTGATGAAATCAACGAGGATCACCAGCGCCTCGCTCGGATCGACCCGGAACCGCGGCTCCCCCTTCAGGATCCTCGTCACGCCTTCATAAAGCCCCTCGAACGCCGGGTCGGCCTGGTCGGAGGGTTCCTTGGGGGGAGACGCAGGCGGCGTGGTGGCCGGCTCATCCTCCTCCGTCGGACACACGCCGTCGCTCCTCGTGGGCGGTAATGCCTCTGCCGGAAACCCAGGTAGCCGGCGGATCAGGTTGACGACATTATCCAAAAAGGCCCGGCCGTCCGGCCCCCAGGCGGAGACGTCGAGTTGGCCGCCAAAGTCGTCCTCCTTGCCCTCCTCTTGTCTCCAGGTGGCCTCCGCGACCGCCCGCGACCTCCCTCCAAGTGGAGCGAAAGCCACCCCCCATTTCCAATAGGCAGCGTCGCGGCCCCACTGCCGCCCAAATCCATTCACGAGCGTGCGGGCGACCCCCTCCCCGAGGAACGGGCTGGCCGCCTGCCAGTTGGCCGCCGGATCGCCCCCGTACATCGCGCGTAGCCGACCCCTTCCGGCCTCGACACCCGGGTTGTTGCCGAGGGGGAGATATTCGAGGGCTAGATACTCGGTGTAAGGCGAGTCGGAGTCGGCGTCGTCGAGGGGGAAGCACAGGCCGCATGAACTCATGAACGCCAGGAAGAGCCGCCGCTCGTCCTCGTCGTACCCGGCCTCGTCCCAGGCCCACTCGCGCAGGCGGGCCGGGGTGAATCGGCCGCTCGCACTCCTCAAATGATGGTAGACACGCTCCGTATCCAGGAGGGTGTAGAGCCCCTGAAGCACCCACCGCTGGTCCAGCACGACCCGGTCGCCGAACAGACGCTCATCCCAGAACACCACCCCGGTCCGATGCAGCCACGTCAGGACGGCGTCGGTGTCGCTGGCCTCGCACGGGGGGAGGCCCCGTCCGTTGCAGCACTCGTCGATGATGCCTCTGAATGCCGCGCGTTCGACGAAGGCATGGAGAGGGCGTTGTCTTTTCGCGCCGTGTCCCTCGTTGGCCCTCATCGTCTCATCGTTCGCCGCCTGCAGTTTCCGAATCCTCTTCTTGATATCCAAGCGTGCCCTGGGCAATATCCGCCTGCCCGACTCCCCCAGCGCCGCGCTGACCGCCCCCCCGAGCCACTCGAACATCCGCCCGCAGGCCTCGCCGTACCTGCCGGACCGGTCACTGGCGCTGAGGCGGACATCGCCTTGTATGCGTCCATCCGTGATCGCCTCTTTGTGTTGTGGCCGAGGCAGGAGGTCCCTCCAGTCGAGGTCCGTGACGCCCTCATCGAGGTCGGCCTTGTTCCGGACGATGAGGATGTGCGCTTGTGGGTGGGTAGAGATGACCTGATCAACCCAGTATTGCAGGGGGCGCCGCCCGCCAACGGACCTGGCAGGGTCGCGCCCAGGACCGTCTTCGCAGGGATCCCAGACGATGATGTACACGGAGCCGCTCTGAAAGAAAAGGCGGTGAGTTTGGTGGTAGATATCCTGACCACCGAAGTCCCACAAGTTAACACGCACCCTCTCCGTCGGCCCGCCGAGGAGGTGGATGGGAAGGTCACGGCTGCCCAGTTCGATGGCGTGCGTCGGGGGAAACACCTGGTGCGGGAGATCGGGCCGGAGGATCAGCCGCGCGAGGGAGGTCTTACCCGCTCCCGCGTTGCCCACGAGCAGCACTTTGCATTCGAGATCCTCGATTGCATTACCATATTCCAATCCATCGTAGTGGCTCCGCACAAGCCCGGCAACATTCTCGTTACGGCTTATCCCGGTCAAGTGGCTCGGCAGGTCGCGGATGTCGCACCCGTATAGCCGGAGTTCATCAAGTCCGGGAAGTAGTTGAGTAAGAGGTGCAAATGGGGCAGGCCCTCGGTATTCCGAAAGGTCAAGTTGCTTGAGTGACTTCAGCGCCAATATGGGGGAAAAATCGGTAATCCCCTGGCACTCCTGAAGATCGAGACGCGTAAGGGATGTTAGGCAGGAAACCGGGGACAGATCTCGAAACCTGCACTGGCCGAGGCTGAGTACGGTTAGAGCTACCAGCCCGGACAATGGCGACAAATCACTGATTTTACCACACCCACCACAGGCTAGGAACTCAAGTGCCTTCAGACCGGATAGTGGCGTCAGGTCGGACACCTGATAGCAATTCGCGAGACTGAGCCAGGTTAGGCGCGTCAGGCGGGCCAGGAATGTGAGGTCACTCACCCAGTCACACCCGGTGAGGTTTAACTTGACGAGTCCTTCCAAATCGGACAGTGACGTAAACTGTTCAACTTCATAACAACCGAAGAGATCGAGTTCGGCGAGGCTCCTCAGCCCGGACAGCGGCGACAGGTCCGTGATCTTGCAATGATCCAGTGAAAACTTGGCAAGGTGAATCAACTGAGTAAGCGGCGACAGATCCCGAACCTCCACCGCGCCCCGCAGATTCAGGACAGTAAGCGCCCGCAGCCCTGACAGCGGCGACAGATCACGTACCTTCTCGGCGTACATCAGATCGAGGTGAGTCAGTGCCGTTAGCCCGGAGAGCGGTGACAGATCCGCGGTCTCAACTAGGGCCCCGCTGAGGTCGAGGCAGGTGAGAGCCGTGAGTTGGCCGAGTGGTGAAAGAACGGATACGATTCGCTCACGAAGGCTGAGGTGCCCAAGCCCCGTCAGCCCTGAGAGCGGCGTTAGGTCCGTGTTCTCTAGAAGTGCGTTGCTGAGGTCGAGCCAGATGAGACCTGTGAGTCCTTCAAGTGGGGTCAGGTCGGTGAGTTGGTTGCGGGGGCGATCAGAAGACCATTTCCAAGAAACACTCCCATCGCACATATGTAATGAGTACCCACCGAGCGAGAGATACTTCAAATGGCGTAGCGCTTTGATCTTGTCCGGGAGCTGAATAAGCAGCAGGTCCCCAAGGTCCAGCCACTCCCGCGCTGTTACGGCGTTCTCGGCGATGCGCCGCACTGCTTCGCCCAATGCCTCACCGGTAGGTGTTCCTTGTGTTGTCATCGTCCCGTTGTGCCAATCCTACCGAAAGCGTTGCTCAACCAACCCCGGCTGAGTTGGACGGCCACGAGCAGACAAGGGGCGCTGCCTCGTAGATTGATTTTGATTGTAAACCTGGTCGAAGGGAGGTTCAAGCGGCTGTCTCGCCCAATTCGGGTCGGTGGCCCTGCCGAAGAAGTGCATGTCTCTGCCTCTTGTCGCCAATCCCTCACACATCTGCCACCTGCCGGTCCCGGCTGTGCCGGATAGACACGCTGAGCGGGTCGCCACGCCCTGTCCGCTGACGCCAAGCGGAATAACGGCTTCCGCTGCACGGACCCTCCGTGATTCCGCTTGCACGGCGGGCCTATGCCCCGCTCGGGCGCCGTGTCATCGGCACCGACGGTCGGGGCCGGCAACAACAGAGAAGGAGTCAATCATGAGCAACGAGACCGAAACAGCCAACGCCAAGCGCCGCAGGCCCGACTACATCGCACACGCCGTCGTCCCCGCCTCGGCACCGACCGGCACGCGGTTCATCCGCATGGGCGTGGGATTCAACCTCAAGAAGGGCGGGGTCAGCGTCCTGTGCGACGGGGTGGCCCTCTCGGGCCACGTCATCCTGACGGCGATCGACGACGACCTGCCGCCCCTAGAGGGCTTCAGCCACGGGCACCCGCCCCGCGCCGGCGACTTCATCGCCAGCCTCGGCAGGGATAGTGGTCGCGAGACGTACTGGACGGATCTGGGTCAGGCCTGGAAGTATGACACGCACATCAGCGTCCACGCGGCGGTGTTCCCGGCGGCGGGCAAGTTCGTGCTGTTCCCGAACGCCCGCGAGGGCTGATGCCCAGGGGGCGGGCGTGAGCCCGCCCCCGTTTCCCAACCATCAACGTGAAAGGAATCACGCCATGCGATCAGCCATCAATCCCTTCCTGCTGTCATCGACCCCGCCGGCCGCGCCGGCGCCCAGGCCCACGCAGCCGCGCCAGGCGAAACTGCCCCGGGCGCCCGTCACGGCGAGCCCGGTCCCCGGCCTGACCAGCCTGTACCACGACGACGACCCCGGGCCGTGGGGGGACCGCGCCTACCCCGGCAACTGCGGCGGCAACATCATCCGCGACCTGCTGCTCTACTTCAGGCCCGGAAGCGTCTTCGACCCGTTCGTGGGGAGCGGCACGTGCCGCCAGGTCTGCGCGTCGCTGGGCATCCCGTTCACCGGCTTCGACATCCGTCACGGCCTGGACGCCTGCTCGCCGGCGAGCTACCCGAGGGCGAAGAGGTTCGACTTCGTCTGGTCTCACCCGCCATATTTCAGGCAGAAACTGTATACGAACGACCCACGCGACCTGAGCCGCCAGCCGGGCCTGGAGGCGTTCCTGGGGCGGTACGCGCTGTTCATCGAGGGCTGCGCCGGGGTGCTGGCGCCCGGCGGCAAGTTCGCCGTCCTGATGGGTGACTACTGCGACCGGGAGCTGGGGCTCCTGCCGCTGGTGTACCACACGAAACGGCTTGCCTTCGGCGCGGGGCTGCGGCAGCATTGCACCGACATCATCCGGTTCGGCCACGGGGCGTCCAGCGGGCGCAAGTCCTACCGCTCCAGCTTCATACCTGGCCTGCATGACGTCGTGTCGATCTTCGAGAGGGCGGGTGAATGACGGACGGATTCTGGGACGACCCCTTCCACGCCTGCGCCCTGGCGGCGGGCTTCCTCGCCCACGCCGAGGGCCGCCTCGGCGACGCCGAGCACGTCAGGCGGCTGGCGTTCGGCCTGTACGGCCGCGAGCTCGCCGCGAAGGCGCGGCGGCGCCGGGAGGGCCGGGACGAACCGCCGGACACGTGGGGAGGCAGGGCATGGACGGCGTGACCGGCCACACGCCGCCGGAGGGCGCCGGCCCCTGCCCTGCCCGGGCGGCGGCAAGAAGCGGGCGGAGCTGCCGGGGCGCGTCGAGGACGCGGACAGGCAGCGCGGGCTGTTCGGCTGAGGGCGGGCCGTGACCAGCCCCTACCTCATCGGAGGCCCCGCCATCATCTCCTTCAGCGGGGGGCGCACCTCGGCCTACATGCTCCGCATGATCCTCGACGCCCACGGCGGCACCCTGCCCGATGACGTCAGGGCCGTGTGGATGAACACGGGGATGGAGCACCCGGCCACCCTCGACTTCGTGGCCGAGTGCTCCGCACGCTGGGCCGTGCCGGTCACCTGGCTTGAGCGGGACGCCGCCGGCGAGAGGGGGCGCAAGTTCCGCGTGGCCGGCCACGCCACGGCCTCGCGGCAGGGCGAGCCGTTCGAGGCGCTCATCCGCGAGAGGCGTTACCTGCCCAACCCCGTGACGCGCTTCTGCACCACCCAGCTGAAGGTCCGCGTGATGAGGGACTACGCCCGCTCGCTGGGCTGGGCCCGCTGGACGAACGCCATCGGCCTGCGTTACGACGAGCCCCGCCGCGTGGCGAAGATCGCCAGCCGGCGCGAGCGGTGGGAGACCGTCGCGCCGCTGCACCGGGCCCGCGTGACGAAGGACGACGTGACGGCCTTCTGGGCGGCCCAGCCGTTCGACCTGCGCCTGCCCAACGTGAACGGCAAGACGCCCTTGGGGAACTGCACCGCATGTTTCTTGAAGTCTTCCAAGACCTTAGCCGCCATCTTCGCCGAGGACCCGTCCACCGCCGACTGGTGGATACGCATGGAGGGCATCGCCACGCCGAACAAGCCCAGCGGCGCACGCTTCCGCAACGACCGCCCCAGCTACCAGCAGATGAAGGACGCAGTGCTGGCGCAGAGGGCCTTCGACTTCGGCGAGGCCGACGAGCTGGCCGACTGCTTCTGCACCGAGTAACCACCCACCGAAAGGACGCCCATGACCGACGCCCCGCCCACCCCCATCGCGAAGCCCGACGACCTGCCGTTCGACCTCGCACGCCGCGCCTACTCGAACACCAGCCATAGTCCCGACGATCGCGCCCGCGCGGACCAGGCGGCCTACGCCGACGACGTGAACGGCCTCCACGCCGCGCTGGCGCCGCACGCCGCCACGGAGGCGCAGAAGGCGCTCCTGGCCGGGGAGGTTGCGCGGTACAAGGAGAACTATCTGCGCCTGTACTCCGCCTACCTCCACGCGCACTCCCGCTGCGCCTCGCCGATGATAACCGGCCCGGCGAACTTCCCCGTCAGGCGGCAGCAGAAGCGCAGCCAGGCCGCCGACAGCCGGCGCGACGAGCTCCTGGCGTGGCGCGAGAAGGCCCGCGCAGCCGTCGAGCGGGAGGTCATGGAGTCGCGGCCTGCCGAGGTCGTCGAGGACGAGCGCTGGCGGGCGCTGTCGCGGGACATCCGGGGCAGCCTCGCGGAGATCGCGGCCATCGACGAGCAGGGCAGCCCCTACACCCGCGCCAGCTTCGTCAACAGCATCGCCGGCAAAGTCGAGCGGCTGGCGCGTGCCGGCGAGGTGTCGCTGGTCGAGAAGGCGATCGACCTGATCCGCGAGTACAACGACGCCCACGCCAAGCCCGCGATCTCCGCGCGGCACGGCTTCTGGGCGCTGGCGGAGACGGCCAGGGCGGCCAAGGCGCACGACGACGCGCTGGACGAGGAGCCCGGCACCGTCGTGGAGGGCCAGGGCATCCGCATCGTCGCCAACCGGGCGGCTGACCGCGTGCGGATCGTCTTCGACGCCAAGCCCGACGAGGCGATGCGGGCGAAGCTGAAGGGCGAGGGCCGGCGCTGGTCGCCCAGCGAGGAGGCGTGGCAGAGAAAAATGACCAACGCAGCCATCTACAGCGCGAAGAAACTGACGGGGCTGGGTTGAGTGCCCATGCAGGAGGGGTGACTCTGGTTCATTACAATGCCGGAAGAGAGTCACCGGGGTCCGCGGGGCACGAATGAAATGAAGGGCAGAGCCTTTCAAGCCGATGAGCTCGGCCTGCTGGCCGACATCCACGCCGCCCCGCGTGACGACGCGCCGCGGCTCATCTACGCCGACTGGCTGCAGGACGACGGCCAACCGGCGTATGCGGAATTCATCCGGCTGCAAATCGAGGCGGAGCGGGCGCGGGCAGACAAGACGGCCGCCCCCAGGCTCTCGCCACGGGAGGACGAGCTGCTCGGACTGCACCGCGACGAATGGTCGCGCCCGCGGCTGAAGGCCGCACCGGGGTCATGGGGCGCATTCTGCCGGGGCCTGCCGGTCTATGAAGTGCCTCTTCCGTGTCAGGATTATCGCTCTCGCCTCTCACAGCTTCACCGCTTCGGCTCCCCCCGGCATTGCCTCCACCTGTGTTTCGGTGCCGGCGACGAGGAGACGGCAGAAGCGGCGGCCCGGCACCCGCTCGTGGGGAGGGTCCACCGGATCACCGTTTCGTGTGGCTGGCGATTCAGCCACGAGGCGACCCGTGATCCAGAGAGATACTTCCTGCCACTACTCCAGGCGCTCGCCGCCTCACCACGCATGGCGGCGCTAGAGTGCGTCAGCATCACCCGCGCGGAGGATTCGCCAGGGGTCAGCGATCTGGCCCGAAGAGTGCTGGGCGCGTCGGTGGTGTTGGAGGTCGGGTGACGGCTGACGGCAACCGGCCTTGCCCCGCCCCACCCTCGCGCTGTCCGCCCCTGCGCCCACGGAGGCCGGCCGCCGTGCCCGCCACCGCCGCCGACATCGACGCCCTCTGGGCCGCTTCGACGAGCTGTGCGCCGACCTGGCCCGCGCCAGGCGGAGGCTGCGTGAGGGGAACGCCACGGAGAGGGAGGTGCTGCTAACCCGCGCCGAGCTGCTCGGCGTGCGCCTACCGGGCCTGAGCGACGGCTTGGCTACGATCCCCTGGGCGAGGAGGCAGCATGATCCCCCGCCCTCGCTCGCGCTCCGGCCGCTCGGCTGTGCGTCGACGCGGATCGGCGGGAAGCGGGATCACTCGCACCCGGAGAGGGATCCTCCGGCGGCATCGTCACCCGCCCCGCTCCCGGAGCTGGAAGGCCCCGCGCCATCCTCGTAGACGCCGTAGACTTCAGCCGCACCGGCGGCGGCCGCTTCTTCGTCCGGGTGGCAGCCCGATTCGGAGGCGTTGGCGGCAGACTGGCCTGAGCCCGACCCGGACAGAGAGACGGGCCCTTGGCGGAGATGCGGCGGGGTGCTTGACATGGCATTCTCCATCGGTGTGGCCTCCGGCCTGCCGCGCTCGCCGCGCCGCCAAAGCGCCTGAGCCATTCTAGCGCCCCCGCCCTGACACAAATCCCTTGCCATCCGTTCCGCATTGCGCTACCGCTCGGATGGCTGCGGCCCGCCGGGGTACGGCCAGCCCGGGAGGGAAACACACCGGGGCGGCGACGCAGGGCCACCCTGCCCGCAGCCCCCGACCGCCAGCAAGGAGGCCCGCATGGCACGCTCACGCAAGAAGACCGACATCGACAACGGCCACGAGGCCTCCCCCACCGACGCGGCCGTCGCCACCGACGGGGATGACGTGTTCGGCAGGGCCATCGCGGCGGCCGCGACCCGCGCCGACGCACCGCCCGCCGAGGGCCCGCCCGCCGTCACCGCCCCCGCGCTTAACGGCGAGACGCACCAGGAGGACGCCGTGCCGGAGCAGCCGCGCAGGCGCGACACCGCCGTGGCGACCGACAAGGCGGCGAAGATGAAGCTCTACAGCAACCATCAAAACTGGCGCATGGCGATCGTCTTCGAAGATGGGAAGCCGAGCGAACGAGTCCGCGATATGCTGAAATCTGCTGGATTCTCCTGGAGCCGCGACGAGGGCGCGTGGGAGAAGCCGACCGCCTACGAGACCCGCGTGCGCGACCGCCTCGACGCCGAACGCCTGTTCGCCGCCTTGGCGGAGATGCGCGTGGCGGAGATGGGCGAGGCGGCGCAGGCGAGGTGAGCGCCCTCTACGCCTGCCGGCAGCTCGCCTACAGGCCGCAATGCTTCGCCGAGCTGTGCGGCGAGGCGCCGGCCGCCGACCGTTGGAAGGCGATCCGTGAGCACCTGCAGGCCGCCTTCGTCAAGGTGACGACGGTCCTTCCTGACACTCATCCCCGCCAGACACACCCCGGCCTGCCGTCGCTGCCTTGGCCCTACTCCACCGGCCCCACCTGCTGAGCGGCCCGTGACCCACGACGAGGCGGTCGCCCGCGTCCTCCTTTCAATGACAACACTGTTCCCCGCACCCACGCATTTACGGGAGGGCCGCGACGCCATCGCGCTCGCGCTGGACACGTACCGCCGCGCCCTATCGCGCTACGACGCACAGACGCTGGAGCGCGGGTGGCAGGCGGCCGCGGAGGCGAACGAGATCTGGTGCTGGCCGCCCCTGCGTGACATCATCGCCGCGTGCGAGAAGGCCGCGCCGCGGCGAGCCAGGAAGGACGAGGGCAACTGGGCGGAGGAGGCGCAGGCGATGGCCGACGCCTACGTCAAGAGGTTCATGGCCACGTCGGCGCACGCGGGGAGGTGCGAGGCTGTGCCGCTGCGGGATTACGCCCAGGCGTGCGCCTGGGTGCAGGCCCAGTACCTGCTCGGCCGCAAGGACGTTTCCTACCAGTCCGGGGTGATCTTCCAGCTCGGCGAGGACGCCGCCGAGCGCGAGGCCTGGTTCGAGGCGGCCAGGCGGCAGGCGGCGGCGGGCAGGATCGCGGTGCGCGTGCCGCTCCGGCTGGCCGAGGGGTGGCGTGCCCCCGGCGAGGGCCGGGCGCGGTAGGGCGTGATCCTCCTCGTGAGCGGCGCCACCAGGACGGTCCGCGCCCGCGCCGGCTCGGGCCGCCTCGGCCACCTCCTCACGCCCAGGAACGGCAACAGCGTCGACGGCCTCCTCGCCACGGGCCTGCCCGTCGCGGCCGACAACTCCGCCTTCAGCGGCTTCGACGCCGCCGCCTTCCGGCGCATGCTCGGCAGGCTGCGTGGCAGGCCCGTGCTGTGGGTGTGCGCCCCGGACGTGGTCGGGGACGCCGCGGCGACCCTCGCGCTCTTCGACACCTGGGAGGTTGAGATCCGCGCCCACGGCCTGCCCGTCGCCCTGGTGGCCCAGGACGGCCTGGAGGGCCTGGAGGTCCCGTGGGGGCGCGTGGACGCGCTCTTCATCGGGGGCAGCACGGCCTGGAAGCTCGGGCCGCACGCGGCCGCGCTGGCGCGGGAGGCGAAGGCGCGCGGGCTGTGGGTGCACGGCGGCAGGGTGAACTCGCGGCGGCGTTTCCTGCACCTGGCCTCCATCGGCTGCGACAGCGTGGACGGCAGCGGCTTCAGCCGCTTCCCCGATACGAGGATCCCCATGGCCGAGCTGTGGCTGGAGGGGATCGAGAGTGGGCACGCGCCCACGCCGGCGGGGTGAAGGGGGAGGGCGTCCGCCCTCCCCCCCGTGCGGTCACGTGAAGCAGCGCTGGCACGAGCCGCAGTTGACGCCGGCCGCCCTGCCCGCGGGGCTGTCGGAGGGGCACAGGGGCGGCAGGCCCAGCACCGGCAGCGCCAGGGCGCGCCGCGTGCGGAAGAGCAGGTCGGCCTCGGGCACGGGGCCGTCGGCGTCCTGCAGGTAGCACGTCCTCACGCCCGGGGGCACGGCGGCCAGGGGCGGCGAGGACCCGTCGAGGCTGAACCACACGGAGCAGTTGGGCAGCCCGGCCATCCCCCCCAGCAGGGGCAGGATGTCCGGCACGGCCCACGACCGCGTGTACAGCCAGAACGTCACGCGCGGCAGCGCCCGCATCACGCGGATCATCTTGCGCGCGTAGGCGGCCGAGTACACGTCCCCGCTGGTGTGCCAGCGGAGGTGCATGAAGCCGCGCAGCCTGGCCTCGCGGGCCAGCCTGCGGGCGAAGCCGGGCAGCAGGCTCTGGCGGAAGCACCAGGCCAGACGCGCGGCGACCGCCGGGAAGCGGAACCTCGCCCTCGTCGCGTAGCAGGCGGACGAGCAGGCGGGCGTGCGGCCGGGGCAGGTCAGCAGGGCGGGGGTGTCGAAGTGCGCCACCGCCTCCCCCAGCTTCCCGTTCCCGGCCGAGAGCAGATAGCGTCTCCTCGCCATCACAACACCTCGGAGAAGGTGCCAGGCGCCCCCGCGCCACGCGTTGTGCGTGGGTCTGGGGTGCGCGGAACCCGACGAGGGTGGTGCAAGGGGCCCCTTCGCGCAAGCGGAAGTTTCGGTTGGAGGGCGGGGCAGGCCGGTGTAGTGTGCGCGGATGCCCAAGCGCCCGCCCGACCCGCCGGTGACGCCCGAGGTGGTGAGCGCCTTCCTGGCCGAGTACGCCTGGATGGCCCGCTCGCGCCACGGCAGGGACCGCCTCGCCTACCGCATCGTCGAGCGCCTCGCCGACGAGCTCGCCTTCCGCCGGGTCACCGCCGCGGGCACGGCTCAGCCCGAAGAGGGGGCCGCCCCACGCTGGCAGTCCCGCGTCCGCAAGTAAGCCCGCCGGGCCGGCTTGGCGTGTTGTCCCGGTGGCGGGCGCCGTCGGGAGGCGGCCCTCACCGCCGGACGCCGGACGCCGTGCCCGCGTCCGACGCGGGGGCCGCCGGTGCGGCGGTCTCGCACCCCCCGGCCGCCCCCACGGGGGTGTCCGGCTCGATGAGGGTGTCCTCGTCCTCCCGCACCCAGTCCCCGATCAGGCAGACGCAGTGCCCGGCGCATACGCCGCAGCGTGCGCAGAACGCCTCGGCGCAGCCGCAGGCCGAGGCCCCCCTCCTCCGGCAGCAGTAGCACGGCACGGCGGACACCTCTGATGAAAAGGCATACGCATTTGCTATTTGGCTGATGGCCACTGTTCAATATATGCTGGCCGACGAATAGGATCGATAACGAGGATGCTGCCACAACCCTGAACCAGCCGTCCGGCCGCCGATAGCAGCGCCTCAGGCACGCGGCCGCTGTGGCATGTAGGCGGAGATGGAGATGGAGCGGACGGCGCCGCCGGGGTGGACGGAGTCGCGGCGGCACAGGCGCAGGTCGCGGGCCAGGCCGGCCAGGCCCTCCCCCTCGATCTCCACCTTCCACATCCCGTCGGCGTCCTCGAACACGAACAGGACGCCGCGGGCGGGGTGGTATCGGATGCGCCCCGCGATGGCGGCGTAGAAGACGCACTCGACCTCGCCCGAGGGCATCTCCAGGCCCACCCCCGCCAGCGCCCCGCGCCCCACGCTCACGCCGGCGCCGTCGGCCGCCTCGCGCCGCGCCTCCCCGTCGCCGCCGTGCGCCGCCTCGGGCGCCTCCGCCCGCGCCTGACGCCTGAGCGTGTCCAGGCCGGCCCTCTCATCGTGCATGCCCCGCCCTCCCCCTGGTTTCGCCGTCCCGCCCTAACCCAGCCTCGATGCCCGCTCCCCGCCACGGCCCCGGCAGGCCCGGCAGCAGCCGGCGCATCCTCGCCCGCAGCCCGCGCCCTGACTTCCACGGCCGCCACGCGCCCGGCTCCGTGCCCAGCGCGTCGTGGGCCAGTGCCCTGTCGTCGCCCCTGCCCCAGAGGGCGGCCATGCCCCGCGGGTCGTCGGTGTAGACCGTGCAGGAGTGGCGGCCCCGGCTGCAGGAGACGTAGGCCGCCTCCGCGCTCAACGCCGGAAACGACTCGCGCCCCATCGCCACCAGGACGACGTCCTCGGTCATGCCCTGCGCGGAGTGCGACGTCGAGCAATATCCGTGCCTCAGGTGGAGCCCCTCCCCGGGCGCCAGCGTCCGCCTCAGCCCCGAGGCCGTCCGCAGCAGGACGGCACCCTCCCCCGTGAAGCCCTCCACCGTCAACGCCGTGCCGTTGTCCACACGCGCCCCCTCCAGGCTCGTGACGCCCGCCGTCGCCCGCACCCTGTCGCCCGGCGCCAGGCGGATCGTGCCGCGCCGGCACACCTGGAACAGCGCCGGCGGCGTGTCGTCGGGCACGGAGGCCAGCGGCGCCTCCTGGCCGGCGCGGAAGCCGGCGCCGGGCCTCACGAAGCGGGCCACCAGACCGGCGCCTTCGCGCGGGTTGGCGGCGCGCTCGGCCTCGGTCCAGTGCAGGGGCTCCAGCCGCGGCAGCTCGCGCTCGTCGGCGCCGAGCAGCCCCTCCGCCTTGAGGAGGCCGCGCACCCGTTCGGTGATCGCGTCGCCCTGCGCGTGCGTGGGGCTGACCGCCAGGACGCCCCGGCCCGCCTTCACCGCCGCGACGTAGTCCCGCGCCACCGCCTCGTGCAGGCCCGCCGGGCCGTCGAGCTCCCTCACCCACCCCAGGCCCTCAAGCGTCGCAAGCGCCTGGGCCGCGTCGCCGCGCGCCAGCGCCGCCACGGCGTCCCGGTAGACGCCCGACTGGCGGCGGATCTCCGAGACCGTCACGCCCTCGACGCCGGCACGTTGGAGCAGGCCGAGGGCGTCGCCGGCGGGCACGCTCTTGTGCTGCGCCCGGTCCCCCGAGAACACAAGGCGCGCGCCCAGCCCCTCGGCGACGTCCACGAGCCGGCGCAGGTCGCGCGTGCCCACGAGGCCGGCCTCGTCCACCCAGATGACCCCGCCCCTGACCGATGATTGCATGCCCTGGTCGCGGAGGAACCTCGCCAGCGTGTCGGCCCTCTCGCCGAAGCCCTCGGCGCGGAGGACGCCGCGGGAGGCGGCCGCCGTGGGCGCCAGCACCACCCAGGGGCAGGACAGGCCCGCCAGCGCCGCCCTCATCAGGGTCGTCTTGCCCGTGCCCGCCACCCCGCGGATGAGCGGCAGGACGCGGCCCCTGGAGCCCCACACCGCCTCGACGGCGGCCGCCTGCGTGGCCGACAGCCCGGCCAGCAGCGCGGCACGCCCTTCCGCCGGCGGGCCGGCAGGCCGGCAGGCGCCCATGCCGGCCAGCGCGAACGCCGCCACGCGGGCCTCGTCCTCCAACGCCTGCCGCGTCGTCAGGAGCGCGTCGGGGCCGCCGCCGCGCCGGATGACGTCGGGGTGGGCGGCCATCTCGCCGCGCAGGCGCTCCGGCGTCACGGCGCCCAGGCCTCGGCGCAGGGCGTGTGTCAGCAGCTCGCGCTCCGTGAAGGCGCTCTTCCGCTCCGACAGGTGCCGCAGCGCGAAGTCCAGGGCCTCGCGCGAGCGGTCAGGCGGTGGGGCCGGCCCGCGTATCGCCTTCGCGGCCGTGTGCAGGACGGCGCCCCACTCGCCGCCCGAGACGCGCGAGCGCCAGTGCTCCGTGAGCCCCTCCCACGTCATCGGCTGTAGCTTCCTCTCGCGTGTGCGCGCCCCCAGGCGGCCCTTGGCCTCGGGGGACAGGGCGGCGTGGGGGTCGCCCAGCGCCTCCTGCTTGCGCCGCCCCAGCTCGCGTGCGACGGCCTCGATCTTGTGGGTGCGCTGGCTGAACTCGGAGACGACACGCTCGGGCACCCCGACGACGCGGAAGGTGTCGCCGTTCGCCTCGACCTCGTAGCCCAGGCGCGTCATGTGCGACGCCAGGCGGGCGTTCAGGAGCGCCGTGTAGTAGGGCCGGGCCTCCCTGGCGCCGTTGCCGGCGAAGGGCTGGAGCTGCAGCGCCTTCATCCGCCCCTCCTCGGTGTCGAGTGTGGCGTTGAAGCAGATGAAGTGGACGTGGGGCTGCACGTCGACCTTGCCGCCCACCGGCCGCGCGGTAAGGTGGACGATCCCGGCGTAGGCGATGTTCCCCGTCCTGCGGTCCTCGTCGCGGTCGCCCACGCGCACGCGGGCGTGCGCATCCTTCTCGATCTCCTCCATCACCTCCCGCCCCGCCCTCTCCAGGACCTCCGGCAGGATGCGCTGGTCGAGGCCCAGCGCCATCAGCACTCCCAGGTCCTTCGGCCCGTCCACCGTGACATCGTAACCCGCCCTCCTCTCCGACTTGCGCCCCGGCGTGAGCCGCTCGTTGGTAACGGGATGCCGGCCGTCGCACAGGCGGCGGAACTGCGCCTCGTCGAACTCGCCCAGCCCGAGCGCCTCGGCCAGTTTGCCGCCGAAGAAGGCGCGTGGCCTCTCGCCCTCGACGTAGTAGTCCGGTGTGTAGTAGCCCTTGGCCTGCGCCGCCGACTTCAGGACGGTGAAGTTGATCATGCGCCCATCTTGTCACCGCCGGGCACCGTTCCGCAATCCGACGCGGGGAATGACGCGGGGAATATGCAAGTAGAAGTTTCAATAGACCCCACCCCTCCCCCGAGGGGAGGCCACGGCGCCGGGCCGTGTTTCCCGGCGAAAGCCCATGTTGTTCAATGGGTTGCGCCGGCATGCCTTGGCCCGCGTGCTGTCCCGTCGCCAGTCAGCCGGCTGACTCGGCCGCGGGCGGTGCCGGCGGTGTGGCCGGCGGGTAAGCCGGCCTGCCGGCGCCGGAGCGTGACCACCACACCGCGCCCCTGCCGGCACGCCGGCGTGCCGGCCACGCGGCTGGCGTGTGTGCCGGCAGGCGGGAGTTGACGCGGTGCGCGTCCGGGTGTAGGGTCGCGGGGAACGAGACGATGGAGGCGACGATGGAGGTGAATTTACACCCGGACATGGAGCGGCTGGTCAGGGAGATGGCGGACGGCGGCGAGTTCCGCGACGAGGCCGAGGTCCTCACCGAGGCACTCTTCCTCCTCTGGCAGAGGACACCGGAGGCGCCGGCGGGGACGCGCGGCTGCCGGCACGCCTGACCGCCGGCCTGCCGCGCTGCCGGCAAGCCGGCGGACGGGACGGCCACGGGGCAAGCGCCGCCCGACGCCGGCAGGCGTGGGGGGCGCAAAGAGTGCTTGCGTGCCGGCGCGCGGCGCGCTAGGGTGCGCGGCATGATCATCGCGGTGTGCAACATCAAGGGCGGCGTGGGCAAGAGCACGCTGGCCGTCCACCTGGCCGCCTGGCTGCGGGGCAGGGGCCGGCGCGTCACGCTGGCCGACTGCGACCCCCAGCGCAGCTCCAGCGGCTGGGCGCGCGAGGCCGAGCCAGACCTGAATTGCGTCTGCCTGGCGGACGCCGACGCCGTCCTCAACGAGCTGCCGGCGCTGGACGCCGAGGCCGACTTCGTGGTGTGCGACGGGCCGGGGAGCAACACGGAGACGAGCAGGGCCATCATGCTGCGCTGCCACAGGGCCGTCGTGCCCGTCAAGGCCTCCATGCTGGAGGCGCGGGCGCTGGCGCAGGCCGCCGAGGTCCTGCTCCAGGCCAGGGACATCAGGAGGGGGCCGCCGGAGGCCGTCATCGTCCTCAGCATGGTGGGCCGCAACTACCGCCTCACGCAGGACATGCGCGAGGCGGCGGCGCTGCTGAAACTGCCCATCGCGCGGACGCCGCTGACGCTGCGCCAGGCCTACGCCGACGCGCCGGGGCAGGGGGGCGTCGTCTGGCGCCTCGGCTCCAGGGCCAGGGACGCGGCACGCGAGGCCGAGGCGCTCTGCCGCGAGCTGGCCCCCGAGGGGCTCAGGAGGGCGCGCGGCAACGTTAAGGAGACGGGAACAGGAGGGGAGGGGGATCGACATGGCTGAGAGGAGGAGCCTGGCGGAGGGGATGGCGCCCACGCCGGAGGAGAGGGCGAGGGAGAAGGCGTTCGTCTACGGGCAGGGCAGGGCGCCCGCCGCCGAGGCGGGCAGGCCCCACGGCAAGGTCATGCGCGTGGACCTGCACACCCGCGTCAGCCAGGACCTCGCCGCCGCGTTGAAGCGTGTCTCCCTCGAACGGCAGCTCGCCGGGGAGCCGACCAGCGCCGTCCAGGAGATCGTCGAGGAGGCCCTCGACGCCTGGATGGCTCTGAATGGGCCAGGCTGAGGGCCGTCACTCTCATTTCCCCTTCATTGTTGCTGCGTACAGTGTGGCGTCCTTTGCGGCATAGAATGTTCCGACCTTCACCCGGGAGTCGGGGAAGGCCGCTTTCAGCCGTTCGTAGTCGGCCTTGCTGACCACCTTTAGAGTGCCGCCAAGGGTCTCCGTCCGAAGTTTGCCGCCGTCCCTGCGCACGACGGTGATCTCATAGACCCCCAGGTCGATCCTTAGCTTGATCGGCTTCTCTGGCGGGCCGGTCGTAATCTCCTTCTCCACGCCAGGGCGGAGTGCGCTCAATGCCTCGACCAATTCCGCCGTCGTCCGGACAACTTTGCCTTTGTAATGGGTCACGATGTCACCCGTTTTCAATCCGACAGAGGCGCCAAGCCCGAACGGATCGGCGTAGGCGATCTCGACCTTCCCACCCTCGCGCTGGATGAGCCGAAGGCCAAACGCTGCGGAGCGAGGCCACGGGCTACAACCTGGCGGGGGACGTGGTGAGCCGGGTGGACGGGGTCAGCACGGCTACCTCCCACACCTACGACGGCGGCAGGCTGGCCACGACGGTGGTGAAGGACGCGGGCGGGGGCACGGTCAGCGCGCGGACGCTGGCGTACGACCAGGGCGGCTCGGTGCTGACGGAGACGGACGCGGCGGGCAACGTGACCTCCTACGGCTACGACGGGGGGCGCGTGACGGTGCGGGTGGACGGGCACGGCACGTCGGCCGCATCGACGACGCGCTTCACCTACGACGCCGCGGGCAACAGGGCCACCCACGTCGACGCCAACAGCAACACGACCTCCTACACGCACGACGCGGCGGGGCGTGTGCTGAAGGAGATCACGGGCCTGGGGACGGTGACGTACGGCTACGACCACGCGGGCAACATGACGATGCGCGTGGACGAGCGGGGCAGGCTGATCGGCTACGCCCACCTGGGCGGCAGGCTCACCGCGGCGACGTGGTACAACGCCGGCGCGACGGTGGTGAACCAACTGACGTACACCTACGACAACGCCGGCGAGTCGGGGGGTCGGGCGCGGCATCAGTCGGGGGTCGGGCGCGGCATCATCTCCACCGCCGAGGCCGACGCGGTCCACGCCAGATTCATCGAGGTGTTCGCGGCCGAGGGCGTTGCCTTCGCGGCGTGCTGTACTGCCCGCACGCGCCGGGGGCGGGGTGCCTGTGCCACATCGTAACCGCCGGCAGGTTGACGGTGGCCGCCGGCCCCGTGACTGACGCCCGGCCGGGCTCACGGGTGCCTGCGCCCGGAAGCGAGCGGTCCGCCTTCCGCATCGCAAGCCGCATATCGCTGAGCGTCCCTGCCGGCCCGCCGCGCGGGTCCGGGGTGCGCCGCCCCGTCGGGTCCTCGCTGGCCACCGACTGCCCCGCCGCCCAACCCGGCCCCGCATTCGAGCGGGCGCAATAGACACGCCGACAGGCCGATGAGCGACTGTCTACTTTTTCAACGGATTGCGGCTTGACGTGCCGCCTTTTCCCGTTACCCTGATGTGAGCATGAAGATGCCAGTTCTTCTTGCTCTCGTAGCGCCAGGACACGGCCCGAGCGAGTCCACATCATGGCCCAGTCCGTCCTCGCCACGTCGGACCTCTCCAGCATGGACTGGACTCCCACACCCGTCTACGTGCAGATCGGCACCTCATCCCCGAACGACGGGTCGCCCGTCGCGTCAGGCTATCCCGGCGGCACCTTCATCGTCGGCCTGGGGCCGCCTGCCCTGCCGATGGCGGGGGAGCATACCCTTCTCGTCCGCGGCCTCAAGACCGACACGCCGGTGAGCACAATCGCCTTCACCCTGATGCAGGGCGCGTCGCCCGTGGCCACGCGCACGGTCACGCTGACGGGGGCGTTCGCGGACTACACCATCGGCCTGACCGAGGCCGAGGTGGACCTCATCACCGACTACGCCGCCCTGACCCTCAAGGTGGAAGCCATGGTCGCGCCCTACATCAAGGTCGAGGAGCAGGACGGCACCCCCTCCT
This sequence comes from uncultured Alcaligenaceae bacterium, assembly GCA_964630925.1. GTDB lineage: Bacteria > Planctomycetota > Planctomycetia > Gemmatales > Gemmataceae > RGDT01. The sequence goes on from CAZVZK010000088.1 coordinate 24,579, forward strand.
ACCCCGACATCAACACCCTGCAGCTCAACCAGGCCAGCGGCTTCGTGCTGACCCAGCCCTCGGCGGGCGTGGCCCTCGTCTCGTGGGCGTTCGCCGGCCTGACCGACGCGGACCCGGCCCTGGACGACGAGTCGGCGTTCGCCGACACGAGCGCGTCAGGCGCGATCAAGAAGGCGTCGATCAACAAGGCTCTCGGCCTGGCCCGCATGGCCCCGGGCGGCCGGCTGACCGTGGCCTCGGGGGACCCGGTGGGCGGCAACGCCAGCGGCGTGACGACGCTCTACTACACGCCCTACCTCCACGACGTCATCACCCTCTGGGACGGCACCCGGTGGGTGACCGCCCAGTTCGCGGAGGCGAGCCTGGCGATCGGCACGGCGACGAATGGGATCTGCTACGACGTGTTCTGTTATCTGTCCTCCGGCACGGCGACGTTGGAGAAGTTGGCGTGGTCCAGCGCCACGGCCCGGGCGACGGCGGTGACGCTCCAGGACGGCAGGTATTGCAAGAGCGGCGACAAGACGCGCCTCTACCTGGGCACCTTCTACACGACGTCCACCACCGCGACCGCCGACGCCTCGCAGTCCCGTTACGTGTGGAACATGTACAACCGCGTGCAATACAGCGACCTCAGCATCGACGACACCGATTCTTGGACGAACAACGGCAACGGGACATGGAGCGCCATGGACGGGGGCAGCTCGGCGTGGATTCACGGCCACGCGGTCGGGCTGGCGGAGGAGCCGATCGAGGCGGATCTGTGCTGCGGGGGCCAGGGCACGGGGTTCTTCATCGCTACCTACGACGGCTCCACCACGCTGGACCGGGCGGTGACGACGATTGGGTTCTTCAACACCTTCGGCGTCTTCGGCCAGCCGTCACCGGCCTTCTACCGCAAGGTGCCCGGGGTGGGCAAGCACTCCGTGACGGGCATGAACACGTCCTTTAGCGCCTCCAACGCGACCTTCTACGGCGACAACGGCGGGGCGGTCGGGGGCAACGCCGTGGGCTACAACTCAGGCATGCGTGTGCGGGGGTGCCGGTGAAATGATCGACGCTGCCAGGATCGCCGACGCCCTCCAAGCCGCCGGGCTCCCCGTGTCGGGGGTCCGGGTGGTCGGTGGGAGGCAGGAGGTCATGTGGTCCGGGACGCCCACCGTGGGTCAGAGGGCGGCTGCGGACTCGATACTCGCCGACCCGGAGTACGGGCCGCGGAGGCCGCGCCCGCTCGCGGACGTCCTGACGGATCTGCAGGGCCTGACCCAGCAGGAGGTCCAGGCCATCGTCCTCCGGCAGTTGGCCGAGGCGCTTGCCCGTGACCCGGGGCTGGGCCGGCGGGCGGGCGTGCCGGTGGACGGCGACGAGCCGATCCCGCAGGGATGACGGCTCCCGAGTCAGTCTTTCTGGCCGGTGAGGGATTGTGCAGATGCCCGAGGTGAGGGTGAGCTGGGCTCGGCTGAGCCTGCCGGACCCGCAGCCGATGGACCTCGGCTGCCCGCCCGGCTCGCTGTGGGCCATGTTCCCCCGCGCCCCGGACACCGGCACGCCCGCCTACCTCGCCCCCGCCGGGGGCGGTGGGGGCCCCGCCCCCCTCGGCATCGACGCCCCGGCCCTCTACCGCCACCGCGACGGCGTCTGCCCCCCCGACGTGCGGCCCGGCCCCACGGCCCCCGTCCGCGGCAGCGCCGTGCTGGACCAGGCGTCTTCCATGCTCGGCCGCTGGGCGGGCGAGGTCCGCCCGCCCGTGCCCGGCGCCCTCGGCGGGCCGGGCGAGGTGAACCCCGCCAGCGGCAACCTGGTGGTCCGGCTGCGCCCGCCCGCGGGGGGCCCCGCCGACCCCACGCCGGTCCTCGTCTACAACTCCCGCTCGACGCTCACGTCGGAGTTCGGCGTGGGCTGGGGGATGGCGCCGAAGCAGTCCCTCACGTCCATCACCAGCTCCACCGTCAACCTGCGGCTGGGCAGCGGGGCGCGCCTGCGCTACCGCCTGCGCGACACGTCGTCGGGCTACTACCTGGGGCCGGGCGGGGACAGCGACTCCCTGCGTCTGAACGGGGACGGCACTTGGACGCAGACGCAGCAGGACGGCTTCGCCACCCACTACGACACGTCGGGCCGCGCCGACTACCTGGCCCACCCGGCCGGCCCGCGCTGGACGCTCGCCTACGACGGCCCGGGCCGGCTGGCGCGGATCGACGGCCCGGCGTCGCGCCGGACGACCTTCGGCTACGACGGGTCGGGCAAGATCCGCGCCGTCACGCTGCCGGACGGGAGGCGGACCACCTTCACGGTGGACGGCTCGGGCGACCTCACCTCGTGCGTCTACCCAGACGGCGGGCGGGTCACCCTGGCCTACGACGGGTCACACCGGCTGACGTCGTTCACGGACCGGCGGGGGATGGCGACGGCGTACTCGCACGACGCCTCGTCCCGCGTTGCGTCCGTCCGGACGCCGGCGGGGGAGAGGACGACCTTCTCGTACGCCGCGGGCGGGCCGACCGTGGTCACGGACGCGGCCGGGCGCCGGACGACGCTGCTGTTCAACGTGGGCCGCAACATCTCCTGCGTCGTCGACCCGCTCGGCCTGCGGACGTCCTACGTCTGGTCCGACAACAGGCTCCGGGCGTACGCCGACGGCAAGGGCAACAGGGCGACCCTCACGTACGCCGCCCTGCCGGGGCGCGACCAGGCCCTGGCCTCCCTCAGGGACGCCCTTTCGGGCGTGTACACGATCGGCTACGACGGCGCGGGGAGGGTGCGGGCGCTGGTGGACCAGCTCGGGGCGCGGGCGACGCTCCTGTGGGACGGCTCGGGCAACCGCACCGCCGTCGTCGACACCACGGGCGCCAGGACGAGCTACGCCTACAACACGCGCGGGCAGACGGCGGCCTGGGTGGACCCGACGGGGAGGAGGAGCTCGCTGGCGTACGAGGCGGCCTGGCGCGTGGGGGCGATGGCCGACCCGGCCGGGGCGCGGACGACGATCGGCTACGACGGGTTCGGGCAGGCGGCGCGGCTGACCGACCCGTTGGGGCGGGTGACCACCAGCGTCAACGACGCCCTGGGCAAGGTCCTGGCGCGTGTGGACCCGATGGGGGCGAGGTCGAGCTTCGTGTACGACGCGGCGGGGCTCCTGCTCGCGGTGACGGACCCGATGGGGCGGCGCACGAGCACGGCCTACGACGCCGACGGGCGGCCGGCGTACCGGACGGACCCGATGGGGCGGCGCACGACGCTCGCCTACACGCCCACCGGGCAGCTCAAACGTACCGTCGACCCGCTGGGGCGGGTGGCGACGATGCTGTACGACGCGGCGGAGCGGCCCGCGGTGGCGATCGACCCGATGGGTCGGAGGACGACGACGGGGTACGACCAGGCGGGCAACCCGACGAGCGTGACCGACCCGCTGGGGCGGCGCACGACCACCGTCTACAACGCCAACCGGCGGCCCGTCCTGACGGTGGACGGGATGGGGGGGCGCACCACGTCCGTCTACGACCTGGCGGGCCGACGCGTCGCCATGATCGACCCCCTGGGCAAACGCGCGACCACGGTTTACGACCCGATGGACCGGGCGGTCGCCACCGTCGACCCGCTGGGCCGACGCGCCAGCACCGTCTACGACGCGGAGGGGCGGGCGGTGGCGCGGCTGGACCCGCTGGGCAGGAGGAGCAGCACCGTCTACGACACGGCCGGGAGGCCGGCGGCGTCCGTGGATCCGATGGGCCGGCGCACCAGCACCGTCTACAACGCGGCCGGGCAGGCCGTCGCGGCCGTGGACCCGTTGGGCAGGCGCTCCTCGACGGTGTACGACATCAACGGGCGGGCCGTCGCCTCCGTGGACCCGCTGGGCAGGCGCTCCTCGACGGTGTACGACGTCAACGGGCGGCCCGTCGCCTCCGTGGACCCGCTGGGCAGGCGGACGAGCACGGCCTACGACGACGCCTGCCGGCCCGTGGCGACGTCCGACCCCTTCGGCCTGCGCACGACGACGCTCTACGACGCGGCGGGGCAGGACGTTGCCCGTGTCGACCCGCTGGGCCGGCGCTCCAGCACGGTGTATGATCTCGCCGGGCGTTCGGCCGTGACGGTCGACCCGCTGGGCAGGCGCACGTCGTCGGTGTACGACGCGGCGGGGCAGCCGCTGGCGTCCGTGGACCCGCTGGGCAGGCGCACCAGCACCGCCTACGACCTGGCCGGGCGCTCCGTGGCGAGCGTGAGCCCGCTGAATCAGCGGACATCGACGGTCTACGACGCCGCCGGGAGGGCGGTGGCGAGCGTCGACCCGCTGGGCCAGCGCACCACGAGCGTGTACGACGCCGCGGGGCAGAAGGTCGCGGGCGTCGACCCGCTGGGGAGGCGGACGACGACGGTGTACGACCTCGCCGGGCAGCCGAAGGCGACGGTGGACCCGCTCGGCAGGCGCGTCAGCACCGTGTATGACCCGGCAGGGCGCTCGGTGGCGGGCGTCAACGCGCTGGGGCAGCGGACGACGACGGTCTACGACGCGGCGGGGCAGGCGCTGGGCAAGGTGGACCCGCTCGGCGGGCGCACCTCGACGGTTTACGACCTGGCGGGGCGCGGCGTGGCGTCGGTGAGCCCGCTGGGGCAGCGCACATCCACGGTGTACGACGTGGCGGGGCAGGGCGTGGCGTCCGTGGACCCGCTGGGGCGGCGCACCTCGGCGGTTTTCGACCTGGCCGGCCGCCCCGTGGTGTCGGTGGACCCGCTGGGGCGGCGCACGACCACCGTGTACGACGCGGCGGGGCAGGCGGTGGCGGGCGTGGACCCGCTGAACCGGCGGACGAGCACCGTCTACGACCTTGCCGGGCGGAAGGCCGCGGGCGTGAACGCCCTGGGGCAGCGGGTGACGACGGTTTACGACGCCACGGGCCAGGCCGTGGCGAGCGTCGATCCGCTGGGGCGGCGGACTTCAACGGTGTATGACGCGGCGGGGCGCGCCGCCGCGGGTGTGGACCCCCTGGGTAAGCGGACGACGACGGTGTACGACGCGGCGGGGCGGGGCGTCGCCTCCGTGGACCCGCTGGGCAGGCGGACGAGCACGGTCTACGACGCGGCGGGGCGTAAGGCCGTGGGCGTCAACCCGTTGGGGCAGAGGACGACGACGGTGTACGACGCGGCGGGCCAGTCCGTCGTGGGCGTGGACCCGGCGGGGCGGCGGTCGAGCACGCTGTATGACAACGCGGGGCGCCCGCTCGTCAGTATCGACCCGCTGGGGCGGCGCACGACGACGGTCTACGACGCCGCCGGGCGGGGCGTCGCCTCCGTCGACCCGCTGGGCAGGCGTTCGTCCACCGTGTACGACGCGGCGGGGAGGTCGCTGGCGTCGGTCAACGCGCTCGGCCAGCGCACCACCACGGTGTACGATGCGGCGGGGCGGGCGGTGGCGTCCATCGACCCGCTGGGCAGGCGCACGAGCACCGTTTACGACGGCGCGGGGCGCTCGCTGGCGTCTGCCGACGCGCTCGGGCGGCGGACGACGACGGTGTATGACGCCGCCGGGCAGTCGGCGGCGAGTGTGGACCCGCTGGGGCGGCGGACCTCGACGGCTTATGACCTGGCGGGCCGTTCCGTCGCGTCGGCCAACCCCCTGGGGCAGCGCACCACGAGCGTCTACGACGCGGCCGGGCGGGCGGTGGCGAGCGTAGACCCGCTGGGCAGGCGCACGAGCACCGCGTACGACGCGGCGGGGAGGCCGCTGGCCACGGCCGACCCGATGGGGCGGCGCACGACGACGGTGTATGATGACGCGGGGCAGGTGCGGGCGTCGGTCGATCCGCTGGGGCGGCGCACGTCCACGGTGTATGACGCCGCGGGGCGGACGGCCGCCAGCGTCGACGGGCTGGGCAGACGCACGACGACGGTCTACGAGGCCTCGGGCAAGGCGGCGGCCAGGGTGGACCCGCTGGGGCGGCGCTCCAGCACGACCTACGACGGCGCGGGGCGCCCGCTGGCGTCCATTGACGCGCTGAACCAACGCACGACGACTGTGTACGACGCCGCAGGGCGGTCCGTGGCGAGCATCGACCCGCTGGGGCGGCGCACGAGCACCGTGTACGACGCGGCGGGGAGGTCGCTGGCCACGGCCGACGGGATGGGCAAGCGCACGACGACGGTGTATGACGCCGCCGGGCAGTCCGTCGCCAGCGTGGATCCTCTGGGGCGGCGTTCGTCCACGGTGTATGACGCCGCCGGGCGGGGCCTCGCGTCGGTCAACGCCCTGGGGCAGCGCGCCACGACGGCGTACGACGAGGCGGGGCAGTCGGTCGCGAAGGTGGACGCGCTGGGCAGGCGCACCAGCACCCTGTACGACGGCGCGGGGCGGGCCGTCGTCAGCATCGACGCGCTGGGGCGGCGTACGACGACGGTGTACGACGCCGCGGGGCAGGCGAAGGCCGGCATCGACCCGCTGGGGCGGCGCACCAGCACGGGTTACGACCTGGCCGGCCGCTCCGTGGTGTCGGTGAATCCGCTGGGGCAGCGCACGACCACGGTGTACGACGCGGCTGGGCAGTCGGTGGCGAGCGTGGACCCGCTGCTCAGGCGCACGAGCACCGTGTACGACCTGGCGGGGCGGTCCGTGGCCGCCCAGGACGGGCTGGGGCGGCGCACGACCACGGTGTACGACGCCGCGGGACAGTCCGTGGCGAGCGTGGACCCGCTGGCGCGGCGTAGCAGCACTGCGTACGACCTCGCGGGCCGGAAGCTGGCGGACATCAACGCGCTCGGCCAGCGCACGACCACGGTCTACGACGCGGCTGGGCAATCCCGCGCGAGCGTCGATCCGCTGCTCAGGCGCACCAGCACGAATTACGACAACGCCGGGCGGACGCTGGCCTCGATCAACCCCCTCGGCCAGCGCACCACGACGGCCTACGACGACGCGGGGCAGACACGCGCCAGCGTTGACCCGCTGGGCAGGCGCACCAGCACGAGTTACGACCTGGCCGGGCGGACGCTCGCCTCCATCGACGCGCTGGGGCGGCGCACGACCACCGTGTACGACGCGGCGGGGCAGTCGCGCGCTTCAGTCGATCCGCTGGGGCGGCGCACCAGCACCGTTTATGACGCGGCCGGGCGGACGCTGGCCACGGCCGACGCGCTGGGCCGGCTGACGACCACGGTGTACGACGCCGCCGGGCAGTCGGTGGCCTCCGTCGATCCGCTGAACCGTCGGACGAGCAACGTGTACGACGGGGCGGGGCGGCTCGTGGCGTCGCTGGACGGGATGGGGCGGCGCACCACGACGGTGTCTGACGCCGCCGGGCAGACGCTCGCCACGGTGGACCCGCTGAACCGGCGCACGTCCACGCTGTACGACCTGGCGGGGCGCTCGCTCGCCTCCGTCAACCCGCTCGGGCAGCGCACGACGACGGTGTACGACGCGGCGGGGCAGTCGGTGGCGAGCGTGGACCCCCTGGCGCGGCGGTCCTCGACCCTCTACGACGCGGCCGGGCGCTCGCTCGTCAGCGTCAACCCCCTCAACCAGCGCACCACCACGGTGTACGACGCCGCCGGGCAGTCGGTGGCCTCCGTCGATCCGCTGGGCCGGCGCTCCTCGACGGTCTATGACCTGGCGGGACGCTCCGTGGCGAGCGTCAACGCCCTCGGGCAGCGGACGACGACGGTGTACGACGCCGCAGGCCAGAGCCGCGCGTCGGTGGACCCGCTGGGCAGGCGCACCAGCACGGCCTATGACCTCGCCGGGCGCACGCTGGCCTCGGTCAACGCGCTCGGCCGGCGGACGACGACGGTCTATGACGCCGCGGGGCAGTCGGTGGCGAGTGTGGACCCGCTGCTCAGGCGCACCAGCACCGCCTACGACCTGGCGGGGCGCTCGCTCGCCTCCGTCAACCCGCTCGGCCAGCGCACCAGCACCGTGTACGACGCGGCGGGGCAGTCGGTGGCGAGCGTCGACCCTCTGGGGCGGCGGTCCTCGACCGTCTACGACAACGCGGGCCGCTCGCTGGCGGCCATCAACCCCCTCAACCAGCGCACCACGAGCGTGTACGACGCCGCCGGGCAGTCGGTGGCGAGCGTGGACCCGCTGGGGCGGCGCACCTCGACGGTCTTCGACGCCGCGGGGCGGACGCTGGCGGGCGTGGACGGGCTGGGCAGGCGCACGACGACGGTGTACGACGCGGCGGGGCAGTCGGTGGCGAGCGTGGACCCGCTGCTCAGGCGCACGAGCACCGTGTACGACCTGGCGGGGAGGTCCGTGGCCGCCCTGGACGGGCTGGGGCGGCGCACGACCACGGTGTATGACGCCGCGGGGCAGTCCCGCGCGAGCGTGGACCCGCTGGGGCGGCGCTCCTCGACCGCGTACGACCTGGCGGGCCGCTCGCTGGCGTCGGCCAACGCGCTCGGCCAGCGCACGACGACGGTCTACGACGCCGCGGGGCAGTCGGTGGCGTCCATCGACCCGATGGGGCGGCGCACCTCGACGGCGTTCGACGCCGCGGGGCGCTCGCTGGCCTCCGTCGATCAGCTCGGCAGGCGGACGACGACGGCTTACGACGCGGCGGGGCAGTCGGTGGGGCGCGTGGACCCGCTCAACAGGCGCTCGTCCACGGTGTACGATCTGGCCGGGCGTTCGCTGGCCTCGGTCAACCCGCTCAACCAGCGGACGACGACGGTCTACGACGCCGCCGGGCAGACGCTGGCGAGCGTCAACCCGCTGGGGCAGCGCTCCTCCACCGTCTACGACCCGGCGGGGCGCGCGGCGGCCTCCGCCGACCCGATGGGGCAGCGCACCAGCACGGTGTACGACGCGGCGGGGCAGTCCGTGGCCAGCGTCGACCCGCTGGGGCGGCGGTCCACGACGGTGTTTGACAACGCGGGCCGCTCGCTGGCGGCGGTCAACCCCCTCTGCCAGCGCGTGACGACGGTGTACGACGCCGCGGGCCAGACGATCGCGTCGGTGGACGGGCTGGGGCGGCGGAGCAGCACCCTGTACGACGGCGCGGGCCGGGTGTTCGCCGCCATCAACCCGATGAACCAGAACACTAGCACCTTCTACGACGTGGCCGGGCAGGCCGTCGCCGTCGCCGACCCGCTCGGGCGGCGCACGAGCACGGTGTACGACCTGGCCGGTCGCGTGGCGGCCACGGTGAACCCCCTGGGCCAGCGCGCGACATCCACGTACGACTCGGCGGGCAGGCGCGTGGCGTCGGCCGACCCGCTGGGCCACCGGGTCACCACCGTCTACGACGCGGCGGGGCGCGTGGCGTGCCTGGTCAACCCCAACGGCGGGCGCACCACCACGGCCTTCGACGCGGCGGGGCAGCAGATTGTGCAGGTGGACCCGCTCTTGCGTCGGACGACCTGGGCCTACGACCTCGCCGGGCGCGTGACCCTGGCGCGCGACGCGCGCGGGCTGCGCCTGACCACCACCTACGACGCGGCGGGGCGCGTGGCGGCGCTGGTGACGCCGGAGGGGCGGACGACCAGCACCTACGACGCGGCGGGGCGGCGGACGCTCTTGCACGGGCCGGAGGGCAGGACCACCGCGGCCTACGACGCCGCCGGCCAGCACCGCTGGGTGCAGCAGCCCGACGCGGGGCGCGTGAGCTACACGTTCGACCTCGCCGGGCGGCGTTCGGTGCTGAGGGCGCCGGGCGGGTCGCGCACTTCCTACGCGCACGACGGCGCGGGCCAGCTCACCCTGCTGTGGGCCGCCGGCGCGGGACGCACGACCATGGCCTACGACGGCGCGGGCCGCATGCTCACCCGCGTCAGCGCCTCCGCGCGGTTCACGCACACGTACGACGCGGCGGGGCGCGAGACGGGCTCGGCGGATAACGGGTCGTGGCGGACGCACGGGTACGATGCGGCGGGCAGGCGCGTGCTGACCGTGGCGCCCGGCCCCGACGGCCCCACGCGGACGACCTTCGTCTACGACGCGGCGGGGCAGCTCACCCGCGAGTGGCGCACCAGCGGCACCTACGTGGACGGCCGGTTCACCTACGACCCGGCGGGCAACCGCACGGTGATCGTGGACTCGGGCCAGCGCACGACCTCGACGTATGACGCCGCCGACCAGATCCTCCGCGCCGACGGGCCTGGGGGCAGGACCACCTACACGCACGACGCCGCCGGCAACAGGACGCGCACGGAGACGCCCTCCACCATCACGTACTTCGGGTGGGACTCGCGCGGCAGGATGGCCAGCGCCGAGCCGCCGTCGGGCAGGGTGACGCTGACCTTCGACGGCGACGGGCGCCGGCTCAGGAAGCAGGGGCCGGCGCAGACCACGCGCTTCATCTTCGACTTCGAGAAGGTGCTGCAGGAGGCCGACGGCGCCGGCACGGTGGAGAGGGAGTTCGTCAGCACCGAGGAGCAGTACGGCGACCTCGTCAGCGCCTTCGGCGGGGGCGCGACGCGCCACTTCGGGCACGAGGCGCCCGGCAGCACCGACGCGCTCCTGGCGCCCGACGGCAGCGTGCAGGACAGGTACTCGTACAGGGCGTTCGGGCTGTCCTCCCACTCCACGGGCACCGACACGAACAGGTACACCTGGGTGGGCAAGCAGGGCTACCAGGAGGACAGCGAGTACGGGCTGTACTTCCTGCGGGCGCGCTCCTACGACCCCGCGTCGGCGCGCTTCCTGTCGAAGGACCCGGACGGCTTCGGGGCGGGGGACAGCAACCTGTTCCGGTACGCCAACAACGACCCGGTGAACAACACCGACCCCTCGGGCAGACGCATCCTATTGCCGGAGGGGGAGTTCTCTTCAGGCGGGGGGCTCTTCTGCGGCGCGACGTATGACTACACGGGCGCGAAGGCCCTCGGCCTCCTGGCCGACGAGATCGCCGCGAAGCTCTCGACGAAGGGCCGGCGGCTGGACAGGCCCACCCTGAAGATCAACAAGGGCCTCTTCAAGCCCCACATTTTCGGCTCGGCCTACGGCATCGTCGACCTGTTCAGCGACAGCCAGCCGCAATTCTGGCAGGCCCTCCACGCGACGGGGACCAGCCACCCCAACCCCGCCTGGGGGCTGAAGGAGTACCCCGCCGACGCGGCCGAGCTGGCCAACAACCTCCTCGCCTCCCTCGAGGGGGACGTGATCATCCGGGCCGAGAGACGCACGCGCGGCGAGGCGGACTCCGCGGCCGGGGCCCTGTATTACGACGCGCTCCGGTGGACGCCCTTCGGCGAGAATGCGTACGGCCTCAACTCCCCCCGGCGGTCCTTCGCCGACGCCATCGAGCAGGTAGGGGGGTACTGGTCGAAGCTGACCCAGTACCTCGGCGAGGCCGTCACGAACGTCGTCCTCGCCGGCCTCGCCGCCCTGATGAAGCAGGCGGGGATCGCGAGCCCGTACGACCTCATCGGATGGATCAACAAGTTCGCCGGGCGCGTCGCCGAGCTGGCGTCCGCGGTGTTCAAGGACCCCTTCGGCTTCACCAGCGGCCTGCTGGCGGCGCTGCTCGACGGCGGCAAGAAGTTCCTCGCCCCGGCGAGCCTCGCCGAGTCCCTCAAGACGAAGGCGGTCGGCTGGCTCACCAAGGCGCCCGCGGCGCCGGCGCCCGCCAGGCCGGGCCAGCCGGCGAAGAAGGCGCCCAAGGCGCTCGATCTCGCGGGCATCACGCTGCCGACGTCCGCGGAGGGGCTCGTCCACTTCGGCCTGACGCTGATGGGCGTCACGCCGGCGCGGGTGGTGGGCCTGATGGCCGCGAAGCTGGGCGGCGGGGCGGCCCTCGCCGACGTCGTCGGCGTGGCACTGCAGGCGTACCAGCGCATCACGGGCGAGGGTGAGGACGCCGGCGCGATGGGGGCCGAGGCCCCGGACGACCCCGAGGCGGCGCCGACGGAGGGCGCGCTGGCCAGGTTCCTGGCGTTCGTGCGGGGGGGCGTGAGTGACCCGCTGGGCAAAGTACTCGGCGGCGTCGCGGGCGCGCTCAAGGCCGCCGTGCCGCCCAAGCTGATCGAGCTGCTGGCGTCGGCGACGCCGGTGGGCGCTCTCCTGTGGGTCAAGAAGCTGTACGAAACGTTCACCTGGGTCGTGGGGGAGGCGGCCGCGTTCGGCAAGCTGGTGGACGGCCTGATCGGGGCGATGGAGAAGGTGCTGGGCGGGGACACGGCCGTGGCCGCCAACGCGGTGAAGATGGCGCTGGAGGACCTGCTGGGCCTGGCGCTGGACTTCCTGGGCACCTGGCTGGGGCTGGACGGCCTGCGTGACGGCGCCCGCGACGCCATCGCCGAGCTGCAGGAGTCGGTGGAGGGGAGCCTTAAGACCGCGATCGACACGCTGACCGGGGCGGTGAAGGGGGCGCTGGGCCTGAACGCCCCCGGAGAGGCGGGCAAGGGGGCGCTGACGCCGAAGGCGGGGGTGCCCGGGCGGGCGGGGCACACGTGGCAGCTGCGGCACGTCAAGGGGGGACAGGTCCAGCTGTGGGTCGCGTCGCCCGACCCGGGGGACGTGATCCCCGCGCTCCTGAAGCTCAAGGCGGACGACCCGAAGCAGGTGCCCCCGAAGGCCAAGGACGCGGTGCTCAAGGCGCAGGACGAGGCGAAGAAGGTGAGCGCCGAGAAGGCGGGGCTGGACGACGCGGCGGCGGGCGCGGAGCAGGCCGGGAGGGCGGAGGGGAAGGCGGAGGCGAGGCCGGGGGAGTCGGCGGAGAAGGCGAGGATCGTGGCGCGGGCGAAGGACCGCAAGGAGGCGCGTGTCAAGTTGCGCAAGGGGGTGGCCGCGAAGAAGAAGGCGGAGAAGGCCGGGGCGGAGGCGGCGAAACTGATCGTGCCGATCCTGTGCCTGCTGCGGCCCAAGGCGGGCAAGTGCATCGACGGGCGGACGCGGTGGCTGGGCACGACGCTGGCGCGCGACCCGCTGGGCAGGCGGGTGCCCAGCGAAGGCGACACGCCGGCGGCCAGGCACAGGCGTGAGGACTTGCGCCGGGTGCGTCTGCTGGTGGGCGGGGGGGGCAACGGGGCGCTGGTGGACCTGCTGCGCTCGCCGGAGTGGCTGGCGGGGAGGGCGGTGTGGGAGGGCGGTGCGCTGCGCCTGCTCCTGGAGGATGTCGGGGTGGACGGGTGGGCGCGTGTGCTGGGCGTGGAGGGGTGCCCGCCGCTGGAGGAGGGGGACGGCCACCTGGTGACGGGGTGGATCAGGCACGCCAGCGGGCAGGTATGGGATTTACGGGTGAGGGGCGGGCGGGAGCCCGTGGGGATCACGGGGGGGCACCCCGTGTGGTCGCTGGACAGGGGGGACTGGGTGCCGGCGTGCGAGCTGCGTGAGGGCGAGTGGCTGAACACGGAGGGCGGCGGCAGGGCGCAGGTGGAGTCGGTGACGTTGCGTGCGGGGCAGGAGCCCGTCTACAACATCGAGGTGGACGGCCAGCACTGCTACCGCGTCGGGGAGCAGGGGCTGCTCGTCCATAACACTAGCACGGCACCGGTGGCACCGCCGGCCACGACGACGCCACCAGCGACCCCGGCACCAGCGGCGGCGGCTACCGCAGCGGCTGCCGCGTGTTGCATGCCTCTCCCTGACACGCGATCAAGTTCGGCTACGCTTGGTGTCAACTTGGGAGCAGGGACATACGCCGACGTGAACCCGACCACCGTGTCGAATCAGCCGCAGGCTCACCACATTGTTCCAGGCACTGCGTCGGCAGCAGCGGCATCGAGGATGATCCTGTTTGAACACCCGGTTTGTATCAGTATCAACGATCCGCTGAATGGAGTCTGGTTGCCTCAGACAAGTGGCGTCACTGTTCCAGCAAGCACAAACCCACTCGGGAGGGTATTCCATAATCGCACCTTTGAGGCAGGGTACTATGCATACATCCTCCGGCGACTGATGCCTGCCAGGGGCGATAGGGCTGCGGTGATTGCAGTAATACAAGCAATCCGTGCCGAATTGATTGCGGGTACGATCAGTTGGTGATATCTTGGGTAACGTTTGAGAGTTGGAATATCACACCTTCGGGGAGCCGCCTATGCCATCAGTCTACCGTGTGACACCAGACTTTGATCGCTATCAGTATCTTCAGGCCGATGATGTTGCGGCGGCGATGAGTTATCGCTTGGACGGCCAACGGATTGGTGCCGCCTGGACACCCCTCGCTGTGTACATCGCCTCACCCAAGGCCGCGAAGGGGGATTTTGTTGGCTGCATGTTCTTCCCGGCGGCGTTCTGCGTTACACGCGAGGCCGCACCGCACTTGGTTACCTTTCTCGACCAGTCCTGCGAAACGCTGCCACTTGATGTTGAAGGAGAGCAGTTGTTTCTCTGCAACGTGACCTGCGTGGCCAACTGCCTGGATAAGAAAGCGTCACGACACAAAGCGGGGTTGCCGCATTGGATTGAAGAATACCAGTTCCACCCTCATCGGTTTGAGTTCTCGTTGTTCAAGATCCCTGAGACGGCGACGGCAGAGGTACTTTGCGTGGAGGGCTTGGCTGCACCGGAGGACGAATTCAAGGGAGCGGTGGAGAAGGCTGGCTTGAAGGGCTTGAAGTTCGAGAAGATTTGGACATCCTCATGAGGCAGGAAGCAGCGGGATTGTGATGCGTGTTTGGTGGTTGCCCTTGAATGTGTGCTCTTCGATCAGCCTCTGGTGGACAGCCGAGCATCGACGGATGAAAGCCACTAGGTTGATGACGGGGCCGCCGCGCGCGATGGCACGTGACGCGCTGCCGGCATATTCCTCGTCGTGGGAGGATGGCCGGGCCGGCGGCCGGCCCCGAAAGCCGGCCGCCGGATCGGACGCGGTCAGTTGCGGGCATCTTGTATTACGACAACCCCAATGCCGTGAATGGACAATTCGCACTCCCACACCAGCAACATTCATTAGAGCCGGAGGAATTCGTCAGCGAAGATGCACCGATGAGTTTTCCTGCACGAGTGTTAATGCCGCCAGAAGATGTCATTAATATCACCTGTGAGTTCGTCAGGACTGATAAGCTTCCGAGCTCCCCCCAATGGGTACTTGCCAGAACGATGCTGCTGTAGAATTATCAGAGGGCGTGGCTCCGGTTCCATCACTGTATCCTTGCCCAAGGATAGGTATTTACGGCTGGTGACAAGCGTTGGTGGGAGTTCGCAAGGCTCCTGCGGCGGACACCATTAGGCCCGTGTCCTTGTTCATCGTTGGTTGCAACGTGGGGGTTGTCTGCCAGCATCGGCTTCCGGCCTGGGGACTTCAACCCCGTGGGCCGTACAGGGAGGCCGGAAGCCGATGCCCGGCTCGTCAACGCCCGAGTGCTGACCTGGTGGGGCGCGGACTGCCCTAGGAACTCGTCCTCGGTCTTGTTACGATCACCAATGCTGACGCATCATCCATCGTGCCGATGGGCGTCAATCCGAGGCGATCCGCCCTTGCCGTGTACGCTCCGCCGCGTACCCTGACGCGGGCACCAAGCCAACATCTTTGACAACACGGGGCGGAAGGGAAACACAGGGGCGGGGACGAAGCGCCCTGCCCCGACATCCCCGGACACTCAACGACCCACTCCTATCGGTGATTGTCCGGGTCGGCGGCGGGAGGCGCCGAACGGCACCGGGAGACACCGAAGTCGAGCGACGGAGAGCGTCAGTGCCGAGGATGGCCGCGATCCGGCGTGTCGGCCAACGGGGGCGGGAGTCACCGGCAGGGCGCAGCGGACACCCGAGTATCGGTGATCGTCCGGGATGACGCGGAGTGACGCCCAAACGGGCGAAGGCGACGTTGCCGATGGGTGACGATGGGGACGGGCGCCGATAGCAAACGGGGATATCGGCGCGGCGTCACCCGGCCAGGGGGCCGACGACCCTCCGGGGCCCAGGCGAAGCTACATACGACGCCGCGGGCCAGGCCGTGGCGAGCATCGACCCGCTGGGGCGGCGGACGTCCACGGCCTACGACGCGGCGGGGCGGCGGACGCTCTTGCACGGGCCGGAGGGCAGGACCACCGCGGCCTACGACGCCGCCGGCCAGCACCGCTGGGTGCAGCAGCCCGACGCGGGGCGCGTGAGCTACACGTTCGACCTCGCCGGGCGGCGTTCGGTGCTGAGGGCGCCGGGCGGGTCGCGCACTTCCTACGCGCACGACGGCGCGGGCCAGCTCACCCTGCTGTGGGCCGCCGGCGCGGGACGCACGACCATGGCCTACGACGGCGCGGGCCGCATGCTCACCCGCGTCAGCGCCTCCGCGCGGTTCACGCACACGTACGACGCGGCGGGGCGCGAGACGGGCTCGGCGGATAACGGGTCGTGGCGGACGCACGGGTACGATGCGGCGGGCAGGCGCGTGCTGACCGTGGCGCCCGGCCCCGACGGCCCCACGCGGACGACCTTCGTCTACGACGCGGCGGGGCAGCTCACCCGCGAGTGGCGCACCAGCGGCACCTACGTGGACGGCCGGTTCACCTACGACCCGGCGGGCAACCGCACGGTGATCGTGGACTCGGGCCAGCGCACGACCTCGACGTATGACGCCGCCGACCAGATCCTCCGCGCCGACGGGCCTGGGGGCAGGACCACCTACACGCACGACGCCGCCGGCAACAGGACGCGCACGGAGACGCCCAGCGCCATCACGTACTTCGCCTGGGACTCGCGCGGCAGGATGGCCAGCGCCGAGCCGCCGGCGGGTGGTAATCGGCAACCAAATCAGCCCCACCTCGGCGAGCAAATTGGACCCACCACGGTTCAGGGTTCATCCCACCGGGCCGGACCGTCCGGCCCTGATTCTGGCCTTGAAGCATCGGCCGGCTGGCGCTATCCCCCGCCGGC
>CAZVZK010000089.1:0-41166 GCA_964630925.1 uncultured Alcaligenaceae bacterium
CAAGCCGCGTGCCGGAAAGGCCGAATGCGACAGTTGATAAACTCGCTATCCTTACTTGCGTAGGACGTTATATTGGGTTCTCGACCTCGTCCTCGGCAAGAAGTGAGCATGCGGCCGGGCCGTGTCAGGCCGATAGCCTGACGTACACGGCCCCCCCCGCTACACTGTATGGGGCGGGGCGTGACCCCCGCCGTCCCCTTGAGGATCGAGAATGTCCACGGGTCATCCGGGCCGACTGGCCCTCCTCGTCGGCGGCGGCCCGGCCCCCGGCATCAACGGCGTCATCAGCGCGGTCACCATCGAGGCCATCGAGCAGGGCCTCGACGTCATCGGCTTCCTCGACGGCTTCAAGCACCTCGTCGATGGCAGCACCGACCACTACGTCCCCCTCACGATTGACCACGTCAAGGCCATCAACCTCAAGGGCGGCTCGCTGCTCCGCACCTCGCGCACCAACCCGACCAAGAAGCCGGAGATGATGGCCAGGGTGCTGGAGGTGTTCAGCAAGCTCAACGTCACCCGCCTCGTCACCATCGGCGGCGACGACACCGCCTACTCCGGCAGCCAGGTCTACCGGGCCGCCGGCGGGGCCATCCGCGTCGCCCACGTCCCCAAGACCATCGACAACGACCTGCCCCTGCCCGAGTCCGTCCCCACCTTCGGCTTCGAGACGGCCCGCCAGGTCGGCGTCGGCGTCGTCCGCAACCTCGCGGAGGACGCCAAGACCACGTCGCGCTGGTACGTCATCATCAGCATGGGCCGCGCCGCCGGCCACCTCGCCCTCGGCATCGGCAAGGCGGCGGCCGCCACCCTGACCGTCATCCCCGAGGAGTTCATGGGCCGGCAGGTCACCCTCGACGAGGTGTGCGACCTGATCACCTGCTCGGTCATCAAGCGGCGCTCGCGCGGCCTGAACTACGGCGTCGCCGTGCTGGCGGAGGGGCTGCTGGAGTCCATCGGCGAGAAGGGTCTGGACGCCATCCTTCAGAGCGGGATGCTGGGCCGCTACGGCGACATCGTCAAGGACGACCACGGGCACCTGCGCCTGGGCGAGATCGAGTTCGGAAGGATGGTCAAGGAGCGGCTCGACGTGAAGCTCAAGGAGCTGGGCATCTCGACGACGATGATCGACAAGGACCTGGGCTACGAGCTGCGCTGTGCCGACCCCATCCCGTTCGACGCGGAGTACACGCGCGACCTGGGGTACGGTGCGGTGAAGTTCCTGCGCGGCGACGAGTCGGCGCGGTATGGCGCCATCGTGAGCATCGTCGGCGGACGCATGAAGCCGCTGCCGTTCGACGACATGCTGAACCCCGAGACGAAGAGGATGCAGACGCGGCGGGTGAACGTGGACGGCGAGGGCTACGAGAGCGCCCGCCGCTACATGATCCGGCTGGAGAAGCGCGACCTGTCGGACCCGGAGCGTCTGGCCAAACTGGCCCGCGAGGTGAAGATGGCGCCGGAGGACTTCGCGGCCCGGTTCGGCTACCTTGTGGAGCACGACCCCTGGAGCCGGTGATGCCCCGTGCTTGCCTCCGGCGGCGTGAGCGGGTACCCTGGAGGGGCCGATTTGGCGGAGGGCGCCGTGCCGCGACTGATCGTGATCAAGGGGGCGGATGAGGGGCGACAGTTCACCCTCGACGCCGACGTATGCCCCGCCGGGCGCGACTCGTCCAGCAAGGTCCGCCTCACCGACACGGAGGCGTCGCGCAAGCACGCCGAATTGGTGCGCACGCCGGACGGCTGGCGCGTCCGCGACCTCGGCAGCGCCAACGGCACCTTCGTCAACAACCAGTCGGTACGCGACTGCCTGCTGGCGGCCGGCGACCACCTCCAGATCGGCCAGACCGTTCTGGTCTTCACGCTGGAGCGCGGCGAGGCCCCGCCGCCCAGCGACCTGGCCGACCGCATCAGCCTCATCAGCCGGCAGGAGGCGGGGTTCGAGAGCGGCATCGTCAAGACGGTGGCCGACAGCGAGGGCTCGCGCATCCTGTCCAACCCCTCGCGTCTGGAGGGGACGTGGCACAAGAACACCCAGTTGCTGGCGGTCCTGTACGAGGCGATCCAGGCGACGAGCCACACGCTCGACCTCGACCCGCTGCTCGATAAGATCCTCGACCTGCTGTTCCGCCCCATCCAGGCGGACCGCGGCTGCATCCTGCTGCGCAAGTCGTCGCCGTTGCAGGAGGGGTACGGCCTGGGGCCGGACCCCGGCCCGATCTCGGCGGGGGAGTTCGAGCCGCGTGCCCTGCGCTGGCGCGACGGGGTGAAGCGCGAGAAGATGTCGGTCAGCCGCACGGTGATCGACCACGTCCTGCGCGAGCGCCAGGGCATCCTGGTGAACGACGCCACCCGCGACGAGCGGTTCCAGGCGGTGCAGAGCATGGTGCGCGACTCGGTCAGCGAGGTCATCTGCGTGCCGATGAAGGGCCGCCACCAGACCCTCGGCGTGCTGTACCTCGACACGCGCACGCCCGCCACCCGCCTCATCGCGGGCGGCCTGCCGGGCAAGTTCACCGGCGACCACCTGACCCTTGCCATCGCGCTGGCGCACCAGGCGGCGCTGGCGGTGGAGGAGACGCGGTACCATCAGGCGCTGGTGAACGCGGAGCGTCTGGCGGCGGTGGGGCAGACGGTGGCGGCGCTGTCTCACGACCTGAAGAACATCCTCACGGGCCTGGACATCGGGGGCAACCTGATCGAGATCGGCATCAAGGACCGCGACGAGGCGATGCTCCAGCGTGGCTGGCAGAGCGTGAAGAAGAACCAGGGCCGGGTGCATGACCTGGTGATGAACATGCTCTCGTACTCCAAGGAGCGCGAGCCGTGCATCGAGGCCCTCGACCTGAAGGCCCTGGTGCGCGAGGTGTGCGAGCACCAGCAGGGGCGGGCGGCGGAGAAGGGCGTGCATCTGGCGACGAGGATCGACCCCGACCTGCCGCCCGTCCCGGCGGACTCCCACGGCGTCCACCGGGCGCTGCTGAACATCGTGGCCAACGCCATCGACGCCGCGTCCGAGGGGGAGGTAAAACGCGTGATCGTGGCGGCGGGGCGCGACCCGGCCCTGGACGCGGCCAAGGGCCCGTTCGTGCGCGTGCAGGTGCAGGACACCGGGCCGGGCATCGCGCCGGAGCGGATGGACGACCTGTTCCGCCCGTTCGTCAGCACGAAGGGCTCGCGCGGCACGGGGCTGGGCCTGGCGGTCAGCCGCAAGATCCTGCGCGAGCACGGCGGCGACGTGCTGGTGGTGAGCGCGGTGGGGCGCGGGAGCATCTTCACGCTGCGGCTGCCGTTGCGCAGCCCGCTGGGCGGGGACGCCCTGGCCACACGCGCGGAGATGCCGGTGATCCCGTCGCCGGAGTGAGGCCCTACACGCCGGCGAGGAGAAGGTAGGCGCCGGCGGCCAGGGCGGCACCCGCGGGCAGCGTCGTCGCCCAGGCGAGTAGGATCGCCAGGACCGTCCCAGTCCTGGCCGTACCGTTGACCACGCCGATGCCGAACAGCCCACCCACCGAGACGTGCGTCGTCGAGACCGGCAGCCCCGCGACGCTCGCCGCCGTCACCAGCCCCGCCGTCACCATGTTCGCCGTCAGCCCCTGGCCGGGGCTCATGCGCGTGATCTTCTTGCTCATCGTCTCCGCCACGCTCCGGGCGTTCAACACGCCGCCCACGGCCATGAACACCGCGACGGCGGCCAGCCCCGCCATCGGGTGGACCGCCCCGCCGGCGAGGAGGAGGGCCACGATCTTCGGCGTGTCGTTGAGGCCGCGGGCGAACCCCACCGCCCCGCCGCTGAGGAGATGCAGCCCGTCCACGAGCCGCCCCGCGTCCAGACCCAGGACCGCGCCGTGGTATCGCTCGGCGCAGCGACTCGCGGTGTCGATGTCGATGGCGGCCCCCGTGCGGACGAGCGCGAAGGAGCCGTCGGGGAGAGCCACCACCTCCTCCTGCACGCCGGCGATGCAGACGCACAGGCGGTTGGTGACGCCGACCCGGCGCCGCGCCCAGCGGACGAGGGGGTAGGCGAGGAGGGTGAGGAGCATGGCGGCCAGGGGGCTGGCGAGCAGGGGCAGGACGAACGAGGCGCCGAGGGAGGAGAACGCCACCCGGCCGGGGGCGGCCAGCAGGCCGGCGCCGACGAGGCCGCCGGTGAGGGCGTGCGTGGTGGAGACGGGCATGCCTGTCCACGTCGCCAGCATGACGGTGAGGGCCGCCCCGAGGCTCACCGCGACGAGGAACGACGGCTGCAGGGTGACGGCGTCGGGGACGAGGCCCTTGCCCGAGAACGTCAGCACGAGGCCGCCGGCCAGCGCGAGGGCGAGGAGCGACCCGGCGAGGGTCGTGACGGTGGCCCAGACGAGGGCGGCGCGGTAGGAGCAGGCGCCGCTGCCGTAGAGCGTGGCGACTCCCTTGAAGTTGTCGTTCGCCCCGTTGCTGTACGATAGGAACAGCACCGCGAGGGCGAGGAGCGCCAGGAGGACGGTCACGGAGGGCCCTTCGTGTAGGTTTCGTGAAGGCGGCGAGAGGGCATCCTATCGGGACTGGGTGGGCGATGGAGATCCATGACTTCGACATCGCGTCGCTGAGCGATCTGACGTATCGGATCCGCGTCTGCCCGCTGGGCAAGGCGCACGAGGTGAGCGTCGTCATCCTGGCCTTCACCGGGACCTACGGCCACGGCTCGGGCGGTAACCGTGACGCCAGGTTCATCGACGCGATCAAGGCGGGGGCGTTGGCCGCTCTCTCCCCGCACGGCATCGTGTGGGACTTCCGCGAGATGGGGTACGAGTGGGGTGACCGGATCATGACCGTCCTCCGCCCGACGGACGAATGTGATCGCATCCCGTCCGCGCTGGTGGTGTCGGACAAATGCCGTGCGGGGTTCGCCTCGTGCGCGGCGGTAGTGCCGCCGGCGTTCGAGACGCTGGAGGAGGCGATCCGCCACGTCGAGGCGGGGATCCAGGCGGGGAGGGATGATGCGCCGCGTCGATGATCTGCCCCTGTGGCTGGGCCACGCCGGCGACGCCCGCGACCTCCGGGCCGTGCTGTCCGCCGGCATTGAGGCGGTGGTGGATCTGGCGGCGAACGAGCCGCCGATGGCGGTGACGCGCGAGCTGGTCTACCTCCGCTTCCCGCTGCTGGACGGCGCCGGCAACCCGCCGTGGCTCCTCCGCCTCGCCGTCGAGGCCGTGGTGTCGCTGCTGCGGGCCGGGACGCCGACGCTGGTGTTCTGCTCCGCCGGCATGAGCCGGACGCCCGCCGTCGCCGGGGCCGCCGTCGCACGGCTGCGCGGGCTGCGGTTGGAGGAGGGGCTGGCGTTGACGGCGCGGGAGGGGCCGTCAGACGTATCGCCGGGGCTGGCGGCGGGGTTGCGCGAGGCGCTGTCGGGTGGACACGGCGGCGGGGAGGCCTGAAAATGGCTTGACCCGCCTCGCAATCCCACCGGCAAGGGCCACCCGTCATGTCCGTGAAGTCCGCGTCCGCCTGCATCGCCGTCCTGCTCGCCCTCCTCTGGTGGAACGCCCCCCGCGCCGCCGACGCCGACAAGGACGAGGGCAAGCCCGGCTGGCTCGCCACGTTCTCCTCGCCCGACGGCAAGGCGTCCGACGCCCGCGCCGACCGCCTGGTGGCCTTGCACGTCCCCGCCGGCGGCGCCGCCATGCCGATGCTCCCCGCCGGCCCGTTCCGTGCCACCTGGGCCGCCGACCTCTCGCTGGAGCTGAAGGGCGAGTACACCTTCTCGGCCACGGGGCAGGGTAAGGTCCGCGTCACCGCCGACGGCGCCGAGGTGTTCGCCGCCGAGGGCGACCTGTCGAAGACCAGGGCGAAGCCCGTCACGTTGAAGCGCGGCGTCAACAAGGTCGTCGTCACCTACGACAGCCCGGCGAAGGGCGATGCCTTCCTGCGCCTGCTGTGGGAGTCCGACGAGTTCCCGCCGGAGCCGATCCCGCTGGCCCTCGTCCGCCACGCCCCCACGAAGGCCCTCGACGCCGCCAACGTCCTCCGCCGTGGGCGCGAGGCCGTGACGAACCGCCGCTGCCTCGCGTGCCATCAGGCCGACACGGCGTCGTGGCTGAAGGCCGGCGGCATGCCGGAGCTGGAGATGGACACGCCGTCGCTGGCCGACGTGGGGGCGCGCCTCCACCCCGGCTGGGTGGCCCGCTGGCTGCATGATCCGCAATCGCTGCGGCCCGGCGCGAACATGCCCCGGCCCTTCCCCGACGCCGCACGCGGCGAGGACGCCAAACTCGACCCGCGCGTCCGCGACCTGGCGGCGTACCTGGCCACGCTCGGCAAGCCGGGGCCGGCGCCGAAGGGCGGCGACAAGGAGGCCGGGCTGCGGCTGTTCGCCCGCCTCGGCTGCATCGGCTGCCATCTTGCGCCGGACAAGGAGGAGATGAAGGACGACATGGGCCGGCTGCCCCTGCGCGACGTGTCGGCCAAGTGGCGGCCCGACGCGCTGGTGGCGTTCCTGCGTCAGCCGGACAGGCACTACTCCTGGGTGCGGATGCCCAACTTCCAGCTCACCGCCGACGAGGCGTCGAACCTCGCCGCCTACCTGCTCGGCGTCAAGGCGCGGGCCGTCTTCCCGGCGAAGGTGGAGGGCGACGCGGCGGCGGGCAAGAAGCTGGCCGCGTCGGCGGGGTGCGTCAACTGCCACGCCGTCGAGGGCAAGCCGGCGACGCACGCCAAGGCCCCGGCGTGGGCGAAGATCAAGGGCGCGGCGTGCAAGGCCGTCGATTTCGGGCTCTCCGGGGAGGAGAAGGCGGGGATCGGCGCGCTGCTCGCCGCGTCCGACGCCCTGGGGCGCGACACGCCGGCGGAATTCGCGGCGCGGCAGCTGGTGTCGATGCGGTGCAACGCCTGTCACAAGCGCGACGGCGTTGATGACCTGTGGACACAGCTCAAGGAGGAGAACGAGGGCCTGACGGCGGACCTGGAGCCGACGGAGGACGACAAGAGTCCGAGATACTCCGTCGATCAGGCGAGGCCGGCGCTGACGTGGGTGGGCGAGAAGCTCAAGCCGGAGTGGACGGCGGCGCTGCTGGCGGGCAAGCTGGCGAAGCCGCGGCCGTTCCTGAAGTCGCGGATGCCGGCGTTCCCGAGGCGGTCGGCGCTGCTGGCGCACGGCCTGGCCGCCGAACACGGCTGCCCCCCGAGCAGCCCGCCCGACCCGGCGCCGGACGCGAAGCTGGCGGAGGTGGGGCGT
Source organism: uncultured Alcaligenaceae bacterium (assembly GCA_964630925.1). GTDB lineage: Bacteria > Planctomycetota > Planctomycetia > Gemmatales > Gemmataceae > RGDT01. The sequence goes on from CAZVZK010000089.1 coordinate 7,211, forward strand.
GAGATGTCGGGCAAGGGGAAGTGGGGGTGCGTCGGCTGCCACATGGTGGGCGCGTCGGCGGCGGTGGGCGTGTTCGAGGCGCCGGGGGTGAACTTCGACATGGTCAAGGACCGGCTGCGCCGCGATTACTTCGATCGGTGGATGTGGGCGCCGCTGCGTGTGGAGCCGGGGACGAAGATGCCGACGGTGTACACGTGGAGGAAGCCGAGCCCGCTGGAGGGCGTCCTGGGAGGCAGCGCGGCGCGGCAGATCGACGCCCTGTGGGCCTACACGCAGACGGGCAAGAAGATCAAGCCGCCGGAGTGACGGCCCTCCCCTCTCGTCCCTCGGCTCCTGCCGAGGGACGCCTCGTCTTCCGGGCTCCGCCCGTGCTTCCTCAAATGGCGCGGTGTCGTCTTCTCCGGGTGTGATCGCATCGCGGGCGGAGCCCGGAAGACAAAGACATCCCCGGTGGAAAACCGGGGATGAGGGGGGGGGAAGGGCCTCACCAGCCCTCTTCGTCGGCCAGCTCGTCCGCCTTGTCCTCCATGCGGTCCGCCTCACCGTCGCGGCCCATCAGACGCAGGATGTCCGCCTGGGCGTACAGCGCCTCCACCCGCCCGCCGTCGTCGTCCGCGTGGCGGGCGGCCTCGGCCCAGTCGGCCAGGGCGCCGTCGAGGTCGCCCAGCTTCTCGCGCCACGTGGCCCGCTCGGTCAGGAAGTCCAGCCGGCCGGGCCACTTCCTGAGCGCCGCCGTGCATTCGGCGACGGCGTGGGAGGCGTACTCCACCTCGGCCACCTCGGCCTCGATCTCCACCGACTCCGGCACCGGACGCAGCGCCGGGTCCTGCCGGTAGCACGCCGCCAGGAGGTTGTAGACCGCCGGCATCTCCTTGCGCAGGTCGCGAGGCTTCTGGAAGAACGTCTCGGTGGCGACGGCGAAGAACTCGCTCATGCTCTCCGCCCCGTAGGGGTCGAGCAGCGTGTCCTTGCCGGCGAAGTCGTCCTGTTCCAACTGCCGGCGGGCGGAGCCCATCACCTTCTTCCACTTCTTGGCGTCGCCGGGCTTGCCGAAGGGCGGCATGCCCAATTCGGGGTCGCCCAGCTCGGCGAGCTTGTGGGCGAACTCGTGCAGGACCACGCTCTCCTGCCCCAGACGCCGGCCCGCCCAGCGGCTGTGCCACCACGACAGCACCACCGGCCCGTCGGGCATCGCCTCGCCCAGCCGCATCTCCGCCTCCTCGCCGTCGTCGTCCGTGGCCAGGAAGCTGCCGGGGTAGACGAGGACCGTGCTCAGATGGTCGAAGAGGTAGCCGTCGAGGCCGTGGACGAGGATCGCCGCCTGCCCGGCGATGGTGGCCTTGACCTCATCGGTGATCTCCTGGCCGCGGCAGCCCTCCCAGATGAGGCGGGCGGCCAGGGCGTGGGCGTTGGCGCACAGGCGGGCGAAGCCGGCGTCGTCGAGGGTGCGGCCGAGGAGGACATTTTCGCGGACGAGGTCGATCCAGGCGGGGGGGGGAGGCACGGGTCTGCCCTCTGGCGGACGACAGCTCCCATTATCGCCGGCCCGGCGGCGGAGGCAACCTCCCGGCGGTTGATGCGACGGAATGACGGGACTTGACAGGAGAAGCCGGCTGGTGTGTGATGGCCCGCACGGAGGGGGTGACGTGGCAAGGGGGCGCTGTGATGTCGATGCACGCCTTCGTCCTCTCATACATGAGGCCGACCGCCGAGGGGCATTTCGCCGGCATGTTCATCGGGGTGTACTCATCGTTGAAGGAGGTGGAATCCGCGATGGCGCGGATGCGGCAGCGGCCCGGCTACCGCGACCACCCCGATGGCTTCCGGGTGGACTGCTACCGGTTGAACGAGGACTACGACGATCCGATGTTCTTCACCCTTTGGGGCCCGGCCTGACCCGTGGGCCGGAGCACCTGTTACAATCCCCGGCGCCGGCCGGCCCGTCTGACGGATGGCCCATCCCGCGAGGTGTCGCATGCTCACCCTGATCTGCCTGGCCGCGTCCCTTGCCGCCGCCCCGCCCGTCGAGGTGCCGATCCCCGCCGGCCGCCACCTGTTCGCCGCCAACGGCTGGCGCGTCGTCGATCACGCGGTGATCGTCCCCGGCACCGAGCGGAACCGCGCCCAGAGCTTCGACCACCGGGTCTACGTCGGCAGGATCGGCTCCGACAGCGGGCGGCTGGTGTTCTCTTGCCGCAGCACCAAGGGCTCGCCACACGTCCTCGACGTGCGGCCCGACGGCACCGTGCTGTTCGACATCTACCCGTCGCGGATGGTGTGGGTCGGCCCCGGCGACCCCGTCGCCCACTTCGGCGACGGCGAGCCGCTCCGCCTGCTCGGCCCCGGCGGCGACCTGCGCCTGTTGCACGCCAACAGGTTCGGCGTCGTCGCCGCCCGGCCCGACCTGAACACCGTGGTCAAGGTCTTCTTCGTCCCCCTCGAAGGCCGCAAGCCGGATGTCGAGAAGAAGGTCGAGCTGGATGAGCGTGGGTCGAACGACATCTATCACACGACGACCGGCTACCACGTCTCCGAGCGCTGGGTGCTGTGGGGCGGGCGCGAGATCAGACGGCACTACACCAGGCCGATGCGTGGCAAGGTCGTCGCCTTCGACGGCAAGGACCTGAAGAGGTGGGACGTGCCGGTCCCCGAGGACAGCGCCATCCTCGGCGTCGATGGCGACCTCGCCGTCCTGCGCCACGGCAAGGGATACGCGGGGGATCGTGAGGGCGAGATCGACACGTTCGACCTGGCGGCCCGGAAGAAGGTCACGACGTACTCGACGGTGCGCGACACGCGCCTGCTGGCCATCCGGGGCGGGGTGGGCTACTTCTCCAGGCCGATGCCTTCGGAGGTCGGCAAGCGTGGTGACCGATACGAGGTGTTCGCCCTCGACCTCCTCCGCAAGCGCGACCCGCTCTCCAGCAAGGAGGTCCAGGCGGACCGGCACGGGGTACGGGCGATCCCGATGGGCAAGGGCGTCATGGTAGTGGCCGACCCGCCTGTCACCATCCCGTGGGCGAAGCGGCCTTGATGTCGTAGAGCACGCATCCTGCGTGCTCCGAAGAACGAACGCAGGATGCGTGCTCTACGCGAAACAGAAGACCAGCAGGCGGGACGCCCGCCGCCACGGCCTCGGCCATCTGCCGGCCGGTCCGGTGGGGAGGCGTGTGCGTCGCGAACGCCCACCAGGCGGGCCCGGTTTTCGCGGGACATCCGGGCGTGCGTTGCGGTACGATGTCACCACATCGCCGACGAACCGCACCGGAGCGCCTCCATGCTGATCCCGCGCCTCGCCGCGCCGGCCCTGTGCCTGGCCCTGCTCGTCCTGCCCGCGTTCGCCGAGCCCGCCAAACCCCGCGCCGACTACGCCGCCGCCGCCCGGTTCGGCTCCAAGGCGCTGGCGCCCATGATCCACAGCACCGCCGTCACGCCCGGCTTCGTCGGCAAGACCGACACGTTCTGGTACGCCTACCGCACCAGCGCCGGCACCTCCTACTGGATCGTCGATCCGGAGAAGAAGACGCGCTCGCCCCTGTTCGACCACGACAAGCTCGCCTCCCAGCTCGCCGAGCTATCGCGCCGCCCCGCCGAGGCCGGGTCGCTCCCCATCATCCGCGGCCAGATCAGCGCCGACGGCAACACGTTCACCTTCGTCAGCGGCACGAACCTGTTCGCCTACGACCGCGCCGCCGCCAAGCTCGCCGACAAGGGCAAGGCGCCGCCCCCATCGCCCTTCCCCGGCGACGGCTTCGGCAAGGGCAAGGGGAAGCGGAAGGGGTCTGACGACGCGCAGGACGAGGAGGCGGATGAGCCGCAGGACGACAAGACCAAGGGCAAGGGCAAGGGCGTCCCCCGGCCCGTGCCTTCGCCGGACAAGTCGGCCGCCCTGTACGTCAAGGACCACGACCTGTACCTGTCGTTCGTCGGGAGGGAGGGCCCGCCGTTGCGCCTGACGAAGGACGGCGGCGAGGACTCCGCGTACACGATCCCGACGGGCTTCGCCGGCTTCGGGCCCACGGGGCCGCTGCCCCCGCGTAGCCCGTGGTCGAAGGACTCGCGGCACTTCTACGGCTTCCGCCAGGACAGCCGCGGCGTCAAGGAGCTGTTCGTCATCAACTCGCTGGCGTCGCCGCGGCCGGAATTGGAGAAGTACAAGTATTCGATGCCGGGGGAGCCGGCGATCCGCAAGACCGAGCTGTACGTCGGCTCGCGCGAGGGCAAGACTGTCGCGCGCGTCGAGCCGAAGTGGAAGGACGAGTCGTACCGGGACATCGAGTGGGACCGCGTGCCGGGGGAGCTGCGGTTCGTCCGCAGCGACCGGCTGGCCCGCAACCTGGAGCTGTGCGCCCTGGAGGTGGACACGGGCAAGACGCGGACGCTCATCAAGGAGGGGTTCGAGAACGCGCCGGTGGAGTACCAGTCGCCGCGGCACCTGGAGGGCGGCGACTTCATCTGGTGGTCGGAGCGCACCGGCTGGGGGCACTTCTACCTGTACGGCAAGGACGGGAAGTTGAAGAACGCCATCACGTCGGGGGCGTGGCGGGCGTCGCAGATCGTCGCGGTGGACGAGAAGGGGGGCGTGCTGTACGTGCGGGGCAACGCGCGTGAGAAGGGCGAGAACGTCTATTACGCCCACCTGTACTCCGTGAAGCTGGACGGGACCGGGCTGACGCTGCTGGACCCGGGCGACGCCCACCACTTCACGACGCTGTCACCCACACGCAAGTTCGTGATCGACAACACGTCGCGCGTGGACGAGGCCCCGACGAGCGTGGTGCGCGACGCGAAGGGCAACAAGGTGATGGACCTGGAGAAGTGCGACCTGTCGCAGCTCAAGGAGCAGGGGTGGAAGGCGCCGGAGGCGTTCAAGGTGAAGGCGGCGGACGGCGTGACGGAGCTGTACGGCAACATGTGGAGGCCGTTCAACTTCGACCCGAAGCGGAAGTACCCGATCATCGCCAACGTCTACCCCGGCCCGCAGACGGAGGGGGTGACGCACACGTTCTCGGCCTACAGCCAGAACATGCAGCTCGCCCAGCTCGGCTTCATCGTCATCCAGGTGGGGCACCGCGGCGGGTCGCCGGGCCGGTCGAAGGCGTACGCCAGCTACGGCTACTTCAACCTGCGTGACTACGGCCTGGAGGACAAGAAGAAGGCCATCGAGCAGCTCGCGGCCCGGCATCCGTTCATCGACATCGACAAGGTGGGCATCTTCGGGCACTCGGGCGGCGGCTTCATGTCGGCGGCGGCGCTGCTGCAGAAGCCGTACAACGAGTTTTTCAAGGCGGCGGTGGCGTCGGCGGGGAACCACGACAACAACATCTACAACAACTACTGGGCGGAGCGCTACCACGGGATGCGCGAGGTGGTGGACATCGCGGCGATGAAGGAGGGGATGAAGGACGCGACGAAGCGTCCGCCGATGACGCCGGCGGCCCCGCCGGTGAAGGCCGAGGCCAGGGTCGATACCAAGCCGGCGGCGCCGCCGACGAAGTTCGAGATCAAGGTGCCGACGAACGCCGAGCTGGCGGCGAACCTGAAGGGGCGTCTGCTGCTGGTGCACGGCGAGATCGACAATAATGTCCACCCCGCCAACACGATGCGTCTGGTGGACGCGCTCATCAAGGCGCACAAGCGGTTCGACCTGCTGATCCTGCCGGGCAAGCGGCACGGGTACGGGGACTACTCGCCGTACTTCAACAAGCGGATGTGGGAGTTCTTCGCCGAGCATCTGCTGGGCGACCGGCGGAGCGGGGCGGACCTGCTGGAGGGCGAATGAGGGTTTCGAGAGATCGGCGCGCAAGTCCGGGGCCGACGCGCGTCCACAGGGCGGAACAGCGGAAGTGGCAGGCGGCGAGGGGCCGCCTCCGAAGGCCGCCGCGCCTCCAGGGGCCTGCCTCGGCCCGTCTCGTTGACGGATAACCTGGATCGTTTCGGCCCGAGGGGACGTGACCCTTCGTCGCGCAACCTGTTCGGCACCTGCTCTTCCCCATCGGCGGCACCCTCCGGAGGCGTTCTCCGGGGGTGTCGTCCTTTTGCCCACCCCCAATCCTCGCCGGCCCCATCTCGATCCCTCCTCATCCGGGGGCCTTTTCGCGCCGGGGTGTTTGATTGCCATGTGTGTGGGTCACCGTTAGAATGGCGTTGCTCCTCCGCGCACCCAGAGGGCCCCGCCATGCCCCACCGCCTCCTCGCCGCGACCTGCCTTCTCGCCCTCCTCGCCGGCTGTAGCCAGCAGAAACCCCCGCGCGAGCCACGCGTCAAGGTGAGGGCCGTGGCCCGGCTGGACGGGGGCGGTGAAGTCAAGACCGAAGGGCCGCCCCAGCCCGGCGCGGACGAGAAGACGGCCACCCCCGCGCTTCCGAAGGACGACAAGCCCGGCCCGGCCGACACGCCCACGGCCGACGCCAAACGCATTCAACACCTCGTCAACGCGGGATGGACGCGCGAGGCCGCCACGAGGGTCGTCGGGCTGAACGCCCGCTGGTGGGATTCCCTCGACGACGACAAGGAGGTCGAGAAGCAGTTGGAGGCGCTCGCCGACCTCGGCCACGTCGCCGGCCTGTGCGACCTCCTCGCCAGGCGGCCCGAGGCCGCGGGCCTTTTCGTCTGCTGCGAACAGAAACGCGCACTCAAGGACCTCCTGGCGGGCGAGGATTACCCCGTGCTGGCGGGGCTGTTCGCCCGGCACGCCGCCCCCGCCGAGGCCGACGAGCTGATCCGGGCGCTCGGGCGGCATCGCAAGCTCATCCTCGCCCTGCAGGCCAGCCACCTGCCCGGCTCAGAGGCCGTCTTCCTGTGCCGCGCCGGCAGCGAGCCCATCCCGGCCTACGAGAAGTGGCTCGAGGATCAGGTCGGCAGCCGCCTCAAGGGGCCTACCGAGCAGCTCGCGTCGTTCATCCACTTCCTGCTCGACTCCGGCGACGCCCTGCGCGCCCGGATGAAGGGCGACCTCAAGTTCCAGGACGCCTTCCCCGCCCTGTGGGAGAAGCTGGCCCGGGTCGCCTCCTCCGACGGCCGCTGCCTGGAGCAGTTCTTCGACGAGCCGTGCCTGTGGGAGCTGCTCGCCCTGCCCGAGGGGGAGAAGCTCCTCAAGGTGTGGGGCCCGTCCGCCGCCGGCCTGCTCGTGGGGGCGGAGGCGTACCCCGAGGACCTGCGCCCGCAGGTGACGAGGGACCTCCTCGACGGCAACGTCGAGATGGCGGAGGCGTACCTCACCATGCGGAAGAGGGACAAGGAGGACAAGGTCGGCGGCCGCTTCCACTCGCTGCTCCGCCGGCCCCTCGGCGCGGAGACGCGCCAGGCCGCCATCCAGAAGTTGCTGGAGGCGCAGTCCAACTACCCGGAGGAGCTGGCCAAGATGGCCGACCTCTCGGACGAGGCCCTCGGCAAGCACGTCGGCCCCCCGCGTGAGGGCCTGGTCACGTACATCCCCGGCTACAACGCCTTCGAGGCGCTGGAGAAGTGGTCCGAGGGGCGCGAGGTCAGCTCGCTGGAGTGGATGCTGGCCATCGCCGACGTGCTGCCGGCCGGGACCGCCCTCGCGGGCTCGGCGGTCAAGCAGACCGGCAAGGAGGCCGTCAAGCAGGCCGGCAAGGCCCTCATCAGGGAGGGCGTCAAGGCCGGCGTCCGCCGCGCCACCAGGGCCACGGCCGCCCAGGTCGCGAGGCAGACCCTCTACGCCGGCGCCACCCGCATGCTGGCCGACATCCCGAAGAAGCTGGCGGGCGCCTGGAAGGCCCTGGACCGGGCCGCCAGCATCGACATCACCGCACCCGTGCGGTTCTTCTACCAGCGCAGCGCCGCCGCCCGCGGCCTGTTCAGGAGCTGGGGCATCGAGCCGCGGCTGTTGATGCGGGCCAACGGCACCGTGCGTTTCCACCTGCTGCGCAAGGACAACGTGAACGCGCTGATCAAGACGCGCGAGAAGGTGGTGAAGTTCTTCGAGGCCACCCAGGCCCCCGACCCCCTGCCGAAGGTCGTCACCCTGGCGCGGGAGACCGTCGCCGAATTCCAGCAGAAGGACGAGGAGAGCTGGCAGCGCAACATCGCCGCCTGGTGGCTGATGAACGCCTGCCGCCTGACCGACCGCCTCGGCAAGGACTGACCCCAGACCGGCACCCCGGAGCGAGCGCTCATGAACACCATCGTCCCCCTCCTGCCCGGAGGCCGGAAGGTCTACCGGTTCGCCCTCTTCGGCGGGACCGAGTCGGGCAAGACGTGCCTGCTCGCCGCCCTGGGCCTGACCCGCCCGCCCCACCCCGAGGGCCACTCCTGCACCCGCATCGGCGAGCTGGAGACGCCCCCGCCGGCAGGGCACTGGGCCGGCTGGGACCTGCGCGGCGACCCCGTCGCCGCCTTCTACTACGGCTCCAGACTGATCGGGGCCGGCGAGAGGCAGATCAAGCAGGGGAACGTGCCCGAGGCCACCGACAAGCAGCCGCCGTATCTGCTGCTCTACGAGTTCACCGACTCGGAGCGGCGGACGTTCACCGTGGAGATGCTCGACTACTCCGGCGAGCTGACGAAGACCGACCTGATGCGCGACGACCTGGCGGTCCTCCTGCGCGAACAGCTCAAGGGGATGGACGCCCTGCTCGTCATCGCCGAGGCCCCGCTGCCCGGCGAGGACGACCTGCGCCTCTCCGACGGCCTGGAGAACCTGTGCGCCGCCTTCCTCAAGGTCCAGGAGACGCAGCGCGACGGGGGCAAGAGCAACGCCCCGGTGGCCCTGCTGCTCAACAAGTTCGACCGCCGCTGCCCCCCCTCCGTGCCGCCGGAGCAGCGCGAGGCGAACGCCCGCATGTTCCTGGCCGACGGCGAGTCGCCGGTCCACTCCCGCCTCGAACGCACCCTGCGCGGGGCCGTCGCCCCCGAGAGCTTCAAGGTCTTCGCGGTGAGCGCGTTCGGCGAGGCGCGGCTGTCGGACAGGAGTGACGGGGCCGGCCACCGGCAGGAGCTGCCGCGCCCCGGCAAGCTGATGTCGTACGGGCTGGAGGACGCCTTCGTCTGGGCGAGCCGGCGGCGCGACGAGATCGACCTGGCCCGCTACCGCGAGGAGGCCGGCAAGGTCTGGGGCGGCCCGCTCGGCTGGCTCGCCCCCTACCCCGGCGGCGTCACGAACATGCGCCGCATGGCCGGCGACCTGGTGCGGCAGCTGCCCGAGGGCACCCCGGAGCGCGAGGAGGTCAAACGCGGCCACGCCCGCGCCGGGTGGATGTGGATGACACGCACGCTGTCGCTGGCGGCGTCGCTCCTGCTGCTGCTCGGCGGGGGGGCCCTGGGCGTCGAGACCTACGCCTTCGACGGGCCGGAACACCGCCGCGTGCAGGCCGTCGTCAAGGACGACTCGTCCACCAAGGAGCAGCACGCCTGGGCGCGGCAGTGGCTGTCCGACTACGTCGCGTCGGACCCGTGGCGGCACGTGCTGTCGCAGTACCTCGTGGTGGACCGGCGGTCGGCGGGGGAGACGCTGGCCGCCCTCGTCGCCGGACGCGACGACGCCCTGTGGAAGCGGGTCAACGGGGCCGGGCCGGACCGGATGGCCCAGGTGGATGCCGCCGAACAGTACCTGGAGGAGTTCCCGGAGAGCGGCCAGCACACGGCGGAGGTGCAGGCGATCCTGAACGAGGGCAGGCGGCTCCGGTTCTGGAAGCCGTTCTCCGACGCCGAGGGCGACGCGAAGGTCAAGCTGGCGCGGGAGGCCCTTGCCGCCGCCGCGAAGCTGGAGGACGGCAAGTACCTGGACTGCAAGGAGGGGGCCGAGGCCAGGAACCTGGTGGTGGCCGCGGACATCAAGCTGAAGCAGAAGGAGAACGAGGACGGCCGGCGGGCCGTGGGGGAGGCGCTGGCGCGGGTCAAGGCGCGGGGCAAGGGCGAGAAGGAGCTGGCCGAGCTGAAGCAGATCCAGGAGCGTCTGAGCCGGCTGCCCACGCACAAGGACGTGACCGAGCCGGCCGAGGAGAAGCTGAAGCGGGAGGCGCTCATCAAGGAGGCGCAGGAGACTTACGTCGTCATCGCGACGGCGGTGCGGGAGGAGCACCAGCGGCAGACGGCGGCCTACCTGACGACGATGGAGCGGGCCATCGATGACGCCAAGGCGTCCGCCGACTTCGCGGCGCTGGAGGCCGGGCTGGTGAACGCGAAGGTGCCGCACCTGGGCGAGGCGACCCCCGAGCTGAAGGAGCGTCTGGAGAAGACGCGGTCCCGGCTCCTGACGGCCAAGGCCCGCGTGGAGAAGGACGAACGCTGGCGCGTGGTGCTGGCCAGCCACGACAAGTCGCTGGAGGAGGGGGAGGTGGTGGCGGCGGCCCAGACGCTGGGCGCGTGGCCTGACAAGGAGGACGCCGCCTGGGTGTCCGCCAAGGAGGGGTTCTCGGGCCGGGCGGCCAAGGCGATGGAGAAGCGGTACGATGGGTACAGGGGGGCGTCGCAGTTCGAGAAGGCGCACGACGTGCTGGACGACGCCCTGCAATCCCCCGCGGTCAAGAGGCTGATCGACACCGAGGGCAGGGCGGCACTCCAGAGGCTGCTGACGCTGAGCAAGGAGGGCTGGGGCCGGCAGGCGTACATCCGCTATCGCGAGAGCCCGACTCTCGCGCGGGGCGACGCCTACCTGTCGTCGAAGGCCGACCAGCGCATGGGCGACGAGGTGCGGGCCTACCAGGCGTACCTGCGGAAGCGGGACGAGCAGACGACGCTGACGGTGAAGGTGGGCGAGATCGAGTGGAACGACTGGTGGCACGACTACAAGAACAAGATCCAGGTGGACGTGGACGGGAAGAGGCGGCTGGCCGCCGACGTGAAGTCGGTGAAGAAGGGGGTGTCGCGTGGCGTGGGGACGGGGACGTTCACGGCGAGGCCGGGTGAGCTGGTGAAGGTGCTGGTGCAGGTGTGGAACGAGGAGGGGGCCGTGGGCCTGGTCGTCGGCGTCAAGCGCCCGGGGGGGATGCTCGAATTCAACTGCGAGGCCGAGGACCTGCACAACAGGTGGGTGAAGCTGGGGACGATGACGGCGGGGCACCCGCACTACGACGCCCGCGTGAGGCTGGAGGTCGCCGGGCTGCCGAGCAAGCCGACGCTGCCGCCGTGGAAGGAGTGAGACGATGGCCGTCGAGCCGAGGCTGTTCGCCCGCACCCCGCGCGCGGGGCATCACAACTCGGTCGACCTGATCCCCGACGGGGCCACGCTGCCCCCGGAGTTCGACCGCTACGTGCGGCTGGTGGCGGGCGGCCAGCCGCGCGGCGACGACTACCTCGGGGTGAGCCGCAAGGTGGTGCAGGCCGGCGGCCGCGAGATGGACGAGGTGGTCATCCTGCACGGGTTGAACACGAGCGGGCTGGGGCCGCCGCAGCTCCTGGCGGTCCAGATGGTGCTGGATCAGGCGTTGGCGGGTGTCGGTCAACTCGTGACCAGGGAGATCGACTGGAAGGCGCACGGGCCGGCCCCGGTGGCCCGGCCGGAGCTGAACGAGTGGCTGGCCGCGGCGAAGAAGGCCGCCGGAGGACGATTGCCGAACGCATCCACGGGATCGCCGTCCTGGCTGATCCGCACCCTCATCGCCGCCGTGATCGCCGCCGTGATCGCCGGGGGCGTCTACGTCTCGATGTTCGCCGCCGCGCCGCCGCCCAGGGTCGGCGGCGACCCGCCCCCGAAGGGCGACGGCGGGAAGAAAGACGACCCGTTGACCATGTCACCCAGCGCCGAGAGGGAGATGTGGTCGGATCTGGACGACAAGCTCGGGAATCTCCCGAAGGACGGCGCGAAGAGGGGCGTGGCCGCGGCGCTGGAGAGGCGCAAGCCCGGGGCGAAGGCCTCCCACGCGGACCTCGTGAGGATGGGCAGGTCGATCAAGGACAGGGTGGGGGCGAAGGACAAGACCGTCTTCTTCCTCGACGGGCTCACGGCCGAGGACGAGGGGGCGTTGTCCGCGTTCCTGAAAGACCATTGCGGCCAGAAGGCCGGCGACCCCGTGACCCTGAGGGCCGCCGAGGACGCGCGGAAGAAGCTGAACGAGGCCGCGGGCCTCGTGAGGCCGGTGGCGGAGGCCGTGACGGGGCTGTACGACGGCGGGTGGAAGGCCAAGGCCGGCCCCACGGACGAGGACGACACGCCGAAGTACAAACGGGTGATGGACATCCTGCGGGCGCTGGAGGGCGTGAGGGCCGCGCCCGAGACGGAGCAGGCGGCACCACTTTTCGACGAGCACGACGCCGGGACCGCCCGGACGGTGACGGCGCTCTCGGTGCCCGTCCTCGGCCTGGTCCCGTTTGATGCGGACGAGAAGGCGATCGGGGAGCGGCTGGCCGACCGGTTCGCTGTGTTCGCGAAGTCCAACCCCGGCAGGAAGGCGGAGCTGGCGAGGGTGGAGAAGGCACTCGTCCCCCTGGCCGTGTGGCTGGTGAAGAACCGGCCCAAGGGGAAGTGAGCCGGCGGAGGAGGTGGCCCGCCGGCCGCGCCCGCGCTACACTATCCCCTCATCCGACCCGTCCTCCAGCCAGATGAGGGCCCATGCTCCTCCGCCACCTCCGCTCCGCGCTCGCCGCCGCGCTGCTGCTCACCGTCCTGGCCCCCGCCTTTTCGCAGGCCAAGCGGCCCATCACCCACGCCGACTACGCGGCGTGGCGCTCCATCCAGGCGCCCGCCCTCTCGCCCGACGGCAACCTCGTCGCGTATGCCATCGCGCCGCAGGAGGGCGACGGCGAGTTCATCCTCCTCGACCTGCGCACCGGCAAGCAGTACAAGGCGCCACGAGGCCAGCGCGCCACCGTCGCCGCCGGGGGCAAACGCGGCGCCGGGCCCGTCGGGCCGTCGGCGCACCTCTTCAGCCCGGACGGTAAGTATGCCCTCTTCCCCGTCTACCCGTCGAAGGGCGACAAGACGAAGATGCTCACCGGCAGCGGCCTGGGCATCATGGAGACGGCCACCGGCAAGGTGACGAACATCGAGAGCGTCCGCGGCTTCCAGGTGAACGAGGAGGGCGCGGCCTACACGGCCTACCTCAGGGACGTCAAGAGGCTGCCCGATGACCCCACCAAGGCCGACCCCAAGGGCACACCCGTCAAGGGCAAGAAGGGCGGCCTCACGCCGACGGCGCCAACCCCGCCGGTCATCGGCGAGCTGGTGCTGCGCGAGCTGGCGTCGGGCGGCGAGCGCACCTTCGCGGACGTGACGGAGTTCACGCTGGCCCGCGACGGCAAGACGCTCGTCTACGCCTCCAACCCGCAGAGGAAGGACGCCACGGGCGGCGTGTTCGCCGTGACGCCTGGCCAGACGCTGCCGCCGGCCGTCCTGCGCAGCGGGGCCGGCAGGTTCTCGCGGCTGACGTGGGACGAGAAGCAGACGCAGGTCGCGTTCTTCCACGCGCCGCCGGCGGACCCAAAGACGCCGCCCCCCGCCCCGGCGGTCGTCCACTGGAAGCGGTCCTCCAGGGCGGAGGCCGTCGTGCCGCCGGCCATCGGCAAGGGGCCCATCGTGTCGGGCCTGCCGGCGGGCGTCGAGCTGACGCCGAAGGGCAAGGCCGACGTGAACGCCGGCTGGCGGATCAGCCAGGGCGGCGGGCTGGCGTTCTCCAACGACGGGCGACGGCTGTACTTCGGCCTCGTGCCCCCGACGCCGACGAAGGCCAAGGGTGACCGGCCCAACGTCGAGCTGTGGCACTACCAGGACGACTTCATCCAGCCGATGCAGAAGGCCCGCTACGGCCTGACGCAGGCGAAGACGTACCGCGGCGTCTTCGACCTGGAGGCGCGGACGAGCCGCCAGCTCGCCGACGAGGCGATGCCCGAGGTGGGCGTCGCCCCCGAGGGCGACTGGGCCGTCGGCGCCGATGACCGCCCGTACCGCCGCCTCATCGGCGGCAGCGAATTGACCGCGTACTCCGACCTCTACCTCATCAGCCAGAAGACAGGCGAACGCAAGCCGCTGCTGAAGAAGCAGGCCGCCCTCGGCTGGTCGCCGGGCGGCAGGTACCTGCTGCGCTTCGACGGCAAGGACTGGCACTGCCTGGAGGCGGCGTCCGGCAAGTCCGTCAACCTGACGGGGAAGCTGGACAAGGTGCCCTTCGCCGACGAGACGTTCGACATGCCGAGCGCCCGCCCTGGATTCGGCGTCGCCGGCTGGCTGCCGGGGGACGCCAGCGTCCTGATCTACGGCCGTCACGACATCTGGCAATTCGCGCCGGACGGCTCGTCGCGCAAGAACGTGACGGGCGGCATCGGCGCGAAGAACACCACCTCGCTCCGCGTCGTGCAGCTGGACCCGAAGGCACGCACCATCGACCCGAAGAAGCCGCTGCTGCTGCGGGCCGAGAACGAGGCGACGCGCGACACGGGGTTCTACCGGCTCACGCTGGGCGGCGAGCCGAAGCTGCTCATCATGGGCGCCCGCTACTACTCCAACCCGGTGCAAAAGGGGGACAGGTATCTGTTCACCGTCTCGACGTTCAACGACTACCCCGACCTCTACGTCTCCGACCTGGACTTCACGGAGGTGAAGCGGGTCACCGACGCCAACCCGCAGAAGAAGGACTTCGTGTGGGGCAAGGCCGAGATGGTCAAGTACCGCAGCTCCGACGGCGTGCCGCTGCAGGGCGTGCTGCTCAAGCCGGAGAATTTCGACCCCGAGAAGAAGTACCCGATGATGGTGTACATCTACGAGCGGCTGTCGCAGAACATGCACCGCTTCGTGGAGCCGCGGCCCGGCACGAGCATCAACCCGACGTACTACGTGAGCAACGGTTACCTCGTGCTGATGCCGGACATCGCCTACACGGTCGGCTACCCGGGCGCCAGCGCCCAGAAGTGCGTCCTGCCGGCCATCGACAAGGTGATCGACCAGGGGTGCGTCGATGAGAAGGCCATCGGCATCCAGGGGCACAGTTGGGGCGGCTACCAGACGGCGTATCTGGTGACGCAGACTTCGCGGTTCAAGGCGGCGTCGGCGGGGGCGCCGGTGACGAACATGACGAGTGCCTACGGCGGCATCCGCTGGGGCACGGGCCTGCCGCGGCAGTTCCAGTACGAGAAGTCACAGTCGCGGATCGGCGGGAGCCTGTGGGAGTACCCGACGCGGTTCGTGGAGAACTCGCCGTTGTTCATGGCCGACCGCGTGAAGACGCCGCTGCTGATGCTGCACAACGACCAGGACGAGGCGGTGCCCTGGCAGGAGGGCATCCAGTACTACCTGGCGCTGCGGCGTCTGGACAAGGAGGTGTACCTGTTCAACTACGTCGGCGAGAAGCACGGCCTGACGCAGCGGAAGAACCAGCTCGACTACACGGTGCGTCTACAGCAGTTCTTCGACCACCACCTGAAGGGCGCGGCGAAGCCGGAGTGGATGGCCAAGGGCGAGGCGTACACGCCCCCCGCCGGGGCGACGCCGCCGGCTGCGGGCGGCACCGGGACGGGCGAGGAGGAGGATTGACGCGGCCGGAGGCGAGCGGCACGGCGTGAGCGTGCCGTGTCTTCTCCTGGATCAGGCGGGCTCTGTCTGGACGCGGCAGCCGGGGCGGGGTTAGAATCGGGCCGGAGGTGCGACATGACGCCGACGACGGGCCAGCCGGTCACCTACGGGCACGACGCATCGATCGCGCGGTTCTCGGTGAAGCGCTACCAGGCGATGATCGAGACGGGCATCCTCACCCCGGACGACCACGTCGAGCTGCTCGAGAACTGGGTGGTGCTGAAGATGCCACGTAGCCCCGAACACGACAGCACGATCCAGCAGATGATGCGGCCACTGATCCGCGTGATCCCGGCCGGCTTCGACCTACGCATCCAATCCGCCATCGCCCTCGATGACAGCCAGCCGGAGCCGGACCACGCCGTCGTCCGTGGCCGTGCCGCCGACTACCGGACGCGACACCCTCGTCCCGGCGACATCGCCCTGCTGATCGAGGTGGCCCACTCATCGATCCTGCGCGACCAGCGCGACAAGGCCCGGCTGTACGCCCGCGCCGGCATCGCCGTCTACTGGATCGTGAACCTCCCCGACTGTCGCATCGAGGTCCACGAGCAGCCCTCCGGCCCGACCGCGGCGCCGGCCTACGCCTCCGTCCGCTATTTCGTGCCCGGCGATGACGTGCCGCTGCCGTTCGGCGGCACGCTCCCCGCCGCGGAGCTGCTGCCGTGAGGCGCCCGAGCGCTCGGGCTGTCAGTCCTTCGGCGCCAGCACTGCCCGCCGCGGGACGACGATGACCGGCGGGGCTGGTTGCTCTGTGGCCCCGGCGGGCAGGATCGAGAAAGTCGGGAAGAGGTCGCTCTCTTCGCCCAGCAACCTCTGCCCGTCCGAGGTCACCCAGCCACGGACGACCCAATCGCCCACCCCCACCCCCTCGTAGGGGTACATTGTCCGATCCTTGCCGGCGAATCGGAGGGTGATTGGGGCGACCGTATTCAGCGCATACACCCGGCGACGCTCGATCTGCCCGCTGGCCTTGGCCACCTGGACCTCTCCGTCCCTCACACGCGGCAGGAAGGCCGCCTTGAATGGGGCGCTCGTCCAGGCGGTGACGCTCGAGAGCATCCCCGGCGCGAGCGTGTCGTCGGGGTCGGGCACCTCGGCGCGCACGGCGGCGGCACGGACCGTTCTCCCCTGCCAGTCCTTCACGTCGGCCAGATGGCTGCCCACGACGACGACCTTCCCCGCCCGACTGTCGGTCTCGCTTATCCTCACGACGACCTCGGCCGCCTTCTTGCCCGCCGGCGCCTTACCCAGGCGGATCAGGCGGAAGTTCTCGACGTAGTCGGCCTCCTCAACATCGAAGACAACATGCACCGGCCCCGTGCTGTCGATGACCGCCATTACGGTGTCATCGGCCCGCACCACAGTGCCCACGTCCGCCGACCGCTTCCGCACCCGCCCGTCCAGCGGCGAACGCACCGTCGCCGATTCAACGGTCAACTTCGCCTCGTCCACGTCAGCGTGGGCGGCGTCGGCCTCGGCCCGGATCTCCTCGTCGTCCTTCGCCTTCTTCAGCCGGGCGTGGGCACGCTTGAGCAGCGCCTCGGTTTTCGCAAGCCTGATGCGGGCCGGGCGGGCGTCGATCTCGAACAGCACGTCGCCCTTCTTGACCTTGTCGCCCTCGCGGACGGCGGCCCGCGTGATCGGCCCGCTGACACGCGCCCGCACCTGCAACGTCTCGCGCGGCTCGATGCGGGCCTCGTAGGTCTTCTGCTTCATCACCGTGCGGAAGATGGGCCGGGCGACCTCCACCTCCAGCAACCCTGGCGGGGCGGCGGCGCGGGCCGACGAGGCGATCATCACGAGCAAGACGAGACGCGGCATGGTGGCATCCTTCCATCCGGGGCGGGCATCGCGGATGGTACCGCCACGCGAGCGGCCGCACAAGAGGACGGCGCTACCTCACCCCGGCCCCAGGATGCGCAGCTTGACGCCCGCCACCATGTCCTTGACGCGCTCGCGGTACGAGGCCATGTGCGGCGCGGCGCCGTGCGCCTTCAGGGCGTCCAGGCTCGCCCACTTCTCGATGACGACCACCTCGTCGTCGTTGACCGGCGACTGGTTCCCCAGGCCCGACGGCACGTCGATGGCGGGGCCGTACTCGATGCAGCCGTCCTCAGCGTGGACCAGCGGCACCAGCCCCTTGAACACCGTCAGCCACTCGGCGCGCTTGCCGGGGTGGAGCGTGATCGTCGCCAGGACGTGGATCATGTCGCGCTTGCCTCGGGTCGGGCGGGGCTCGGGGTAGTGTAGGGCGCCGCGCGAGGCTGACGACGGCGCCGCGATCTGGTAAACTGAAGGCATCTCCCGCGGTGACAGATACCGGCCCCGGAAGGAAGTGGACCGTCCTCATGCCGACCTACGACTACGAGTGCGACGCCTGCGGCCACAAGTTCGAGGAGTTCCAGTCGTTCAAGGACGACGCCCTCAAGACGTGCCCGAAGTGCCACCAGGACCGCCTGCGCCGGCTCTTCGGCACGGGGGCGGCCATCCTCTTCAAGGGATCGGGCTTCTACGAGACGGACTACCGCAGCGAGGGCTACCAGAAGGCCGCCAAGGCCGACGCCGACGCCGGCAAGCCGGCGGACAAGTCCGGCGACAAGAAGGACGCGGCCCCCGCCGCCACGCCCAAGGCCGCCGACCCCAAGCCTTCCACGGGTGGCACGCTATGACCGCCACCTGCCCGGTCTGCGGCGAGGCGTTCGAGGCCGACCCGACGCGGCCCGGCTTCCCGTTCTGCACGCCGCGCTGCAAGCTCATCGACCTCGGGCGCTGGCTCGACGGGCGCAACAACCTCCCCGCCGAGGAGCCCGACGGCGGGGACGATGGCGAGGAGTGACACCGGGGGGTGACGCATGCCGGGACGGGTGATCCTGCTGGCGGTGCTGCTGCCGGCCGCCGTGACGGCGCGGCCGCCGGAGGCGGGGCTGCGTGCCGAGGCCGCCCGCGCCCTCAAGCGGGCCGCCGAGCTGTACCGCGGCAAGGCGGCCAGCCACGGCGGCTACGTCTACTACTACACGCCGGACTTTTCGGAGCGGTGGGGCGAGGGCAAGGCCAACGCCGACACCCTCTTCGTCGAGCCGCCGGGCACGCCCACGGTCGGAATGGCCTTCCTGAAGGCGTACGCGGCGACGGGTGACCGCCTGTACCTGGACGCGGCCCGCGACGCGGCGGGGGCGCTGGTGTACGGCCAGCTCCAGTCCGGCGGGTGGACGCAGACGATCCACTTCGGCCCGGCCAAGCGTCTCGGCAAGTACCGCAACGGCAAGGGCGGCGGGTGGAACGTCTCGTCGCTTGACGACGGCCAGACGCAGGCGGCGTTGCAGTTGCTCGTGCTGACGGACAAGGCCCTCGGTCTCAAGGACGAGAAGATCCACGAGGCGGCGGGCTACGGCCTGAAGGCGCTGCTGGCGGCGCAGTACGCCAACGGCGGCTTCCCGCAGGGCTGGCGCGGGCCGTCGGAAGAGAAGCCGGTGGTGAAGGCGTCGGTGCCGAAGTTCGACTGGCGCACCGAGGGCAAGATCAAGGACTACTACACCTGCTACACGCTCAACGACGACCTCGCGGTGAGCGTGGCCGACGCCCTCATCGTCGCGCACCGGGCGTACAAGGACGACAAGCACCTCAAGGCGCTGGAGAAGCTCGGCGCGTTCCTGGCCCTGGCACAGATGCCGGAGCCGCAGCCGGCGTGGTGCCAGCAGTACAACTTCGACATGGTGCCGATCTGGGCGCGGAAGTTCGAGCCGCCGGCCATCGCCGGGCGCGAGTCACAGGGCGCGATGGAGACGCTCATCAAGATCGCGAGGTACACCGGCGACAAGAAGTATCTCGAGCCGATCCCCGCCGCCCTGAAGTACCTCAAGGGCAAGTGCATGCTGCCGGGCGACCAGTTGGCGCGCTACTACGAGTTCGGGACGAACAAGCCGGTGTACATGGACGCCAAATACCGCCCGACCTACGACGACTCGGCGGCCCCGCGGCACTACGGTTGGAAGCACCCGTCGCGCCTCGCGGAGATCGAGAAGGCTTACGAGGACGCGAAGAAGGGCACTGTGCCGCCGGCCCGCGTGCCTCGCGAGGCCGAGGTCCGCCGGATCATCAAGGATTTGGACGCCGAGGGCCGCTGGGTCTCGGTGTACGGCGGCGAGCGTCTGGTGGGCCAGCCGAAGTTCGCGGCGGGGTTCAAGTACGTGTCGAGCGCGGTGTTCAGCCAGAACGTCGAGACGCTGAGCGCGTACATCGCGGCGGGGAGGTGACGGGGCTCCGGCCGGAGCGTGAGCGGCTCTCGTCTTGGGCGAGCGGGGATGCGTCAGCGCACCGAGTCACACGGCGTCAGCGCCTCGTTGGTGGGAAGCGTTTCGACGAACGAGAACAGCCAGAGAGCCGCTGACGCTCCACTCGGGGCGCTGACGCAACGAGAGTAGAGAGCCGCTGACGCTCCACTCGGGGCGCTGACGCAACCCCGCTCACCCGATCCAGATACGCTCACGCTCCAGACGCATCCCATCTCGCCACATCCCAAGCCCCCGTCTACAGTATCCCCACCCACCGGAGGCCGCCATGAATTACATCGACGCCCACGCGCACGTCTGGACGTCCGACACCATCCACTACCCCCTCGCCAAGGGGTACAAGAAGGAGGACATGCGCCCCGCCTCCTTCACCGCCGACGACCTCATGAAGCACGCCAAGGCGGCCGGCGTTACGCGAGTCAACCTCATCCAGATGAGCTACTACGGCTTCGATAATTCTTACATGACCGACATGATCGGCGCCCACAAGGGCGTCTTCTGCGGCACCGCCGTCATCGACCCGCAGGGCGACGACCCCGCCAAGCTCATGGCCGACATGGCGAAGAAGGGCGTCCGCGCCTTCCGCATCCTGCCGCGTCTCACCAAGTCGCCGCCGGCCAAGTGGCTCCAGCCGCCCGGCTACGCCAGGATGTTCGCGCAGGCCGCCCGCACCGGCCAGGCGATGAGCTGCCTCATCGACCCGGATGCGTTGCCCGAATTGGACCGCATGTGCAGGAAGTACCCCGGCGCGCCGGTCATCATCGACCACCTCGCCCGCATCGGCGCCTCCGGCACCATCGACGACAAGGACGTGAAGGCGCTGTGCGCGATGGCGAAGCACGAGCGCGTCATGGTCAAGGTCGGCGCGTTCTACGCCCTCGGCAAGAAGAAGTCGCCGTATGACGATCTCGCGGAGATGATCGAGGCGGTGGTGAAGGCGTTCGGCGTGAAGCGCTGCATGTGGGAGAGCGACAGCCCCTTCCAGGTGATCGACGGCCACACCTACAAGGCGTCCGTGGAGCTGGTCGAGAGGCGCCTGAAGTTCCTCGACGCCGAGGGCCGCGAATGGCTGCTGAAGAAGACCGCCGAGAAGTTCTTCTTCCCCGCCTGATACCGGATCGGGTTGGATCGTGCCCTCCGTCCGGGCGACGCACATGCTGGCCGGGCCTGCGGCCCGGCGGCAGGCTGGCAGCCTGCCCTACGCGACGAATCAACGCGATACGCGGATGAGGAGCGTCACGCCCCCGGCGGCTTCATCGCCGGCACAGGCAGGGGCGGCATCAGGGCGAGCAGGTCGTCCAGCGTCAGGGGCGGCATCGGTTCGAAGCCGTGCCGCGCCAGGAGGTCGGAACGCAGGGCGCACGCCTTCTCGACGACGTAATGCCTGTTGTACCCGTCGCGCAGGCGGTTCACCTCCGACAGGTCAACGCCCGCCATGTACTTCATCCACCGCTGGTTGAAGCGCGTGTTGCTGGCGATCACCTCATCGAGCGCCGCCCGGAGCCGCCAAATCGACCCCGTCGGCGCCGGGGGCAACTTCAGCACCGGGGCCAGCTCGGCGTGCGCGCGGGCCAGGGCGTCGATGTCGTCGGCCGACAGGAGGGGCGCGAGCGCCCCCCAGCCGCCGGCCAGGGCGTGGAGCGTCCCCAGGCGCAGGCGTGGCATGGACAGCATCTCGCCACGCACCTCCCGGCAGCGCGCCAGAAGGAGGGCGTAGGCCTCCTCCATGCCGCGCGCCCGCCGGATGTATGCCGGCGCGTCGAACAGCCCCATCATCTGGAGCGTGTCACGGTTCTCGGACCCGATCTCGGCGGGCGGCACCTCGTCCATCACCCGGCCCCTTTCTTGCCGTCATTGTACGCGCCGGCGCGGCGGTTGCTGTTGGCAGATCGCCGCCCCCCGAGGGGCTCCCCATGCCCACGCCACGACGCTCCGCCGTCTCGCTGATCCTGGAAGGCATCGGCCTGGCCGGCACCCTCGGCGCGTTGTCCGCCGCCTCCGCGTTCGCCGCGTCCGCCGTCGGCTCGGCTGTCGTCCTCCCCGGCTTTGGCCTCGTCGCGGGGCCGCCTCCCCGTGCCATCCCGACGCAACCCCTGACGCACCGCGAAGGCATCACCGCCGGGTGACATCGCGGCGCGCGGCGCGGTACAATGCCCCCGCTCGGCCACGACGCGGAGGCCCCGTGCCACTCCCCACCACCCTGAGCGCCGACCTGATCGCCGACCTCGACAGGCGGTGCGCCGATTTCGCCGCAGGATGGAAGGCGGATGGCGCTGCGCGGTTGGAGGCGCTCCTCGCGGGCGTCCCAACCGAGGCCCGGCCCGAGCTGTTCCGCCGCCTCGCCGCCATCGAGCAGGAGCAGCGCCAGCGCCTCGGCCGGCCCCTGCTGCCGGCCGAGGGCCGGGAGCGTTTCGCCGGCCTCGGGCCGTGGGCGTCGGCGGCGCTGCGCGACCTCGGCCTCGATGAGGACGCGCCCTCCCTGTCGCTCGACATCATCGCGGGGCCCTTCGCCGGCCGCAGCTTCCGCCTGGCCGGGCAGGCGGCGTTCGTCGTGGGCCGCGGGCCGGCCGGCGTCCACCTGCCGCTCGAAGGCGACCCCGCCGTCTCGCGCCTGCACTTCGTCGTCGAGTTCGCGCCGCCCACTGCGCGTGTCGCCGACCTAAGCAGCCGCAACGGCACCTTCGTCAACGGCATGAAGGTCACCGAGGCCGACCTCGCCGACGGCGACGAGGTCCGCGCCGGCAAGACCGCCCTCAAGGTCCGCCTCTGGCCCGGACGCGCCGCGCCGCCCGCCGTCCGCCCGCCGCCGTCGATCCCAGGCTACGCCCTGGAGGGCGAGATCGGCCGCGGCGGCATGGGCGTCGTCCACCGCGCCCGCCGCCTCGCCGACGGCGCCGCGGCCGCCGTCAAGATGGTATCCCCCGCCGTGGACCTGGAGCCGGAGGTGGTGGGCCGCTTCCGCCGCGAGATCGCCATCCTCGGACGGCTGCGCCACCCGAACATCGTCCAGCTCCTCGACAGCGGCGCCGCCGGGGGCGTGCTGTACTTCGTCATGGAGCTGGTCGAGGGCGAGAGCGCCGCCGACCTCGTGCGCCGGGCCGGGCCCCTCCCACCTGGCCGCGTCGCCGCCATCGGACGCCAGCTCCTCGACGCCCTGGCCCACGCCCACGCGCTGGGGTTTGTCCACCGCGACGTGAAGCCGTCCAACGTCCTGCTCACCGCGTCGGGCGAGGTCAAGCTCGCCGACTTCGGGCTGGCGCGGGCCTATCAGGCGTCGGCGCTCAGCGGCCTGACCGCCGCGGGCAGCCCCGGCGGCACGCCGGAATTCATGCCGCCCGAGCAGGTGCTCGACTTCCGCTCGGCCCGCCCGGCCGCCGACCTGTACGCGACGGCGGCCACCCTCTACGCCCTGCTGGAAGGCAGGCCGATCTACGAGCCGGCCCCGTCCACGCTGGGCCTGCTATGGCGCATCATGACAAGCGAGCCGATCCCCCTGCGCCCGCCGCCGCTGTCCGGGCCGCTGGGCGAGGTGATCCGCCGCGGTTTGGCCCGCGAGCCGGCCCAGCGCTACCCCGACGCCGCCGCCATGCGCGACGCCCTGCCCCGTGGCGTCTGACGCCCCGCGGGGCACGCGGGCCGCGTGCCTGAGCCTTCAGACCGAACACCGGCTTGTGCGGTGGATCGCCCTTGTGAAGTGTGGTGCATCAGCCAGATAGAATGTTTCGCAAGCCGTGCGAGGCCGTCTGCTTCTGGGAGAGCCAACGCCATGAGAATGTCCTCCACGCTCGGCATCGCGGTTCTGCTGGCACTCGGCTGCTCCCGGACGCCGGTGCCCGATGCCCCTGTTGAGGGCGACGACGAGCCGGGATTCGCGGCCGCGAACGAGATCATCTTCCGCCCTGCCCGCCGCGACCAGACATGCCTCGCGCTGAGCGACGATGGGCGGCTGATCGCCCTCGGGTATGTCGAGGGTCGCGTCGAGGTGTTCTCCGTGACGGGGGAGGTTGTCGTTGGCGCGGCCTTCGCCAGGCAGGTGAACGCCTGCCGCTTCTTCCCCGACTCGTCCGCGGTGCTGATCGCCCCGTGGGCCGAGCCGCTGTCCCTCCTGAAGGCGGCTGCGGGCGAGGTGCCAGCGCCGCTCAAGTGCCGCGCCGAATGGTCAATCACCCATGCGGCATGCATGCCGGGTGGGGGGCGCCTGCTGCTGGGCGGGCAGGAGGAGGCACTCAAGGCCTTCGTCACGTGCGTCAGCCCTGCCTCCGGCGCGGCCGACTGGCGTTTCGACCTCGGCCCGACCCACCTGCGGGTGATGCTCCCGCTGGGGGCGGACGAATTCATCACCGCTTGCTTCGACGGGCAGGTCCGACGCCACTCGTTGCGGGACGGCAAGTGCCTGCGGCTCCGGGCCTTCCCGAAGGCCGAGCCGCATTCGGGCGCGCTGTCGCCGTGCGGCAAGATGGTAGCGGTCGCCTGCGGGGGCGAGGAGGGCCAGGTAGCCGTACTCGATTCGCGGAACCTGGACACACTCGGGGCGCTGCCCAGGGGCAAAAGTGCGTCAGGCGTGTTCTTCTCTCCCGACTCGGCGATGCTCGGGGTTCTCTGGCACGTCGGCGGGGAGAAGCCGGAGACGGACCTGTGCCTCTACAAGATCCCCGGCCTCGTGCTGGCGGGTTCCTGCAAGTGCCGCGTCGTCGAACTGCTCGGGGGCGGCGGGCACTTCGCGTCCACGCCCGACGGCAAGCGGTTCGCCATCTGCAACCCCAAGGGCGTCAGCACGTGGACCTGGCAGCAGCTCAAGGAGCATGCGTTACCGGGACGGCCGTAGCCGAACTCGGTCGATCGTAGGCGACCGCGAATGCGGCCGCCTGCTCACTCCGCGGCTGCCATGTGTGGTGTAGTCTGCCGCGTCTGGTTCCGGCCTGGGGGACGATGCGCTTTGGGGCCGTGACGGAGGCCGGGAGCAGACGCCCGGCTCGTCAACGCCGCAATCCTCGCCCCGACAGCCCCGACCTCGGCGACGGCGGGCGACGGGTGGCCGTGGCCGGCCAATGACGCTCATCGCCGGGGCCACCCGCCAGGCGGTGAGAATGTGGCATGTGGCATGTGACTCGGCTCATGCGACGCAAATGCAGTTCCGGAAATATGTTACGCCGACGGACTCACATTCCACATCGGGGAGGAGTGGGATGTGACTCCCGGAAGTGGGCGGGTGACTCGGCGTCCAACGGTGCTTCGCGTCCGCCGCGGGGAGGCCGGCACGCGACACCACCCCCTGAAATGCAAGTTGTGCCCGGAGAGGCCCGATGCCGCACGATCAGCGTTGGATTTGCGTTGCAGGGGGGTGCCTGGGGGGGGGCAATGCAATGCAATGGTCCGACCACCGCCCGGCCCTCACTCGGATGGCTGGCCGGACACCTCCCGCGGCCCAGGCGAAGCGAAATACGCCGTCGTGGTGAGCGACGCGGCTCCGTGGGCGGGGGTGGGCTTCTCGCACAGGACACGCGATCCGCGTGTCGCCACGGTTAGCGCCCCGATCACTCCAGCGTCCGCACCACGCGGAGGCCCATGTCCTGGCTCCTGTACGCCACCATGTTGGGTGCCGTGTAGGCCGAACGGCCCATCGCCGGGGGGGCGATGTACGATCCGCCGCGGGTGTGGACGTGCGTCAACGGGACCACCTCGAGGGTCTCCTCCCGGTCCGCCCGCGGGTACGGCGGCGGGATCCCTTCGGGGAACACCCCGTGGCACCACTGCCATGAGTTGCCGTGCATGTCGAACAGGCCGAGGTCGTTCGGACGCTTCTGGCCGACGGGCCACGGCCGGCCCCGGCTGTTCTCGTGGAAGATGGCGTAACGCGGCAGCAGGTGCGTCGAGGCCCCGAAGTAGCACGCGCTGTCCGTCCCCGCCCGGCAGGCCAGCTCCCACTCCGCATCCGTCGGCAGTCGGTAGCCCTTCCGTCTCAGGTAGTCGGGGAATGGCCGCACCCGCTCCGCCACCGGGTCGGGGTAGCACCACTGGTCCCTGGGGATGCCCTCCACCTTCGACAGCCAGTTGCAGTAGCGCGCCGCCTCGAACCACGTCAGGCCGCCCGTCGGCCCCGCCCCGCCCGCCGGCCTGCTCGCCGGGTCGATCGCGTCCGCGCCGACATCACGGCGGAAGCGGTTCCACTCGGCGAGGGTGACCAACTTCGTCCCGATGGCGAAGGTGCGCGGCACCGTCACCCAGCGCGGCGTCTCGTAGCCCGTCCGCCCTTGCTCAGACACCGGCGAGCCCTGGCGGAAGCTCGACGGCCCCACGACCACGGCCATCGTCTGGCCCTGCCCGTTGACGAGCCAGCGGCGGCCCTTCTCCGGCGGGCCGCGCCGGGCCAGGGCCCGGTCGATCCGCTCCAGCTCCTTGCCCTGCCCCCAGTCGAGGGCGCGCGTGTCCGGGCCCTCCTTGCCGTGCCGCAGGAGCCAGTCGATGGCGCCGTGCAGGCCGGCATCGGGGTGCGTCTCGTACCACGCGAGCAGCTTCTTCACCGCCGCGCGGCGGACGTCCTCCGGCATGTCCTTGGCGGAGAACTCGCCCAGCGCCAGGACGATGGCTCGCAGCGACGAGGCGTCCTCGACCTCGTCCAGCTCGCGGAGGAGCACGCGCGGGTCGGCCCCGAGCGGCCCCGCCAGCGCGATCAGGTGCGGCCGCGCCGACGGGCTCGTGGTCAACCGCCACAGCCGGCGTGCGTCCTGCGCCCGCCCCGCCTGGAGGAGCAGCGCGCCCGCGGCCGCCTGGCGCCGGGCCGCCCACTCCCGCCCCTCGTCCGTCGCGACCGCCCTGTGCCAGACGGACGCCGCCAGCGGGGCCGCCTCCCCCGGCGGGCGCGACAGGGACAGGGCCGCCGGGACGTAGCCGCGATTCATCAGATCGCGGCACAGGGCGAGGTGACGCTCCGCGGAGACGCCGAACAGGCACTCCGACTCCGTCTTCACGTCCTCGCGCCAGACCGAGGCGTAGCGCCGCGTCGCCCCCGCACGCAGGAACGCGGCCCGCGCCGCCGCCCGGTCCGGCAGCGCGTCCCAGTCCGCCTCGTCCTGCAGCGACCCCAGCCCGCCCCGCCCCGCACGCAGGCCGCGGTCCAGCAGGGTGACGGCCCGCGCGGAGTGCTGCGTCACCGCCGAGGCGTCCGGCGGCGGCGCCCAGGGTGTGGGGTTGCCGACGAGCGACACGGCGCGGGCGGCCAGAGCCGCCATGTGCGCCTTCGCCGCCAGGGCGTGGGCCTTGGCCGCCTCGACGGCCAGCTCCGCGTCGAACGCCCCGCCGTCCGCCGCCGCGTCGAGGGCTTTCAGCCCGTCCCCCACGCCGAGATACGCATCGATGAGGGCGTCCGCCACGAGGGCCTCCGAGGCCGTCGGCCTGGCGAGGCGGCGGTACTCCGCGAGGTCGGCCCGCGCCTTCGCCGCCCTGCCGGCTCGGGCGTGCAGGGCGGCCCGCGCCAGCAGGGACGCCGGCACGCCCGGGGTGGCGGAGAGGTCGGCGATCGCCTCCTCGTCGCGGTGCAGGAGGAAGTACGCCCGCCCGCGGCGGAACCGGGCCTGCTGGTCGGCGGGGGTGGCGTTGAGGGTGCGCGTCTCGCGCTGCATCTCGGCCTCCACGCGGACATCACGCGACGCCATCGGGCGCGGCGGCGTGACCTCCACGTCGAGCTGGAGCATGTCGGCGGTGCGGACGCGGACGGCGTGCGTCGCCTCGTCGAGGAACGACGCCTGCCGCCAGAACGGCGGCCCCTCGGGGTTGTCGCCCTCGCGGCCACGCCAGATGCCGGACAGCCGCGTGCCCCACGGCCCGACGGATGCCCGCAGCACGCACGGGCGGAAGCCCCTCTGTTGGCAGTCGCGTGTGATGGCCGGGTGGCCGGCCACCGTGGAGGCCAGATACAGGACCGCCTGCTCGTCCCTCTCTCGCTTCCGCCACAGCAGCGCGAAGCGCTCGCCGCCCGCGTCCGGGTACGGCGCCACGTCGATGGGCACCATCCCGGTCTTCCGTGCCGCCTCGTTGCGCTCGCGCGCCGCCGCGGCCGTCAACCCGTCCTCGTACTTCCACTCGCCGCCGTCGCGCCGCCATGCGACGGCGGCGCGGGCCGCGCCGCCCACCCAGGGCCGCGCCGAGACGGGGCGGTAGCCGGCGCGGCCCATCGACTCCAGGACCGGCTTGAGCCGCGCGAGGGGCAGCGCCTGGCACATCGCGAAGCGCTCCGACACGATCCCGCCCGCCCCCTCGACCTCTTTGCGGAGTGCGTCCGCCGGGCCGGCCCAGGCCGGGTCGGGCGGCGGGGCCACGCTGAAATGGAGGGGCCAATCGACCTCCCGCCGCAGACGCGCGAGGATCGGCTCGGCGTGCTTCTGCATCAGGGGCCGCAGCAGCGCCACCTGCCCGACCTCCGCCTCGATCAGCGCCTCGGCGATCAGGCCGGGCTGGTCATCGGCGTAGTCGGCCAGGATGCGCGTCGCCACGGGCCGGGCCTCGGGCGGGCCGTTGCCGCGGAACGCCTCCTTGATCGCCGGCAGCAGCGTCAGCCGCACCGGACGCAGCCCCTCCATCCAGGCGCCGAGGTGCAGCGGGTTGGCCGCCAGCAGCTCACCGGCCGCGTGCGCCGCGGACCCGCGCCAGCCCACCCCGTCCCGGTCGAACGCCGCCAGCGCCACCAGGGCGCGGAACCGCCGCCCCGCGTCGCGCGTCTGCCCTGCCTCCCGCCACAGACGTGCCCGGAGAGCCTCCGCGTGCGGGGCGAGGGCCTCGCGGACGAGCAGCACCTCCGCCGGATCCGGCGCCTCCAGCATCCAGTCAGTCAATTCGTCGCGCATCGCATCCGGCTCGGACGCCAGCAGGGCGAGGGCGGCACGCATGCGCCGCTGCTTCGGCCCGCCCCCATCCCGGATCTCGCGCAGGCGCGGCAGCACCTCGTCCCCCCCCTCCGTCAGCTCGTCGAGGATGGCCGGGACGGCGGCGGGCACGGCGGTGCAGAGGGCGTCGGCCCTGGCCAGCGCCTTCTGCTTGCGCTCGTGGGCGACATCGGCGAGTGCCGAGGCCGCACGCCGCCACTGCCAGGTGATGAGCGAGCCGGCGATGACCGCGAGGAGGATGATGGCGAGGAGCGACCCGGCGAGCGCCGGGCTGCGCCGCGCCCAGCGGGCGAGCAGCTCCATCTGGCCCGGCGGCCGGGCAGTCACCGGCTCGCCGTCGAGCCAGCGCCGCAGGTCGTCGGCGAGGGCCTGGCAGTCGGGGTAGCGCCTGGCCGGGTCCTTCTCCAGACACTTCAGGGTGATCGTCTCCAGGTCGCGCGGGATGTCGGGCCGGTACTTGCGTGGCGACGGCGCCGGCTGGTGGGCGTGGAGGAGCATGTAGTGCTCGGCCGACCCGCCGCCGAACGGCAGGTGGCGGGTGAGCAGCTCGAAGAGGAGGCAGCCGAGGGAGTACTGGTCGCTGGCGGGGCCGGCGTTGCCGAGCCACTGCTCGGGGGCGATGTACTCGGGGGTGCCGAGGACGGCGCCGGCCTGGGTGAGCTTGTCGCCGCCGTCGGTGCGGGCGGCGAGGCCGAAGTCGGCGAGGAGGGGCTCGCCGTCGTCGCGGAGGAGGACGTTGCCGGGCTTCACGTCGCGGTGCACGATGCCTGAGCGGTGGGCGTAGGCGAGGGCCTCGGCCAGCTTGCGCGTCACCGTGGCGGCCTGACGCGGCGACATGGTCTGGCCGGGAGGGAGGGCCGCGAGGGCGGCGGCGAGCGACTGGCCGGGGACGAAGGCGGCGGCGATGTAGTGGTGGAGGCCGTCGCGCCCGGAGTCGAAGACTGCGACGATGTGGGGGTGCATGAGGTTGGCGGCGGCGCGGGCCTCCCGGTGGAAGCGTTCGATGAGCGCCTCGTCGGCGAGCTGGGCTGGCTTGGCGACCTTGAGGGCGACGGCACGCTGGAGGGAGGTGTCGAACGCCTCGTAGACGCGCCCGAAGGAGCCGGCCCCGAGGAAGCGGCGCACCTCGAAGCGCCCGATGCGGGCGGGGATGGGCGTGGGCCCGAACTGCGGCGTGACCGTCTCGTCCAGGGGGAGGGTGCCCGGATCGGCGGTGGGTAGGTCGGGATCGGGCGGCCCCTGCATCGGCGGTCACTCCGTGGTCGCGGCCGTGGCGGATGCTCGCATGCTATCCGGGGGCGGCGGCGGACGCCAGCCCGTGATCCGTGTGTCGTCCCGTTGAAACCCGCACGGGGCGGGGCGAGAATGACTCTCACGCCCCATCCGCGAGCCGCCCCATGTCCGACACCACAGGCGAAGAGTCGATGGCCGTGGCGCTCGACGCCGCCCTTTCGGCCATGCGCACCGGGCGGCCCTTCGACCGCGACGGCCTGCTCGCCCGCCACCCCGAGCTGGCCGACGCCCTCGGCGTGCTCGACCGCCTCCGCCCCACCTCCGACGGCCACCCCCACCCCGACGCCCCGCTCGACGCCCCCTGCTCCGTCGGGCCGTACCGCGTGGAACGCCCCCTCGGCGCCGGCGGCTTCGGCGCCGTCTACCTCGCCTTCGACCCCGACGTCAAACGCCGGGTCGCCGTCAAGGTCCTCCACCCCGGACGCCTCGGCCAGCCCGACGCCGTCTCGCGCTTCCACCGAGAGGCCCAGCTCATCGGGCGCCTGCGTCACCCCGGCATCGTCCGCCTCTTCGACTACTCGCGGCAGGGGCCGCCCTACTTCCTCGTCACCGAGTACGTCGAGGGCGTGGACCCGCGCCGGTGGTGCCGTGACAGCCACGCCCCCCCGCACGCCGTCGCCGCCCTCGTCGCCCGCATCGCCGACGCCGTCGGCCACGCCCACGGCGAGGGGGTCTGTCACCGCGACCTGAAGCCGGGCAACATCCTCATCGACGCCGGCGGCGAGCCGCACGTGCTCGACTTCGGCCTCGCCCGCCTCTTCCACGACAACGACGCCCCCACCCTCACCGCCCCCACCCAGGAGGGCCAGATCCTCGGCTCCCTCCCCTACATGCCGCCGGAGCAGCTCGCCGGCAACAGCCACACCGCCGACGCGCGGAGCGACGTGTACTCGCTCGGCGTCGTCCTCTACGAATTGCTCACCGGCAGGCTGCCGCACGACTGCCCGCCCCATCTGCTCCCGGCGAAGGTGCAGGAGGACGTGGCCCCGCCGCGACGCCTCAACCCGGCGGTCCCGCCGGACCTGGAGGCGGTGTGCCTCAAGGCGCTCAGCCACGAGCCCGCCGCGCGATACCCCGACGCCGCCGCCCTGGCGGACGACCTGCGTGCGTTCACCGCCGGGCAGCCGGTCAGCGCCCGCCGCCTCGGGTGGGCCGGCAGCCTGCGCCGCTTCCTCGACCGCCGCCACCTCGACCTGCTCCGGCCCGGCTGGCCGGGGCTGATCCTCACCCTCGGCGTCGTCATCCTGGCCGGGTGCGTCCTGTGCGGGCACTGGGAGTCCACCCTCCCCCCCGGGCACTCCTTGTGGGCCATCCTGCTGACGAAGGCGGCCCAGATCGCCATCATGGTGGCGCTGGCGGTGAAGCTGCGTCCGCTCGACGCCGGCACGCTGACCGCCGCCGAGCGGCAGATCTGGAGCCTGATGCCGGGGTACTACGGAGGCTTCCTGACGGTCTTCGTGCTGAACCGCATCTTGCCGCAGCCGATGATCCCCGTCGCGCCGGTGCTGGCGATCCTGAGCGGCATGGGCTTCGCGAGCCTGGGCGGGGTCATCTGGGGCTGGTTCTACGTCCACGCCGCGTTCTTCTTCCTGCTCTCCGTGGGCATCGCGCTGTGCCCGCCGGCGTGGGGCATGGCGCTGCTGGGGCTGGGCTGGTTCGCGTGCCTCGTGGTGGGCAGCCTCCACATGCGCTGGTCGCGGTAGAGGGCGCGGGCGCTGGCGGGCGGCGGGGGGGGAGCCGGCGTGAGCCCGGCGGCGGGGAGACGCGCCGGCGGGCGCTCGCGCCGCCGCCCGCCCTGCCCCGTCCTTGAACCGCCCGCCCGGCCCCGATAAAACACCCGCATGAAGAAAGGCGTCCCCGTGTCGCCTGGCGTCGCGGTCGCCCACGCCCACTGCGTCGGCGACGTCATCACCAGCCATGAGCCCTACACGCTCGACGACTCCTCCGTCGCCGGCGAGGTGGCCCGCTTCGACCGCGCCTGCGCCGCCGTCGCCCGCGAGCTGGACGACACCGTGCAGCGTGTCGCCAGCCAGATCGGCGAGGACGAGGCGGCCATCTTCCGCGCCCACCGCCAGCTCCTCCGCGACCCGACCCTGCACGACAAGGTCTGCTCGCGCATCTGCGGCCAGCGCGTGGACGCGGCCACCGCGCTGCAGCAGACCCTCGACGAGTACGCGAAGCTCTTCCAGCAGATCAGCGACTCCTACTTCCAGGACCGGCTCACCGACCTGCGCGACGTGGCCGGCCGCGTCGTCGCCCGCCTCGCCCACGAGGAGGCCCCCAAGGCCCGCGAATTCGACCAGCCCATCATCCTCGTCGCCGCGGAGATCCTCCCCTCCCAGGCGGCCCTCATCGACAAACGCTGGGTGGCGGGCATCCTCACCGAGGCCGGCTCCACCACGGGCCACGCCGCCATCCTGGCCCGCTCCCTCGGCATCCCGGCGGTGAGTGGCCTGCGCGGCGCCTGCCGCGACATCAAGGAGGGCGACCTCCTCGCCGTCGATGGCCGCGAGGGCCACGTCTACCTCAACCCCGGCCCCGAGGTGGAGGCGGCCTACCGCAAGCTCCAACGCGAGTACGCCGACGCCTCGGCGCGGCTGGTGGAGAACCGCGACCTGGAGGCCGTCAGCCCCGACGGCACGGCGGTCGAATTGCTGGCGAACGTCAACGGCCCCGCCGACGCCGAGATGGCGGGCCGGGCGGGGGCCGTCGGCATCGGCCTGTACCGGACCGAGTACCTGTTCCTCACGCACCACTCCGTCCCCGATGAGGAGGACCAACTGGCGGCCTACCGGCAGGTGATCGCCAAGGCCCCCGGCGGCCGGGTCGTCATCCGCACGCTCGACCTGGGCGGCGACAAGCAGGTGCCGTACCTCGGGGTGCGCCGCGAGGCGAACCCGTTCATGGGGTTCCGCTCGATCCGCCTCAGCTCGGCGCACCCGGAGTTCTTCCAGGCGCAGATCCGCGCCATCCTCCGCGCCGGGTGTGAGGGCCAGGTGTCGATCCTGTTCCCGATGGTGTCCCAGCTCGAGGAGGTGCAGCGCCTCAAGAAGATCATCCAGCGCACGCGGCACGCCCTGGAGCGGGCGGGCATCCCCCACGCCCCCTCGATGCCGCTGGGCGTGATGGTCGAGGTGCCGGCGGCGGCGCTGTGCATCGAGGAGCTGCTCGACGAGGCCGACTTCGTCAGCATCGGGTCGAACGACCTGATCCAGTACCTGATGGCGGCGGACCGCGACAACCCGCAGGTGGCGCACCTGTGCGAGCCGTTCTCGCCGGCGCTGCTGCGTCTGCTGGCGCGTGTCGTCGGGGCCTGCAACGCCCGGGGCAAGCCGGTGACGCTGTGCGGCGAGATGGCCGGCTGGCCGCGCTGCTTCCTGCCCCTGTTCGGGATGGGGCTGCGGCGGTGGAGCATGTCGCCGGCGGCGGTCCCGACGATCAAGGAGATGGTGCGGCGGACGCCGCTCGAGGTGGCGCAGGACGTGGCGGCGCGGGTGCTGTCGATGCGGACCACCGGCGAGATCCGCGGCTACCTGACGCGGCGGGTGCAGGAGATCTGGCCGAACGTCACCATCGTGGACATGAGGCGGTGATGCCCCAGCGTCTGGAAGTTGGACCCGCCTCGCTGAGGTTCCACCAGGCGGATCAGGCCCCCCGACGCGCCCCACCCCGGATGGGGGCGGATGGACGCCGGTCAGTGAGGGAAACGGACCAGGGAAACGGATGGAGGCGAGTGGACGCCCATCAGGGAAGGAAACGAACCAGGGAAACGAACTTTTCCGCCGCAAAGTCAAGCTACAGAACGACTTGAGGAAGTTCGTTTCCCGACCCCCCTCACACCCCCCCCGCGCCACGGAAACGAACCGACGTGTCCAATCGCATGATCCCTGGGGGATGCCGCGTGCCGGGGCGTCAGCCGCGTCAGCCGCGTCAGCCCCGCCTTTGATCCTGGCCCTTCAGGGTAGCTTCACCGGGTGGAGGCCTACTTGGGCGAGCAAGGTTTGGCGGGGTAGGTGAGCCACTCGC
>CAZVZK010000090.1:0-40623 GCA_964630925.1 uncultured Alcaligenaceae bacterium
GGCGCCACGCCAAGCCCGTCGACGAGCCCTCCGTGCTGACTCCGCAGAGCTGCGGGGGCACAACCCGTCTTGACAGGCCCGCCCATCTTCTGCGATGATCCGCCCTCCCGGCCAGGACGGCCCGACCACGGGGTTCAATGGAATGATGGTCAATCGGGATTCCCGCATCTTCGTCGCCGGCGCCGACACCCTCATCGGGCAGGCCCTCGTCGCCCTCCTGCGCCGCCGCGGCTTCGATCACCTCGTCGGCCTCGGCCCCGACGGCCCCGACCTCGCCGCCGCCGCCCAGGTCGAGGACTTCTTCGGCGAATACCGCCCCGACTACGTCTTCATGGCCGGCGGACGCTCCGGCGGCATCGGCCTCAACCGCGCCCGCCCCGCCGACCTGATGGCCGACAACCTCCTCGCCACCGTCCACGTCCTCCAGTCCGCCGCCGCCAACGGCACACGCAAGCTCCTCTACCTCGCCAGCTCCTGCGCCTACCCGCGCCTCGCGCCCCAGCCGATGGCCGTCGAGTCGCTGTGGTCAGGTCCCGTCGAGCCCACCAGCGCCGCCTACGCCACCGCCAAGCTCGCCGGCTGGCAGCTCTGCGAGGCGTTCCGCCGTCAGGACGGCGCCGACTTCATCACCGCCATCCCCGCCAACGCCTTCGGCCCCGGCGACGACTTCTCCGACGAGACAGGCCACGTCATCCCCGCCCTCATCCGCCGCACCCACCTGGCCAAGATCCACGACCAGCCGGAGCTGTCCGTGTGGGGCACCGGCGCCCCGCGCCGCGAGTTCATCTACGCCCCCGACCTCGCCGACGCCTGCGTCTTCGTCATGGAGACCTACTCCGGACCCGTCCTGAATCTGGGCGGCGGCGCCAGCCTCTCCGTCGCCGCCCTCGCCCGGCAGATCGCCGACGTGGTCGGCTACCGCGGCGCCATCCGCTTCGACGCCGGCAAGCCCGACGGCCAGCCCCTCAAGATGCTCGACTCGCGGCCCCTGCGCGAGATGGGCTGGAGGCCGCGCACCGACTTCCGCACCGCTCTCGAATCGACCTACACCTGGTATCTGCAACACGTGGTCAGGGAGGGCCCCGGTCATGCTCGCGAGGCTGTACCGCGCGCTGTATCGCATTCGCCGGCTTGAGGAGGAGGTCGCCCGCGCCTACCCCTCCGACCGCATCAGGTCCCCCGTCCACCTGTCCATCGGCCAGGAGGCCGTCAGCGTCGGCGTCTGCGCCGCCCTCGCCCCCCAGGACATCGTCTACGGCACCTACCGCGGCCACGCCCTGTACCTGGCACGTGGCGGCGACATGAACGCGATGGTCGCCGAGTTGTACGGCAAGGCCGCCGGCTGCGCCGGCGGACGCGGCGGCTCCATGCACCTGATCGACCCGGACAAGGGCGTGATGGGCATGTCTGCCGTTGTCGGCACGACCATCGCCAACGCCGCCGGCCATGCCTACGCGGTGAAGTACCGGCGTGAGGGCCGCATCGTCGCCAGCTTCTTCGGCGACGGCGCCACGGAGGAGGGCGTGTTCAGCGAGACGCTCAACTTCGCCGTCCTCAAGAAGCTCCCCATCCTCTTCGTGTGCGAGAACAACGGCTACGCCATCCACACGTCGCAGGAGCGCCGCCAGGGCCTGCCCGACATCGCCGGACGCGCCCGCTCCTTCGGCATGCCGGCGTGGAAGCTCGGCTCCTCCGACGTGGTGGCCCTCGCCACGGCGGCGCGGGACATCGTCGCCCACGTCCGGGCCGGCGACGGCCCGGCGTTCATGGAGGTGGCGACGCACCGCTGGCGCGAGCACGTCGGCCCCGGCACCGACTTCCACCTCGGCTACCGCACGGAGGCGGCGGGCCTCCACGCCGAGGCCGACGCCCTAACGCGCCTCGCCGCGTGCATCGACCCCGAGGGGCGGCACGAAATGGAACGTGACGTGGACGACGAGATCGCCGCCGCGTTCACGTTCGCCGAGGCCGCCCCGTTCCCCGACGCCGCACACCTGATGACGCACACCTACGAGGAGCAGACGGCATGACGCGCACCGCGACGAGACCCGCGCGCACGCAGGCCCCGCCACGCACGCTCTCTTACGTCGAGGCCGTGCGCGAGGCCGCCGCCCAGGAGATGGAGCGCGACCCGGGCGTCATCGTCTTCGGCCTGGACGTGGACGACCCCAAGGCGATCCAGGGCACGACGAAGGGCCTGCTGGAACGCTTCGGGCCCGAGCGCGTCTTCGGCACGCCGCTGAGCGAGGACGCCATGACCGGCGCCGCCATCGGCATGGCCCTCGCCGGCCTGCGCCCCATCCACGTCCACATCCGCATGGACTTCCTCATGCTGGCGATGAACCAGCTCGTCAACGTCGCCGCCAAGACACGCTCGATGTACGGCGGGCGGGCCAGCGTGCCGCTGGTCGTCCGCGCGATGATCGGCAAGAGCTGGGGCCAGGGCGCGCAGCACTCGCAGGGGCTGCACTCCATGTTCATGCACGTCCCCGGCATCAAGGTGTGCGCCCCCTCGAACCCCCACGACGCCAAGGGCTGCCTCATCGCCGCCGTGCGCGACAACGACCCGGTGCTGTACGTCGAGCACCGCATGCTGCACTTCCAGAACGGCCCCGTGCCCGAGACGCCCTACGAGGTGCGGCCCGGCAAGGCCCGCGTCACCGCCCGAGGCGAGGATATCACCCTCGTCGGCATCTCGTACATGCAGGCGGAGTGCCTGCGGGCGGCGTCGTACCTGGCCGACATCGGCATCAACGCCGAGGTGATCGACCCCATCTGGCTGTCGCCGCTGGATATTGACACCATCGCCGAGTCCGCCGAGCGCACGGGCCGGATCCTCGTCGCCGACACCGCGTGGACGAATTGCGGCGCCAGCGCCGAGATCGTGGCCCGCGTGGCGGAGCGCCTACAGGGCGTCCGCGACCTGCACATCCGCCGCGTCGGCTTCGCCCCGACGACGTGCCCCACGTCGCCGACGCTGGAGGACGCCTTTTACCCGAACGCGCGCACCATCGCCGCGGCCGCCAACGATCTCATCAACGGCCGCAAGATGGGCTGGCTGCCGGCGGAGCGGGCGGACCTGAAGGGCATCGAGTTCAAGGGCCCGTTCTGAAAGGAGGGGCTGCGTCCCCGCGATACATTGAGGGACAACGAGACACATCCCGCGAGGGACCATCATGAGCCGCACCACCGTTTCCGTGCTGGCCGCCTGCCTGCTGCTGGGGGGCGTCGCCGTCGGGCAAAAGATCGACCAGGGCAAGCTCAAGTCCGTCGACGCCAAAAAGAAGCTGGTCGTCATCACCGTCGGCGACAAGGACCGCGAGCTGGCCGTCACCGACAAGACGCGCCTCGACGGCACCCGCGGCGACACGCTGGAGGAGAAGTTGGCCGGCTTCAAGCCGGGCGCCGCCGTGCAGTTCATCGCCCGCGACGTGGACGGCAAGGTGACGCTCGCCGCCATGCGTCCCGCGCCCGGCGGCGGAGGGCCGAAGGCCCGCGTCTCGCCAGATCATTCCAAGTTCAAGCCGCTGACCGAGCTGGGCGAGGGGAAGTACGAGGGTTTCACAGGCGGGTTGTACCCCGGCGGCAAGAACGAGCGCCCCGAGAAGCACGAGAAGGCCGGCCTGGCGCTGGCGAAGAAGGTGCGCCGGCTCGGCGCGGATGGCAAGCCGAACGACGAGGGCAGGATCGTGCTGCTGTCCGTCGGCATGAGCAACGCCTCGCAGATCTCCCAGGGCTTCCGCCAGGCGCTGCGCGAGTCGAAGGGCGTGAATCCGGACGTCCTCTTCATCAACGGGGCGCAGGGCGGCATGACCGCCGAGCGTATCCAGGACCCCGAGAGCAAGGACGGGAAGCGGTACTGGGCCGTGATCGACGAGGAGTTGAAGAAGCAGGCGGTGACGCGCGCCCAGGTACAGGCGGTGTGGATCAAGCAGGCCGACGCCGGGCCGCGCCAGGGCTTCCCCGGCTACCCGCGTAAATTGCAGGCCGAGCTGAAGAAGATCGTAGGCGTCATCGCCGAGCGTTTCCCCAACGCCCGGCTGTGCTACATCTCGAGCCGCACCTACGGCGGCTACGCGACGACCGGCCTTAACCCCGAGCCCGTGGCGTACCAGTCGGGGTTCGCCGTGAAGTGGCTGATCGAGGAGCAGATCAAGGGCGACGACGCCATCGACTACACCAAGGGCAAGGCCCCGTGGCTGAGCTGGGGCCCGTACCTGTGGGCCAATGGCGCGACGAAGCGGGCCGACGGCCTGTCCTCCGTGCCGGAGGATTTCGTGGCCGACGGCACGCACCACTCGCCGGCGGGGATGCGCAAGATGGGCGACGAGCTTCTGAAGTTCATGCGGAATGATTCGACGACGAAGGGATGGTTCGGCAAGAAGCCCTGAACCGATTGTGACGAGAGGCATCAAGGATGATCACCAAGGCGAAGCGCGGCCTCACCTGGCCGCTGATGAAGAACAACATCCACCGCGAGGACCTCGACGCCGTCATCCGGCTCTTGCAGCAGGACGACCCGATCCTCACCGCCTCCTCGAACGTGCGCAAGTTCGAGCAGGAGTGGTCCGAGTGGCTCGGCGTCAAGCACTCGGTGATGGTCAACTCGGGGTCGTCGGCCAACCTGCTGACGATGGCCGCGTTGAAGGCGCTGCACGGCGCCGGCGGCGAGGTGATCGTGCCGACGATCACCTGGGTCTCGGACATCGGCAGCGTGCTGCACGCCGGCTTCGAGCCGGTGTTCGTGGACATCGACCCGCGCACCCTGGCGATGGACACCGACGAGGTGCTCGCCAAACTCACCCCACGCACCCGCGCCGTCTTCCTCACGCACGTCCTCGGCTACAACGGCCTGAACCGCCGTCTGCTCGAGGAGCTGCGGGCGCGCGGCATCCCGCTGTTCGAGGACGTGTGCGAGTCGCACGGCGCGACGTTCGGCGGCAGGAAGCTCGGCACGTTCGGCCTGGCGTCGAACTTCTCCTTCTACTACGCGCACCACCTCAGCACCATCGAAGGCGGCATGATATGCACCAACGACGCCGACCTCTACGAGGCCGTGCGCATGCTGCGCGCCCACGGCATGGTGCGTGAGCTGGACTCGTCGTCGCGGCGGCACGAGTACGCCGACGAGCACCCCGACCTGAACCCCGATTTCATCTTCGCCCACGCCGGGTTCAACTGCCGCAGCACCGAGATCAACGCCGTCATGGGCCGCTCGCAGTTGCGTCGCCTTGACGACAACATCAAGCAGCGTACCGAGAACCTGAAACTATTCCTCGATAACCTCGACCCGGAGCATTACAGAACGGATTTCGAGACGGAGGGCAGCAGCAACTACGCCTTCACGCTGATCCTGCGGCACGCCGACACCCGCCTGTGCCAGCGCGTCATGGACACCCTGCGCGCCGAGGGCGTCGAGTTCCGCCGCGGCACCGCCGGCGGCGGCAACCAGGTGCGTCAGCCCTACCTGCGCGGGGTCGTCGAGGCGCAGGCGTGGAAGCGTTTCCCGAATGCCGACCACGTCCACTTCCACGGCTTCTACATCGGGAACTACCCGGGCCTGGAGCGCGAGCGCATCCTATGGCTCTGCGACATCCTCAACGGCCTCGCCACGGAGTCGCGTCATGCGGCTTGACCTCGTTCTCATCAACCCCTGCAGCCGCCCACGCGTCTACCAGTCGCTCGGCGCCGAGCTGGCCGCCATCGAGCCGCCCGTCTGGGCCGGCCTGATGGCGACCTTCGCCCGCCGCCGCGGCCTGCGCGTCGCCGTCATCGACGCCGAGGCGGAGGGCCTGTCCGCCGCCGAGGTCGCCGAGCGCGTGCGCGATGCGTCACCGGTGCTGGCCGCCGTCGTCGCCTACGGGCACCAGCCGTCGGCCTCGACGCAGGTGATGACCGCCGCCGGCGAATGCGTCTCGGCCATCAAGGATGCCACGCCCGAACAGCCGGTGTTGCTCGTCGGCGGGCACGTCGCGGCGCTGCCGGAGCGGACGCTGCGCGAGGAGGCCGCCGACCTCGTCGCCACCGGCGAGGGGCTGGGCGCCCTCGCCGACGCCGTCGAGGCCCTGAAGACGGCGAATCCCGACTGGTCGAAGGTCCCCGGCCTCTGCTACCGCGACGGGGGGGGCATCCGCCGCACGCCGGCGCGTCCGCTGGTCCGCGACCTCGAAGGCGAGATGCCCGGCGTCGCGTGGGACCTGCTGCCGATGGGCCGCTACCGCGCCCATAATTGGCACTGTTTGGATGGCCGCGACAGGCAACCCTACGCGGCCATCTACACGACGCTCGGCTGCCCGTATCACTGCTCGTTCTGCTGCATCCAGGCCCCGTTCAAGGAGGGCGAGCAGGCGGCGGGCCTGAAGGAGGGCGCGAACAGCTACCGCTACTGGCCCGTCGAGCGCGTCATCGCGGAGATCGACACGCTGGTGAATCGGTACGGCGTCCGCAACATCAAGATCGCGGATGAGATGTTCGTCCTCAGCCGCAAGCACGTCCTGGGCATCTGCGAAAAGCTCATCGAGCGGCGGTACGGCCTCAACATCTGGGCGTACACCCGCATCGACACGATCAAGGAGGGCATGCTGCCGGCCCTGCGGGACGCCGGCTTCACCTGGCTGGCGGTGGGGATCGAGGCCGGCGCGGGCCGCGTCCGCGACGGCGTGGACAAGTCGTTCGGCCAGGACGAGATCCACCGCATGATCGAGGCCATCCGCGCCGAGGGCATCAACGTCATCGCCAACTACATCTTCGGCCTGCCCGAGGACGACCTCGACACGATGCAGGCGACGCTCGACCTGTCCATCGACCTGAACTGCGAGTTCTCGAACTTCTACTCCGCGATGGCCTACCCCGGCTCGCCGCTCTACGCCGCGGCCCTCGCGCAGGGCGTGCCGCTGCCGGCGAAATGGACCGGCTACTCGCAGCACTCGCGCGACTGCCTGCCCATGCCGACGCGGCACGTCCCGGCACGCGAGGTGCTGCGCTTCCGCGACGAGGCGTTCCAGCGCCACTACACTCACCCGCGCTACCTCGCCATGCTCGCGGCCCGCTTCGGCCCGGGCACGGTGGAGAACGTCCGCCGCATGACCGAACACCGGCTGGAGCGCGACCTGCTGACGGGGCGGATGTCGGCCCCGGACGTGTTGCTCCCCGCCACCCCGCGCGTGCAGGCCCTTTCCCTGGTGAACCGATGACACGCCTGCTGTTGATGCGCCACGCGGCGACCCCCGCCAACCTGTGCCGCCCCTACACGCTGCAAGGCTCGCGGCCCGACGCGCCCCTCGCCCCGGAGGGGCACGCGCAGGCGGCCGCCGTGGCTCGGGCGCTGGCGCATCTCCCCATCGACGCCGTCTACGCCTCGCCGCTGATCCGGGCGCGTACGACCGCCGAGGCGCTGGGCCGGCCCGTGACGCTGGACGCGGGGCTGGTCGAGGTGGACGTGGGCGAGTGGGCCGGGCTGACGTGGGAGGACGTGGCGCGGCGCTGGCCGGCGGAGCACGCCGCGTTCGAAGAGGATGCGGAGTGCCACGGCTATCTCGGCGGCGAGAACCTGGAGCAGGTGCGGCGGCGCGTGCTGCCGGTGGCAGAGGCCATCGCCGGCCGCCACCCCGGCGGGACGGTTCTGGTGGTGAGCCACGGCGTGGTGAACCGCGTCCTGCTGGCGGCCTGGATGGGCGTGCCGCTGCGTTGCGCCCGCAACCTGCCGCAGGACAACACGGGCTACAACGCCATCGACTTCCACGGCGGGGTGGCGAAGGTGCGGATGATTAACCGGGCCGAGCATCTGGAGGCGGCGCGGGCGGCATAGGAGAGGTGTGGCGCGGCCAGGGACGGTATTGGGAAGCCGGGCGTTATCTGTCGTGCGTGCCCCGGAGTACACTCAAATAGAGGTTGCGGTGCGTCATCCGGAAAGAAACCCCAGGAGACTCACTTGAAACCCCGTTCTCGCATCCCCAGAGAGCAGGGTTCGTTGCTCCGGGCCATCGTGGCACAGCCCGACGACGACCTCGTGCGACTCGTGTACGCCGACTGGCTCGATGAACACGGCGATGCCGACAGGGCGACGTTCATCCGCACCCAATGCGAGCTCGCCGGGCTGCCCGCCGGTGACGCCCGCCGTGTGGGGCTGGAGGTGCGTGCGGCGGTGCTGCTCCAGCGGCACCGCGAGGCCTGGCTCGGCGAGCTGGCCAAGTGGATCGACCGCTCCTACGTCACCTTCCGCCGCGGCTTCCCCTGGTCGGTGGGGACGACACGCAAGGCCTTCCTGCGCAACGCCTCCTCCCTCGCCGGACGCACTGTCATCCAGGAGGCCATGCTCGACCAAGTGGCGAGCGAGGAGGGGCAGGGCATCGCCGGCCTACCGATCACCACCCGCCTTCGGTCGCTCCGGACATACAGCTCGTCCTTCACCGACCTCCATGAGGTGTTGTCCGCCTGCACCGGGCTGACCGCGCTCGCCCTGTTCAACACCTGCGATGACGGGGACGTGGGCACCAGGCTCGCAGACCTCCTCGCACTGCCCTCCGTCCGCGGGGTGACCCAGCTAACCTTCCGCCTGCGGAATTGGGGGGATCCGGCCCGCGTGGCGGCCGAGCAGGTGGCCGCCGCCGACCTCGCCAACCTCCAGACGCTCGGCCTGGACATGCGCGGCCTGCGTCATGAAACGCTCAGGGCCCTGTTCCGCGCCCCCTACGCCCTAGGGCTGAAGACCCTCTCCCTGATCGAAACGTTTGACGCGCCGGCCCTGGGGGTGCTCGACGAGGCGGAAAGCCTATCGGGTCTGCGGTCCTTGAGCCTGTACCTCGCCGCGGGCGGCGGTGCGGCATTCGCCAGGCTGGCCGGCTCGCCGGCCCTCGGCGGGCTGACCGATCTGTGCATCGGCGGGCGACAGGCCGAATGCGAGGCGGCCCTGGATTCTGGGCTGACGGGGCAGTTGCGGGCGTTGGAGATATGGTCCTCGGAATCGTCCCGCGCGGATCGTGGGCAGGTGGTACGGCCGTTGGCCGACTCCGGGCTGACGGGGTTGGTCCGCCTGCGCCTGCATGATCACGGTGTAACCGATGCCGACATCCGTGTCCTCGCCTCCGGCCATCTGCCGGCCCTGACC
This sequence comes from uncultured Alcaligenaceae bacterium, assembly GCA_964630925.1. GTDB lineage: Bacteria > Planctomycetota > Planctomycetia > Gemmatales > Gemmataceae > RGDT01. The sequence goes on from CAZVZK010000090.1 coordinate 9,107, forward strand.
CACATCGACCTCGCAGCGACGGAGGTGACGGCGGACGGTCTGGAGGCGCTCGCCCGCTCAGCCGGACTCCCGGCCCTCCGCGCCGTCACGGTGCCCGGCAAACTCGTGGGCCATACACGCAACGACGAGGAGACTCTCCGGACGTTGACCGCCCGCTTCGAGGGTCGGTTCGCCGTGCTGGGTTGGGCGTCCGGCTCGTGGGGTGACTTGCGGCTCGGCGTCTCCTGAGGGCCTCGCCGCACCATCCACGGTGATTGGATAAGCGAGGCCGCCCACCGCTACGCCCTGACCGCCGCCCGCCCCACTAGACGCCGCCACAGCCGCGCCAATAGCGTCGGCCGCTCCGCCCCCCTCTGCCGGCCCGGCGTCCGCAACGCGAAGGCGTCGGGCAGCGCCCCCACCTGCAACTCCCGCCGCCGCCCGTCGATGCGGGCCAGTAGCTCCAGCGCGAATCGCCGCCGCTCATCGGCCAGCGCGTCGAACAGCGGGGCGTCGATCGCCAACACGTTCGGGTCGGCGTGATACTCGCGCACGCCCCACGGCATCTCGACGCCGTTGAGGTGCTCGAAGATCACCTCGGGCAGGTAGATCGTCCGCCGCTCGCCCGCCGCCGCCAGGATGTTGAACACGTCCTCGATGTGGTCGTCGATGCGGTAGCGCCTGTACCCGGCGTGGATCAGCCCCGCCAGCGATTTCGGGATGAGCGGGAAGACGCACAGGTTGTCGCGCATCAGGGTGTCATTCACGTGCACCAGCACGACGCCGTCGTCGAACGTGCGGGCCGCCTCGATCAAATGCCGGTCCCAGTGCCGCGTGCGCGGGATCACGTCGTCGTTCAGGAGCATGACGAAGTCGCCCGCCGCCGCCTCGACGCCCGCGAGGTTCAGCCCGCCCATCGTGCGGCCCGGCGGGCCGACGCACAGCCGCACGCCGTCCGCGTCCGGCACCACGTCGTCGTCATCCACGACGAGGACGACCTCATACGACGCCCGGTCCGCGGCCAGGCCGGCGAGGCCGGCGAGCAGGCGGGCCAGTTGCTCTGGGCGCCCGCGCGTGGGGACGATGAGTGAGAGGGTCGGCATGGGGCGTGATGGTACCACGCCCCGCCCCGCCGGGGCCACCCCGTTTCGGCCTTGACCCGGAGCGCCCGCCCGCCCTATCCTGTGTCTCCCGCGATCTCACCTCATGGAAGAGGGCACCGTTCATGGCGGAACACGTCCTTGTCACCGGCGGCCTCGGCTACGTCGGCAGCATCGCCTGCGAACACCTCCTCGCCGCCGGCTACCGCGTCACCGCCCTCGACAACGTCTCCTACGGCACGCCGGAGCAGGGCCTGTACCACCTCTGCGCCAACGAGCGCTTCGACTTCATCCGCGGAGACGTACGCGACGAGGCCGCCATGCGCGGCGCCCTGTCCGGCGCCGACATCGTCATCCACCTCGCCGCCGTCGTCGGCGCGCCCGCGTGCCAGAAGGACCCGCACCTCGCCACCACCGTCAACCTCGACGCCGTCCGCCTGCTGGACCGGCTCCGCTCACCGAATCAGCTGGTGATCTACCCGAACACCAACTCGGGCTACGGCGCCACGTCGGGCGAGGCGTTCTGCACCGAGGACAGCCCCATCTCGCCGCTCTCCCTCTACGGCCGCACCAAGTGCGACGCCGAGGCCGTCGTCCTCGGACGGCCCAACGGCATCGCGCTGCGTCTGGCCACGGTGTTCGGCATGTCGCCGCGGATGCGCCTCGACCTCCTCGTCAACCACTTCGTCCACGCCGCCGTCACCGACGGCTACATCGTCCTGTTCGAGAAGGACTTCAAACGCAACTTCGTCCACGTCCGCGACGTGGCGGACTGCTTCCTCCACTGCATCCGGAACGCCGCCGCGATGGCGGGCCGCCCGTACAACCTCGGCCTCGACTCCGCCAACCTCTCGAAGGAGGAGCTGGCCCTCGCCGTGAAGAAGCACGTCCCCAGCTTCTACCTGCACTTCGCCCCCATCGGCCAGGACCCCGACAAGAGGAATTACATCGTCTCCAGCGGGCGCCTCAAGGAGGCCGGCTTCACGGCCTCGCGCTCCCTGGAGTCGGGCATCCGCGAGCTGCTCAAGGGCTACCGCATGGAGGGCCGCCGCGCATGCAAGAACGTGGCCTGACCGCCGCCATCCTCGCCGGCGGGCTGGGCACGCGCCTGCGTCCCGCCCTGCCGGGCCGGCCCAAGGTTCTCGCCCCCGTCAGCGGGCGGCCGCACATCGACTACCTGCTGGAGCAAATCGCCGACGCCGGCATCACGCGGGCCGTGCTGCTCGTCGGCCACCTGGCCGACCAGGTGCGCGACGAGATGGGCGGCGAGCGGTGCGGCGTGCGGCTGGAGTACTCCGCCGAGCCGTCGCCGCTGGGCACCGGCGGCGCCCTCGCCCACGCCCTGCCGCTCCTGCGTGGCGGGCGCGTGCTGCTGCTCAACGGCGACTCGCACTGCGACGCCGACCTCGCCACCTTCGTCCGCTGGCACGTCCAGCGCCGCGCCGAGGCCAGCATGATGCTGGCCCGCGTCAACGACGCCGGACGCTACGGCCACGTCGAGGCCGACGGCGGGATGGTGACGCGCTTCGCGGAGAAGGGTGGCCATCGCGGGCCGGGGTGGATCAACGCCGGCGTGTACCTCATCGAGCCGCACCTGCTGGACGGGCTGCCCGGCGGCGTGTTCTCGCTGGAGCGCGGCGTGTTCCCGCTGTGGGTGCGCGAGGGCCGGCTTTCGGCCTATCAGTCCTCGGCGCGCTTCATCGACATCGGCACGCCGGAGTCGTTCGCCCTGGCCGCCGGCCACTTCGCATTGACCGCCCGGCGCGCGGCGGGGTAGGGTGCCGCCATGCTCGATGACGTGGACCTCCTGGTTGTCGGCGCGGGGCCGGCCGGCTGCGTCGTCGCCGAACGCGCCGCCCGCGTCCTCGGCTGGCGCGTCCTCGTCATCGACCGCCGGGCCCACGCCGCCGGCAACTGCCACGACACCACGCACACAAGCGGCGTCATGGTCCACGCCTACGGCCCGCATTACTTCCGCACGAAGGACGAACGCATCGTCCGCTACCTGTCGCGCTTCACCGACTGGATCCCGGCCAACTACGAGGCCCGCACCCTCGCCCGCGGCCAGCTCCTCCCCTTCCCGATCAACCTGACGACGCTGGAGCGCTTCTTCGGCGTCACGCTCGACGAGGCGTCGGGCGGGGCTATGCTGGAGCGGCTGCGTTCGCCCATCGAGTCGCCCGCCGACTCCGAGCAGCACGTGCTGTCACGCGTGGGCCGCGAGCTGTACGAGGAGCTGTACCGCGGCTACACGCGCAAGCAGTGGGGCCGCGAGCCGCATGAGCTGGCGCCGGAGGTGTGCGGACGCATCCCAGTGCGTCTCGACCGCGACGCGCGCTACGCCGACGCCCCGTTCCAGAAGATGCCGGCACGCGGCTTCACCGCCCTGTTCGAGCGCATGCTGCGGCACCGCCGCATCAGGGTCTTGCTCGGCTGCGACTTCGCCGAGGTGCGGCGGCTGGTGCGGCCACGCCGCGCGACGGTCTACACCGGCCCCATCGACGCGTACTTCGGCCACGCGCTGGGGCGGCTGCCGTACCGCTCGCTGCACTTCGACCTCGTGCCCGTCGAACGCGAGTGGGCGCAGCCGTGCGTGCAGATCAACTACCCGTCCGAGGACGTGCCGTTCACGCGCAGCGTCGAGATCAAGCACGTCACGGGCCAGCGGCACCCGCACACCGTGCTGAGCTTCGAGACCCCGCGTGCCTCCGGCGAGCCGTACTACCCCGTGCCGTCGGCGGGGGGCAGGGCGCTGTACGAGAGGTACCGCGTGCTGGCGGAGGAGGAGACGGCCCGCCACGCGGTCCACTTCTGCGGGCGGCTGGCGCAGTACCGGTATTTCAACACCGACGAGGTCGTCGGGGAGGCGCTGTCGTGCTTTCGACGCATCCAGCAGCGGTCCGCGGCGATGCCGTCCTCGTCGATGGCGAGCCGCTGACGCCGCTGCCGCATCCCGTGCGCAACGTCCTCGATCTGCCGGCGGCGGACCGCAGCGACGCCGTGCGCCGGGCGCTGGAGCGTGCCTGCGCGGCGCGGCGTGTCGGGCGTGTCGAGTTCCCCTCGGCGGCGCTGGCGTTCCGCGCCGTGCAGGCGAAGCGGGCCGGGCTGGCGTTCGACGGCGTGGACTTCGTGATTCGCGACGGCGGGCGGCGCGAGGTGTCGTCGCTGGCGGACGTGGAGGAGGCGTGGTGCGGGGTGTACAACCTCACCCCCCCCCCGCCCCCCCTCTCCGAAACAGAGAGGGGGGGAGCCGCCGGGCTGTGCCCGGCGATCAAGGCCCCCGGTGTCTTCTCACTGAGGCGGAGCCTCAGCGGCCCCCCCCTCTCCGTTTCGGAGAGGGGGGCGGGGGGGGGTGAGGTCACACCCCTCACCGTCTGCGTCCCCCATTACAACCTCGGCCGCTTCCTGCCCGAGACCCTCGCATCCATCGCCGCGCAGGACCACCCCGCGCTCGATGTCGTGGTCATCGACGACGGCTCGACGGACGCCCACTCCCTCCGCGTCTTCGCCGAGATGGAGCAGCAGTATCCCGCGTGGCGCTTCCTGCGCCAGCCGAACGCCGGCATCGGCGCGACACGCAACCGCGGCCTCGCCGAGGCGCGCGGCGCGTACTTCCTCCCCGTCGACGCCGACAACATCCTCCGCCCCGACATGGCCTCGGTGATGGCGCGGGCGATGACCCTACGCCCCGACGCGGCGGCCCTGTCGTGCTACTTCCTGGCGTTCCGCGAATCGCCCGACATCGCGGCGGGGCGCTTCGAGTATGCGTGCCGGCCCACGGGCGGGCCGTTCGCCCTGGCGGTCCGCAAGAACGTGTACGGCGACGCCTGCGCCCTCTACCGCACCGACACCCTCCGCGCCGCCGGCGGCTGGGAAGAGGACCGCGGCACGTCGTTCGAGGACTGGGAGCTGTTCGTCAAACTCGCCGGGCGTGGGCACGTCATCGACGTGGTGCCCGAACATCTCTTCTACTACCGCCATCTGCCCACCGGCTTCTCGCGGACCACCGACCAGGCCGCCAACCGCCGCCGTGTGATGCGGCAATTCCGGCACGCCGACGGCCTGCCGGCCCACGAGCGCGAGTTGGTGTTCGCGGCGCTCGCGGGGCTGGCGATGGCCGACGAGCGCCGCCGCGGCGGCGGGTGGCGGGCGCGCATGGCCCGGTGGCTGACGGGGGGGGCGTGATGCTGGATTACCTGCGCCGCATCTGGGCCTGCCGCTACTTCTGGCTGTCGCTGGTGCAGATCGACCTGCGCGCCCGCTACCGCCGCAGCGTCCTCGGCGTCGGCTGGTCGCTGCTGCGGCCCCTGGCGTTCACGGTCATCCTGTGCGTCGTGTTCCAGCGCCTGTTCAAGCGGGCCGACGTGTGGACCTACGCGCCGCACGTCCTGTCCGGCCTCATGGTGTGGGACTTCCTCGTCACCGCGACGAAGCAGGGCTGTCAGTGCTTCTTCCAGGGCGAGCCGTACATCCGCCAGCACCCCTCCCCCATTGCCATCTTCCCGCTGCGGACGGCCCTGGCTGAGTCGTTCCACTTCCTCGTCGCCCTCTCCGTGCTGGTGGCGCTGGCGTGCTGGCTGCACGGGCCGGGGCGGCTGCTGATGGTGTGGGCGCTGGTGCCGGCGTTCGTGCTGCTGTTCCTGCTGGCGTGGTCGCTGGCGCTGCTCGCCGGCTTCCTCAACGTCCACTTCCAGGACACGCAGCACCTGTGCGACGTGGGCTTCCAGGTGCTGTTCTACGCGACGCCGATCATCTACCAGCCGGCGGACCTGGGCGGAGGGCGGCTGTCGTGGCTGATGGCCAACTGCAACCCGCTGGTGCCCTTCTTCCGCCTCGTGCGCGACCCCATCCTGCACGGCCACGCGCCGGCGCCCGAGACCTTCGCCCTGGCCACGCTGACCGTCGCGTTCCTCGGCGGCCTGGCCTGCCTGGCCTGCGCCCACCTCCAGAAGCGCCTGGTGTTCCAGCTCTGACGGGTCAGCGCGGCTCGACGGTACAGTACGCCGTGGCACCGTTGTTCGCCCAGTCACGCGCCGTCAGGGAGATGGTGTACTTCTCCCCCGGATCGGCCTTGAACCGCTCCTTGCCGGACTTGCCGCTGCATGCCGGCAATGTCTCACCGCGATACTTGCCGCGCTGCGGCACCTCAAACGCCAGGGTGAAATGCCCGCCATCCGGGCACGCATCGTCGATCTGCCACGTGACCTCGACGAATTCGCCGTCACGGGCGGCGGCCAGTTTGATCTTGGGCCTCACCGTATCCACGGCGACCTTGGCATCAACGGGCGCGCGGTTGACATCGGGCGGCTCCTGCCGGCCGTCCTGATGGACGGTGACGATGGTGAAGCAATACAGGCCGTCGCTGGGGCTGAAGAAATCGAACATGAGCTTGTCAGGGCCGGCACGCTCGTGGAGCGCCCAGGTGCGTCCGCGGTCATACGAGATGTAAAGTAGCAGCTCGCGGACCATGCGACGGTCGGCCACCCCGACCCGCACCGGGACGAAGAAGTACCGGTTCTTGACGTGGGTCGCGTCGGCGTCCATCTCGGCGACGGGTGCCACGGGGCGGTCCCAGCCGGGCGTCCCGCGCGCACACTCCTCCGCAAGCTTTCGCTCGGCCTGCATCCTGGCGGGCAGGCCGGGCACCGGGGCCGGCGGCCGAGGCTCGGGCTGCTTCGCCTCAGGCTGCTCCGCCTTGCGCTCACCGATGGAGATCTCGCTCGACGCTTGATTGCCGGCCCGGTCACGTGCCGTTAGAACCAGATGGTATCTCTCTCCTTGCTCGGGATCGAATCGGGCCCTGCCGGTCCTCCCTTGAGTGATCGGCAAACGATGTGGCACGGACTTGACCCCCAGTTGCTGGTACGTCAGCACCACCCCGTTAGAGGCGAGGAACGGCTTGTCAACCTCCCATGTGATCTCGACGGCATCGCCGGCCGTTGTCGAATCCAGCCGGATTCGGGGCAGGGCGGAATCGACGGCGACCTTCACCTCGGCTCTGCCCCCCACATCCAGGCGTTCGAGCCGGCCGTCGTGGTGGAGCGCGGCCGCCGCGAAGCAGTACAGGCCGTCGCCTGGGCAGCGGTAGCCGAAGACGGTCTGGCTCGGCGGGACGCGCTCATAGAGGGTCCAATTGCGGCCACGGTCATACGACACGTAGAGCAACAGCTCGCGTGCATTCCGGACGGCGTCCGCATTGAGCCGCAAGGGTACCCAGATGAAGCGATCCCTGACGTGGGTCGCGTCGTGGTCCGCCTCGGTGATGGCGACGGCCGGACGGTCCAGGCCGGGGGTGTGCGACACGAGCCGCTCGACGCGGTTGCGCGCCTCCTGATAGGCCGGCGGACGGTCAGGCAACTCGCCCGGCTGCACGAGGCAGAGCAAGACGAAAATGACGGGCATGCGCGTCCTCCCTCGGGAGACTGCCGGACCACTCGCGGCCGTTGATGAGGGGCGGGTGATACCGCCCCGGCGGCGAGAAGGCAAGGCGAGCGCGGGTGCCCTTGAATCGTGGGCTCGGGCCGGGTATGTCGCGCGGAAACGTCTACGAGACCCACGTTGGAGACGGGCCATGACCCGCCTGACCGTCGTCGCGCTGTTGCTGTGCGTCTCCCTGGCCGGCTGCGCCGGCGAGCAGGAGCGGGTCCAGCAGACAGGACAACCGGTCAACCTGCTGCCCAGCAGGCAGGAGCAGGGCCTTCGGAAGTGACCCGAAATAAGGTCACACCTCCCACTGGAACAGGCATCCCGACTCGCCCCACCGGTGCCGGCCGTGCCCCACCCCAAATGGTGGCGAATGAACGTCCATCAGTGAAGGAAACGAACGAGGGAAACGAACTTACCCGCCGCAAATGCAAGCAACAGAAGCACTTGAGGAAGTTCGTTTCCCTGACCCTCTCACACCCCCGTGCGCGACGGCAACGAAGTTCCGGCGATCAGGCGTGCCCGTGCACATGACCCTGGGATGGTGACGCAGCGCGGGCCCGCGCGTGTCAGACCCGGTCCGATGCCGCGACACCCTCCAGCAGTGCCCCGCCTTTGAACCAGGCCCTCCGGGTGTCGCTCCGGCGAGGAGCCCGTCATTCCGGCACCAGCCCGCCGTGGCCGAATTTGAGCGCCGTGCCGAACCGCTCGCGCAGACGCGCCTCGGCGGACGCCGGCAGGCGTCGCCGGCCCCTGTTGTTCATGCCCGTCAGGTCGAGCCGCTTCAACCCGATGAGGTGCGACGACCCGGCCAGGGCGAGGGCGGCGGCCTCGTCGATGTCGTTGTCGTGCAGGTCGAGCATCTCCAGGCCGGCCGCGTGAGGATTGCCCGCCAGCGCGGCGATGGCCGCCGGTTCGGCCATGCCGCCCACGAGGATGAGCCGCTTCAGGCGGGCGATGCCTGGGTCGCGGGCGATGTGTTCCGTGCGCTGGCCGGCCGGAGGCGTGTCCTTGAGGCACAGCTCTTCGAGCATCGGGAGACGCTCGCTGTTGAGGATGCGCAACACGCCCTTGTCGGTGTACTTGCCCCCCCAGAGGCCGTCCCGCACCTCCAGGGCCCGGAGACGCGGCAGGGCGCTGGACTTCGCCAGCGCGGTGAACGCCGCGTCGGTGCAGCGCAGGTGGGTCAGCTCCAGCCGCGACAGCACCCCCAGGTGCGGCGAGCCGGCCAGCGCGACCAGTTGCCCGTCCTCAGCCTGGGAGCGGAGCCAGCGCAGGTGGGGCGTCCAGCCGAGGGCCGGCGACGCGGCGAGGCCGTCGGCCTTCTTGCTGGATTCGGTGAGGATCATCCGCGTGACCCCCAGGCGCGGGTACCACTCCGCCGCCTCCTGCTGGTGCTTCTTGACGAGGAACGCCGACACCGTGCAGGACCACAACGAGAGCAGGCCCCTCACGAAGTGACGGCCCTGGTTGTCGCGGCACCTCGCCGGGTCGAGCGGGCCGAGCCATTCGCCCAGGTGCGCCGCCTCCAACGCCGCCCCCTCGGCCTCCATTTCGGCCCGACGCGGGTCGCCCTCCGGCAGCGCGGCGGCGCGGCACTGGAGGCGGATGTGCTGGCCGCGCTCCGGCTGGCCGTTCTCCTCCAGCCAGTCGGCGTACACCAGGCGCGGCGTGTCGTCGTCCGGCTCCGCCAGGATGCCGCGCATCAGGGCGTGCGATTCCGGCTCATCACGGACGGGGCCTTTCACGGCCACTCCTTCACCTCGTCGGCGGCCAGGTTGAGCATGTCGTTGATCGACTCCGGCCTGCGGTGCCGCTGGTTGAACAGCGCCACGATGTTCACGCCGTCCGCCCGCTGACGGGCCACGGACCACGTCCCCGGCAGCCCCCCGTTGACCAGTGACGGCTCCCCGGCACCGCCCTTGCGCGGCTGGCCGCTGTTGAGCCAGTAGGCGTTCAGGAACCGCGCCAGGTCCGGCGCCGAGCAGACCAGCCCCTGACAGCTATCCATCGCCTCCAGGTTGAACCCGCCGTCCGGCACCGGCACGTTGCCGCTGCCCGTGATCACGTTCGTGGCGAAGCCCGCGTCGAAGTAGAACGGCTCCGCCGGGTCGCGGTCGTCCGGCTGGGTGCGGCCCAGGCCGACGCCCTTGATGCCCAGTGGCGCGAGGAACTTCTTCACCGCCGCCGGGTACGTCTCGCCCGTCGCCTTCTCGATCACCCGCCCCAGCACGCAGTACCCGAAGTTCGACTGCACCACCCTGGAGCCCGGCGCGAAGTCCAGCCGCCGCCCCGCCATGAAACGCACCATGTCAGCCGGCGTCGGCGGGTCCTCCAGCGCCAGCTGCTTGCGGACCAGCGCCGTCTGGAACATGGGGTCGAGGAGCGGCTTCAGGTTGCGGTCGAACCCGCCCTTGTGGTCGAGCAGGTGCTGGATCGTCACGTCCTTCAGACGCGGGTCGGCCTTCGTCTTCGCGGGCGGCGTGGCGCTTATGTAGGTGAACGCGCTGTCGGTCAGTTTGAACTTGCCCTGGCGGACCAGGTCGTGGATGAGGGCCGCCGTGATGGGCCGCGTCAGGTCCGCGATGCGGAACGGGGCGTCGGGCGGCACCGTCTTCTTGCGGTCCCTGGTGAGGAACCCGTAGCCGCGTGACAGCACGACCTTGCCGCCACGCATCACGCACAGCGCCCCCGCCTCGATGTCGCGCTCCCTCATGTACGTCATCATCGCCCTGTCGAAGCCCGCCAGCGCCGGCACCTCGGTGCCGGTGGCCTCCATGTCGGCCACCTTCACCGGCTTGACGGGCTTGACTCCCGGCTGCACCCAGAACGCCGAGTAGCGGCTGCCGCCCGACGACGGGTAACCCGAGACGGCGCCGGCCACCAGCCCTTCCTTGGCATGCGTCTCGTGGTCCTTGGTGAGGACGCCGGCCGTGACGCCGTGCTGGAGTGCCCAGCCGCCGCCCACCTTCTCCGCCACGAAGTTCACCCGCACGCCCCTGCCGTCGTGGAACGCCGACATCGCTGACGGCCGCCAGCCCTTGGCCTTGTAGTCGAGCATCAGCTTCTGGAACTCCATCTCCGTGGCGGCGGCGTGCGTCTGGAACTCCGCCCCCTCGACCTTGTGGAAGACGGCGGCGAACCTGACCGCCCCACGCTCGTCGAGGTAGCCGTTGAGGCACACGGGCCGCGAGCCCGCCTTCGCCTGGTCGTCGATGACACGCCGCAGCTCCGGCTCCGTCACCCCGACGCGCGACGTGAAGGGGACCGCCTTGTCCTTCACCCACAGGTCGGTGTAACGCGGCCCGGCGGGGACGTGATAGATGCTCACGCATTCGAGGCGGTGCCCCTCCGCCGTGAGCTGCTTGTGCCGTGCGTTGTACGCCGCCGCCGTCTGCCCCTGCTTCGCCGTCCACACGAACCCGTCCGGGTTGGCCGCCGCGATCCCCGCGAAGACGCCCTTGCCCGCGACGGGGTGGGCGTTGACCAGGACCGGCCTCTTCTTCTTGCCGGCCAGGGACTTGAGCCAGGCGTCGAATTGCGTGGCGCTGAGGCCGTGGACGCCCTCGCCGGCGGCGGGGGCGGCGATGAGCGCGAGCAGGAGCAGGGAGCGGTGCATCGAGGGGACTCCGGGATGTGGCGCGGCTTGGCGACGATTCTATTGCCTCCGGGTGCGGCGGCCCCGAGGATTTTCCACGAGGCGAGCGGCGCGGCGCCGGCCCCGCGCGTCACCGGCAGGACGCCCCGTGCCACGTCTTTTCTCATTTGTCGCTTGACGGCCGCCCGGTGGGCCCTACGATAGGGGCAGAAATCCATCGAGATCGTCGCAACGCCACGCCCCTCGGGCGAGCGGGACGCCGTGGGCTCGCACCCACACGGCGACCCGCACCCATTCCTTTCTCCCTTCATCAATCAATCGCTCGGTCTTTCTCAGGAGCCGACCATGGGGTCACGCTGGTGGCGGCCGCTCGTTTCCGGGGCCAATCGGGGCTCCACACCCGCTCCACGCCCGCCGCGCAAGCCCCTCGCCCTCGAATACCTCGAGGCCCGACTCGCCCCCGCCGTCGATCTCGTCTCCTTCGCCGCCTCCGGCTCCAGCGCCTCCGGCGACGGCATCAGCGTCGCCACCAACCTCGGGTCCATCAGTGACGACGGGCGCTACGTCGCCTATGTCAGCGGCGCCGACGACCTCGTCAGCGGGCAGACCGACACGGCCGACTCCGACGACGTGTTCCTCTTCGACCGCCAGGAGAACACCACCACCCTCATCAGCCGCAAGGCCGGCACCTCCACCACGGCCGGCGGCGGCACCTCCTACACGCCCAGCATCAGCGGCGACGGCAAGTGGGTCGCCTTCGTCAGCGAGGCGACGGACCTGATCAGCGGGGTGACCTCGAGCGGCGAGCAAGTGTACCTGTATGACGTCGTCAACGACTCGCTCTCGCTGGTGACCTACAAGGCCGGCTCGACGACGCTGGCGTCGCAAGGCTACGGGGCAGCGATCGCGCAGCCCAGCCTGAGCAAGGACGGCCGCTACCTGGCCTTCCTCAGCGGGGCCACGGACCTGATCTCGGGGTACAGCGACGGGCACGACAGCAACACGATCTCCTACCTGACCAACGGCTACGTCGAACAGGCCTTCCTGTACGACCGTGAGGCCACCAGCGACAAGATCAAGCTCATCAGCCACATCTCGGGCGACACCGAGACGGGCGGCAACGAGCACGCCTCGCAGGTCACCGTCAGCCGCGACGGCGTCGCCGTCGCCTTCACGAGCTACGCCACCAACCTCGGCCATTCCGAGATCCGCGAATCCACCTCCCCCGACATCTTCCGCTACGACATCGCCACCGGCGACGTGAGCCTCGTGTCGTACGACGCCAGCGCCAGCGGCACCGACGAGAGCGGGGCCAGCCAGTCCGACACCGACTTCAGCCCCCCCTCGATCAGCGCCGACGGCCGTTACATCGTCTACGCCAGCAAGGCCACGAGCCTCGTGGACGACCAGGTCGATCCCGACACCACGTACACCGTCACCATCTTCGGATTCACCTTAGAGCAAACGGGGCCCGACCTCGACGTGTTCCTCTACGACAATAACGACCAGTCGACCACGCTGGTGAGCCTCAAGGCCGGCACCACGGCCACGGCGGCGGACGGCGCCATCACATCCATCGCGGCCACCGCCAACAACCGCCCCGTCATCAGCGCCGACGGCAAGTGGGTCGCATTCGCCAGCCCGTCCGACGAGCTGATGTCCCTGGACGCCACCGCGGGCGACAAGGACAACGTCTACCTCTACGAGGTGGCCACCGGCACCATCACCCTCGTCAGCCACACCGACGACGGCGACGCCGACCCCGCCTCCGGCGACTCCCCCACCATCAGCGGTGACGGCAAGTACGTCGCCTTCGCCTCCACCACCACGGCGCCCGACATCTACCGCTTCACCCGCTCCGACGGCTCCCTCGAGCTGTTCAGCCCCAGCACCGCGACAGGCGCCCCGCCCAGCGGCGGCGTCAGCACCACCCCCTCGATCAGCGACGACGGCGCCGTCATCGCCTGGAACAGCAGCGCCACCAACCTCGTCGCCGACGACGACAACGACGCCATCGACGTCTTCATCAACGCGGTGGCCTCCACGACGCCCACGGCCATCCTCATCAACCTCGGCGGCAACCCCATCACCAGCGTCCCCGAGACGCCCGACACCCCCTTCGGCACCCTGTCCACCGACATCAGCGGCGGCAGCTACACCTTCACCCTCGTGAGCGGCACCGGCAGCACCGACAACGGCAGCTTCACCATCACCAACGGCCAGATCCAGACGGGGCCGAACTTCCCGCCCGCCGGCCAGACCAGCTTCCAGATCCGCGTCCGCGCCCAGGACAACAACAACCCCGGCATCGTCATCGAGAAGCCGATCCAGCTCGGCCTCATCACGAAGCCCACCGCCATCCTCCCCTCGATCACCCGCGTCCCCGCCTCCCCGAGCTTCACCTTCGCCACCCTCGGCGTCACCGCCGCCGGCTCCGGCCGCCAGTTCAACTTCGCTCTCGTCAACGGCGAAGGCGACGGCGACAACGGCAGGTTCCAGATCATCAACGACAACGGGGCCTTCAAGATCCAGACCAAGCCCGACTTCCCGCCCGCCGGGCAGCTCTCGTTCTCCATCCGCGTCCGCGTCACCGACGCCACCTACACCAGCCTCACCTACGAGCAGTCCTTCACCATCTCCGTCGCCACCACCCCGACGCAGATCTCCATCACCAGCGACAAGGTGCCCGCCCTGACCGGCTCGCTCGTCGGACGCCTGTCGGGGACGGCCCCCGGCGGCGAACGCCCCTTCTCCTTCACCCTCGTCAGCGGCTCCGGCGACACCGACAACGGCCACTTCTCCATCGACTCCAACGGCGACCTCACCACCGGCGCCACCTTCCCCGACGGGTCGCGGCAGACGTACAGCATCCGCGTGCGTGCCTCCGACAAGGACTACCCGTCCCAGGTCAACTACGAGCAGACGTTCTCCATCACCGCCATCCAGGCCCCCTCGGGCATCACCCTCTCCAGGGCCACCATCCCGGCCGAGGCCAACGCCGACGGCGGCTCCTTCGCCACCCAGGGCGACAGCACCGGGCGCACCTACACCTACTCGCTGGTCTCGGGCTCGGGCGACACCGACAACGGACGCTTCACGGTCACGTCCGCCGGCGTCCTCCGCACCGGCGACACATTCCCCGACGGCTCGCGCCTGAGCTACAGCACCCGCGTCCGCACCGCGGACTCCGTCTTCCCCGGCCTCTTCTTCGACAAGACGTTCACCGTCACCGCCCTGCCCGACCCGACGGACATCACCCTGACCTCGTCGATCATCGAGGCGGCCCCGGACGCCGCCGGCGGCACCTTCGACGCCGTCGCCGACGGCACCGGGCGGCAGTTCACCTTCACCCTCGTCGCCGGCCTGGGCGACGCCGACAACGCGAAGTTCCGCATCACCGCCGGCCAGCTCAAGGTCGCCCCCGACTTCGTCGCCGGCTCACAGGTCGAGCACAGCATCCGCGTCCGCGTGTCCGACCCGGATTACCCCTCCGTCTCGTATGACGAGGTGTTCACCATCTCCGCGGTCAAGGCCCCCAACGACATCCTCCTGTCGCCGCAGGTCGTCCCGCCCGAGCCGAACACCGACGTCGGCGCCCTCACCGCGCAGGGCGGCAGCGCCGGACGCGCCTACACCTACACGCTGGTGTCCGGCTCGGGGAGCGACGACAACGGCCTCTTCACGGTCACGTCCGCCGGCGTCCTCCGCACCGGCGCCACCTTCCCCGACGGCTCGCGCATCGGCTACAGCGTCCGCGTCCGGGCCACCGACTCCGACTTCCCCGCCCTGACCTTCGAGAAGGCCCTCACCGTCACCACCCGCCGGTGGGAGGACAAGGTCGGCGGCTTCCAGATGACCGGCGGCGATGCCGTCACTTCCGCCGAAGGCGTCTCCGTCACGTCCCTCGCCGTGGACCGGCAGGACGTGGGCATCCAGGCCGTCATCAGCATCGCCGCCGGCTCCAACAAGTCGGCCGGCCTCATCGCCCGCTACTCGGGCCCCGGCGAGCAGAACTTCTACCTCGCCGAGGCCTACGGCAGGCCCGGCCTCACCAACCAGGTCGAGATCAACCTGTACCGCCAGGCCCTCGGCCAGCTCACCCTCCTCGGCCGCACCACCGTCGCCGGCGCGTCCGCCGACGGCACCTTCCGCTTCGAGGTGGTCGGCGCCATGCAGAAGGTCTTCTTCGCCGACAAGCTCGTCCTCTTCGCCAACGACACCCTCCTCGACGGCGCGGGCGGCGTCGGCCTGCGCGCCAGCGGGCCCGCCGGCGGGGTCCGCATGGACGACATCGCCTATCAGCCCGAGAGCGGGCCCGTGCCCACGTCGTCCTTCACCGACGACTTCTCCACCAACTACACCTCCGCCGACATGGGCCAGCTGAGCTGGCAGTACGCCGAGCAGGCCGGGACCAATATCAAGATCGACACGTCCACGGGGACGGCCACCAACAACACGCCCTTCGCCATCGCCAGCCTCCGCGGCCTCTCCGAGAAGGACCAGGTGGTGACGGCCGCCGTGACCGTCGCCGCCAGCACGGGCGGCTCCATCGGCCTGATGACACGCTACACCGGCCCCGGCGAGCAGAACTTCTACCTCGCCGAGCTGTACGGCATGCCCGGCACGGGCGACAACGTCCAGGTGAGCATCTACCGCAACGTGGCCGGCGCCTACACGAAGCTGACATCCGGCACCCTCGCGGCCCACTCCGTGACGCACACCCTGACGGGCACCCTGCGTTTCGAGGTGTCCGGCCCGGCCCTGAAGGTGTTCCTCGGCGACGACCTCGTCGCCTTCGCCCGCGACACCGTCCTCGAGGGCACCGGCCCCTCCTCCGCCGGCTTCCGCATCACCGGCCCCGCGGGCGCCGCCTCCGTGGGCACCTTCTCGGCCTCCAAGCTGTCGTCCGCGGCGGCCACCCTGCCCCACGACGACGCCTTCGAGACCGCCGACCGCCGCCAGCTCGGCCCCAAGTACGTCGAGCAGGTCGGCAACTTCCGCGTGGACCCCGGCCTCGCCGCCGACACCGCCGACGGCAGGTTGCTCAACAACGCCTCCCTGGCCATCGCCACCCTCAGCGGCCTCAGCACCGACAAGATGACGATCAAACTCGACATCGCCGCCGGGTCGCTGGCGTACGGGTCGAACCGGTCGGTGGCGCTGCTGGGCCGCTACAACGGCACCGGCGAGGGCACCGGCTACCTGGCCGAGCTGTACGCCAGGCCCGACCTGACGGGCACCGTGGTGGCCAACCTGTACCGCCGCAGCATGGGCGGCTCGCTGACCCTGCTGGGCTCCGCCACCACCTCCGACAACAGCGGCACGATGGAATTCGTCCTCGACGGGCCGTCGCTGACCCTCAAGATGGACGGCGCCGAGCTGCTGACGGCGTCCGACACGACGTACTCGGCCGGCTCGGCCGGCTTCCGCGTCACCGGCAGGCCCGGCGACGTGTCGCTGGACAACTTCCGCGTCACGTCCCCGTGACGCCGGCCGCCGTCACTCCTTCGGCCTGCGTACCCGCAGGCCGAGGATGCGGCCCAGCTCCTCCACCGGCGCCTTGTGGTCGTCCACACGCAGATCCACGTACCGGTCATTCGACCCGTTGGGGCCGGACCGGGCGCGCACCACCACGATGGCCGCCGACTGCTTGCCGCGCTTGTCGCCCCCCGCCTTCTCGGCGGCCTCCAGGGCCGCCTGCAGGCGCCACGCCAGCGGCCATTTGGGGTGCGCCTCGAACGCCTTCGCCATCTCGTCAATGACGGCCTCGCCGGCCAGGATGTTGCCCTGGACGGCGTAGTGCTTACCCGTCTTGCCCCCGGCGTAGGCGAGGCACCGCTTGCCGGTGAACGTCACCGCGTCGCCCTTGCCGTCCACCAGGCCGAGCTGCCGCGACTCGATGCCGGGGTCGCTCTTCTTCAACGCCTCCAGCGCCTCCGCCGCCGTCTTGCCCTCGCCCATCAGCTCGACGCCCTTCGGCCCGAGGGCGGCGTTGACGGCGGCCTGGGTGGCGACGGCCCCCGCCCCGGCCTTCGCGAACGGCACGGCGCTGCCCACCGCGAGGTACTTCGAAGCGACGGCGACGCCCCATTCCTTGGCCGCCGGGTCGTAGGCGACGATGGAGAAGGTGGCGGCCACGTCGGGCAGCGGCGGCCCCGCGCAGACGGCGGCCAGCAGGAGGGCGGCGTTCATTTCTTCGCACTCTTCTTCTTGGCCGTGGACAGCCCCTTGGCGAACAGCTCGGCCGCCGTGGCCGCGTCCAGGCCGTTGAGGACGAGGAACGCCTCCGACAGGACCCGCTTGACCTCGGCGACGTTGATCGCCGTCTTCGCGGTGTCGGCGCGGCGGGCCACCTCGTCGTAGAACTCGCTGAGCGTCATCGGCTTGCCCCTCGCGGATCGGGTGTCGGGCTGCCGCTCACGCTATGAACGGCCTGCCCGCCGGGCAAGGAATCGCCCCTCGCCCCGGCGGGGGGCGCGGGGTAACATGATCCCGGCGGCACGGGGCCGCACCACACGCCACGGGGAGCATCCGACGCATGAAGACCGCCAGATTCGCACTGGGCCTCGCACTGTTCATCGCCATCGCCGCGCCCCTCGCGGGCCAGGACGGCGACAAGAAGGACGGCGACAAGAAGCCGGCCACGCTGGTGGTCAAATTGCCGCAGGAGGACGCCCGCCTGTGGGTGGACGAGGAGGAGCAGGACAAGGCCGGCGAGGAGCGCGTCTTCAAGACCCCGCCGCTGGCACCGGGCAAGAAGTACTACTACATCCTCAAGGCGTTCTGGGAGCCGAACAACTACACCAAGATCACGCGCACCCGCAAGGCCATCGTCGAGGCCGGCAAGGAGACCAAGCTCGACATGACCACGGCCGACCCCAAGCAGCCCGACGACATCAAGATCCGCTACGTCCCGACGCCGCAGTCCTTCGTGGACAAGATGATGGAGCTGGCCAAGGTCGGCGAGAAGGACGTGGTCTTCGACCTCGGCTGCGGGGACGGGCGTCTCGTCGTGACGGCGGTCAAGAAGTACAAGGCGAAGCACGCCGTGGGCGTGGACATCGACCCCGAGCGCATCAAGGAGTCCAAGGAGAACGCCAAGAAGGCGGAGGTCGAGGCCAAGGTGGAGTTCCGCATCCAGGACGTGATGAAGATCCCCGACCTGGAGAAGGCCACGGTGGTGACGCTGTACCTGGCGGACGACCTCAACGAGCAGTTGCGGCCGATCCTGCAGGAGCGTCTGCCCGACGGCGCCCGCATCGTGTCGCACCGCTTCCTCATGGGCGACTGGAAGCCCGAGGAGAGCAAGGAGCTGACCGACGACGGCTACACGAACAAGATCCACCTGTGGACCGTGAAGAAGCCGAAGAAGGACGGCGGCAAGAAGGACGGCGAGCCCAAGAAAGACGGCGACAAGAAAGACGGCGACAAGAAGGACGGCGACAAGAAGGACGACTGACGCGCCCGAAGGCGGGCGGCGGGGCGTGAGCCCGCCGTGGCTCCGCGCCCCATCCTCGCCACCTCCGTGTGGCGCGCGGCGATCCCGCGCATCCCCTCGCACGGCGGGCTCACGCCCCGCCGCCCGCCGAGAAGCCCGCCCGACCCATCGGAGCCAAGCATGTTCGACGCCGCGTGGTCGGTCTACGAGGAAACGTCCACCGGCATCGTCCTGCACGCCATGCCGCTGCTCCTGTGCGTGCTGTGCATCCTCGCCATCGCCTACCGCTACTACAGCGCCTTCCTCGCCGCCTACGTCGCCACCCTCGACGACAGCCGCGAGACCCCCGCACACCGCCTCAACGACGGCCAGAACTACCACCCCACCAACAAGTGGGTCCTGTTCGGCCACCACTTCGCCGCCATCTCAGGCGCCGGCCCCCTCATCGGCCCCGTCCTCGCCATCCAGTACGGCTACATGCCCGGCCTGCTGTGGCTTGTCATCGGCGTGTGCCTCGCCGGCGCCGTCCAGGACATGCTCGTCATGGCCGCCAGCGTCCGCCGCGACGGCAAGTCCCTCGCCGAGATCGCCCGCGCCGAGCTGGGGCCGTGGGCCACCCTCGTCGTGTCCGCCGCCATCCTGTTCATCGTCGTGATCGCCCTGGCCGGGCTGGGCTTCGTCGTCGTCAAGGCCCTGGGCGGCGAGGAGGTCAACCTCCCCGCCGACATGGCCATCACCCTCCCCCCGGGGGGGGCCCTCGACGACACGCGCCACCCCGACTACAGGTTCCCCCCGAACTGCACCGTCGCCTACGGCAAGGGCGCCGAGAGCAGGCGGCCCGAGGCGTTCGAGATCCGCGTGCCCGAGGGCTCGCCCGTGCTCGCCGGGCCCACGGTCAGGCTCCCGGCGGGCTGCAAGCAGATCGTCGCCGGGTCGTCCTGGGGCACCTTCACCATCGCCTGCACCATCCCCATCGCCTTCTTCACCGGCTGGTACATGTACCGCCTGCGCAAGGGGGCGGTCGTCGAGGCGTCGGCCATCGGCGCGGCCCTCACCCTCGCCGCCGTCGTCGCCGGCAACTGGATCCCCGGCTCGGCCCTGGAGCCGTACTTCTCGCTCACCAAGAACCAGACCGTGTTCGCCCTGTGCGCCTACGGCTTCGTCGCCAGCGTGCTGCCGGTGTGGCTCCTGTTGTGCCCGCGCGACTACCTCTCGAGCTTCCTCAAGATCGGCACCATCGGCCTGCTGATCGTCGGCGTGTTCATGGCCAACCCCCTGATGCGTGCCCCGCCCATCAATCACACCTTCGCCGGCGGCGGCCCGACGTTCCCCTGGGGCGGCATCTTCCCCTTCGTCTTCATCTGCGTCATGTGCGGCGCGGTGAGCGGCTTCCACGCCCTCGTGGCGAGCGGCACCACGCCCAAGATGATCGACAAGGAGAGCCACATCCGCCCCATCGGCTACGGGGCCATGCTCATCGAGGGCCTCGTCGGCGTGGTGGCGCTCATCGCCGCCGCCTCGCTCGACCCCGGCCTGTACTTCGACATCAACGTGGACATCGCCGCCAAGGCCCGGTGGGACCCGATGATCCAGGCGATGGGTAACGCCAACCTCCCCGACCTCCCCGTCGAACGCACCGACCTCGGCAAGGTCGAGGAGCTGGTGGGCGGCGAGTCGCTGCGTGGCCGGACGGGCGGCGCCGTGACCCTGGCCGTGGGCATGTCGTTCATCCTGACGGACGCCTTCCGCTGGACCGGCCTGGCCCTGGGGACGCTGGTCAAGTACTGGTATCACTTCGCCATCATGTTCGAGGCGTTATTCATCCTCACGACCATCGACACGGGGACGCGGATCGCACGCTTCCTCTTGCAGGAGGCGATGGGCAAGATCCACCCCAAGCTCGGCGAGACCGACTGGGTCCCCGGCAGCGTCTTCGCCACGTTCGTCGTCACGGCCGGCTGGGGCCTGCTGGTGCTGACCGGGTCCATCGACACCATCTGGCCCATGTTCGGCATCGCCAACCAGCTCCTCGCCGTGATCGCCCTGTGCCTGGTGACGACGATGCTGGTCAACTCGGGTCGCGGGCGCTACGCCTGGGTCACGCTGGCCCCGATGGTGTTCGTCACCATGACCACGCTCTCCGCCGGCGCGTTGATGATCCCGCAGTTCATCGGCCTGATGAACCGCGGCGTCTGGGGCCCGGTGAAGACCGGCCTCAACATCGCGCTGATGGTCTTCGTGATGGCCTGCGTGGCCGCCCTGGTGATCCAGGCGGCGGCGCGGTGGGTCGCGGTATGGGGCGGGCTGATCCCGGTGACCCCCGAGGCGGCCCCGGTGGTGGACGCGGGCGGCGCCGCGCCGCGGATGGAGGGCGGCGAGGGCATCACACGCCGCGACGAGGGCGTGGCGAGGTAGGGGCGGCGGGTGGGCATCCGCCGCCCACTTCGCGCGTCCGGCCTCACAGGCACCGCAGGAACGCCACGAGGTCGGCCTTCTCCTTCGCCGTCAGCTTCAACCCCTGCACGAGGTTGAAGAACTCGACCGTGTCCTCCAGAGTCAGGCAGCGGCCGTCGTGCAGGTACGGAGGGCTGTCCTTGATGCCGCGCAGCGTGAACGTCTTGATCGGCCCGTCGCCCGGCTCGTCCAGGAACCGCTCCAGCTTCAGGTCGTGCATCTTGTCGTCGAGGTAGAACGGCGCCGGGTGGCAGACGGCGCACCGCGCCTTGCCGTGGAACAGCGCCTCGCCGCGTAGCTCCGCCTCGCTCGCCTTCTCCTTGTCCAGCCGGCCCAGGATGTCGAGCTTCGGCGCGGGCGGGAAGTCGAGCATGTTCTGAAATTGCGCCATGTGCGGGATCACGCTGCGTGGCAGCTCGGTGAACCCCTTCTTCATCGCCCGGATCGGGTCGCCGTTGAAATAGGCCGTACGCTGCTCGAACTCGGTGAAGTCCTCCACGCTCCGCAGGCTCCGCTTCGACCCGTGGATCCGCTGGTTGAACATGCCGCGCAGGCTCGTCGTGTCCAGCCGGAAGCGGCGCTCCTGCGGGCGGATGTCGGGGGACAGGTGGAACTGCCCCGTCGTGTGCCCGTTGAGGTGGCAGTCGAAGCACGCCACGCCGATCTGCGGCTTCGGCGACTTCCGGTCGTCGGTGAGGTTGAACTCCTCCTGCGCCATCGGCGTCAGCAGGAGCCGCAGCCCGTCGAGCTGCACCGGGGTGAGGATGTCCTTGAACAGCGTGCGGAAGTTGTTCAGCGTCACCACTTGCCCGCGGGACACGTCGCCCAGCTCGGGCCGGTTCTGCAGGAAGATGGCCGGCGGGAATTCGGGCAGGAACTCCTCCGGCAGGTCGAACTCGACGTCGAACCGCTCCAGGCGTGGGAACAGGTCGATCTGCATGCGCGGGAACACCTGCCCGCCGTTGGCGTGCAGCGGGTGCGGCAGCGAGGGGTAGGGGAACGCCCCCGCCTTCTTCACGTCCGCCGCCGCCATCTCGCCCAGCTTCTCCCAGGTCATCCCCTCGGCGAGGCGTGCCGTCGGCCCGACGCACAGCGGCTTGCCTCGCGACATCTTCGCCCTCGGGTCGCGCTTCGCCTTCAGCTCGTACCTCTTCTCCAACAGCGCACGCTGCTTCGCCATCACGTCCGGCCGGGCAGCCGCCTCCTTGCGCATGATCGCCGGCGGCTGCGTCAGCGGCGCCGGCGCGCCGAACGGGTCGCGGTTGAAATCGATCCCGTCAACGCGCCCCTCGCCCGGCTGCCCCTTGAGTGCGGGCGAGACAGGCCAGGCGCCCTTCTTCGCGAAGCCGCCGGATTTGTCATGGGCCGTCAACGCCTGCTCCGGGCGGCTCCGCTTGTCCGCCCGCTCCTCAAGGGCGTCCGCCGCCGCATCCGGCACCGGGGCCCCTGCCTGGCGCGGCGCCGCCGCCCACGTGACCATCAACGCCCCAAACGCCGCCGCGAGGGGCAGAGCCAGAACCGTCATGCGCGACATCGTCGCCTCCCGCTGATTCGGATGGGCGGCGGGAGGGGCTGCAAATCGAGCGCCCGGCGGCGCCAGGCCGCCGGCGTCACGGCCCCTGGTAGTCCTCGCGCTTGATGTTGTACTGGGCCAGCTTGCCCGTCACGCTCCGCCGCGAGTACTGGCAGATCTTGGCCGCCTTGCCGACGTGCCCGCGCGTCTCACGCAGCGCCTTGGTCAGGTACTCGCGCTCCACCTTGGCGGTCATCTCATCGAGCAGCTCGCGGAGCGGCTTGTGCAGGTCGATCTCGACCTCCGGGGCGGCCGCCGGCGAGCTCCGCCACCGTGGCAGGTCCTCCGGGCGGATCACCCCGCCGCTCGCCGTCACGCAGGCCCGCTGGATGGCGTTCTCCAGCTCGCGGATGTTGCCGGGCCACGAATGCTCGAGCAGGCGCTCCGCCGCGTCCGGCGACAGGCGGGGCACCGGCCCGTGCAGCGGCGCGTGTTTGCGCACGAAGTGGGCCGCCAGCAGCGGGATGTCCTCGGGACGCTCGCGCAAGGGCGGCAGGTTGATGCGGATCACGTCGAGGCGGTAATACAGGTCTTCGCGGAACTCGCCGTCCTGCACCATCTGGTGCAGGTCGCGGTTGGTCGCCGCGATGATGCGCACGTCCACCTCGATGGGGGTGCCGCCCCCGACGCGCTCGAATGTCCGCTCCTGCAGCACGCGCAGCAGCTTCACCTGCATCATGGCCGGGATGTCGCCCACCTCGTCGAGGAAAAGCGTGCCGCCGTTGGCCTGCTCGAAGCGGCCCTTGCGCTGCGCGAGGGCCCCCGTGAAGCTGCCCTTCTCGTGGCCGAACAGCTCGCTCTCCAGCAGGTTCTCCGGCACCGCCGCGCAGTTGACCGCCACCAGCGCCCCGGCCCGGTGCCGCGCCGACGCCGCGTGCAGCGCCCGCGCGAGCTGCTCCTTGCCGGTGCCCGTCTCCCCCTCGATCAGCACCGTGGTGTTCGTCGCCGCCGCCTGCCCCACCAGCTCGAAGATGGAGTGCATGCGCGGGTTGCGGCTGATGACGTTGTTGAAGCTGTACCGCGCCTGCAGCTCCTCGCGCGTTCGCGCCAGCTCCTCCTGCAAGGCGCGGTCCTTGATCGCGCGGCTCAGGATGACCCGCAGCCGGGGCAGCTCCGCCGGCTTCGTCAGGAAGTCATACGCCCCCATCCGGATCGCCTGCACCGCCTCGTCCACCCCGCCGTACGCCGTCATCACGATCACCGTGACCGGCAGCCGACGCTCCTGCACCCGCCGGATCAATTCGAACCCATCCATCCCCGGCATGCACAGGTCGGTCAGGACGACGTTGAAACGCTCCTCCTCCAGCCGCCGCCATGCCGCCTCGGGGTCTGTCATCACCGAAACTTCAAGCCCGGCCTCATGCCCGAGCAGGGCCGCCAGGTCGCGCCCCGCCTGCTCGTCGTCCTCGATAATCAGGACGCGGCGAGGATGGGTGTCCGGCAGGGCGGCTTCGGATTTCGCGGTCATCGGTCCCTCCTCTTCGGTCAGGGTCGGGTTCAGAAGCTCTCCGGCTGGGAATCCTGCTTCCCGTGCCGCGCAATCCGTTGCTCACATGTTCCAACAACGATCTCCTGTCGCCCGCCTCTGAGTGGGGAAACTCGAATCCCGGTCCTAATCCGACACGGCAGGGGACGAGAGAGGTACTTACCCTCCCTTCCTGATGCAATCAGCATACCAAACCTGGGCAACACCCGGCGCAACGGACGGTCAGGCGGAGGGGGCGGCGGGTAGGTCGAGCAGGAGTGCGACCCGGCCGGGGCCGAGTGCGGCCACGTTGAGGCGGCCGGCAGCGCGGTAGACGAGTGAGCGGGACGCGGGCAATTCCAGCCCGGTGGCGCCATCGGGGCCGGGCGGCCTCGGCTTGAAGTAATCGACGCCGTTCTCCGGCGCGGGCGCGCAGGTCTCCAGACGCAGCCTCACCCAGCCGCCTTCCTCCACGCTGAAGGAGGCGGCGGGGCCCGGGCCCGCGGCGGAATGGGCCGTGGCGAAGCAGAGCAGGAAGCTGACGAGCGTGCGGAGGCTCGTTGGGTCGCCGAGGACCGGCGGTGGATCGCCCGCCATGATCTCGACGGGGCGGCCCGTCTCCCGGGCCACCGCCGATAGGAGGCCTGGGAGGTCGGCCGCCAGGCGCTGCACGCCCGCCCGGCGCCGCGCCTGGTAGCGTGCGACGAGCTGGGCCACCTCGGCGATCCTGGCCCGGATGCGTGCCATCGGGTCGGCGTGCGCCGGCGGCAGGTCGTTTTCCAACAGCATCAGGCGCAGCGACAGCGTATTGAGGAGGTTGTTGAACTCGTGCATGACCGGCGCGGCCAGCTCCGCCTGCTCGCCCATCTCGAGACACCGTGCGCAGTTACCCGGCGATTGCCCGCGCAGGAGGCCCGCGGCGGCGAGGCCCAGCAGACGCAGGGCGGCCTGGTCGTCAGACGAGGGTGTCGCCGGACGCACCGCCAGCTCGCCGAGCGTCCCCATGTCGCTCCGGATAGACGGGGGGCCGAACACGCCGACCCCTTCGTGGTGCGGCTGCCCATCCGCCCCCAGAGCCGCCCACGCCTCCCCTTGCCCTCCCCGAAGCCGGCATCCGACGGCGGACGCCCCCGGCCAGCAGACGAGCATCGCCCGCGCGATGCCCTCCGCCCGCCCGCCCGGCGTTGACGCTTGGCCCACGCTCTCCAGGGCCCCCGCCGCGCGCCCGAGAAGCCCTACGGCGCCGCCCACATCACTCATGACCTGCCCCCCTCGCCAACCACAAACAACTGCATGCGGCGTGCCGTCCCGCAACCCCGGGCCTGGCCTACCCTCTGGCGTAGCCCGCCGGGGCCGATTCGCCACCCCAGGGGCGGGAAATCGGGCGGCACGCGAGATGCACAGTGGACGGAGGAGATTTTTCCCAGGAGACGGCCGCGATGTTCACCAAGCGTCTGATGGCCCTGGCGGCCCTTGCCGCCTTCGCCCTCGCCGGGCAGGCCCGCGCCGAGCACGATCACGCCAAGCATTTCATGGAATGCGCCAAGGCGTGCGCCGACTGCCAGTTGATGTGTGACTCCTGCTTCAAGCACTGCCTGAAGCTGACCGCCGAGGGTAAGAAGGAGCACGCCAGGACCGTGCAGTCGTGCGTCGATTGCGCCGAGGTCTGCCGGATGGCGGCGGCCCTGTCAGCACGCCAGAGCCCCTACGCCGCCACCGCCTGCGACGGCTGCGCCAAGGTATGCGACGCCTGCGCCGAGGAGTGCGAGAAGTTCAAGGACGACAAGCACATGGCCGACTGCGCCAGGTCCTGCCGCGCCTGTGCCAAGGCGTGCCGCGAGATGATCAAGCACGCCCGCGGCGACAAGTGACTGCCGGCACCGCGGGGATCGCCGAGAACAGAAGAAGAGGCCGTCCACGAATCACACGGATCGAGCGGATAACAGCCAACAGCCGAGGACAAGAAAGCAGGTGAGGATCATTACCTGATGCTGCTTTATTGCTATTGATCCGTTTGATCCGAGTGATCCGTGGACGGTTCTTCTTTCTTCTTGCCTTCCCTCCGCGTCCTGAGCGGTGAAGCCTCTCGTCCGCGGGTCACGCGGCGGCCTGGCGGTCGCGCACGCCGTACAGGCGGGCGCGGGCGCACACGCTCTCGGCCCATACGCGGTGCGTGGCCCGCTCGCACATCGCCCCGTGCAGGCGGAAGACCGCCGGCGCGTCCTCGTCGAGGACGCGCTCGGCGCAGTCCAGGTCGCGGGCGCTGACGCGGTACTCCGCCTCGATCACCGGCACCTGGCTGGGGTGGATGGCCGTCTTGCCGAACAGCCCATGCGCGAGGTCGCGGCGCGTCTCGCGAGCCAGCAATCCCGGCCGCCCCAGCCCCTCGAACACCGGGCCGGTGAGGTTGAACCCGTGCGGGCGGAACCGCGCCACCAGCCGCCCGATCAGCGGCCCCAGCGGCGTCGCATACGCCGACCGCGCCCGCGGCCGCCGCAGGCCGAGCACCTGCAACAGGTCGTTGCCGCCTATCCGCAGCGAAAGGACACGCCCCCGGCAATGCTCGCGCGTCAGAAGCCGACACAACGCGCCCATCTCGGCGTCGTCGAACGCCTCCGCCGTCTCCAGCGTCGGCATCACCACGAAGGGGTCCGTCGCCGAGAACGCCGACAGGTAATCGTCCAGGTTGTGCCGGGTCACCTTGGGCAGGACGAAGCCGTCCAGGCGCCGTGCGCCGTCCAGGCGCAGGATCTCGCGCAGCACGCCGGGGCCGCGGGGCCGCGCGAAGCGCAGCAGGGGCACCTGGGCCAGACGCGGCAGCGTCTCCGCGAGGTTGTCGAGCGCGCGGCCCACGTCCTCCTCGCGGACGGAGTCCTCCGTGCAGAAGATGGCCGAGCGCAGGTCGGGGTACTTTTCGAGGTTGCCGACGGCCATCAGATCAGGCCGGGTGGCCGGGACGTACAGCGACGCCCCGAGGCGCAGGTGGGGCATCATGCGTCCAGCTCCTTGATGAGGGCGGCGGCGGCGTAGGGGAGGTCCGGGTCGGCGGAGGTCGGCACACCCTTCTCCGCCGCGAGCAGGGCAAGATGGGCCACGTCCGGCGCCGACGGGTCGCGCAACAGCAGCCGGCCCGGCACGCGGCGGAGGAGGACGCGTGTCGCCTCGCCGATCCCCGGCTTGACGTGGTTCTCGTCACGCACCCCGAAGCGCCGCCGCATCTCCGCCAGGAATCCACGGCTCACGTCGCGTAACTCGGCGGGCCTGCGGGCGGGGGGGCCGGGCTGTCCGGTTTCCGCCTGACGCCGGCACTCGGCAGACACCTCATCGACGAACCAGCGCGACAGGTCGTAACCGGCCAGCTCCTCGTGGTACAGGCAGCCGTGGAAGTCGCCCGGGCCCACCACCGCGTCGTTGAGGATCGACCGGCTCACCAGCCCGGAGATCGTGGCGCCCAGGACGCTCGACGGGATCAGGTAATCCTCGTCCGTGGACGCGAAGGCGGCCTCGCCGCACAGGTCGGCGACGGCGTAGAGGCCTGGGTCGAGGCCGGCGTCGAAGCGTGTGATGGCCCGGCGCAGCTCGCGGGCGATCACCCCCTTCCCCGTCCACCCATCCACGAACACCACGGCCGCGGCCGGGTGGTGGCGGAGGACGTGGCGCAGGGCGGCCTCGTCGATCCCGCGGTCACGGATGATCGACACCGAGTAATGCACTGCCCGCACGCCGAGGAGGCGGCGCAAGAGGACGCCGACCGGAGTGCCGGCGCGGGCCAGCGACACGATCACCGCCCCCTCGGCCCGGATGGCGGCGATGTGGCTGGCGAGCGTCAGCAGGTCGCGGGCGAAGCGCGGCTTGTTGCGGGCCAGCGCCTCGTGGAAGACGCGCAGGTACGCCGGCGATGGGGCCGCCTCGCGGCCGATCATCTCGCTGTAGTGCCGCCGCCCGGACTGGATGAGGCGTTCCTTCTCCGCGATCTCCGTCGGCTCGACGTGGACGCGCTTGAGGAGGAAGGTCACGTCGTCGGGGTGGTAGCTGCCGCTGAACATTCAGCACCCCCCCGAGCCGAGCAGGCGGCCGAGCTGGCTGCCGCGCGGGACCAGCGCGAAGTCGCAAAGCGACAGGAAAGGGGCGTCGCTGAAGCTGTCGCCCACGCCCAGCGCCAGGACCGGGCCGGGCCGCCCCGCCAGCACGTGCCGCACCGCACGCTCCTTGCCGAGGAAGCGCGGGACGAGCGACAGGTTGTTGCCGTTGTGGTGGACGAAGTACCGCTCGGGCGCGATGGCCGCCCACGGCCCTTCGCGGATCGGGTCGAGTTTGGAGGCGTCGCCGTCGGGGTGCTTGACGACGATGTAGAGCTGCATGCCCAGGTCCGAGATCACGCGGGCGTGGGCGCCGAGGCGGCGCTCGGCGATGAATCGCACCGTCGCGCGGAGATGCCCGTCCAGCTCCTCCGCCACGCCCTCGCAGAGTGGGCGGATGTGGGCCTCCCACCCGGGGTCGGGCGTGCCGTCGGCGCGGAGGACGACCCCGCCGAAGCCGACGATGGCCGGGCCAGGGAACGGGAGATCGACGCGGCGGAAGGCGTCGAGGCCGCGGGCCGTCGCGGGGATGACGGTGCCGGCGCGGAACAGCATCTCGATGAAGGTACGCTGGCGCGCGGTCATGAACGAGAGCGGCTCGCCGTCGCGGCGGTACGCGACGGGGCTGACCGCCTCGCCCGGCGGGCACTTCGGCAGCGTCTGGAAGACGCTGTCATCCAGGTCGAGGAAGATCACCGTCTCCATCCGCGCATCCGGTCAGAAGAACAGGGGCGTGACGGCCAGCGAGTCAGGCAGGGCGTGGCCGGCGGGCAGCGGACGGGTCTCGTACCCGATCAGCACCCGGTCGTACGCATCCGGCACGGCGTTGTAGAGGTAATTCGGGATGTCGTCGTCGTAATTGTCACGAAACTCGAAAGAAGAGGTGATGTCGCCGTCGACGAGCAGCGGCGAGCGCGTCGTCGCCTGGTAGCGGACATCCCACCCCAGATCCTCCAGACGCCGCGCCAGCAGGAACGGCGGGTAAGCGAATTCCCCGCTGCCGAGGACGAGGAGCCTCTCGCCAGGCCGGACGCCGGCGCGGCGGATGAGCCCGCCGAGGTCCGCTGACAGCAAGCCGCGCACGCCGACGCGGGGGCTGTCGGCGGGGATCAGGCCATCCTTGGTGTCGCCACGTCCGACCACGTCGGGGATCGGGCCGGGGTCGAACGCCGGGTCGTCCTCGAAGGTGAACCCCCCGCGCAGGAGCGAATGGACGGCCGTCGTCAGGCCGACGCGGCCTGCCACGTCTGCCTGACGGACTGGCCCGAGCCAGTCCGTCAGGCAGACGAGGTGCACCTCAGTGACATGCGGGTTGACGGCCCGGTAGGCGGCGGCGAGGTTGGCGAGCGTGCGCCCCGTGCTGATCTCGTCATCGACCAGCACCAGCGTCCGCGCCGTGCGGAAGTGACGCTCGTCCTCCGGCAGGTACACCAGATGCTCGGAGGCGTGGCTGTGGCTCTCCTCGAACCCCAGCGCCAGTGGGCGGCTCAGGCGGTACCGCGTCGTATGCAGGAAGAGGACATCCTCGCGCCCCGTCCGGCGCAGCCACGCCTCGTGGATGCCCTGGCCCAGTCCGGTCGCCGTCTCGGCGAGGGCGATCAGCACCACCGGGCCGGGCACGGCGGCGATCTTGCCCGCGAGCCGCTCGTGCATCTCCGCCATCACGCGGGGTCTCACCGGATAGTGTTTGCCCAGGACCTTGCTCACGAACACGAAGCCTCGTTTGCGGCTGCGGCGGCTGGCGAATCCGCACAGGTCGCGCAGCCCGACCTCCGCCGCCTCGACGTGCAGGCGAAGCGTGCCGGCCTTGAGGCGGACGGTGTTGTCCTTCATCGTGAGGCTACCTGAGGCGGCTGCGGCACCCAGATCCCCGTCCGGGGCGCGGGCACATCGTTGGGCGTCGCGGTGCCGAGGGCCAGGCGGATCGCCCACAGCGGGAGCAACAGCCCGGATTTGCAGGCCATGGGCAGGCCGCCCGACATGCGCGGGTTGATCTCCAGAAGACAGGGTCGGCCGCCGCCGTCGCGGAACTGCACGTTGAAGAGCCCCGAGAGGCGTAGGCGGGCGGTGATGGTGCGGATCGCATCGGTCAGGCGCGGCTCGTCCTCGATCACCTGCCCGCCCTCCTCCTTGCGGCGCACCACACAGCGAACGAGCCGGCCGCCCCACGCCAGGCAATCGACGCTGCGTTCCGGCCCCGGCAAGTACTGCATCAACAGCAGATCGCGGAAGCGCCCCCGCACGCCCATCTCGCGCCGTGCGTCGTCGTGGGTGATGAAGTACGGCCCAGGCGCCGTGCCTTCGTCGATGACGATGCGGAAGCCGATGCCGAAGACGGACACCGCCGGCTTGTAACAGAGCGCGTGTCGTGGCCGCAGACGCGCCCACGCCGCGTCGAACCCGGCGAGGTTGTTGACGACGGCGTACTCGGGAATCTCGATCCCGGCCCCGCCTGCGAGGGCCGCATACGTCCGGCCCTTGTCATTGACCAGCGCCACCGCCTCGGCGTCCCCCGCCCCCAAAACATCCGTCCCGATCACCGCGAAGCGTCCCGCCGCCCGCACGATCGGCAACACCTTGCGCCCCGGCACGAACAGTCGCACGCCGTGCCGGCGGGCGAAGCCCAGGCAGTGTTCGACGTAGGCATCATCGCCGAGGCCGACGGGCTCCTTCTCGAAGGCGTCGGCGTGGTGACGCCCGGCGTAGCTGCCGCGTGGGTGCGTGCAGAGGATGCGGAATTCGCCGGGGGATCGTGCCTCGCGCAGAAGGGCGAGGATCTCCCAGGTGTTGCTCAGGTGCTTGTTGAACCAGACCGTCGGCGGAGACATGCGGGGTATATTACCGCCCGCGCGGGCCGACGCCAGCGTGGCTCATCGCTTGTCCCGGTACATCTTCGTCAGGTCGTACACGGAAACGCGCCGCCCTTCCTTGATCGGGGTGACGAGGACGACTGTCTTGCCGTTGCGCGAGACCGCCATCCCCTCCGGGTCCGAGATAAGGCGCAGCCGGTTAGGAGACTTCTCATCATCCGTCCCGGTCACGTCCCCCCAGTCCGGCCCCTTGAGCTCGTCGTTGATCGGATCCCAGAGCCGGAATCCAGGCCGGTTCGGCCTGTCTACGATCATGTCGCCGTCGGGCAGGTACGCGGAGAACTTGCTGGACCGCCGCGCCACGCCCATGATCGCCGTGCCGTCGCGGCGTTTCCAGAAGGCGTGCGGTGCCCCGCGGACGTTCCCCTCCTGCGAGGCGAGTGTCCCCCCGTCATGCGAGAACGACAGACACCTCATGAGCTGGTCGCTCACCCTCTTCCGCCACAGCCGTTTCCGCTTCTCGATATCCCAGACCGAGAGCCACCCCCCCCTTACAGGGCTACGTTTCTTGTGAGGGCGAATTCAGGTAGCGATTCTC
>CAZVZK010000091.1:0-40336 GCA_964630925.1 uncultured Alcaligenaceae bacterium
GGAACTCCAGCGGGTCGATCCCGCCCTCCTCGTTGAGCATCGTGTTGCGGTGGAAGCCGGTGGCGACGGGGACGGGCCTCGGCAGCATGTCGCCGGCGAGCTGTTCGACGGAGAACCGGTCGAACGGCACGTTGTCGTTAATGGCGCCGATGACCCAGTCGCGCCACGGCCAGATGCTACGCGGGCGGTCCTTCTCGTAGCCGTTGGTGTCGGCGTAGCGTGCGAGGTCGAGCCACTTCCGCGCCCAGCGTTCGCCGTAGGCCGGCGACGCGAGGAGGCGGTCCACCTGACGCTCGTAGGCGTCGGGACGCCTGTCGGCGAGGAAGGTGTCGGCCTCCGCGGGCGTCGGCGGCAGGCCGACGAGGTCGAGGTACACGCGGCGGAGGAGCGTGAGCCTATCGGCCTCGGGCGACGGCTTGAGCTTCTCTCGCTCCAGGCGGGCGAGGACGAAGGCATCAATGGGGTTCCGGGCGAGCGGCCCGGCGTGAGCGGACGGTGTCACCCCCGGCGGCCGAGTCTTCGCGGCGTCCGGCGCGACGAACGCCCAGTGGGTCGTGTACTCGGCCCCTTTCGTGATCCACTCGCGGAGGATGCGTTTCTGTTCGGCGGTGAGGGGCATCTTGGCCGACGGCGGCGGCATCACCTCCGTCTCGTCGGCGGACTCGATGCGGACGATGGCCTCGCTCTCGGCCGGCTTGCCGGGGACGATGGCGCGTTTCTTCGACCGGGCCGGCTTCAGGGCGTCCTCGCGGGTGTCGAGGCGCAGCCTGGCCTTGCGCGTGGCGTCGTCGGGGCCGTGGCACTTGAAGCAGTGGGCCGCGAGGATGGGCCGCACCTTGGCGGCGAAGAAGTCGTCGGCCCGGAGGGCGGGCGCGAGCAGCAGCAGAGGGAGGATGGTGCGCATAAGGGTATTGTGGGCGGCGGGAGGTGGAGTGTCTGCGCTTGATCGGGGCGTGAGCGGATCTGGCTGCTGGCGAGCGGGTTTGCGTGAGCGCCCCGAGTGGGGCGTCAGCGCATCTTGATCTCTCGGCGCGTCAGCGCCCCGAGCTGGAGCGTGAGCGGATCTGGATCGGGCGAGCGGGGCCGCGTCAGCGCCCCGAGTCACACAGCGTCAGCGCCTCGTTTGTGTGGCGTGCATCAACGAACGAGAGCAGCCAGAGCCGCTGACGCTCCACCCGGGGCACTCACGCGGCCCCGCTCGCCCGGAATCCGCCTTCCGGCCGGCCGCCCGAATCTGATACCATTGCCGGCAACAGGAGGCATCACGCACATGCTCGGCGCGACACTGGACCCCAAGGCATTCCTCGGACGCATCGGCGAAGAGCTGCTCCGCATCGACCCCGCCGAGGTCGTCGCCCTCTCCGACGCGATCTATCAGCGTTACGAACACGGGCGGTTCGTCTTCATCATCGGCAACGGCGGCAGCGGCTCGAACGCCTCCCACTTCTGCGAGGACGTGGGCAAGCAGTGCCTCCGCCGCGAGGACTTCACCAGCGACAAGAAACGCGTCCGCATCCTCTCGCTGACCGACAACACGCCGTACATCCTCGCCTGGGGCAACGACGAGGGCTTCGACCGCGTGTTCGTCGAGCAGCTCAAGAACCTCGCCAGCCCCGGCGACATGCTGGTGGCGATCAGCGGCTCAGGCAACAGCCCCAACATCCTCAAGGCCGTCGAGTGGGCCAACGCCCACGACGTGCTCACCTTCGGCTGCACCGGGTTCAACGGCGGCAAGCTCCGCGGCCTGGCCAACAAGTGCCTGCACGTCCCCCTCGACGACATGGGCATCGTCGAGACCGTTCATCTGGCGGCGTTCCACTGGGTGGTGGACGACCTGCACCGCCGCATCGGCATGGGCCTGCCCCGGCGCGACGTGTGACCAGAGTCAGCCGCGACGCGAGGCGGAGCTCTCCATGTACCTCGGCATCGAGATCGGCGGGACGAAGCTCCAGCTCGGCGTCGGAGCCGCCGACGGCAAGCTCGCCGCGCTGTGGCGCGGCCGCGTCGATCCTGCACGCGGGGCCGAGGGCATCCGCGACCAGATCCTCGCCGCCCTGCCCCAGATGCG
The DNA here is from genome assembly GCA_964630925.1 of uncultured Alcaligenaceae bacterium. Lineage (GTDB taxonomy): Bacteria > Planctomycetota > Planctomycetia > Gemmatales > Gemmataceae > RGDT01. The sequence goes on from CAZVZK010000091.1 coordinate 2,069, forward strand.
GAAGGCCGGGACGCTGATGGCCGTCGGCGTCGGCTTCGGCGGCCCGGTGGACGACACGACGGCCACGGTCATCCGCTCACACCAGATCGCGGGGTGGGACGGCTTCCCGCTGGCGGACTGGGTCTCGGATGTGACGGGCCTGCCGGCGGCGCTGGGCAACGACGCCGCCGTGGCGGGTCTCGCGGAGGCGCATCACGGCGCGGGCAAGGGGCTGTCGCCGATCTTCTACATGACCATCGGCAGCGGCATCGGCGGCTGCCTGGTGATCGACGGCGAGATGTACCGGGGGTGTGGACGCGGCGCCGGCGAGGTGGGGCAGATCCGCTTGCTCGGCTGCGTCGGCGGAGACATTTTCCAACCTCGGCCACTTGAGCAGCTCGCGTCCGGGTGGGCCATCGAGCGGAACGCGGTAGGCCTTCCCTCGACGCCAGCCCAGAGAGCATCGACCCTCTTCACATCGCGTGACCTGGAACCAATCACGGTCAAACGGATAGGGGAGTGTGCCCGCCAGGGGGACGAGTACAGCCGAGACGTACTCGGACAAGCCGTCGGCTCGTTGACAGAGGCGCTCGGGCATGTCATCACCCTCCTCTGCCCCCGCCGTATCGTCATCGGCGGCGGCGTGTCGCTCATGGGCGAGGATCTCCTCTTCGCCCCGCTGCGCCGCCTCGTCGCCGAGCGTGTCTTCGCGCCGTTCGCCGGGCTGACGGACATCGTGCCGGCGGCGCTGGGCGAGGAGGTCGTCGTCCACGGGGCCATCGAATTAGCACGGAAGCGGTTCGGGGGGATGCCATGACGGCGGAACAGTTCCTCGACTTCGTCCACCGGGTGGAGAACGAGGATCGATGGTTCGAGCTGGCGCGCGGAGAGGTCATCGAGCTGCCCCCGCCAGATCGGAAGATGGGGTTCGTCTGCGCCAGAGCGGGCGCGATCGTCGGCGAACACATCCGCGAGATCCGGAGGTTCTACGTCGTCGGCGGTGACTGCGGCGTCATCCTGCGTCGCGACCCGGACACCGTGCGCGGCCCCGACGTGGCCGTCTACGATGACGCCGACTCGTTCGACACGCTGCCGAAGGGGTATGGCGAGGTCCCGCCCCTCTTCGCCGTCGAGGTGGCCCACCCCGAGGACTCCACCGACAACACGGCGGCCAAGATCCGCGAATACCTCGAAGCAGGGACGGCCTGCGTCTGGCTGATCGACACCAGGGAGATGTCCGTCGTCGTCTACACACCGGAGGGCCCACCGACGCGCCACACCGGGGAGGACGAGCTGTCTGCCGGGCCCGGCCTGCCGGCCTTCCGCTGCCGCGTGGGTGATCTCTTCCGCATGTCCTGGGAATCCGCCGCCTGAAAACGCCGGGCGGCGGGGCAAAGGCCCCGCCGCCCGTTCGCACGCCGTCACCGCGTCACCGGAACAGCTTCAGGTCCACGCCGGCCTTCTCCTCGCCGGCCGCCAGGTCCACGTCCTTGCGGGCCGTCGTGAACGAGGCGCTCTTCGCCGCCGTCACCGCGTACCTGCCCTTCGGCAGATCCTTGAACTCGTACGCGCCCTCGGCGTTGGTCTTCGTCGAGGTGACGACCTTCTTCGCCTCCAGGTCCGTCAGGGTCACCGGCACGCCGGCCTGCGGGCGAGGGCCCTCCACCACGGTGCCCTTGATCCTGCCGTTCTTCTCGTCCTTCTTCTCCTCCTTCTTGGGGGCCTTGATGACCTCCGGCGGCGCCTCCAACTTCAGGTCCTTATCGACGAGCTGCTCCTTGCCCTCGATCACGATCTGGCGCATCGCCCGGAAGCCGTTGGCCTCCTTGCGGGCCGTCAGGGCGTACAGCCCCGGCAGCACGCCCCGGATGACGAACTTGCCGCCCGCCGCCGTCCGATCCACCGCCACCTCCTCGCCCTTGTCGTTGAGGAGGACGACGGGGAGGTTCTCGACCGGGTTGTCCATCTCGAACACCCGGCCCGCGATGGACGCCGCGTCCGGCGGCGGGTCCTGCCGCGGCAGCGTCAGCGTCCGCGCGCTGGACAGGCCGACGCCGTTGACGGCGACCACCGTGACCTCGAAGGGCCCCTTGATGTCGCTCCCCACCGTGAACGTCGCCTCCCACAGCGGGGAGTCCTCGACCGCGTTGGCCGGCACCTTGACGGCGCCCGGCGGCAGCTTGCCGCTCTCGCCCGGCTTGCCGGCGTGGAAGTACACCTCCGTGATGCCGGACTCCGAGTCCCTGGCCCGCGCGAACACACGGATGTCACGGCCCTTATAGGCCACCGCGGGCGGCGGCGGCGTCTCGAACTCCAGCACGTCCGGCGGGGTGTCGTCGAAGACGATGGGCTGGATCACCGCGTCGCCGCTGACGCTCCGGGTGATGCCGTTGCGGAGGTTCCGCCTCGTGCCCCCCTTGTCCTCCAGGACGAGACGCACCTCCGTCGGCTCGAAGACGCCGCTGAAATCCAGCACCGCCTTCCAGTCCGCCACGGCGGGCGTCACCAGCAGGCCGCCGCCGGCCCCGGCGGCGTAGGCGTACTTGACCTCGCGCGGGCCGGTGAACGAGGCCACGTCCGCCCACAGACGCGGGTCCTCACCGTCCTTGGCGTCCTTCTTCTTGCCGGCGGCGAGCTGGATCTTGATCCTGTCGTCCCACGCGATGTTGCCGTCCGCGTGGACCGGCACCGTGAGCGTCGCCGGGCGGCTGAACGCGGGCAGCGGCAGGCTGAGGGTCGCGTCGTCGTTGAGGTCCGGCGTGGTGGCCGCCCCCGCCAGGGCGAACGTCGTGTCCGCCGCGATGGCGCGTTGGTAGCCGTCCACCGTCGCGTAGACGACGCCCTTGTGGTCCTTGGGCGCGTCGAACTTCAGGTCACGGGCCTCCAGCGTCAGCGCCGCGCCGGACACGAGCGGCAGGAAGCCGCTGTACCGCCCCGCCTTCTTCTGGCCGGGCGTCAGGCCGGGGATGTTGCCCGGCGAGATGTCCAGCTCGGCCTTGGCCGCCGGGCCGGTGAACGTGGCGTCCGCCTTGGGCGAGACGGTCATCTCGAAGCGGTTCGCCTCGCCCGGCGTGTAGCTCGCCGTGGGGTTGACGTAGGTGCGCGGCCGGGCGACCTGCAGGCGGGCGTCGAGGCCGGTGTTGTACTTGCCGTCCTTGTTGAGCACCCGGAAGGTGATGGCCCCGGGCAGGGCCTTGGCGGCGGGCGGCGCCTTCTCGAAGGCGACACGCGCCTTGTCGCCCTTCTTCACCGTGAGCTTCTGGGCCAGCTCGGTGGCCCCGCCGGCGATCAGCTGGACGGTGACCTCCTGGTCGGCGTCCTCGTCCTCGTTCTCCACGAAGACGAAGACCTCCTGCGGCACGTTGGGACGCAGGCTAACGCCGCCCTTGGCCGTGTCCTTGGCGTCCTTGAACGAGAAGTGCAGCTTGAGCTTGAGGTCCTTGGCGTCCTGCGCGGATACGCGCGGGGTCACCGCGGCGACGGCGGCGACGGCGAGCAGGCCGGCCAGGGTGAGGCGGAGCGCCGCCGGGATGCGTGGCGGCGGCAGCGATCTGTTGGCGTGCATGGATGTCCCTCGCGGTTCAGCCGCCGGCCGATTGCAGCACGGCGGCGAGCTTCTGCCAGGAGGGGCCGTCGTCCGGCTTGCGCCTCAGCGCGTCCAGGAGGGCGTCGGCCTCCGGGAGGCCGGCCCCGGACACCAGACGCAGGCGCAGCACCGCCGCCCGCGCGCGATCCACGTCGCGTGTCAGGAGCGTCGCCGCGGCCCGCTGGCTCGCCCCGTCGTCCCAGGCCCCCGGATCGGGGAGGGTGGGACGGGACGGCCCCGGCGGCCCCAGTGCTTCCATGCCCTTGTCCGCGCGCAGCCGCGATCCTTCACGGTAGGCCGCCCAGAGGGGCGGACGCTGGCGCGTGTCCGGGCACGCCGATGAGAGGAGAGCCCGTCCCATCTCCAGATCGGCAGGGCGGCCCTCCTTCATGCGGGCAATCAGCGAAGGGAGCTTGTCCGGGGCCCAGTCGCGCGTCAAGGATTGCAGGCTGTCCGACCCGTACCGCAGCGCCTGCGTCTTCTCGGTCAGGTCGGCCAGGCGCCCCGCCCTGTCCGCCGGCACCTCCTCCAGGAGCTTTTGTAACTTGCGCGCCTCCGCCGTGGCACGCTCCAGGGCGGCGATGGGCGCCGGGGGCGTGTTCGACAGGACGAAACAGGGGAGCAAGGCCAGCGCGTCGTCGCGCGTGCGGATGGCGTCGTCGGCGATGGCCAGGTCCTGGCGGATCGCCCGGTAGCGGCCCAGCACGCCACGCAGCAGCTCCGGGCCGCCCTTCCCCCACGGCTCGGTGCCCTCGAACAGCATGGCCTCGGCCTTGCGCCACGCCATCGCCGCCGACGCCCGCGGCCCGGCCACCCAGCGCAGCGCCTCGTCCGGGTAGGCACGCAGCTTCGCGTCCTCGACGGCCGCCTGAACGGCCAGTCGCGCCGCCTCCGGCGCCCACAGCTCGGGCTTCTCGGCGCGTCCGGCGAGGCGGAGCAGGAACCGCACCTCGTCGAAGCGGTCGGCCCCCTTCAGCGGCGTGAGCACCCCCGAGAGCAGCCTGGCGGCCTCGGGGCCGAACGGCTGGGCCGCAGCCGCGGCGACGGCGAGGGCGGCCAGCTCCTTGCCCTTCTCCATGTACTTCTTCGACAACGCCTCCAGGTCCGTCATGACCGGCTTGAGGGCGTCCTCGGCGGCCTTGGCGGGGAGCTTGTCGCGGCGGGCGAGGATGCGTTTGAAGGCGTCGAGGTCGTCCCCCTGCGGGTCGGGCATGGCCGCGAGGGTGGTCGGCTCGCCGGGGGCGGGCGGGGCCTTCTCGGCGTACTCCGCCGCCGCCGCGGCGAGGCGGGCCGCCAGGTCGGACTTGACGCGGGCCGGGTCGATGCCGGCCCGCCAGCGTGTCTCGGCCTCCAGCACGGCGCGGGCGTGCGCCAGGAAGGCCGGGCGGACGGCGGGGGCGACCCCCTTCACGCGCCAGCCGTCGAGCGTCTTCCACCCGGCCTCCAGCCAGGGCGGGTAGTCGCCCAGGGGTGTCGGCTCGTCCTCGGCCTGATCGACGAGGGTGAGGGGCCAGTCGTCGTCGCCGCCGAACAGGGCGGGGGTCTGGCGGGCCCCGAAGCTCGTCTGCGACCAGTGATCGACGCAGACGCGGACGTAGTCGGCCAGCTCGCGCAGCTTGACGCGGCCGTCGAGCTTGCCCCTGGGGTGCCAGCCGTCGGCGAGGCCGCGCAGGCCGCGGGCGGCGAAGTGCCCGAAGACGGTCCGGCCCAGCTCCTGGGAGGAGCGCGAGGTCTGGCCGGGGGAGCAGGCGGTGAGGATGGCGAGCTTCGGGTCCTCCTTGACGGACTCGCTGAGGAGGGGCCACAGGGCCGTGAGGCCGTCGGAGCGGAGCTGGCCCTTCTCGGGGAGGTTGAGGGGGCGCATCACGTCGAGGAGGAGGAGCTTGCGGCGGGCGGGGCAGGCGCGGAGGAGGCGGAGGACGTCGGCCATCTGGATCCAGCCGGAGGGGCGGTTGAGCTGTTCCTCCGCCGGGAAGATGTAGGGCTTGCCGTCGTGGACGAGGAGGTAGCCGGAGAGGTAGACGACGAGGGGCTCGCCGGCGGGGTGGGTGGCGAGGCCCTCCAGCTCGGCCTTGAGGAGGCGCGAGGTCTGGCTGTTGTCGCCGGCGCTGCTGCGTGCCCACTCGATGCCGCGCAGGGCCTGCGCGTCCTGGCGCGTCCAGGCCAGGGGCGGGATGTCGGCGTGGTACTCGTAGACGGCCAGGGGGAGGAAGCGCGGGCGCGTGAAGGGGTCGGGGAACAGGAGCCAGGCGAGGAGGCCCCCGCCCAGCGCCAGCAGGATGACGATGACGGCGGCGGCCTGCCAGACGCGGCCGGAGCCGGGCTTGGGCTGCTCGGCCGTGGGTTTCCAGACGGCCATCAGCGTTCGACCTCCTGTGGGCGGCGGTTGCCGCTGGCGGGGGCGCCGAGGGCGATGTCCTTCTGCATGGCGGCGGCCTTGAGGGCGGCGACCGAGTAGACACGCAGCTCCTTGATCCGCTCGGCGTCCTCCGCGGTCACGGGCCAGAAGATGCTGGTGCTCTTGCCCGCCTCGTGGAAGAAGCGGTGGGCGACGCCGCCGGTGCGCCGCGAGGGGTCGCCGACCTCGGCGAAGTAGGGGCCCTTCTTGTTGTCGTACCGCAGGCGGACGACGAGGCAGTCGGCCACGGTCACGTCCTCCTTGCCGTCCTGCCGGAACGGCACGAGGCACGACTTCTCCAGTGTGACGCTCTCCAGGGTGGCGGCGTCCTCGCCGGCCTCGAAGGCGAGCTTCTTCTCCTGCTGGTCGAGGAGGCGTTCGCCGCGCAGGTCGGGGCGCGAGGCGATCTGGCGCGTGCCCTCCAGCCACCAGCCCTTCAAGCGGGCGGGCTCGTCGAGGGGCCAGAAGGGCACCTCCATGCCGAAGGCCGGCGCGGGGTAGTTGTAGAGCTTGACGGCGCGGAGGGCGGCCCCGCGCTCCTTGGACTTGTCCTGGTGCAGCTCGAACCAGGCCCAGCTCGGGTGGATCATCTGCACCGGCTGGCCGGGGTCGGCGAAGCCGCGGTCCTTCTCCAGCGTGGCCATCGAACGCATGCGTCCCGCGCCCTCCTGCCAGCTCTCGACGGCGCCGAGGGTCCAGCCGGAGGTGGCCTCGGCGACGCGCTGGAACGACCCGCCGCGGGCGAGGGAGCGGATGAACATCCAGCGGCGGAAGCGCATGACGGAGGAGTCCTCGGGGCGCATCTCCAGGACGAGGGCGTCGCCGGCCTGGGTGCGCACCTCCTGGTTCACCGACTTCATGAGGTCGAGGCGGAGGGTGCGGGCGCCGGGCGGCACGTCCATCCAGCGGAGGTTCTCGCGCTTGCCCTCGGCGGAGAAGATGCGGCTGATGGTGCCCTCCAGCGGCGGCTTCTCGAACTCGCCCTCCTTGGGCGGCACGACGAGCTTGTAGTCGAGGCGGAGGAGGTTGCGCGTCAGGGCGGCGGTCAGGTCGGCGGTGTTGCGGGCGTCCACGTACTGGCCGCCGATGCCCTTGAGGGCGCCCGGCAGCTCCTTGTGCGCCCTCTCCTCCCACTCGTCCATCTTGCCGATGCCGAAGCCGATGACCTTGACCTTGATGTCGTCGGCGTTGTTGGCGGAGGAGAAGGTGTCGCCGAGGAAGTCGGCGATGGTGCGCAGCCTGTTGGGGACCTTGTTCTTGACCTTCAGGTCGGCGTCGAGGTCGGCGATGGGCTTGCGTCCGGGACGCTTGTTGAGGACCTCGGAGCGGTAGAAGTTGTAGTCGCCCCCGTCGGTGATGACGACGATGGAGCGGCGGTCGCGGAAGGCGACGGGGAGCTGCTCGCGGGCGAACTTGATGCTGCGCATCAGGGGGGTGGCGGACTCGGGCTTGAGGGCGTCGATCCTCTTGAGGCGGGCCTCGCGGTCCTCCTTCTTCCAGGGGTGGAGGTCCCAGACGGACTGGATGCCGCCCCGGCCGACGTCCTGGCCGGGCTTCAGCTCGGGCTGGAAGCCTGCGGCGCTGTAGACGACGAGGCTGACCTGCACGCCGTCGGGCATCTGGTACAGCACGTCGCGGAGGGCCTTGCGGGCGCCGTCCCACTTCACGACGCCGTCGGGGCCCTTCTCCAGCATGCTGCCGGAGCAGTCGAGGACGATGCAGATGGCGTGCTTGCTGGCGACGTGCTTGGCGAACTCCTTATCGTCGGTCAGGACGGCCACGCTGGTGCGCGGCGGGGGCGGCGGCTCGACGGCCAGGTGGTCGGGCTCGCGGTGGATGGTGACGGCCATCTCGGCGGCCACGCGCTGGCCGCGGAAGAAGGCGTCGATGGAGTACTTCGAGGTGCGTTTGCGGCGCTTGTAGAGGTCGCCGTCGGCCTGGATGGCGGCGCGGTGCGCCTCGCCGAGCGGCCATTCGCGGACGCCCGGGGTGGGGGCCTTGAGGCCGGCCGTGGCGCTGGCCCACCGGACGGAGGATCCCTCGATGTCGGCCGGGCCGGCGAGGCGGTAGTAACGCTCCGCCTCGGGCTCGTCGGTGAGGTGGAACGCGCCGCCGCCGGTGAGATACGCCGCCTTGGGGGCGGGCGCCCACTCGAGGTTCAGCGGCGCGGCGTTGTCCACACGCGTCTGTGTGGCCTTGACGGCCTCGTAACGCGGCTCGTTCTTGGTGTTCGTGTCGGCGCCGGCCTCGGCGCGGCGTTTGGCGTCGGCGAGGAAGCGCGAGGCGGCCGCCTTGAAGTAGGGCTTGCCGTCGGCGCCGGCCTGCCCGCCGGAGAGGTGGTCGAGATAGGCACGCTCGGCCTGCCAGCAGAACAGGTCGTGGAGGCCGACCTGGCGCAGGGCGTCCACGGGGTCGCGGGTGAGGATCGGGGCGGCCCAGCCGTCGATGAGGCGGGCGAGGGCGGCGGCGCGGCGCAGCTCGGCCCCGGCCTTGGCCATGTCGGCCTTGGAGGCGGCCTCGGCCTTGGCGGCGGCCTCGGCGGCCCGGCCCGCCATCAGCTTGACGAGCTTGACGCCGAGGTCGGGGCGTTCGAGGGCGGCCTTCAGCTCGTCGCGGTCGGGGGTCTTCTCGGCGGCGGCGGCGACGGCGAAGCGGGCCTGGTGGGCGGCCTCGGCCCGGATCAGGTCGTCGGTGTTCTCGGCGCCGCCGGCCTTGGCGGCCTTGCGGCCGTCGGCGTGGAGGGCGTGCGAGATGCGGGCGCTGTCCCTGGCGAGCTTGGAGCGGAGGGCGGGGTCGGCGAGGGGGAGGCGCAGGTAGGCGTCGATGCGGTGCCAGGACACGTCGGTCGTCGGCGGGTCGGCGAGGTCGGCGGCGGACTGCTTGACCTTGCCCTCGATGAAGGCCATGTCGCCGGCGAGGGGGTCGAGCATGCCGTTGAGGCGGGCGCCGCCGCGGAGGTTGAGGTTGATGGCGCCGGCGAGCTTGTCGGGGTCGAGCTTGCCGTTGGCGCCGACGGCCTCGCGGAGCTGGGCGTCGCCGGGGGGGGCGGCCTGGAGGAGGAGGTGCATGTTGTGGGCCTTGACCCAGGCGGCCTCGACCCTGGCCTCGGCGTCCTTGTCGATGGTCTGCTCGGCGAGCCAGCGGCTCAGGTGGGGCAGGCGGGCGAGGGCGGAGTGGCAGTCGCGCATGGCGCGGAGGACGTAGCGGGCCGTCTCCTCGGCGGTGATGTAGTCCTTCTCGGCCTCGGCGAGGAGCTTCTCGGCCTCGGCCCAGCGTTCGGGGAGGGTGGTGAAGAGGAGGTCCTGGGCGGTGCGGCGGGCGCGGTCGGCGCGGGTGACGGCGGGGCGGACCCAGGGCATGACGGCCTCGGGGGCGGCGGGGGCGTCGGCCTTCATGCCGAGGGCGGCTTCTTCGGCGCGGAGGCGTGCGAGGAGGGCCTTGCCGATGAGCGTCCAGCGCTGGGCGGCGAGTTTCTCGTCGGCGGGGGCGGGGGGGGCCTTCTCGTCGAGGACGACGGTGAGGTACTGGGCCTCGCCGGGGCGGTTGGGCTCGAGGGCGTCGTCGAGGGCGGCGAGGAGGGCCTTGCAGGCGGGGCCACGCTTGCCGGGGTCGGCGGCGATGTGGCGGAGGACGCGCTCGGTGGCGCGGAGGCGCTGGGCCTGCCTTACCCACCGGGGGCCGGCCTCCTTGGCGGGGGCGGAGGCCATCTTGACGCACTCGTCGAGGTTGCCGGCGTCGAGGGCGGCGGAGAAGGTGCCGAGCCAGGCGGTCTCGGCGGCGCCGAGGCGGACGCCGAGGGATTCGAGCATGGGGATGCTGAGGCGCATGGAGTCGAAGGCGGCCTCGCGGGAGGCGGCGATCTCCCCGGCGAGCTTGTCGGCGTCGCCGCGGACGCGCTCGGAGGAGGTGGTGTCGCCGGCGCGGGCCAGCTCCTCGGCGCGGATCAGCAGCTCCTGGTAGCGGCGCCAGCGGTGCGGGGCGTGGGACCAGGGGGAGAGGGCGGCCAGCTCCCTGGCCCGCTCCCAGGACTTCGTGCAGGCGGCGAGGTCGGTGTCGGGGCGTGGGGCGGGGAGGTCGGCCTGCGTGTACGATTCGAAGTGGGCGAGGGGGAGGGCGCGGGCGCGGGAGACGCCCTCGTCCTTGGCGGGGTAGAGGGCGGGCTGCTGTAGGCGGGCGCGGTTGTGGCGCGACCACTCGGCGACCTTGCCGGAGAGGTACGTGTGCAGCTCGTAGGCGGTGACGACGCCGTCCTTGGGGTCGGAGTCGGCGGCGCCGGCGAGGGCGTCCAGGGTGAAGAGGGCGAAGGCCGACAGCCCCTGCTCCTCGGCGACCCAGGAGGGCTGGTTCCTGCCGGCGGCGGTGATGACGGAGAGGTTGTCGATGGCCTTGATCTTGTCCTGGTAGCGTTCGGACTCCAGGGCGGCGACGAAGGTGGGCTGGAACTGCCCGAGTGCCCAGGAGGTGCGGACGCCGCCGGTGTCGAGGAGGAGGAGCTTCTGGGTGGCCTTGGGCAGCGAGGCGAGGGCGTCGAGGAGGCGGTCGAATTTGAAGAGGGCGGAGGGGTTGGCGGGGTCGAAGCCCTCGGGGACGAGGTACGCCGTGAGGGTGCCGTCCTCCGCGGGGAGGGCGACCCCGTGGGCCGCGACGTAGATGACCGCGCGGTCAACCGGGCGCGTGAAGGTGGTGGACTTGAGGGCCTCGATCTTCTTGAGGGCCTCCTCGCCCTCGGGCTCGAGGGTGGCCCTGGAGACGTCGATCTTGCGCCAGTCGCCGCGGGAGACCTGCTCGCCGTGGCGGATGGCCCACTGCTCGAGGGCCTTGGTGGCGTTGCGTCCGGCGACGTTGTGGGGGACGGCGAGGTTGGCCTCGTAGCCGGCCTCGATGAGGACGAGGGCGGGGGCGCGGACGGGGCGGGGGATGAAGAAGAGGTAGATGAGGACGCCGGCGAGGGCGAACAGGCCGGCGAGGACGCCGCCGACCTGGACCCAGCGCGAGGAGATCCACGAGGGGCCGGAGGGCTGAGTCGGGCCGGAGGGCTTCCACCCGGCGGGCTTACCGGCGGAGGGGGAGGCGGGGGCGGAGGCGGAGGCGTCGGGCTTCCAACCAGGCTTGCGCGGCGCGGTCATGACTGGCCCTCGGTGGGGAGATGCAGTACATCTTAGGCGCGGGCGCACCCCCTACCAGAGAGCGTGTGCGGGGTTGTGGAACGGACAGCGCGGGGGAGGTCGGAATGAGCGCGGCGTTGGGGGCGGCCATCGGCCTCGTGGGCTGGGGCGTGACGGCGTTCGTCACGGTCTTCGCGGCGTGGATGCTCGTCGTCGGCGTGATGTCGGGGACGAATCCGAGCGGGTACCTCCCGTGGAACGGGTCGGCCGTGGCGGACTCTCTGTGGCTGGGGGTGTACGCGGGCGGGCTGTGCGCGGCGCTGGGGGCCGTGTCCGGCGCGGTGATGGGGGTGTGCGTGGGGAGGCCGGACGTGCGTGTGATCGTCCGCTACTGCGGCGGGCTGCTCGGGGCGTTCATCCCGGTGACGGATGACACCCTCGACCTGTGCGCGTCGGCGTGTGTGCGCGGGGCGATCCACCTGGGCTTCGTGCTCTTGACCGCGGGGCTGCCGGCGTGGGCGGTGATCGCGGAGCTGCGGCAGCCCCGGCCGAACGAGGGGAAGGCGATCATGATCTCGGGGGCGGCGCTGGTCATGGGAACGATCTTCGGTCTGCTGTCGGCGTTCAACTACCGGGATGCCCTGGCGAACCGGCCCGCGCTCACCCGCGTACAATCGACGGTGCCCCCACGAGATGAAGGGCCCAAATGACCGAGCCGTACCTGCCGCGACTGACCTCGCGCCTCGCCGACGGGCTGGCGCGGATCGACCCCGAACGACGCGAGAAGCACACCCGGTATCTGACCGAGGCGCAGAACGCCGACGGCGGCTGGAGCGGGCGCGAGGGCGGGTCGGACCTGTATTACACGAGCTTCGCGCTGCGCGGCCTGGCGGTGCTGGGGGCGCTGGATGACGCGGTGCTGTCCAGGGCGGCGGGGCTCCTGCGGGCGAGCCTGAGCCGGGAGGCGTCGCCGGTGGACTTCTTCTCGCTCCTGTACTCGTGCCTCATCGTGCAGGCGGCGGGGGGCGAGGACGTGCTGGCGGCGAGCCCGCCGGGGTGGGCGGACCGGATCGCGGGGCTCCTGGCGAGCTTCCGGGCGCCGGACGGCGGGTACGCGAAGCTGCCGGGCGGGCCGTCGGGCAGCACGTACACCACGTTTCTGGTGGCGTTGTGCCACGAGGTGCTGGGGCGGGGGCTGCCGGAGCCGGAGAGGGTGGCGGCGTTCGTGCTGTCGCGGCGGCGCGAGGACGGCGGCTTCGTGGAGATGAACGCGATGCGGCGGAGCGGGACGAACCCGACGGCGGCGGCGGCGGGCGTGCTGACGATGCTGGGGGCGATGCCGGGCGACGTGCGTGACGGGGTGGTGGAATTCCTGGCGGCGATGCCGTCTCTGGAGGGCGGGCTGCGGGCGAACGACCGGGTGCCGCTGGCGGACACGCTGAGCACGTTCACGGGGTCGTGGACGCTGGCGGAGCTGGGTGCGCTGGACCGGCTCGATGCGGAGAAGGTGCTGGATTACGCGTCGGAGGTGGAGCACCCGCCGGGGGGCTTCTTCGGCGGGCTGTGGGACGAGGGGTACGACGTGGAGTACACGTTCTACGGGCTGGGGGTGCTGGGGCTGTTCGGGGGCGGGTAGTGGTGCGGAAGATGTGGCGTGAAGGGACACGGTGCGAGCGCAGAGGGGTCGATGGCCCAGGAATTCGTTGAGGTCGATCCGCGGGGCTCCTCCGTCTGCCATCGAGTAGAATGGATGGGGCCGACCCGACGAAGCTGGCTCGGCAGATCGCCAGGCACGGCTCCGGCCTCGCCGGGATGCCGCCGCCCTGGGTGATACCCGCTTCCCACTCGTCAAGGACTGCCTGCCATGAGCACTGAGCTGGTACGCCTCCTGGCCGAGCTGAGCGTGCTGTACCCCGACATGCGGCTCGGCCAACTGGTGGAGATGTTGGCCTCGCTGGCGGAGGACGCCCCGCCGGCGGACGGCCGGGATTCGCTCCTGGCGAGCGTTGGTAAGTCGCACCTCCAGCGCCGGCTGGTGCAGCTCGGCCGGTCGGAACAGGGGCTGGACGGAGAGGGCCTGCCGGCGGCACGGGCGGACCTGCTCGCGGCCTTGCGGGGGGCGGGGCCGGGGGCGGAGGCCGTCCTCGGCGTCTGGGCACGCCTCGCCGGGACGCGGCTCTACGACGCGGAGGACGAGGCGCTGCTCGCGGCGGCGCGGCCGCCGATCCGGCTGGGCGACTGGTTCTCGCGGCAGGCGCTCGTGGGTGGGGCGGCCGCGAGCTGAGGCACCTGCTGGGGTCGGGCTCGGGGCAGGAGAGAGATGGGCGGCGAAGCGCCCGCGGGACCTCCTTGAACGCGCCTAGCCGGGGGCCGGCTCGTCACGCCGAGCGACGCATCCTCGGGGAGTAGTCCAGCATCACGCCGCGCGGGAAGCGGCGGAGGAAGTCATCGAACGTGCCAAAGCGCCCCTCCACCATCCGGCGGAATGCCTCGGGGAATCGGTCGTCGGAAGGCCAGCAGGGCACGGTGCCGACCTCCACGGATTGCTCGCGCTCCTCGCCAGAGACGACGACCAGCTCGCGCCCGAAGACCCTCGTCTCCCTCGGGGGGGCCTCCGCCGAGGCGTGTGCGTGGGCCGGGTAGATGTAGAGCTCATCGACGGACAGGGGGCCGAGGTTGAAGGCCGGCGTCCTGTACGACTCACCCGGCACGGCCTTTCCGCCCTCCAGGAGCGCCTGGGCGACGACGGGGCTGTCCGACCTCACGAGACGCACGTCCGCCGGGCCGATGTGCTGGAACGGCCGCCGGCGGAGTGCCTGAGTGAGCGCGACGGGGCCGGCGATTGCCCCCTCGTCGAGCTGCCTGGAGGCCACGCAGAGGACCCAGCGTTCGACATCGGTGCGGTGGGCCCAGAACCCGATGAGGATGTCGAGGCCGCCCTCCTCCAGGGCGCGGACGAGCTGCCGGCCTTCGTCGATCATCCCCTCTACCAGCGTATCCTGATCCATGTCAGCACCCCGTGGGTCGGGTCGTTGATCGCGGCGTACAGGTCACGAGCCTCCTGCTCGCTCTTGCGTTCGTACCTGGCCCCCTCGGACCAGATGGCCGCCGTCGCCCAATTCACGCCGAGGGCCGGGTCGGCGAGCGCGGCGTTCTGGAGGTCAGCGGCCAGGCCGGCCACGGCGAGGAGCCTCTTCAGGTCGTGCGAATAGCAGTCCTCAATGATCTTCCTCGGTGGTGGGAAGTCATGCAGCCCGGTGAGCTTGCAGATACAGGCCTTGAGGGCGCACTCCACGGCGTAACCCGCCAGGTAATACGCCCCGTCCCATTTGCCGGCATCCAGCAACAACTTGGCCTCCTCGATGCGGACGACAGCGAGACCCTGGAAATCGGTCCGGTTCACGGCACGGCCCTCCCTGCCACTCCCATGATACCACGACATCGCCCGGCGCGTACCCTGCCCTTGCTGCCGGCGACGCCCGCGCCTACCCTGCCTTGGAGGAGGCGCGACGATGCCGCTGGAAGTGCGCGGGCTCACCAAGGACTACCCCACCCGCTCCGGGCCCCTGACCGTCCTGCGCGGCATCGACCTCGACGCCGCCCCCGGCGAGGCCCTGGCCGTCATGGGGCCGTCCGGCTCCGGTAAGTCCACCCTCCTCTACATCCTCGGCACCCTCGACACCCCCACCGGGGGCACCGTCCGCATCGACGGCAAGGACCCCTTCGCCTTCTCCGACGCCGACCTCGCCGCGTTCCGCAACCGCGCCATCGGCTTCGTCTTCCAGGACCACCATTTGTTGCCCCAGTGCAGCGTCTTGGAGAACATCCTCATCCCCTCCATCGTCGGGCCCGACGACGGGCCGGCCATCCAGGCCCGCGCCCGCGCCCTGCTCGGCCGCGTCGGCCTGGGGCACCGCCTCGACCACCGGCCCGCCGAATTATCCGGCGGCGAGCGGCAGCGTGCCGCCGTCGCCCGCGCCCTCCTGCACAAGCCGGCCCTCGTCCTCGCCGACGAGCCGACGGGGAACCTCGACCGCACCAGCGCCACCGCCGTCGGCACGCTGCTCCTGGAGATGTGCCGCGAAGAGGGCGGGGTGCTGATCGCCGTCACACACAGCGCCGACCTCGCCGCCCGCTTCCCGCGCACCCTCGTCATGGACGACGGGCGCCTCGGGCCGGTCACGGGCGAGCTGGCCTCGGCGATCCGGCCTGCGTCGGCGGGCGGCATCAAGACATGACCCCCCTGCGTCTGCTCCTGAACAGCCTCGCCTACTTCTGGCGCGGCAACAGCGCCGTGATGCTCGGCGTGGCCGTCGGCTGCGCCGTCCTCACCGGCGCGCTCCTCGTCGGCGACTCGCTGCAAGGCAGCCTGCGGGCGCGTTCGGAGCGCCGCCTCGGCTGGGTGACGCACGCCGTCACCGCCCCGCGTTTCTTCCGCGAGGCGCTGGCGGCCAAAGTGGCGGAGAAGGCCGAGGGCCGCGTCGTGCCGGCCTTGCTGCTGCAAGCGTCAGTGTCCACCGGCGCGGATGACGAACGCCGGCAGGTGCGGGCGGTCACCGTCCTCGGCGTGGATGAGTCGTTCCTCGGGACGCCCGTCGAGCCGTCGGCATCGTCGGCGCTGGCGCGGGCGCTGCGGGTGAAGGAGGGCGACACGGTCACGGTGCATCTTCAGAAGCCCGGCGCTCTGCCGCGTGAGGCGGCGCTGGGGAAGAAGGAGGCGGAGATCGTCCCGTGGCCGGTCCAGTTGGCCCGCGTCCTGACGGACGCCGACGCGGCGGACGCCTTCAACCTGCGGCCCGAGCTGGAGGCGCCGCGGAGCCTGTTCGTGCCGCTGGCGGAGCTGCAGGCGAAGCTCGGCCTCGGCAAGGAGGTGAACGCGCTGCTGGCCGCCGGCGACGGCACGAAGTTGCAGGAGGCGCTGGAGGCGGAGCTGGATCTGGAGGACTGGGGGCTAGTGCTGCGGACGCCGGCGGGGCGGGCGGCGGACCTCGTGCGGCGGTACGACCGCAACAGGAATGGGAAGCTCGACCCGCGCGAGTGGCGTAAGGGGGGGAAGCCGGTCTTCGCCCACGTCCTCGCGGAGGGCCTCAAGGGCGAGACGCTGGAGGCGAAGGCCATCGCGGCCTCGTTCACGGCGCGGTTCCCGTATATCGCGCTGGAGAGCCGGCAGATGCTGCTGCCGGCGCCCGTGGCGGCGGCGGCGGAGTCGGCGGCGCTGGGGGCGCGGATGCCGATGGCCCCGACGCTGGTGTATCTGTGCAAGATCGAGGTGGCGGGGAAGGAGATTGCCGGTGTCGTGGCGGCGGCGCCGGCGATGGCCGCGCCGCTGGGGCCGTTCCTGCCGCCGGGCAAGGCGGCGCTGGCGAAGGACGAGATCGTCCTGGCGCACCCGGGCCTGTGGCCTGAGAAGGCGCGTCCGGCGGCGGGCTCGAAGGTGGTGCTGCGGTACAAGCCGCCGGAGAGTCACGGCCCGGCGGCGGACCGGGTGTCGGAGTTCAAGCTGGCGGGGTTCGTGGCGCGGGGGGACGTGACGGCCGACCCGGGGCTGACGCCGGAGTTCCCCGGCATCACCGACAAGGACACGGCGGGCGAGTGGGACCTGCCGTTCGACGACCCGAAGTGGCAGCGCGACGTGATGCGCCGCCTGTACACGGACGAGTACTGGGACGAGTACCGGGCAGCGCCGCGGGCGTACGTCTCGCTGGAGGCGGGGCAGGAGCTGTGGGCCAGCCGCTTCGGCGCGCTGACCAGCATCCGTTTCGACCCGGGACGGGGCGTGAACATCGAGGAGGCGGCGGCCCGGCTCCGCCAACTGCTGCGGGCGAACCTCAAGGCCGCGGACGGCGGCTTCGTGTTCGACCCCGTGCTCGCGTCGGCGCTGACGGCCAGCCAGGGCGGGACCCCGTTCGGCCTGCTGTTCCTCGGGTTCAGCTTCTTCCTCATCATCGCGGCCCTGCTGCTGGTCGGGCTGCTGTACCGGCTGAACATCGACCGGCGGGCGTCGCAGGTGGGGCTCCTGCTGGCGCAGGGGTTCCCGCTCTCGGCGGTGCGCTGGCTGTACCTGGGCGAGGGCGGGCTGCTGGCGCTGCTGGGCGTGCTCCTCGGGTCGTTCCTGGCGCTGTTCTACTCGCGGGCGCTGATCCAGCTCCTCGCGTTCCTGTGGCCGGGCGGCGTGCTGCGATCGTTCCTCACGCCGCACGCCTCCCCCATGAGCTTCGTGTGGGGCATCGGCGGCGCCCTGCTGGTGAGCGTGCTGACGGTGGCGTGGGTGGTGCGTGTGTTGGGGCAGGCGCCGCCGCGTGCCCTGCTCGCGGGGCAGACGGCGGACGATCTGGCGGAGGCGGACACCGGCATCGGGTGGTGGACGTGGGGGACGCTGACGGTGTCGCTGATGGGCGGCGTGGGGCTGCTGTTCCTGGCGCCGACGATGAAGGGGCACGAGGCGCAGGCGGGGTCGTTCTTCGGGTCGGGGGCGTTGTTCCTGACGGCGGGGCTGACCCTGGTGCATGCCTGGATGCGCGGGACGCGGCAGGGGGCGATCTCCGGCAAGGGGTGGCTGGGCGTGGCGCGGCTGGGGCTGCGGAACGCGGCGCGGAACCCGCTGCGGAGCATGCTGACGGTGGGCCTGCTGGCGTCGGCGGCGTTCCTCATCGCGGCGGTGGAGTCCTTCCGCCGCGAGGCCAAGGCCGGCGACGGCACGCCGAACGCGCCGGACGGCGGGTTCGCGCTGGTGGGCGAGAGCGACCTGCCGGTGGTCCGCGACCTGCAAAGCGCCCCAGGGCGGGCGGAGATCATCAAGGGTCTGGAGCGGCGTCTGGGGAAGCAGCCCGCCCCTGAGCGCGACAAGAGGCTGGTTGAGGCGGAGGAGCTGCTCAGACAGACGACGATCATCGGGCTGCGGGTGCGGTCCGGCGATGACGCAAGCTGCCTGAACCTGTACAAGCCGCGGACGCCGCGGGTGCTGGGCGTGCCGGCGGCGCTGATCGAGCGTGGCGGGTTCGTGTTCGACGCGGTCAAGGGCGATTACCGCGACAGGCCGTGGCAGTGGCTCAAGGGCGACTCGGGCGAGCTGGCGCCGGGGGCGACCATCCCGGCGTTCGGCGAGTCGAACACGGTGACGTGGATGTTGCAGAAGGGGATGGGCGGGGTCATCGAGGTGACGGATGACCGGTCGCGCACGGCGAAGTTGGAGATCGCGGGGCTGATGCACGACAGCGTGTTCCAGAGCGCGCTGTTGATCGGCGAGGCCGACTTCCTGCGGCTGTTCCCGTCGGAGGAGGGCTACCGCTCGTTCCTGATCGCGCCACCGGCGGGGCGCGAGGAGGACGTGCGGCGTCTGCTGGAGCAGGGGCTGTCGGACGTGGGGCTGGAGGTGTCGTTCACGAAGGAGAAGTTGGCGTCGTATCTGGCCGTCGAGAACACCTACCTGACGACGTTCCAGGCGCTGGGCGGCCTGGGGCTGATCCTCGGGTCGCTGGGCGTCGGCGTGGTGCTGCTGCGTTCGGTGTGGGAGCGCCGCTCGGAGCTGGCATTGTTGAGAGCGCTGGGCTGGCGGAACGCACAGGTGGCGTGGCTGGTGCTGGCGGAGAACCTGTTCCTGTTGCTGCTGGGGCTGGCGGTCGGGGCCGTGGCGGCAGTGCTGTCGGTGTCGCCGCGATTGGCGGGCGGGCAGGCGACGATCCCGTGGATGAACCTGGGGCTGCTGTTCGGCGGCGTGCTGGCGGTGGGGCTGGTGGCGTGCCTGCTGGCGGTGGTGGGGACGCTGCGTGCGCCCATCGTGCCGGCGCTGCGGAGGGAGTGACGTGGCACGCAAGAAGCAAGAGCCCTCGCCGTTCCCGCCGTTGCGATGGGACGGATACCGATTGACAGGCGAGGTGCGTTTACCCTCGTGGGCAGGCTTTGAAGTCTACTTCGAAGATTTCGATGCGGAGGGGTACTGCGGCTCAGAGGACGGGCGGGCGGATTTGAACGTACATACGCCGGGGCGGGAAAGGCGGGCAGAGCCGACACCCGAACAGGCCGCCGCATTTCGACACTTGCTCGTGAATGAGGCGGCCGTTGCCGACGCGGTGGGGGCCGCCCTGGTGCGGTACTCCAACAAGGTGGACTACGGGCTCGATGATGATTCAGAGGTCAAAATCCCCGAGGTCAGTGATCGCGAGCATCTTCGGCCTTTGATCGGACTCTCAGACGTGGTGATCCTGACGGCGGCACGCGATGGCGTGGCCTATGTCGGCTTCGGGTTCGGCTGCGCCTGGGATCCGGAACACGCCACGGGGGTGATGACTCACCTCGGGCGGGTGGTGGCCATCGGTCAGGCGAATCGCTCGTTCGACGAGCGGATCGCGGAGGACGACAAGGGCGATCCCAAGAGCGGGCAGAGGTGATCGTCGTGGCGACACGTTTCCAACTTGTCATGGGCTGATCGACAAGTTGAAAACTTATCGCCACGAGGGGAGAGCGGAGAGCGGAATGTTCGGATACCTGTCGCGGAATCTGTGGATCGCGTATGTCGCCCTGGCCGGCCTCTCGTGGGGCACGTACGTCCCGCTGATCTTCTACGGCGGCGGCGAGCTGGGAGGCAAGCCGGCCTCGCGCCTCCTCGCCATCCTGTGCGTCGGCGTGGCGTACTTCCTCATCGGGGTGATCTACCCGGTGTTCTACCTCACGCGCCTGGAGGCGAAGGACCGGCCCGAGTACACGTTCACCGGGCTTCTGTTCTCCGGCCTGGCCGGCGTCGCCGGCGCCGCGGGCGCGATCTGCGTCGTCTTCGCCACGTCGGCGGCCATCGGCCTCGCACGCTCCGAGGGCGACGGCAACCTGGAGAAGTACAAGGTCTTCATCGCGCCGCTGATCTTCGGCCTCGCCCCCGTCATCAACACGCTGGTGAGCATCGTGTGGCACCCGAAGAAGGGGCAGCCGATGCACTTCGGCTTCCACGCGCCGCACCCGCTGCTGTGGGCGGGGATCGTCCTCGTCGGCGTCGGCGCCGCCCTCGTCCTCTACTCCAAGGAGATCGGCGAGGCCAAGGGCGAGACGGCGTCCCTGGCCGCCGCCCTGTCGTCGGGCCTCTCCGGCGAGTACCCGTGGCTGCTGTACGTCGCCCTGGCGGGCCTCTCGTGGGGCACGTACGTCCCGCTGATCTTCTACGGCGGCGGCGAGCTGGGCGGCAAGCCGGCCTCGCGCCTCCTCGCCATCCTCTGCGTCGGCGTCGCCTACTTCGTGTGCGCCATCATCCTCCCCGGCATCGTCCTGTGGCAGACGCCGGCGGCGGCACAGCCGCGGTGGGATTCGGTGACGGGCCTCACCTTCGCCGGCCTCGCCGGCGCGGCGGGGGCCGT
Source organism: uncultured Alcaligenaceae bacterium (assembly GCA_964630925.1). GTDB lineage: Bacteria > Planctomycetota > Planctomycetia > Gemmatales > Gemmataceae > RGDT01. The sequence goes on from CAZVZK010000091.1 coordinate 22,478, forward strand.
CGGCGCGATCTGCGTCATCTTCGCGACGAAGTCGGCGATCGACTCGGCCAAGGCGGAGGGCAGGCCGCCGGCGACGTACAAGCTGTTCATCGCGCCGCTGATCTTCGGCCTCGCCCCGGTGATCAACACGCTGGTGAGCACGCTGTGGCACCCGAAGCCGGGCTCGCCGCTGGAGTTCGGGGTGAGGCCGCCGCACGCGCTGTTGTGGGCGGGGATCGTGGCGGTGGGCCTGGGCGCGGCGCTGGTGCTGTACTCGAAGGAGCTGAGCGAGTCGGCGCCGGCCAACCCGCCGCCGCCCACCCCGGCGTGAGGCCGGCAGGATTCGAGGGGATTCGAGGGCCGCCCGCCGGGCGGAAGCGGGCGCGGCCTGACCATCGGCGTGGATCTCCTCGGCTGCCTGGCCTTGCCCCGCCACATCGAGCTGAACCGGCCGAGCCGGACACGCCTGCGGCGGGGGCACACTTCGTCGGAGAGGGGGCACGCGGCGGGGATGCCGGAGGGGCGAGAATTGCAAGACCGGGCGACGGCTCTGCTGGCCTTCGCCCGCATGCCGGTGGGCCGCTCTTGGCGTTTCCGCTCGCGGATGCTATCGATGATCGCGGAGGGCGGCCCGAGGGCGCGGAATGATCCGTGGCGGAGGTTGGAACAACAGCGGCACCAACCGCACGGCGGCGTATCGGAACGCGGACACGCCGGAGAACACGAACAACGACCTGGGCCCCGCCTCGCCCGAGCTTCGCCGGGAGGCGACACCCGACGGCGTTGGAGTCGGCGCCCACGCTCGGCCGCTGGTTCCAGGCCGCCATCCGCGCCGGCACCTACGCCGACTTCGACGACGCCGTCCGCCGGTGAGGTGAGTCCGCAGGGGCAGGCACCATGAGCGACAACACCACGACGATCCTCCAGGCCCACCTCGGCCGCCTCGCCGCCGGCGACGCGAAGGCGCGCGACGGCCTCATCAACCACGCCAGCGCCAACCTGGGCCGCCTCGCCCGACGCATGCTCGCGCAGTTCCCCGGCGTCCGCCGCTGGGAAGACTCCGACGACGTGCGGCAGAACGCCGCCCTCCGCCTGTGGAAGTGCCTCGAAGAGCTCAGGCCGGCCACCGTCCGCGACTTCTACCGCCTCGCCGCCCTGCAGATCCGCCGCGAGCTGCTCGACCTCGCGCGGCACCACGGCGGCCCCGAGGGCCAGGGCGCCAACCACGCCAGCGTCCAGGCCGACACCGGCGCACCGCCCGCCCTCGACCCCGGCCAATCGACCCACGACCCCGCCAAACTCGCCGCCTGGACCGAGTTCCACGCCCACGTCGAGGCCCTCCCCGACGAGGAGCGCGAGGCCTTCGACCTCCTCTACTACCAGGACCTGCCCCAGGCCGAGGCCGCGTCCGTCCTCGGCGTCTCCGAAGCGACGCTGCGGCGGCGCTGGCTCGCCGCCCGCCTGCGCCTGCAAGAGAAGCTCAAGCACCTGCCCGGCTGAGCCGTCACCCCGGCCAGACGACCTCCAGCACCCCGTCGGGCACCAGCAGCGCCCGCCCGGCGCACGCCGCCTGCCACTCCGCCGGCATGTACGGCCACTGCCACGGCGTCGCCGCCGTCCGCCACAGCATCGCCTCCAGCGCCAGCGCCACCGGCCCGCCACGCACGTCCGGCGGCGGCACGCCGTCCAGCAGGTCCAGCCAGGGGCCGGCCAGCAGCGGCTCCAGCGCCGGCTGCGAGTCGACCCAGAACCGCACCCGCCCCCCCGGCTTCAGCGCGAACGTCAGCAGCACCGGCCGCCCCTCGCCGCGCTCGACCGTTGACCAGTACTCGTCCGAGACATCCATGACCCGCCGCAGGTAGCGCGACATCGCCTCCACGCTGGCCACGCGCTCGCGCATCACCTCCTCGGCCTGGTACAGGATCGTCCGCTGCACGTCGAACGCCGACGGCCGCCGCTCCGGCGTGTCCGACGGGATCCACTCCAGGGCGAGCTGGTACAGCCCGCCCTCGCCGTCGATCAGCAGCGGCCCGGCGTTGATCAGGGCGCGGCGCGCCTCGGCGGCCAATGCCGGCGGCAGCATGACGCCGAAGCCGTCTTCGAGGACCTTGGCCCCGGCGGGCATGTCGCCGCCGGCGGCCAGGAGGACGAAGCCGCCCGTCGCCACGCCGCCGGCGCCGGCCGGGCCGATCAGCTCCGGGCCGCCCTGGCCGGGACGCCACACCAGACGCACGTCGGCCTTCGGGTCCGCGTGCGTCAGCAGGGCGAGGGACCACTCGTCGGGCATCGCCGACAGGGCGTCGCGGAAGCCGTCCGGCTGGGGCAGCGGCAGACGCAGCGTCACGCGGGCGCCCGCCGTCGCCAGCATCTCGCTGCCGGCGTCCTGCGGCGACTGCGGCGGCATCTGCATCGTCACCGTCGCCCCGGGGTAGACGGCCAGGGGCACCTTGCGGAGGATGCTGCGGTCCATGTCGTCGCGCGTCAGCACGCTCGGCCGCCCGCGCTCCGACCACGGCGGGCACGGGTAGTAGCGGGCCGCCTTGCCCAGCAGCGCCGTCACCCGGTACGGCCCGATGACGGGGACGATCTCGGCCTCCTCCGGCGTCAGGAGGATCGCGGCGATCGCGCCCGGCGGCACCTCGACGCCGGGCAGGGCGACGGCGGCGATGTACGCCAGCCCGGTCTGCTCCGTCGTGCCGAGGAAGCCCCCCGGCGCCCGGAAGCAGGTGTAATCGCCCTCGCCCACCGTGCGGCCCTGCTTGGCGAGGCGGTACAGCTGCTCGAACAGCGGCAGCGGGTCACGCGGGGCCTGCTTCTCCCCGTCCAGGATGCGGAGCGACAGGGCGATCTCGCGCTGGCCGGGGGCGGCGGCCAGGCCCTGGGTGGTGTACGTCCAGCACGGGATGGCCCCGCCGCCGGCCAACGCCAGGTCGTGCCGGGTGATGCGGACGCTCAGCTCGCCGGGGATCAGCTCGTGGATGACCACGAGCGGGCCGGACGGCTGCGGGGCGCCCCCGCCGAACAGTCGCTGCCAGAAGGACATGTTGGCTCCTGTGCCGGGGCGGGGCCACGGCGGCCCTCCCCCGATGGGTGCCGGTGCGTGCGGCCACCGACGAATGTACGACGCACCTCGTCGTTGTATCCCCCACGGCGCCGGCGGGCGCCCCGACCTCCCCCGACAGGGGCAAGGGCCGGCGGTGGCCGGGCCATTGCATTGCATTGCAGACCCCCACACACGAACTTGAAATGAAGACGGTTGAGGCGCGTGAGGGGTTCCGCGTGCCGATGGCCGCCGGGGCCTGCCACGGGGGGGGACGCGAGGCCCTGTCGGGCGCAAACTCACCTGCCCACTCCCGCCGAGTCACCTGCCAACGTCCCACCGATTTGGCATGTGACTCGGCGTTCTTTGACGCATGGTGTCACCGGCCGGCGCCGAGTGCGCGAGTCACCTTGTCACATGCTACATTCCAACTCCGCGCACACCCCCGGCGTGAGGCGTGCGGCGCCGCGCGCCACCCCTTGACATCAGGTGTACAGGCCTCCAATACTGAGGGGAGGGAGAGCCATCGCCCGCGGGCCCTCCCCCATCTCCCCGGTGCCCCAGTGCCCAGACCTCCACCCCTTCCCCTCGTCGCCGGCTTTCCGCCGGGGCCGCTCTGGTCTTCCGGACTCCGCCCGTGCTCCAACCCTGGCACGACTACACCTCCCGTCCATCTCACGCCGCCCTGGTGCACCTGACCTCCCGCCGCCACGACGGAAGGAGCGGGCTCGCGGCCCGCGCCGGCCCAGGGGTGCGGGCGAAGAGAGGCTCATCTATCATGCCAGTAAGGTGGCCATCCCAACGAGCCCGGGGGGTGGCGAGGATTCCCGACGCGGCCGGTGTTGACAGCCCACCGAGCGAGGCCGGGGAGGAGTGAGGAATGAGCCTGAAGTCGAAGCCACATTACACCCTCACGGCGGGCGACCTGGCGAAGTGGATCGAGGATCAGCCGGATCAGTGGTGGTCGGTCGATGGGGACCGAGACCTCATGTCGTCCGTGGACTTCCCGTGCCCCGCCGATGAGCTGGCCCCCGCGATCCGCCTGATCGGGAAGCCCCTCCTCGTCTACGACGGAACGCCCGGCTCACGCGCCAGCGGCGAGAGGATCGGCCCCGGCCAGCTCGCCGCCCTCGCCGACACGAACAACCGAAAGCGGCAGAGGACATTCCTGTTGACGTGGAGCGATTCCGACGAGGAATGGCTCCTCGTGGAAGCCGAGGCCCTGGTCGCCCCGCCTGCCGCACGCACCCCTTGAGGGTCCGGACTTGGCCCGCCCACCATCGGGGGCCTGGGGGCGTCTCGCCCCCAGCTCACCCGCCTGCACGGCGTGGTCCGTCAGATCGTCACTCACGCCGACCCGCTCCACCCGGAGGCGGATCGGCCGCTCCGCCATTTCGAGCTCTCGGCCAACGCCGCCCTCAGAGTGCTCGAGTACCTCACGGAACACATCGACCCGAGCACGGTCTACGCCGCCGTCTACAACCGCCACCTCAGCCAGCTCCGGCGCTTGATCCTGGCGGAGTGCATCGAGTCGTTCGAGCGCTTCCTCAAGGAGCTGGCCGCGGCCTGCATCGACTACCTGGCCCCGTACATCACGGACGACCGCTTCGACGACTTCCTCCCCAGACGCGGGGGCACCGTCGCCGCGTTCGTGAACGCCTCCTCCATCGGCAGGGCCCTCTGTGAATCGGACACCTGGCTCAGCAACGCCTCCATCAACAGCCGCTTCGCCTCCCTCCTCAAGGACCTCGGCGGCGCGGACTGGGAGCACCTGTTCCCCCAGGCCAATCAGCAGCCGGCGGCGGAACGGCCCCGAGCCGCCACGCTGGCCATCCTCTGGCAGATCCGCCACAACCTGGCCCACAACGTCGGCGTCATCACCCACTCCGACGCCATGAGGTTCCGGGCGCTCGTGGGCGGGGCCGTCGAGCCCGAGCGCCGCCTCTCCCCCGCAGACGACGACCTGCGCTACGCGAAACGATTCCTGTCCGAGGCGGCCACGCGCACCAACGAAAGGGTGGGGCGGCGTCTGGCCCAACTGCTCGGCGAGCTGCACGCAGGAGACGCGGGCCTGTTCGACGCCCAGGCAAGGGCGGACGAGGTATCGCGCCGGTTCACCTTCCCCGTGACCATCAACGGCCACGTCGGCCTCGTATGACGCCCGTGGCCGCGAGCCGTCCGGGAGGGCTTCGCGGGGTGGTGCCGCTCCCGGCCCCGGTGTACGAAGCGGGAGCCGTCAATCTTGGTCTGACCAGCAGCCGCAGGGGCAGCGGCCCCGCCCCGACGCCGCCCGCCGGCTGGAGGCATCGATCATGTCCGTCACGAGCCACCTGTCGTTCTTCCGGGGCGAGGACCTCACGCTCGACTTCCAGATGACCCCGCCCGTGGACGTGACGGGCTGGACGATCACCCTCAAGATCGCCGACTCGCTCGGCGGAAGCGTGCAGGTGACGAAGACCGCCAGCATCACCGACGGCCCGCGCGGGCGCTTCCGCGTCACCCTCGCCAGCGCCGACACCGCCGCCCTCGCGGTGGGCCGCTATGTCTGGGACGCGCGGCGGACCGATTCGGGGAGCAAGGCGACGCTCGCCGACGGCACCCTCGACCTGCGTCAGGAGGTGACGGCGTGAGGGGATCGGGGTCAATTGAGGGCGGGCGAACGGGGCTTGGCCTTCTTGCGCTTGTAGATTACGACCCGGACACCCTCCCCTGGCTCGAAGCCCGACGGGCGGGGCTTGTTGGGGCGGTAACAGACGGTGAGCATGTCGCCCTCGATCCGATACACGAGCCGGATGAGCAGGCCGTGGAAGTTGTCCGGGGACTCTCCCAGGATGTCCATCGCCTTCGGTGTTGCCGTCGGCGAGAGCGTGACCCGCCACCGCGAGGCCACCTCCCCACCATGGGTTGTGGCGAGCCGGCCGCCCGCGAACACGTCCGAGATCGGGTAGGGAGGGGGCATGGGCGCCCCGCCGTCAACAGCCTCGCTGACTTGCTCCCACTCCCCCTCTAACGCCTTCAGGTCCGCCTCGACGGAGGTGGGCTTCTGTGCAAGGAACGGTGCGGGGGCAAACCCCAGAGAGAGGGCGGCGAGCAGTGGGAACAGGCGTCGCATGGCGTGGCCTCGTCCGCGAGGTGTCACCGCGAGTGTACAGGCCACGGGGGACGGGCGTCAAGCATTCAGGCTGAATCGGCGCCCTCCCGGGAGGTGGCGGCGTGAAGGCCGATTCTCCTTGACGGGCTGGGCCGGGTCGTGTGTGATAGGCGGTAGGGTGAAGTCTGCCGAGCGGGTGCAACGCCATGAATCGACTCCTCCGCGCCCGTGTCCACCCTGCCGTGCTGTGGACGTTGGCCGGGCTCCTGATCGCCGGCTGTGTCGGCTCGTGTGAGCTCGCATTCCGTCCTTACAATGGCATCCGTGTCGGTAGCCTCCTATCTGAGGCTCGGTCTGCCCTCCCGGCCGGATCATCCCACGAGCAGGTCGTGGCGTGGCTCGACGCTCGCGGGCTCCCGTACCGACGGGTGCACGATAAGGTCGGGGGGGGCTTTTGGTATCTGGTGCGAATGCCGAACGGCAGTTGGATGCGTCCCCACGACGGCCTCTGGATGACGTTCTACTTTGACTCCGCCGGGGGGGTGTCCGAGATCAGTGGCGGACAGGACTAGCTGGCGGTAAACCTATCTATCGGAGGTGAGCGAGGACGTGCAGGCCCCCGCAGGGCGGTCCGGGTTGGCCTCCCTCGTCTCGTCTACCGCCGGCGATACTGCCTCGCATGAGCCAGTCACTCGCCGGCCTCGAACGCGCCAAGCTCTCCATCACCTCGGCGTCCACGAGCGACGACCGCCTCATCGAGGCCCTGGTCGCCGCCGCCTCCGACGCCGCACGCCGCTTCTGCGGCCGCGACTTCGCGTTGCGCGAGTACGACGAGCTGCGCGACGGCTCGTGGGGCCAGCAGATCCTCCTCCGCCACCACCCCGTCGCCGCCGTCGCCTCCGTCCGCCGCTCGCCCCAGACGGTCCTGGAGGTCACCAACTCCTCCTCCGCCAACCAGCAGGCCCGCGTCGCCGTCACCCGCACGGGCCTGGAGCTGGCCCGCGTCGCCTCCGGCACCCGCACCGTGGATACGTCCGTCACCTGGGCGGCGAACGCCGGCTCGTCACCGTCAATACGTCGCCGGCAACTCGCCGCGCTCCCGGCGGGCGAAGGCACTCTGCGCGACGCCCCCTGGCCGCGTGTTGCCATCCGGGGGACGCAGCGCCGAAAGGTCCGGCAGGTCGTCGGGGTAGGCGAGGAACTCCGCGCGGATGCGGAGGGCGGCCTCGCCGCCGTCGCCGGCCAGGTGCCGGAGCAGCTCGATCATCCGCCGGCGGAACTTCGCCAGCTCGGGGCGGTCGAGGCCGAAGGCGGCAATGAACGCCGCGCCGAAGATCGTCCGCGCCGCGACGGTGCCGTCCGCCATCACGGCGAGATGGGAGCCCAGGCCGTCGGAGGGGTCGAACGGCAGGGGCGCGGCCCCCCTGTGGGCGTTGCACTGGCAGCAGGCGTAAATCAGTGAGCCATACTCGGTCCGCCCAGGCGCGGCGACGCTCCGGGGCACGAGATGCTCCACGCTGAAGGACCGCAGGCCATCGGGCAGCCACGCCTCGCGCGAAAGGCAGCAGACGCAGCGGAATTCGACCTCGTCCCGCAGCCACGGCTTGTAATGGTCGTCGTCCAGGTAGCCGCGCGGGCCGTGCCGCCGCCCATGCGTGCCCGAGTGATAACAGAGGGCGGACGGGATGGGCGGCTGGTCATGCGCCGGCGTCATCGTGCGGCCCCTTGAGGCGCTTCAGTGCCTCCTCGACCCGCGCGGTCATGAGCCGGTCCAAGGGGGCCACCCGCTCGGCGGCCACGCCCTGCAGCCCGGCCAGCTCGGCCTCCTCCCCGTGCGTCAGCCCGCCGTCGAACTTCTTGCGGATCAGGTCGTGCCGCCGCTCATTCTGCCGCACCCAGGCCTCGTCCGCGGCCAGGGATTTCAGCACCTCGCCGAGGATGTCGCTGGCCGCCTTCTCGGGCGGCACGTTGCGCGACACGGCCCGCTCCCGCAGCCAGGCGGCTGCCGGCCCGTCCAGGGTGACCATCAGCTCCATGTCCGCGTCCTCCGAGGTGCCATTCCCATTGTCCACCGCCCCGCGCGGGTGTCAAGCCCGGCGAGGACGGGAGGACGGCGTTCCCCACGCGGTCCGTGGGGAGACGCGCGGGCGATGCACCAGCCCCCCGTCAGCATCCAGGGGCGTTGACGAGCCGGGCATCTGCTCCCGGCCCCTCTACTCAACCCATCCTTTCAGGCCCCCAGGCCGGGAGCAGATGCGGCAGACAACACCCCGCCCCACAATCGCCGGCTGTCGGCTGTTGGAGCCGCTGCGGCGACGAGAATAAAGCCCAGGGTGACGGCTTTGCGGAGCCCTGGGGCCACGACAACACCCCGCCCCGCACGTCTCCTGGCTGTTGGAGCCGCCGCGGCGACGGCTGTTTCTTCGTTGCCCACGGCGAGGCTTTGCGAGTCGTGGGTCTTCAATCGCCCTACGCCCGGAACGCCGCCAGCTCCGGCCCCAGACGCGCCAGCGCCTCCTTCAGCGCCGTAAGCGCCGGCACCGCCTCCTCCAGCCGCCTCTCCTTCGCGATCTGCTCCAACGCGAACGCCGCCTGGACGGCCTCTTCCGCCGCGAACGTCCCGGCCGCACCCTTGATCGAGTGCGCCCCACGCTTCAACGTCTCCACATCGCCCGACGCCAGCGACTCGTCGATCGCCGCCAGCCACTTGGGCACCTCGACCAGGAACATGTCGATCAGCTCCCGCAGCAGGACGGGGTCGTCGCCGCACCGCTCCAGGGCCTTCTTCTCGTCGTACAGGGGCATCGGCTTGCCCTCCGGGGGCGGCCCATCGGCGCCGGGTGGGGGCGTCGGCCGGGCCCGCGACAGGGTGTGTGGGGCGATGTCCGACAGGGCCTGCTCGATCGCCACGTACAGGTCCTGCTCGCGGATCGGCTTCGTCACGTACGCGTCCATCCCCGACGCCAGGCAGCGCTCGCGGTCCCCCTTCATCGCATGCGCCGTCAGCGCGATGATCGGGATGCGCCCGCCGCCGGCGCGTTCCCTGGCCCGGATCGCCTCCGTGGCCTCGAACCCGCCCATCTCCGGCATCTGCACGTCCATCAGCACCAGGTCGAATGGGGCGGCGGCCAGCGCGTCCAGCGCCAGCCGCCCGTTGCCCGCCACGTGCGTCGAGTGCCCCGCCTTCTCCAGCAGACGGACCGCGAGCGTCTGGTTGACCGGGTTGTCCTCGGCCAACAGGATGCGCAGCGGCGGCAGCTGCGCCAGCGTCGGCGCCGCCGGCGCCTCGCGGCGGCGGACACGCGACGGGTCGGCCGCCACCACGGACAGGATGGTGTCCAGCAGCTCCGACTGCTTCAGCGGCTTCAGGATCGTCGCCCGCACACCCAGCTCGCGGCAACGCTCCCCCGTCATCGCCCGGTCCGCCGAGGTCAGCATCATGATCACCGCCGACACCAGCCCCGGCTCCCGGCTGATGTGCTCCGCCAGGGTGAACCCGTCCGGCGCCGGCATCACCGAATCGACCATCGCCACCTGATACGCCTCCCCGCCCGCCGCCGCCCGCCGCAGCTCCGACAGGGCCGCCGCCCCGTCGGCCGCCGTGGCCGGACGCATCCGCCAGCCCAGGAACATCTCGCGCATGATCTCGCGGTGGGTCTCGTTGTCGTCCACGATCAGGACCCGCAGGCCGTGAACCTCGGGGGGCTCGGGCAGGCCCTGCGAGGAGAGGGAGGCCCCGACCACGACGCCGAACCCCGCCGTGAAGTGGAACCGGCTGCCCCGGCCCTCCTCGCTCTCCACCCACATCCGCCCCCCCATGAGGGCGACGAGCTGCGACGAGATGGCCAGCCCCAGCCCCGTGCCCCCGTACTTCCGCGTGATCGTCCCGTCCACCTGCTCGAACGGCTCGAAGATCGACAGACGCTTCGCCTGCGGGATCCCGATCCCCGTGTCCGACACCTCGAAGTGCAGCCACCGCCCCGCCTTGTCCTCCGGCACCGCCGCCGGCGAGACACGCACCACGATCTCCCCGGCCTCGGTGAACTTGATCGCGTTCCCCGTCAGGTTGATGATCACCTGCCGCAGCCGCCCCACGTCGCCGACGAGGAGGTCGGTGACCTCGGGCGAGACGTGGCACGCCAATTCCAGCCCCTTCTGCTGGGCCCGCAGGGCCAGGCTGCGCACCGCGTCCGCCACGCTGTCCCGGACGTGGAACGGCGCCTCCTCCAGCTGCAGCTTCCCCGCCTCGATCCGCGAGAAGTCCAGGACGTCGTTGATGATCGTCAGCAGCGCGTCGGCCGACGCCTGCACCATGTGCAGGCACTCCGTCTGCTCCTGGTCCAGCTGCGTCCCCAGCGCCAGCCGCGTCATCCCGATGATGCCGTGCATCGGCGTCCGGATCTCGTGCGACATCCGCGCCAAAAAGTCGCTCTTGGCCCGGTTGGCCGCCTCCGCCACGTCCCGCGCCCGCCTCAGCTCCGCCTCCATCGTCCGCCTCGCGGTGATGTCGCGGCTGACCCCCACGATCCCCACGATGCCCCCGTCGGGCGAGAGCAGCGGCACCTTCGTCGTCAACAGCCACTTCGCCTCTCCCGAGGCGTCGATGAGCAGCTCCTCCGCGTTGAGCAGCGGCCGCCCCGTCCGCGCGATCTCGCGCTCGTCCTCCGCGAACTTCTCGGCCTGGCCCCGCGGCAGGAAGTCGAAGTCGGTGTGGCCAACCACCTCCTCCTGCGCCGACGCCCCGAGGCTCCGCAGGGTCGCCGCGTTGGCGATCAGGAACCGCCCGTCCGGCGACTTCACGAAGATGTGGTCGGGGAGGTTGTTGATGAGGGTGAGGAGGAGGTTCCGCTCCTCGGCGAGGCGGCGCTCGGCCGCGCGCTCGTCCGTCACGTCGCGGCCGATGCAGACCAGGCCGGAGACGCCCCCGTCCTGCCCACGCAGCGGCACCTTGGCGTAGGCGTGCAGACGCGGCCCGTCCGGCCTGTCGATCGACTCCTCCCGGTTGATCACCGGCACGCCGGCCGCCATGACCGCCATGTCGTCGTTGTGGTAGCGGGCGGCCTGGTCGGGGGGGAAGAACTCGTGCACCGTCTTGCCGCGGAGGGCGTCCTCGGAGGCGACCCCCAGCAGCTCCCGGTGGGCGGCGTTATCGACGAGGTAGCGCCCCTGGGCGTCCTTGTAGTAGACCGCCTCGGGGAGGTTGTCCATCAGCGTGCGGAGCATCCCGCGCTCGTGGCGGAGGGCCTCCTCGGCCTGACGCCGCTCGGTCACGTCGGTGACGACCCCGTCGAGCTGCAGGGTCTGGCCGTCCGGCTTGAACGAGGCCCGCACCGACTCGCGCAGCCAGCGGGAGGAGCCGTCCGGGAGACGGATGCGGTACTCCGCCTGGCTGTCGCGGCTGGTACGCAGCCGGCGCAGGGAGGACTGCCAGATGGCCAGGTCGTCGGGGTGGACCGCCTGCTGCCAGCGGTCGAGGCCGGCCTGGAAGTGGGAGGGCGGGCGTCCCGTGAGGGTCTCGACGACGGGCGAGAGGAAGCGGTAGGCCCACTTGCCCTCGGCGGACCACTCCGCGCTCCACAGGCAGTCCGAGACGCTGGCGAGGACGCGGCGCAGCTCGGCCTCGGCCCGCAGGACACGCTGGTGCTGCTCGTGCTGCTCACGCATGTCGCGCACGGTGATCAGGGCGAGGGTGCGCGGCTGGATGTGCAGGCGCGTGATGGTGGTGTTGACGGGGATCCACACCCCGTCCTGGCAGGTGCGCAGGAGGAACCCGTCCTGGGCGTGGAAGACGGTGGTGCGCGAGGCCGCCGCCTGGATGCGCTGCTTGCCGCCCTGCCCGCCCGCGCCGAAGCGGAACAGGTACGTCGCCTGGAGGCGGAGCAGCTCGGCGCGGGGGAAGCCGGTGAGCTTCTCGGCCAGGGGGTTCACGTCCTGGATCTGGTCCGTCTCGGGGTCGAAGAGGATGAGGGCGTCTCCGGCCTCCTCGAAGAGGGCCTGGGCGAGGTCCTTGGCGGCGGATGGCCTGATCACGACCGTCCCAGGGGTTAGGGGTCAGGACGCGGCCCTTCGGGCCGCGAGGGGTCAGGGCCAGGGCTCGGGGGTGTTGAAGAACAGCCAACAGCCAGGATACGGAGACGGGCGACGAGAGGCCGGCTGTTCTCCTGTCTTCTCTTCTTCTTACTGACCCCTGACCCCTGACCCCCGGCGGCCCGAAGGGCCGCGCCGTCAGGGGATGCGGACCTCCAGGCCGGAGGCCCCGCCCGCGGGGATGTCCACGTCGGGGCACTTGACGGGCGGCTTGCCCACGCCGATGCCGGGCGCGCCGCCGGCGCCACCGGGGTTGCCGACGGTGAGGTCGGCGACGGAGACGGTGTGCTTGCCGGGCCAGCACTTGCCCACGAAGGAGCCGTCGTCCTGGCTGAGGGCGGACAGGCGCGGGCCGTGCTTGTTCGATTCCTCGATGGGCGTGAGGAGGACGACCTTCTTCGGCACGCCCTTGCCGGCGGCATCGACCACCCTGCCCTTGACGTCCACGGGCGACGGCGGGGGAGGCTTGCCGCAGCCCAGGGCGAGGGCGAGGGCGAGGAGGGGCAGGATGCGTCGGGTCATCGGGTCACCAGTCGGGGCCGAGGGGGGTGCGGTCGGCGGGCAGCAGGACGCTCGTCCAGGTGGCCAGGGTGACGCGGGCGCCGGCGAAGCGGACGCCGCCGTCGGCCATGCAGACGTTCATGCCGCCGACGTGCGCGGACTGGACGCGCCAGTTGTCGCAGTCCTTGTCGGCGGGGTTGTCCTGGGGCGCCAGGGTGTTGGCCTGCTGGTACCAGTCGAGGCCGAAGTTGTGGTAGAACCACGAATAGAGCGCGATGCGTCCGATGCGGTCGCAGTCGGCGAAGCCCTCCGCCCACAGGACGGTGTTGGACATGCCGTCCTTGAAGGAGGCGGGCGGGAGGGGCCCGGCCCACAGGCCGCGGCCCGGGTAGGCCCAGGCGTTCCAGTTGGCGAGGTAGCTGGTCGAGCCCCAGTAGCCGCCGTAGACGCGCCCGGAGTCGTGGGTGCCGTCGGAGGGGCACTGGAGGACCTTGAAGGCCGCCTCGTGGACGCCGTCGATCCAGATCCCGAAGTTCTGGTACCCGGCCCCGCCGCTGGCCGTCTGGGACTGGTAGACGTAGACGCGGCCGTTGTACTGGTCGGCGACCACGGGGCCGGGGGTGTAGGTGGGATCGACGGCCCAGCGCGGCTCGTTGTAGTTGTTGGCCCTGGTGTTGGCCTCGACGGCCTTGTAGAGGGCGTCCTGCTCGACGTGGGGGAGCAGGTGGAGGAACCAGGAGCCGTACGGCTTGCTCCGGTTGGCGGGTGTCCACGGGCCGATGCTGCCGTTGGACTCGGGGTCCGGCGGGAAGACGCCGTGGTAGGTCGGGCCGCGCTTGTGGATGTCGAGGAAGGAATGGTAGGCGATGCCGAGCTGCTTGAGGTTGTTGCCGCAGGACATGCGGTTGGCGGCCTCACGCACCTTCTGGACGGCGGGGAGGAGCAGCCCGATCAGGATCGCGATGATGGCGATCACCACCAGCAGCTCGATCAAGGTGAAGGCGCGGCGCGGGGTACGGGAGGGGCACATGCTGCGGATCTCGGGCCGTGGATGCCCTGTCATCGTAGCGGCATGCGGCCGCCGCGGTCAAACGAAAACCACCGGCCCCGCGTGGTGCGACGCGGGGCCAGGGGGGCGGGGCATCACCTGCGGAACTTGATGGCCCCTCGGCCCGGAGGCGCCCCGGGCGGGCCGACGACGACGGCGACGGGCGGCGGGGCCACCGGGGGCCTGGGAGGCGTGATGACCACCGGGGGCCTGGGGGGCGGCACCACCACGGGCGGCTTCGGCGGGGCGATCACGGCCGGGGGCGGCGTGACCACGGGCGGCCTGGGCGGCGGGGCGATGACCACCGGCGGCTTCGGCGGCGGCACCGGGGTGATCGCCGGCGGAGTGATCACCGGCGGGGCCACCGGCGGCGTCACCGGGGGCCGGGGCGGCGTGATGACCGGCGGTAGGATCACGGGCGGCTTGATGACGGGGGGCACGACCACCGGCGGCAGGGGCGGGCGGACCACCGGCGGCGTCACCACCGGGGGCCGGGGCGGGGTGATGACGGGGGGCACGATCACCGGCGGCCTGACCGGCAGGATGGTGATCGGCAGGGGCTTGACCACGGGCGGCTTGACCGGCTGGATGGTGATCGGCGACGGCCTGGCGGGCAGGGTGACCCTGGCAATGAGCTGATCCAACGGCGAAGGCGTGGCCCCGTCGGCGGGCGTGGCGGCCAGCGCCACGGCGCCGAGGGCGATCACGCAGGCGAGGAGGCCGGGCCGGGGATCGTGGCGGATCGTCATGGCTTCGCTCCTGTCTCCCGCACGGAGGCGGGGTGTCGGTGTCTACAGGGGAGATGCGGGCCGGGGGGCGCGGCCCGAAATGAGATCGGAGAAACAGCAGGACGCCCGCACCGGTTCAGGGGCGCGGGCGTCCGACGGGCCGTGCGTCCGTGCGTTACAGCAGACGGAGCACGTGTTCCGGCGGCCTCGGGGACGCCCTCGGGCCCTCCGGAAACCGTCTGGTCTCGTCCGACCCCGCGGCGTTCGGGGTCGGATCCCCGCCCGACGCCGTCGTCTCGGTGACCTGGACGTCGCGGGGGCTGGCGTCGGCGGCGAAGCCGTAGGCGGAGACGGAGGGGCCGCTCAGCCGCAGGCCGGCGCTGCCGCGCTCCAGGAGGGTGTCGCGCACCGACACCAGCAGCCCGCCGTCCATGTACAGGCCCAGCGCCGACCCCTTGAGGGCGAACTCCAGGGTGCCGCCGTTGAGCGCCGTCGTGGCCGTGGCGAGGCGGAGGAGCTGCCCGCCGAAACGCCGGTAGATGTTGACGGCGACGGCGCCCCCCATGCCGGGGGCCGCGTACATCTCGGCGAGGTAGCCCGTGCCCTCGCCGTCGCCGCTGTAGCGGCCCAGCAGGCCCACCCCCTGTCCGGAGCCGAAGGGCAGCGCCACGCCGGCCATCACCGTCATGTCGCCCTGGTCGATCCCGTTGAGCACCGCGACGGCCACCCCCGTCACGTTGGTGGCCGCCCCGCCGGCGACCCGGAACGCCCCGGCCTTCTCGGCGTACATCGCGCCCAGCGTCCCGCCCGACGTGAAGGCGTCCGAGAAAGGCAGCGTGGCGTCGGCCGGCGGCACCGGGGGCGCGGGCGCGGAGACGGAGAAGTCGTCCACCGTGGCGGAGCCCGCCGCGCCGCCGAGGCGGAAGCCGGCGGAGCCGGCGCCCCCCAGGGCGCCGTCGTTGGAGGCGGCGACGAGGGCGCCGTCGAGGTAGACACGCTGCGAGGCGCCGGCCGCCTCGAAGCGCAGCGTGCCGCGGGCGTCGCCGGCCAGCGTGGTGGAAGAGAGCAGGCGGTAGGCGCCCGACTGCTTGAGGTAGATGCTCACACGCACGCCGGGGCTGGCCGCGTCGGCGTAGGCCTCCGCCAGGTAGAAGTTGCTCTCGCCGGGGCCGCTGTAGCGGGCCACGAGGCCGACGGAGACGCCCGAGCGGGACGACACGTCGATCCGGCCCGTCACCACCTGGTCCTTCTGGGCGACGCCGCGCAGCGTGGCGAGGGACAGCCCGCCGGCGTTGGCGGCGCGTCCGGCGGCGAGCACGACATCGCCCACCTCGGTGACGTACTCGCGGCCCAGCCGCCCGCCCGAGAACGTGTCGGTGGCGTCCAGCGCGCCGTCGGGAGTGGCGACCCTGTCGGCGGAGAGGTTGTCGAGGCGGGCGGAGCCGGGCACGCCGGTCAGGCGGAAGCCGGCGGAGCCGGCGCCGTCCAGGGTGGTGTCGCGCGAGGAGGCCAGGAGCGTGTCGCCCAGGAACACCTTCTGGGACGAGCCCACCACCTCGAAGGTCAGCTCGCCCGACACGCCGCCGGCGACGGCGCCGGACGCCAGCAGCCGGTAGCCGCCGCCGGCGTTGAGGTAGATGCTGACGCGGACGGCGTCGGAGCGGGCGTCGGCGTACACCTCGGCCATGTAGAAGTTGCTCTCGCCCGGACCGGAGTACCGGGCGACGAGGCCCACGGAGACGCCGGAGCGGGCGGCCACGTCGATGTCGGCGCTCACCGAGAGGTCGCGCTCGCGCACGCCGCGCATCGAGATGAGGGCGGCGCCCGTGGCGTTGGCGGCCTGCCCGTCGGCGGCGACGACATCGCCCACCTGGGTGACGTACTCGCGTCCGAGCCGCCCGGGCCCGGAGAAGGCGTCGGCCGTGCCGAGGGTGGCGTCCGGTGTGGCCAGGGCCTCGGCGTGCGGCGCGGTCAGGGAGACCGCCCCGGCGGGGCCGCTGGCGCGGATGCCGGCCAGCCCGGCGCCGTCGAGGAGGGTGTCGGAGGCCGACACCTTCAGCTCGCCGTTGAGGAGGAGCCGGAAGCTGGGGCCGTCGGCCTCGAAGCGGAGGGTGCCTGTGGCGTCGCCGACGAGGGCGGAGGCGAGGCGGGTGTAGGCCCCGGCGTGGTTGCGGTAGATGGAGAGGGTGACCGCGCCGGGCGTGCCGTGGGCCTCGGCCAGGTAGAAGTTCTGCTCGCCGGGCCCCGAGTACCGGGCGATCAGGCCGGCCGCGAGGCCCGACCAGGCGTGGATGTTGATGTCGGCTTCGACGGCCACGTCGCGCGCCGCGGGGGCGTCGAGGGTGGAGAGGGCCGTCCCGGAATGGACGTTCACGGCGACGCCGCCGGACATGACGAAGTCGCCGGACGGGGGTGGCGCCTGCTGCTGGCCCGCGGAGAGGGCGTACTGGGCGTCGTAGGGGAAGTAGCCGCCGAAATAGGTGGCGGGCACGTCGCGGGCTTCCAGGGCCTCCAGCCGGAGGCGTGGCTTGCGGTTACTCATGGCGGTGCGGCTCTTCTGCCCGCCACGGGGCGGCGGGTTGGGAATGGGTCGCGCCGGGTGTTCCTGCCCCGGCGTGTCTCGCTACCGGGGTATGCGGAACGGGGCCGGCGAACCGAACGACGGCCGGGAAAAAGCAGGACGCCCACACCCGATGAGGGTGTGGGCGTCGGGCATTAACGTCCACCGCAGGATCAGAAGGCGCCGCGTGCGCCGCTGCCGGGGCCGATGCGCTGGAGCCCGCCGCCGCCAATGGCGTTAGACGGGGGCGGAGGCGGAGGCGGCGGGGGCGGCGGGGGCGGGGGCGGAGGCGGAGGCGGAGGCGGGGGGACGTAGGGGCCCTCGGCGGAGAAGCTGTCCACCTTGATGGCCCCGGCGGTGCCGCTCAGACGCAGGCCGGCGGTGCCCGCGCTGATCGTCGCGTCGTTGGCCTGGAGGAGGCGGGTGCCGTTCATGTACAGGCCGAGCGACGTGCCCGACAGGCGGAGCTCCATCGTCCCCGACGACATGGTGGTGGTCGCCGTGGCGAGGCGGACGAGGCGGCCGCCGGAGCGGCGGTAGAGGTTGACCACGACGGAGCCGCGCAGGCCGGGGGCGGCGTACATCTCGGCCAGGTAGCCGGTGCCCTCGCCGTCGCCGCTGTAGCGGCCCAGCAGGCCGACGGAGTCGTTGGAGCCGGCGGCCAGGTTGACGTTGGCCTTGACGGTCATGTCGGCGGTGCTGGCGGCGTTGAGGACGGCGATGTCCAGCCCGGTGGTGTTGCTGGCCTGGCCGTTGGCGACGGCGAGGCCGCCGGCCTTCTCGGTGTACATGGTGCCGAGGCGGCCACGGAGGGCGGCCGTGAAG
>CAZVZK010000092.1:0-40328 GCA_964630925.1 uncultured Alcaligenaceae bacterium
GACACGCTCCTCATGGTGATGGAGAACGACCCCGCCCCGCCCTCCCTCCTCAACCCGCGCATCGACCCCGACCTCGAGACCATCTGCCTCAAGTGCCTCGCCCGCGACCCCGCCGACCGCTACCCCAGCGCCGCCGACCTCGCCGACGACCTCGGCCGCTACCTCGCCGGCGAGCCCATCACCGCCCGCAGCCTGAACATGATGGAGTACATCGGGCGCTCGCTGGAGCGCAGCCAGTTCGACGTGGAGTTCCGCCCCTACGGCAACATGCTCCTCATCTTCGCCGCCATCGTGTTCGTGACTCAGTCCCTCACCCAGTACGCCATGCTCGCCCGCCTGCCGGTGGCGTTCATCGTCGCCACCCACTTCCTCAAGTTCGCCCTGCTGGTCGTCACCCTGTGGTGGCACCGCCCGCAGGGGCTGCTGCCCACCTCGACGGCGGAGCGGCAGATGTGGTCCATCTGGATGGGCTACCTGCTGGCTTGCACCACGGCCGGGCCGTACGCCCAGGTGCTCTTCGGCGTCGAGGCCATGAACCAAGGCAAGATCTATGCCATCTTCTGCTCGATGACGGGCATGGCCTTTTTCTTCCTGGGGGCCAGCTACTGGGGACAGTGCTACGCCATCGGCGGAGGGTTCTTCCTGCTGGGGGCCTACCTCGCCTATCACCCGACCTACGGGGCCATCATCTTCGGCATCGCCTGGACCCACGCCCTGTTGCTGATCGGCCTGCGCCTGCGCTCGATGGACGCCCCCCCGCAAACCGCCGGCCCTCCCGCAACGTCTTCGTCATAGGGGTCAGGGGTGAGGGGTCAGGGGTCAGTCAGAATGTGAACAGCCAGGAGAAGACCCCGGCCCGACCCCCTGTATCGGTTCTTGTCTTGGCCGTTCACTGGCTGTTCACTTGTCTTCTTTGCTTTCTTACTGACCGCTGATCCCTCACCCCTGACCCCTGGAGGAAGTATGAGGGCCGCACTCTTCGTCCTGGCGCTGGCGGCGCCCGCCTTCGCCGCCGCCCCGGCCACGCCCGGCCTCGCCCCCCGCGCCCTCGCCGTGCTGGAGGCCCACTGCCACAAGTGCCACGGCAAGGACGGCTCCGTCGAGGGCGGCCTGAACTTCATCCTCGACCGCGAGAAGCTCGTCGCCCGCCGCAAGATCGTCCCCGGCGACCCCGCCGCCTCGCCCCTCCTCAAACGCGTCCTCTCCGGACGCATGCCCCCCGCCACCGAGAAGCACCGCCCCTCGCCGGCGGAAGTAGCCGCCCTGCGCGAGTGGATCGCCGCCGGCGCCCCCGCCCTGACGCCGAAACGCGAGCCCGTGCTGATCTCCGAGGCCCGCGTGCAGGAGTGGGTGCTGTCCGACCTGGAGACCCTCCCACGCCGCGAACGCCGCTTCACACGCTACTTCAGCCTCGTCCCCCTGGCCAACGCCGGCGCGGGCCCCGATGAATTACGCACCCAGGCCAAGGCCCTCACCAAGCTCCTCAACAGCCTGTCCTGGCACCCCAGGATCCGCATCCCCGAGGCCGTCGGCCCCGGCGGCCTCCTCCTCCGCATCGACCTCCGCGACCTCGTCTGGGACTCCGCCCTGTGGAACCGCGTCCTCCTCGATTACCCCTACGGCGTCGTCGTCGATACCGCCGTCTCGCGCGCCGTCCTCGTCAACACCGCCACGCGCCTCCCCGTCGTCCGCGCCGACTGGTTCGTCGCCACGGCCTCGCGCGCCCCCATGTACTACGACCTCCTTCAGATGCCGGGCAACCTCGGCGACCTGGAGAAGCAGCTCCGCGTCGATTCCGCCCTCAACATCCAGCAGGAGCGCGTCGCCCGCGCGGGGTTCAACGGCTCCGGCGTCTCCCGAAACAACCGCGTCCTCGAACGCCACGACGCCATGAACGGCGCCTACTGGCGCTCCTACGACTTCGAGGCCGTCCCCCAGAACCTCATCGAACGCAACCTCCTCCTCCCCGACCGCCGCAACATCTTCGCCTACCCGCTGGGGCCGGGCCTCGGCGACGCAGGCTTCCAGCACGCCGGCGGCGAGGCCATCTTCAACCTGCCCAACGGCCTGCAGGCGTACTACCTCGTCAACGCCAACAACCAGCGCATCAACAAGGGCCCCACCGAGATCGTCAGCGACGCCCGCCGCCCCGATCGGGCAGTAGAAGCCGGCCTGTCCTGCATGCACTGCCACGCCACCGGCATCCTCCCCAAGGACGACCAGATCGCCCCCCACGTCCGCAAGAACCGCAAGGCCTTCGCCCGCCGCGACGCCGACCTCGCCGAGGCCCTGTACGTCCCCCCGGCGAAGATGCGCAAGCTCATGGAGGAGGACGCCAAACGCCACCGCGACGCCGTCGAGAAGACCGGCAACAAGGCCACCGCCGCCGAGGTGGTCCTGGCCATGACGCTGCGCCACGAGGCGGACGTGGACCTCGCCACCCTCGCCGCCGAGGTGGGCGTCAAGCCGGAAGAGCTGTCGCCCAAGCTGACGGCCACGGAGAACCTGTCTCGCAACCTGGGCGCCCTCAAGGTGGCCGGGGCGACGGTGTCGCGCCAGGTGGTCGTGCAGGCGTTCGGCGACCTCGTCAAGGAGCTGCGTCTCGGCGTCGTCTTCCAGCCGGGGGTGGGCGGCGAGAACCTGCCCGACGGCACCGGCGAGGCCGACCCGCTCGAGGCCCTCTCCAGCCCCGCGAACGCCGCCGCCTTCACCCCCGACCGCAAGCTATGCGTGGTGGCCAGTAACGACCGCTCCGTGCGCATCATCGACGTGCAGACCGGACGCGACCTCCGCCGCTGTGTCGGCCACACGGCGAGTGTATGGGCCGTCGCCGTCTCGCCCGACGGCACACAGATCCTCTCCGGCGGCAAGGACGGCACCGTGCGCCTCTGGGAGGTGGAGACCGCCCGCGAGCTGGCGAAGCTGGAAGGCCATCTCGACCTCGTGTCGGCGGTGGCCTTCTCCCCCGACGGCAAGAAGGCCCTCTCGGCGAGCTACGACGGCGAGGTGATCCTCTGGGACCTGGCGCGCCAGCAGAAGGACGCCGGCTTCGCCCAGCCGGGGGCCGTCCCCTACCCCCACGCCGCCGACATCTCCGCCGACGGCAAGACATTCCTCGTCTCCAGCGAGAAGCACGTCCTCGTCATGGAGCCCAACGGCAGGCTGCGCATGAAGGTCACCTGCCACCACGGCTGGGTCACGTCGGCCCGCTTCGTCGGCAACAAGGTGCTGTCCACCGCCGACGACGGCTCCGCCCGCCTCTGGGACGCCGTCACCGGCAAGGAGGAGCGCGCCCTCGTCGGCCACACCGGCCCCGTCCTCTCGGCCACGATGGGCGATGCCGGCGTCCTGACGTGCGGCGCCGACGCCACGCTGCGCCTGTGGGAAGGTAAGCCTTCCCCACGTATCTTCCGCAAGCACGAGGCGGGCGTGGTGGCCGCGGTGTTCTCCGCCAACGAACGGTTCACGCTGTCGGTGAGCCGCGACGCCGTCGTGCATCCGTGGGCCATCGGCAAGGGCAAGACGGTGCCGCCGCCGCCCGTCACCACGGAGAAACCGCCCGACGAGATCAAGGAGCGCCCCGCCCTGCGCCCCGAGGCGACGTTCCCCGTGGGCGGCAACGTGGGCCGCCTCCTGCTGACGCCGGACGGCAAGTGGCTGTTCTACCTCGACCGCACGTCGGGAAAGGTGGGCCGCCTCGACGCGCCCCTGATGCGCCGCGCCACCTTCCCGCCCATCGAGGCCGACGAGATCGAGCTGCACCCCGAGGGCGGCCTCGCCGTGCTGCACGGCGGCAAGCTGCGCCGCGTCACCTCCGTGGCGCAGCACCCGCCGACGGATGCGCCGCGCGGCTGGTCCCTGGCGGCGGGCGGCAACAACCTGTTCGTCGGCGAGGACGCCGAGGAGTGGGGCGACGTGTTCGCGTACCCCGCCGAGGGCAAGCCGTCGAAGATCGGCACGGCGTGGCGGCGCTCGTCCCTGAAGTCATTCGCGGACGGCAAGTCTTTGTTCGTGTCATCCAACGGCGTCGTCCCCGGCACCTTCGAGCGCTGGACGCTCCAGCCGCGATCCGACGCCGCCGTGACGAAGGCGGCGGCGGACAAGCTGGCGCTGGGCGGCGGCTTCGAGCTGACGGCGGACGGCAAGTTCGCCGTCCTGCGCACCGGCGCCGTGCTGCGCCTGGGCGACGAGATCACGGCGGCGGCCCGCGTCGAGCCGCACCTCGCCGCCGCGGTGGACGTGGAAGGCGGCCGCGCGTGGCTCCTGCCGCGCGAAGGCGGATTGGCCGAATACTCGTACCCCGACTGGCGCGAGCGGAGGCGGTGGCGTCTGCCGCTGGCGGCCTACGCCGTGGCGCTGGACGCGAAGGGCCGGCGGCTGTACGTGGCCGGCTTCGACGCGCGGTCGGCGGCGGACCGCCCCCGTGCGAAGGGCCACGGCGACATCCACGCCTACGACCTGACGGCCTTCTACAAGACGAGACGATGACGCGGACGCGTCACCGGAGGGGCGCGGCGAGCGGGGCCGCGTGAGCGCCCCGAGTGGAGCGTCAGCGGCTCGTTGACGAAATGGACAAGACGGAGCGGTGACGCCGCCCATCTCGCCGGAATGCATTGAAGGGCCGGCCCCCGCCACGCGGGGGCCGGCCCTTCTCGATGATGCCCCGTCAGGGCGGGGCGTCGGTCACTTGATGCGTTCGAGTCCGGAGGGGGCGACCAGGCCGACGTCATCGCCCTTGAGGCGCTTCCAGGTGCCCGTCATCTTGTCGGCCGACACCAGGGTCAGCTCGAAGAGGGTGAAGTCGTTCACGTTGATCGTCACCTTGTCGCCCTCCTGCTTCCACTCCGCCTTGATCGCCTCGCCGTTCCAGAGGAGCTTGCCGCCGGCCTGCAGCTCGATCACCGTCGAGGTGCCGGGGAACTTCCACTTGCTGCCGACGAGGCCGGCCGAGGCGGGGGTGGTGGGCTTCGTGGCCGGGACGATACCCGGACGCGGGCCGGGGACGACGGCGGGCGGGGTGGAGCCGGGGCCGTCGAGGTCATCCGGCCCGGAGGGGGCGGCCACGTCGGCCTTCTTCATGTTCAACATCGTGCCGACAGGGGTGGAGTGCATCTTGACCTCGCTGTCCGAGCCGGGCGTGCGCTCCTCGACGGTGCAGATGTCGATGAAGACGACCATCGGGCCGGAGAGGTTCAGGTCCTTGTCGGCCTCGCTGAGCATCGGCTGGAAGCTGAACGACAGCGGGCCGGAGCGGGCCCCCTCGGGCAGGCGGGTGAACAGCTCCGTCGAGCCCTTCGGCGTGCGGAAGGTCATGCGCAGCAGGGCCTTGGCCGGCAGCGTCCCGGTGATGTCGAGGTTGACCGTGCCGGTGACGCGCTTCGTCGGGTCGAGGGCCTTGGCGTCGGCGATCTTCAGGCCCTTGAGGGCGGCCTGGGGCGTGCCGACGAGGTACCAGCGCTTGTGCGGCGTGATGTCGAAGGTGGCGCCGTCCCGGAGCAGCGCGGACGCCTGTTCGGCGGAGAGCGGCACGGCGTAGAAGCGCCCGGCGAAGACGATGAGCTGGGTGGCCTTGCCCTGCTTCATGACCCCGGCGCCGAAGGTGGCGACGAGGTCGCTGCCGGCGTCGAGCTTCTCGCGGATGAAGCCGCCGACCTTCTCGTTGCCGCCGGTGTAGTTGGCGGCGACCCAGTCGTTGACGCGCTTCTTCAGGCCGTCGGTGTTGGCCTGCCCCAGCGAGGCGGCGGCGAGCAGGGCGGCGATGCAGAACGTGAAGGCGTATCGTGCCATGATGAACCCCTTTGCGGTGTTGCTTGCGGTTGCCGTTCGCCAGCAGGTACGCGGCGGGCACGTCGGCGTGACACGGCCACGGAAGGAATCACCGGCACCGGGCCGCGATCTCCCGCAGCACCTCGGCGTCGTCGGGGTGCGGCGAAGGCAGGAACGCCCGCAGGCGGATCGGGATGCCGTCCATGCGGTACGCGGTGCCGGGCCGGTGGACGCCGTAGGCCGCCGTGGTAATCCGCACCGTCGGCTCGATCAGCGCCGCCGCGCCCGCGTTCTCCAGGGCCACGGTGGGGATCTGACGCAGGCGGGCGCGGGCGGCATCGGGAAAGCGGGCGATCCCTTCACTGCCGACCAGGAGGCAGGCGTCGGCGTCGCCACGCCCCAGCATCGCGTGGGCGGAGAACTCGCCGGGGTTGTAGCGCGGATACCCGCGTGCGAGGTTGACGCTGAACGGATAGCCCGTCTGCCAGATGAGGACCGTGTCGGCCCCGGTCACGTCGCCGGGGACACGCATGCGGCGGGCGCAGAAGCGCGTGTGGCTGTTG
Organism: uncultured Alcaligenaceae bacterium; assembly: GCA_964630925.1. Taxonomy (GTDB): domain Bacteria; phylum Planctomycetota; class Planctomycetia; order Gemmatales; family Gemmataceae; genus RGDT01. The sequence goes on from CAZVZK010000092.1 coordinate 6,330, forward strand.
AGGTCGTGGACGAGCAGCAGCAGCGCCTCGACGTTGTGCTGCCCCGCGCCGGTCATGCTCAGCCCCAGGCCGAAGAACACCACCCCGTAACGACACGCCTTCATCCGCCCCGCGAGCCGCTCCAGCAGCGGCAGCGGCGCCCCGACATCCCCGCGCACGGGGACGCCGCGGACGAGGCAGCGCAGGGCCGTGAGCGCCTCGTAATCCCGCCCCGGCTCGACGGGGAGGAAGAGGTCGGCGTCGGCGGCCGTCGCGGTGCGCTCCACGTCCGCAACGACCAGGGTGCGGCCGGCGCGGCCACCGGGGACGTGCCGGCCCGTGGGCAGCAGCGAGTAGCGTTCGAGGTGGCGCGGGTGCGTCGTGGCGGGGTCGGACCCCCAGAAGACGACGAGGTCGGCGCGGTTCTTCGCCTCGCCGAGGGTGCAGGTGGATTCGCCCACCTCCTGGATGGCGACGACGGACGGGGCATGGCACAGGGAGGCGTCGGTGTCGATGGTCGCCCCGAGGGCCTCCGCCAGGGCGATGGCCGCACGCTGCCCCTCGGTGCTGCTGCGCGACAACCCGTAGACAAGCGGCGCGTCGGCGGCGGAGAGGATCTCGGCGGCGCGGGCGACGGCGTCGTCGAGGGACGCGGGCCGGCCGTCGATGAGGGCGGCGGGGGCCGCGTGGGTGTTCTGGGCGAGGAGCCACGGCTCGGCGAGGCGGCAGGCGCCCACGGCCTCCGTGACGCGGCCGCCGTCGACGGTGACGCGCAGGTCGTCGCAGACGCAGCCGCAGACCGTGCAGGCGATGCTCTCGAAGACCTGCACCCTTGTCGTCCCCTCGTGCGGCGGCGCTCCGGGGCTGATGTAGCCGCGGGCATCGTGTTCGGCCATGCCGCCGCTACAATGATCCAAGCCCTCCTCACAAGGAACCGTCAAGAGATGCACCTCGCTTTGCTCTGCCTCGCCCTGTCCGCGCCCGCCGAGCCCGCCGCCTCCGACTGGCCCCAGTGGATGGGGCCGCGGCGTGACGGCGTCTGGCGCGAGGACGGCCTCGTCAAGAAGTTCCCCGCCGGCGGCCCGAAGGAGGTGTGGCGCGTGCCCATCGGCGGCGGATACGCCGGCCCCGCCGTCGCCGGCGGCAAGGTGTACGTCACCGCCCGCACCCTCGACAAGGGCGAGAGCGACCCGGAGAACCCGTTCAAGCGGACCAACAGCAAGGGCAAGGAGCAGCTGCACTGCCTCGACGCGAAGACGGGCAAGGAGCTGTGGAAGGACGAGTACGACTGCAAGTACACCATGTCGTACCCGTGCGGGCCGCGGGCCACGCCCGTCGTCAACGGCGGCAAGGTGTGGACGCTCGGCGGCATGGGCGACATCCGCTGCCTCGACGCCGGGACCGGCAAGCTGATCTGGTCGAAGAGCCTCACGAAGGACTACAAGGCGGGCGTGCCGGTCTGGGGCTTCTCGTGCCACCTGCTGCTCGACGGCGACAACATCATCACCCTCGCCGCCCGCAACCCGGCGGTGATCGCGCTGAACAAGGACACCGGCAAGGAGGTCTGGCGCGCCCTCAAGATCGACAGCGCCGACATCGGCTACTGCCCCCCGACGATCCTCACCTTCGGCGGCAAGCGGCAGCTGATCATCTGGCACCCCGAGTCGGTGAACGGGCTAGACCCGGCCTCCGGCAAGACGCTGTGGACGCACGAGTGGAACATCCGGGCCAACCTGACCGTGCCGACGCCGATCAAGTACGGCGAGGACGGCCTGTTCCTGACGGCCTTCTACGACGGCTGCCGCATGCTCAAGGTGGGCGCCTCCGGGGCCGAATTGCAGTGGCGGAGCCGGGGCCGCGGCGAGCAGCCGACGCAGACGGACAAGCTGCACTCGATCATGCCGACGCCGGTCATCAAGGGCGATCACCTCTACGGCGTCTGCTCCTACGGCGAATTGCGCTGCCTCGACCTGAAGGGCGAGGGCAAGCGTGTGTGGTCGGAGCTGACCGCCACCGGCGCCGGCAAGAAGCCGGAGCGCTGGGCGAACGCCTTCCTGGTGCCGAACGGCGACAGGTTCGTGATCTTCAACGAGAAGGGCGAGCTGATCCTGGCGGACCTCACCCCGAAGGGGTACGCGGAGGTGAGCCGGCACAAGATCCTGGAGCCGACGGGCCCGCTGATGGGCTTCGGCACGGGACGCAAGGTGGTGTGGTCGCACCCGGCGTTCGCGGGCAAGTGCGTCTTCGCCCGCAACGACAAGGAGATCGTCTGCGTGTCGCTGGCCGAGTGATCGGAAGAAGACAGAAGAGCTGTCCACGGATCACACGGATTTCACGGACAAAGCAGAAGACAAGAAGCAGGCAGGCTGAAGGTCCGATGGCCTTCTGCCTGCCTGCTTTGGTTCTGATCCGTTTGATCCGTACTACAAACGTTCTGTTTCTGCGCGGGCCGCGCAAATTCTCTCCCCGCCTTCCTGCCTATCTCTTCTTGTCTTGGCTGTTATCCGTGCTGATCCGTGCTGATCCGTGGCTTGCTTCTCTTCTGTCTTTGGTTGCGGCTACGCCGCCCCAGGTGATCCGTGGACAGCTCTTCTTCGCACTCCTGCTCACTGTGGCGGCTCGGCGGGGCGCGGCTCGTCGTGCGACGAGCCCCGGCCGTACAGCCGCACGTCGATCCGCTGCGCCTTCGACAGGTCGATCCCCTCGTGCGCCAGGTCGAACTCCAGCCGCGGCTCCCCGCTCAGCGTCGCCGGCAGACGCACCGTGAACGTGCTGCCCCGGCCCAGCTCGCTCTGCAAGGACACGCCCCCGCCCAGCAGCCGCGTCAATTCGCGGACGATGGACAGGCCCAGCCCGGTGCCGCCGTGCGTCCTCGTCATCAGGTTCGAGCCCGCCTGCCGGAACTTCTCGAACACCTGCTCCTGCTCCTCCGGCGCGATCCCCACCCCCGTGTCCTGCACGGTCAGCACCACCTGCCCCGCCTCCGCCTCCACACGCAGCGTCACGCGCCCGCCCTCCGGCGTGAACTTGATCGCGTTCGACAGCAGGTTCGACAGCACCTGCTGCAGCTTCACCACGTCCTGACGCATCGACGGCAGCCCCTCGCCGTACACCACACGCAGGTCGATGTTCTTCTTCTCGGCCAGGGGGCGGAACATGGCCAGCAGGCCGTCGCAGGCGTCGGTCAGGTTGAACGAGGTGAGCGACGCCTGCATCTTGCCGGCCTCGATCTTCGCCAGGTCGAGGATGTCGCCGATCAGGTTCATGAGCTGCTCGCCGGACGTGCGGATGTTCGTCACCCACCTCTGCTGCTTGTCCGTGAGGCCGGAGGAGGTCTGTAGCACCTCGGAGAACCCCAGGATGGACTGCAGCGGCGTCCGCAGCTCGTGGCTGACGGTGGCGAGGAAGTCGCTCTTGAGGCGGTTGGACTCGAACAGGGCGAGGTTGGCCTGGGCGAGGTCGTCCACGTTGCGGTCGAGGTCGTTGTTCACCTTGCGCAGACGCTCCTGCATCGCCACCAGCGACCGGAGCATGCGGTTGAAGGCGTGGCTGAGGTCCTCGAACTCGTCGCCCGTCTGGATCTCGCTCCGCACGTTCAGCTCGCCGGTGGAGATGGCGTCGGCCACCTCCTTGAGGTGCTTCACCGGCTTGACGATGACGTAGCGGACGATGATGTAGCTGCCGAACATGATGAGCAGGACGGTGACGAGGGCGGTCGAGATGAGGATGGCCCGGTTGGCGTGGATCTCGTCGGAGATGGAGTCGGTGGGCACCTCGATCTTGATGACGGCGAGGAGGTCGTCCTCCTTGAGGCCGGGGCGGAGCTGCTGGTGGCAGCCGAGGCAGGAGGCGCTGGCGCGGACGGCGCCGTAGTAGTAGTTCTTGCCCTGGCTGAGCTGCAGCTGCTTGTCCTCCGGCTTCTTCGGGCTCTCCTTGAACTCGGCGAACTTGGCCTGGGTCGCCATGTCGGGGACGAGGGCCGGCGGGTAGGGCCCCGGCGGGACGACCGTCTTCTTGTAGCCCTGCAGAGCCGCCGGCCAGGTCTTCTCCCACAGCTCGCGGAACTCGGCCTGGGCGGCCATGCGCCGCTTGTCGCTGGCCGGGGCGGGGAGCGGCTTGCCGCCCTCGACCGGCCGGCAGCCGGTGGCGATCTGCTGGTCGACGATCTGGTTGACCAGGAGCCGGCAGGCGGTGTTGATCTGCTCGTAGGCGAGGTACTCGGTCTGCCGCGCGTACAGCCAGAAGCTCCCGGTGATGAGGAGGATCGAGAAGGTGCCGAACAGGAAGTGGCACTTGCGTTCGAGGCTCGTCTCCCCCAGCAGGCGCTTCAACGCGCGGTAGGACATGGCCGTCTCCCCGGTGGGCTGCCGACGCGGCGATTATAGGCGGCCGGGCCGTGCGGGCGGAAGGGCAGGGCGGGAAGCCCCGGCGCAACGGGGGTTTGAGGCGTCTCGCCTGCCGGTGGCGTGCCCGGCTCTCGTTGTTTGCGGGCTCGCGCCCGCCCACATCCCGACAAGACCACACACACGACGACCCCGTGAGCCCCGGGACGTAGGGCCTGGCCCCGGCTCAGTGCGCCCTACAATACCCGACGCCCCTCACGACACGCCACACGGAGGTACGCACATGGCCGACAACGCGGCACGCCGGCCCAGGTGGCACCTCCTCGTCCCCGTGGCCGCCCTCCTCGCCGTGGCCGCCCTGCTCGCCCCGGTGCTCCAACGACCGCCGACGGCGGGCGTCCATGCCGGCTTCGCCCTGATCCAGGACGGCATGACCGAGCAACAGGTCGAGGGGCTCCTGGGCGGCCCCCGAGGGGTCCACGACAAGGACGTGGTGGTGAACGCCATCAGCGCGTCCGGCACGGGGCCGGGCGGGAGCCATCTGAGCTGGTGGTACTTCCCCGACTGCACCGTCGAGGTGGACTTCGACGACACTCACCGGGTCATCGGCAAGCGGATCGAGATTCTCCCCCGACAGAGCCTCTTCGAGAGGGCCGTCCGCTGGCACCTGCGGCCCGCCCCGCCCGCCGGCCCCTGAGCCTCGGCCGGGCGGCGGGCCCGCGGCCTCCCACGCTCACCCCTGGCCCGGCGGCCTCCGCACCATCCGGATCTCGTTCCCCGCCGGGTTGTGCGTCACCTCCTGCATGAACATCCGGATCAGCAGCAGGCCACGCCCCGACGGCTTCGTCAGGTTCTCCGGGTCCGTCGGGTCCGGCACCTTCGTCACGTCGAACCCCGGCCCCTCGTCCCGGATCACGAACTCCCCACGCTCCCGCCCCAGCCGCAGATCCACGTGCAGCCGCCTGTCCTTGTACGGCGCCAGGCCCTTCCGCTCATTCACCTTCGCCTGGAAGTCGTCCTTCCCCTCCTGCTTCAGCTTCGAGTCCACCTCCAGGTTGCCGTGGTAGATCCCGTTCAGCAGCGCCTCCTCCAGCGCCACCGCCAGCCGCAGCCGCCCGCGCGTGTCGCACAGGCCCAGCCGCACCACGTAATCCCCCACGTGCTGCACGAACACCGGCACCAGCGACTCGTCGTTCTCCAGCGTCAGGCTCATGTCCAGCCGCCCGATCCCCTCCAGGAACTTCTGCCTCCGCCTCCCCGCCCGCACCAGCGTCAGGATCCCGTCCAGCGTCGGCGTCAGCTGCTCCGCCAGCGCCTGCTTGGGCACGTAACTCGACGCCCCCGCCTGCAACGCCCGGAAGGCGATCTCCTCGCTCCCCGACGCCGTCGTCAGCACCACCGGCACGTCCGGGTGCTTGCTCGCCATCGCGTCCACCAGCTCCAGCCCGTCCATGTTCGGCATCTGGAGGTCCGTCAGCACCAGGACCGCCTGATTCTTCTTCAGCCACGCCAGCGCCTCGCGCCCGTCCGACGCGAAGGCCGTCTTCAGCCCCAGACGCTTCGAGATCAGGGCGGCCGCGAGGTGCGCGTCCACGGGGGAGTCGTCCACGATCAGGACGGGCTCGTCGTCGTGCTGGCTCATGGCTGGCCCCCTTCGCAGGTGTCCTCGTATGTTGTAGCACACGCCGCCCCCTGGCGTCACGCCCCGCCCCCGCCTACCATGCCCCCATCCCCCGAGGGCCTCCACCCATGCGTCTCCCCCTGCTCCTGGCCGCCCTGCTCCTCATCTCCGCCGAGCCGCCGCCCCCACACCCGCCCCTCACCCTGCGCACGCGATTCGAGGCCTTCAAGGGCTCCGGCGAGTGGCGCGAGGCCACCCTCAAGGCCGCCTTCGAGCCGAAGAAGACCGCCCTCGTCATCTGCGACATGTGGGACGATCACTGGTGCAAGAGTGCTTCCAGGCGCTGCGACGCCCTCGCCAAGAAGGCGGCCCCCGTGGTCGAGGCCCTCCGCAAGAAGGGCGTCCTGATCGTCCACTGCCCCTCCGACTGCATGGCCTTCTACGCCGACGCCCCGCAGCGCAAGGCCACCCAGAAGGTGCCCATGCTCAAGCCCCCGCCCGACCGCAAGATCGACTCCCCGCCTTTGCCCATCGACGACAAGGACGGCGGCTGCGACGACGCCGACCCGCCGAAGTTCCGCAAGGCGTGGAGCCGCCAGCACGCCGCCATCAGGATCGCCGACGGCGACCTCATCAGCGACGCCGGCCTGGAGGTGTACGCCAACCTCAAGATGCGCGGCATCGAGACGTTGCTGGTGATGGGCGTCCACACCAACATGTGCGTGCTGAACCGCTCCTTCGCCATCAAGCAGATGACCCGGTGGGGCGTCAAGTGCGTCCTCGTCCGCGACCTCACCGACGCCATGTACGACCCGAAGAAACGCCCGTTCGTCAGCCACGACGAGGGGACGGCCCTGGTCATCGAGCACATCGAGAAGTACTGGTGCCCGACGGTGCTGTCGAGCGAGCTGAAGTGACGCCGCCCGTCAATCCCCGCCCTCCAGGCTCAGCTCCAGCCCATGCTCGTCGTCCCACGGGACGGACAGATGTACGATCAGGCCGCCGTCGTTGCCCGTGGCGTCCGCGTGCAGCCTGCCGCCCTCCACCGCCGCCAGGATCGCTGCCTCCGTCGGCCCGCCGTCCTCGCCGCGCTCCGACCACTCGATACTCTGGGCGCCCCACCAGTCCCGATAGATGTCGAAGTGGTCCAGCACCTCCTGACGCATCCCCTCGCTCCGCCGCGGGAAATCGGCGATGGCCGCGTCGAGGCGGTCCAGCAGGCCGCGCAGGGCGTCGTCGTCCCCCGCCGGGAACGTCACGCGCAGCGACAGCGAGAGCCAGCCGCACGTCAGCCCCGCCGGGTCGGCGTACGACAGCGTCACCTCGCGTCCGTGGATGTCCACGTCATGTTCGCCCAGCGCCGCGAGTCGGGCCAGCAGGCCGGCGTCGGACGTGGGCCGTGGGAAGAGGAGGTCGGCGTGCCGTTCGGCGAAGGCGCGGGCCACGGGCAGCCATTCGCGCAGCTCGGGGATCAGCGTCCCGGGGTCACGCCGCGTGTAATCGCGGTAATGCTCGAGGAGCTTGCGCCGCGGCGTGGACAGCCGCGAGCGTTTCACCTTCTTCGCCAGCATCCCCTCGATCTCGGCCACGCGTTCCTGCATCTCGGCGAGGTTCTCTTTCTGGCGCCCGCGGTCCCACTCGGCGTGGCGCAACGCCGCCAGCTCCTTCTGGCGCATCTCGGGGTCGAAGCCCGGCTCGCGGCGCGGGTCGCCGTACTTCTCCACGTCGGCCAGCAGGTCGTCCTGTTTGGCCTCGACGTACCGGGCCAGCAGGTGCTCGATCTGCTCCCACGACTCCGTGTCGGGCGACGGCGGCACCGGCTCCGTCGGCCCCTGCCCCATCGCCCGCGCCACGCTCTCGCGGAAGTGGGCCATCATGTCGGGGAGGCTCGCCGACTCGCGGAATTGCTCCATCGCGCCCAGGTCGAGCCCCCCGGCGAGCAGCCTGCCGAAGGGCGAGGTGTCGCGGGCCGTCCGCACCCGCGCCGCCACGCGCGGCGCGCCGACGGCCTCCAGCGCCAGCGCCGTCTGCTCGACGCGGTACGCGGCCCACTCGCCGACCTCGTAGACGCAGTGGGACCGCCAGGCGGCCACGTCGATGCCGCCGGCGTTGTCCTCGAGGAAGTCGTGGACGATCCGCGTCGCCAGCCCGGCGAAGGAGAGCTTCGCCTGGTACACGCTGTAGCGCTCGGCGTGGGAGTGGTTGCCCAGGTAGATGCCGGCGTGGCGGCACCAGTCGGTGTATCCGGCCGCGTCCATCGGCGTCCTCGCACGCTCCACGCCACGGTCATTTGACACGCCCGGCGTCCACCGCCGTCATCTTGCCGTAGCCCTCCGGCCACGCCGACGACACCTCGGCCTGACCCAGGTACACCGGCTTCTCGCCGGCGACGTACGCCTTGAGCAGGTAGCGCCCCGGCGGCAGCGTCGCCTTGCCCTTCGCCCACGCGGCGGCGCGTTCCGACCCGCGCGGCGCCAGTAGCGTCAGGCTGTGCTGCCACAGCTTCCCCTTGCCCCACACCTTGCGGTCCGTCGTCGCGATGGGCGACGCCTCCCAGCCGTCCCCCTTGCGGGCGTACACGTCCACCTGCACCACCTTGTCGGCCCAGGCGGGCGGCGTGTCGGTCAGCTTCAGCCAGATCTCCGTGCCGAACCCGCGCACCGCCGGCAGGGCCGGCAGCGACTTCGCGTCCGGGTAGCCGTCCTTCATGATGCGGGCGTAATCCTCCAGGAAGGCGAGGACCGCCTTGTGCCCCTGGTCGCCCTTCACGAACTTCACCCCGCCCCCGTGCTTCACCTCGTTGAGCGGCTTCGTCAGCAGCAGGCTCTTCTCCGGCCTGTCGATGTCGATGAGGCGGCTCTTGCGCAGGTACTCCAGCGTCGCCTCGGGGCCGGCCTTCTTGAACCACGCCACGCGCGGGCCGTGCTCCTTCACCAGCTTGTCGCTCGCCGGGTTGCCCTCCGTGTGGCAATTCATGCAGCGGAAACGCATGGCCCAGATGGTGTCGGTGAACGACTCCACCAGGCGGTCCTTGCGTGCGTGCCGCAACACCTCCGGTGGCCGTGCCGGCGTGGCCCGCCTGGCGGCGTCCAGCTTCGGCAACGCCCGCATGCGCGGGTCGGCCGCCGCGCCCTTCACCCACTCCGCGAACGCCGCCAGCTCTTGCTCGCGCGCCTTCTGGTGGACCGCCGCGGCCCCCTTCTCCGCGTCGCCCATCTTGATCAGCGCGAGGATCTTCGACCTCTCGGGGCTGTCGAGGTCGATGAGGCCCTGGTCGCGCAGCGACGCGAACGTGTCGTCCCCCGACGGCAGGATGTAGTTCTTCAGATCGACGCCGGCGAGGTGGCACTGCACGCAGCTCGACGGGTTGGGCGACTTGAAGATCGGCAGGATGCGCTTCTCGAACACCTCCGAGGGCGTGGGGGCGCACAGCACGGCAAGAAGCAGGGCCACGTCCGTCATCAGGGCACCTCGTCGTTGACGCTCGGGTCGAAGCGCTCGGCCAGCTCCGCGGTCAGCCCGGCGGAGATGTCGTTGCCCGACAGGTTGAGGTTCTTGAGCTTCACCAGGTGGGGGGAGTCGAGGAGGGCGCGGACGCCGGCGTCGGTGATGCCGTTCGAGGACAGGTCGAGCTGCTCCAGGCCGCGCAAGCGCGTGTTGTCGGCCAGGGCGAGGGCCGTGTCGTCGCCGACGCCGTTGTTGGCCAGCAGCAGCATGCGCAGCGACGAGAGGTCGGCCGACAGCAGGGCCACCCCGCCGCGGGCCCGCAGGGTGTTGCCCCACAGCGACAGCGTCCGCAGGCCCGGCAGGCCGGGCCAGGAGGCGATGGCGCGGGCCGCCGGCGCCCCCAGGCGGTTCTCGTTGAGGTACAGCTCCTCCAGCGGCCCCAGGGGGCCCTTCATCATCTCGACGACGCCGGCGGAGCCGATGCCGTTGCCCCACAGCAGCAGGCGGCGTGTGCGCGACAGGAAGGGCGAGCCGGCCAGGGCGCGGGCGCCCTCCTCGCCGATGCTGTTGCCGCCCAGGTTGAGCCAGTCCGGCGGCGCCAGGGTGCGCGACCCGGCCAGCGCCCGGGCGCCCTCGGGGCCGATCTGGCAGATCCACAGGTCGAGGTGGCTGACGTTGCCCAGGTGCGGCGAATCCGCCAGGGCGGCCGCCCCCTCGTCGCCCAGCTCGTTGTAATTCATGTCGAGCGTGTGCAGCCCGGCCAGACGCTCCGCCCCGGCGATCAGCCGGCACTCGGCCCCGCCGAGGTTGTTGCTGCCCACGATCAGCCCGCCCACCCACCCGGCCACGGGCAGGGCGAGGAATTTCTTGAGGCGGGCCGCGGTGACCCCGTTGAATTGCACCTCGTCGAGCCAGGCGGCGGCCTCGGACTCCAGGGTGGCGCGGGCGGGCTTCTTGACGAACGCCTCCATGCCGACGCGCATGTCCACGAGGCCACGCACCCAGTTGATGTCTGCCCCGTCGTCCAGCGAGGGGAGGCCGCCGAGCCACGCGTCCTTGTGGGCGGCGAGGAGGCGTTTCTCCTCGCGGGACGGCTCGCGGTCGCGCTTGCCGAACTTGAGCTTCGCGGACCGCTTGACCTGCTGGCGGACGAAGGCGGCGCGGGCCTGGTCGGCCGCGTCGCCGTTCTCCTCCAGCCAGTCGGCGACGATGAGGCGGGGCGTATCCTCCCAGGGCGCCATGCGCGCCGCCGTCAGCAGGCTCACCAGCTCCGAACGCGGGCCGGACATGGACACTCCTGGGAAGGACGAAGGAGGGAGGGGTCTGGCGATCGGGCCCGCTCACCGGACAGGCGTCCGCCTTCCTCCTCATCCTATCAGAAGGGCGGTACCGGGTAGGCCCGCGTGGACGCCACATGGTCACCAGCGGCACGGCGCCCGCGCCCTGAGCGACTCCCCATGACGCGCCCGCCGTTGAGCGTCGAGTCACCTGCTCACTTCTCCCCCGAGTGAGCATGTGACTCTGGCATCAACTGACGCATCGTGTCACGGTGGGCTGCCCCCCGAAAGTTGGTCCGGCTGATATGATAGTCCGGCCTGAGCCAGTCCAAGGAGGGACACATGGCCAAGCGACGGACCGCAGAGCAGATCAAGCGCCTCCTCAAGGAGGCCGACCGCGAGCTCGCCCGGGGGCTCACCGTCTCCGACGTCTGCCGCGAGCTCGGCATCGTCCAGGGCACCTACCACCGCTGGCGTGCCGAGGCCGCGGCCGCCGAGGCCCCCGAGGCCCGCGAGCTCAAGGAGCTCCGCGCCGAGGCCGAGCGTCTGAAGATCCTCGTCGCCGAGCTGATGCTCGACAAGGCCATGCTCCTGGAGGTCGCCAAAAAAAAGTGGTGACCCCCGACCAGCGGCGTGCGGCCGCGGGCTTCCTCGCCGAGGCGTTCGAGGTCTCCCAGAGGCGTGCCGGCCGCGTCCTCGGGTGCGCCCGCTCGACCCTCCGCTACGCCCGCAGGCCCAGGGAGGGCGAGCAGCCCCTGGCCCGTGAGATCCGCCGGCTGGCCCGCAGGCACCCGCGCTGGGGCTACCGGCGCATCCATGCCGTGCTCGAGAGGCGGGGCTGGGAGGTCAACATCAAGCGCGTCCACCGGCTCTGGCGCGAGCTGGGGCTGAAACGCCCCGCCCGCCGCAGGAGGCCCGACAAGCTCGGGCCCAAGCGGGGCAGCAGCGCCAACAGTTGCGCCGCGGCGCCGGCCCGGTTCAAGGACGACGTGTGGGCCTGCGACTTCGTGGCGGACCGGACGCGCGACGGCGGGGCCCTCAGGTGGCTGACGTTGGTGGACGAGCACACGAGGGAGTGCCTGGCGCTGCACGTCGGACGCCGCCTGACGGGCGCGGACGTGCGGCGCGTGCTCGCCAGGGTGGCGGGGCGGCGCGGGGCGCCGGCGCGTTTGCGCAGCGACAACGGGTCGGAGTTCGTGTGCGAGGCGCTGTCGGGGTGGCTGCCGTCCAAGGGGGCGGAGGCGATCCCGGTGGCGCCGGGGAGCCCGTGGGAGAACGGCTACAGCGAGTCGTTCAACAGCCGGTTCCGGGACGAGTTCCTGGAGGCGGAGGAGTTCGAGTCGGTGGAGGACGCCAGGGAGAAGGCGGCGTGGTTCAAGCGGGAGTACAACACGGTGCGGCCGCACAGCGCCCTGGGCTACAAGACCCCGAAGGAGTTCAGCGACGAATGTGATCGCGGGCCACGGGGCAAACGGCCGAAGGATAAGAAGGACACCGCAGATCCGAAATGACCTCGGACTCTCATTTCCCCTGGACCAATAACCGGGGAGCAGCGCACTCCAGCGTCGCCTCGTACTTGAACCCCGCCGGCAGCGTCAGCAGCCAGCGCCCGACCAGCGGGTCCGGCTCCGGGTTCGGGCCCTGGGCCGATGCCGCCCCCGCGGCCAGCAGGAGGGCGGCGAGCACCATCAGCGGCGACCGGGGATTCATCGGCCTCGACCCTCCGCAGGGGACGCGCGGCGGCGATGGGAAGACGGCGCGGCCCGGGGCGCGGATTGCGCCGGGTGGAGGGCCTGTGACAGGGAGGAAGACCGACGGACGATGAGTGACTGATGAGTTATCATTGCCAACTCATGCGTGGATAATTATCATACAAATCCACGGCGGGGCAGGCCTGCCGCGTCCGCGGCCCTGGGGGCACGATGCTCGTCCTACTGATCGACGACGAGGTGGCGGTCAGGGGCGTCGTCCGCGCCATCCTCGCCGCGATGGGCCACGAGGTGGCCGAGGCCGGCGGGGGGGCGGACGGCGTCCGCCTCGCACGCTCGCGCCGCCCCGACGTGATCCTGTGCGACATGTACATGGAGGCTGGGGACGGCCTCCAGACCCTGAGTGAGCTACGCCGGGAGGCGCCCGGCGTGCCCTTCATCGCCATGAGCGGCAAGCCGGAGGGCGGCATCTGGGACGTGCTGCCGGCGGCCAGGGCGCTCGGGGCCGTCGCCACCTTGAACAAGCCGTTCACCGTCGCCCAGCTCAGGGACGCCCTCGCCACCGCGGCCGCCCCCTGACCGCACCCCCTCACCAGCGCCAGCCCGCGAAGAGTCCCACCAGCGGCAGGACCGCCCCGCCCGTGCCGGCGGCGCAGCCGATCTTCACCCCCAGCTCCCCCTCGCTCGCGCCGCGGCAGCGCTTCCACGAGATGTCCACGTCCGCCGCGCCCAGGAGCCAGCCGTCCGGCCCGCCCCCGAAAAAGCCGCTCCCGTGTCGAAAGAGGTTGTAGATCGCGTACACGCCCAGGCCGGGGGCGACGGACAGCTTGTTGCCCCAGCCGGAGAGCAGCGTCAGCTCGGGCCGCAGGCCGACGCCCACCGTGGGCATGATGACGTACAGGCCGGCGGTGCCCTCGGCGAACAGCGACACGCGCTCGCCCTCGGCGAGCGGCACCTGTGCCCGGAAGCCGATCGGCAGGCCGGCCACCAGGTCCACCCGCCAGCCGCCGGGGCTGGCCTCCGGGGCGGCGAACGTGGGCCGCGGGTCGTACCGCACGCCGGGGTCGGGGCGGGCGTCCCAGGGGGCAGGCTCCTGGGCGAAGGACGAGGCCGGCGGCAGGGTGGCCGCCAGCAGGACGAGCAGGCGAAGGCGCATGGGTTCATCCGGTGGGCGTGAGGGGCGGTCGGCCCCGATACACCCACGCGGGGCCGCTGTCAACCACTACCGGCGGAGTTGGAACGCCACCAGTGCCGCAGGACGTTCAGGTCGCCCGGGGCTCGGCCTTCGGCCTCTTCTCCGCCTCAAGAAACGGTTGCACCCACGAGTGATCCCCGGCCAGCGACCGGGCCACGAGCGCCGGGTCGTAGACGAAGTACCAGCCGAAGTAGGTATCCTGCCACCATCCGGGGCCGAGCCGGACGCAATCACAACTGATCGATATCCCGTCGCCCAGCTCGGCCGGCCGGGTGTCCTCGGGATCGACCCACTCGCAGCCCCGCGCGATGAAGCTGTCCTCGTCGGTATGGAGGCCGCTGATCCGCCGACAGACGTACACGCCGCCGTCATACTCGCCGAAATTGACGCACGGCTTCCCCTCGACTTCGGGGATCATCGCCCGAACCGCACTCCGCAGGTCGTCGTTCCAGTAGTCCATCGGGGCATCTCCGGCTCCGATCGGGAAGGCTGATCCAGCATCAGCCGTTGGCTCCCTTCCATCTTCAATGGCAGAGGACGGCCAGGAGGTCCTTGAGGCTTCGCTTCTCTCGCACGAGGCTCACCGTCAACGCGTAGGGATCGAAGTCGCGGTACACGCCTTGCGTCGCATCAATCGGGATGCGTACGAGGATGCGCCGGCCCTCGATGAAGCGTGTCGCGGCGTGCCCGTCGATCAGGTATTCGCAGATGAATGCCGCGACACGGGGCACCAGGTACCAGTAATCCTCCTCGCGCACCACTTGTTCGTCGATCCAATCGCTGAAGCGGTCACGCAGATGGACATCGGCAATGGGCTGGCCGGAATGGTAAATGCCCACGGCACGGAGGAACTCCTCCAACATGGGGCGAGACTCCTCGATGACCTGCTGTGGATCGACCATCGTGCACCCCCTGTATGGAGGGACAGACAACGGCCACGCCGTCCGCGCCACGCCGCCGGTTCAGGCGAGCGGCCCCCTCGTGAGCGGGCCGAGTGAGCCCACGCAGACTGATACCGGATCGGGTTGATTCGTTGCGTCCGGGAGGGCGAGGCCCCTGCCGAGCCGCACGATGATCGAAACATCCGCCTTGAATGATCCGTGTCGCTGCGCCCCCAGGTGTCGATCGGCTCGGCAGGAGCCTCGCCCTCTCGTGTCCTTCGCCGATCACCACAAATCATCCCGACTCGGTATCAGAACACCAGCCCCAGCGCCCCCAGCCGCGCCACCGTCTCCGCCATCAGGGCGTCCTCGGCGGCCTCGTCCTTGGCGATGTACGTCGCGCTGAACCGCAGGAACGACCCCGCGTCGTCCCACGGCACGCAGCACACCGACTGCTCCGTGATCAGGTACTGCGACGCCTCCTCCGCGTTGGCGAACGTCCGCCCGTTGCACCCCTTCGGCGAGCGGGCGTAGAGGAAGTACGTCCCCTTCGGCATCGTGCAGGCGAAGCCCACCTTGTTCAGCGCGTCCACCAGCTTCGTCAGCCGCCGCCGGTACTTCTCACGCACCCCGTCGCCGATCTCCGGGTGCTTCAGGGCCGTGGCCGCCGCGTGCTGGATCGCCATGAACTGCCCAGAGTCGCAGTTGTCCTTCACGTCGGCGAACGCCTGAACGATCTTCGGGTGGCCGCACACGAAGCCCATGCGCCAGCCGATCATGTTGAAGCCCTTCGACATCGAGTGGACCTCGACGCCGACCTCCTTCGCCCCGTCCACCTGGAGGAACGACAGGGGCGGGCCGTCGTAGCTCAGCAGGATGTGGGCGGCGTCCTGCACGACCACGACCTTGTTGGTGTGCGCGAAGTCGATGACGTGGCGGTAGAAGTCGCGCGTCGCCGTCTGCCCCGTGGGCGAGTTGGGGTAGTTGATGACGAGCAACTTGGCCCGCCTCTTGATGTCGGCGGGGATGCCGGCCAGGTCGGGGTAGAAGTCGTTCTCGGCCCGGAGGGGCAGGGGGTAGACCTCGCCGCCGTAGTAGCGCGTGTGCGTGCCGGCGACGGGGTAGCCGGGCACGGTCATCAGCGTCACGTCGCCGGGGTCGATGAACACCGCCGGGAGCATGGCGTAGGCCGGCTTGGAGCCGATGGCGTGGTTGACCTCGGTGACGGGGTCGAGCTTCACCCCGAACACCTTGTCCATGAAGCCGGCGGCGGCCTCCTTGTACGCCGCGATGCCGTTGTCGGCGTAGCCGCGGTTCTCGACACGGTCCACCTGCTCCTTGAGGGCGTCGCGCACGAGCTGCGGCGCCATGTCGTCGTTCTCGCCGATGCCGAAGTCGAGGAGCTGGCGTTCGGGGTGGGCGGCCAGGGCGGCCCGCTTGGCCCGTTTGATCTTCTCGAACTTGTAGATCTTGGTGTCCTTACCGTAGTTGGCCCCGCCGACGCGGCCGGCGAAGAGGGACTGGAACCAGGGGTCGGCGGGAGGTTGGCTCATGGCGGCTACCGGGTTGGGGACGAGGACACCCCATCAGGATAGCGGCATCCCGCGAGGATGACGAGAGAGGCACACGACGAGCGGCGGCAGCCCGAGGGGGTGCGGCCAGGAAATCGGGGGCGACATCAAAACGAACGGAGGCCTCCCACCGTCGCTCTTCTGGCAAGTCCGCCTGACCTCCGGAGCGCCGCCATGATCCCCGTCCTCCTCGCCCTCGCCGCCGGGCCGTTCGACGCCACCACGCCCGAGGTGCGCGGCCTCGTCGCCCGCCTCGCCAGCGACGACCACGCCACCCGCCTGGACGCCGCCACGAAACTGAAGGCGCGGGGCGAGGACGTGACGCCCCTCCTGCGCCGCGTCGGGCGGACGCACCCCGACCCGGACGTCCGCCTCCGCGCCCTCGTCATCGTCGCCGAGGTCCGCCGGGCCGGCGAGATGGACGAGCGTGTCTTCACCGGCCCCACCGACGGCGTCATCGTCCTGGCCGTGTCGCCGGACGGCAAACGCGTCGTCTCCGGCTGCGCCCAATTCACCGGCGACGGCAACCAGGCCCGCATCTGGGACCTGGCCACCGGCAAGGAGGTCATGCAGCTCAAGGGCCACACCGGCGGCATCGTGGGCGTGGCGTGGTCGCGGGACGGGTCGCGCATCGTCACCGGTTCGGGCGACAGGACGCTCATCGTCTGGGATGCGAAGACCGGGGCTGCCCTCAAGACCCTCAAGGGCCACACCGGCGTCGTGTTCCACGTCGCCATCACCCCCGACGGCAAGAAGGCCGTCTCGTGCGGCGAGGACCGCGCCGTCCGCGTGTGGGACCTGGCCACGGGCGAGGCCGTCACGACGAACACCGACAGCGGCTCCGGCGTCCGCGGCGTGGCCGTCATGCCGGACGGCAAGGTGTTCGTGACGGCGGCGCCCGACACGTCGATCCGCCTCATCGACCTCGCCACCGGCAAGCAGATGCGCAAGATGGACGGCGGCCACCCCGGCGGGTCGTGGTTCGCCTTCCCGTCGCCCGACGGGTCGCTGATCGCCACGTCCGGCGCGGACCACCTCGTCCGCCTGTGGGACCCGAAGACGGGCAAGCTGGTCCGCGAGCTGTCGGGGCACACCAACACCGTCCACGCCCTCGCGTGGTCGCCGGACGGCAAACGTCTGCTGACCGGCGGGCACGACCACTCCGCACGCCTCTGGGACGTGGCGTCGGGCAAGGAGCTCCGCAAGCTCGACGGGCACACCGACATCGTGACGAGCGCCGCGTTCCTGCCGGACGGCCGGCACGCCGTCACGGCGGCGTACGACCGCACCCTGCGTCTGTGGCAGGTGGGGCGCTGAATCGGCTGCGCGCCGCCCGCCCGCCTGCTAGAATACCGGCGTGCCCCGAAGGGCCCTGCCATGCCACCGCCCTTGCCGGAAACCGGTGACGACCTCAGCCACGCCAGCCTCTCGTTCTGTGGCGAGGGGCACCTGACGCTGTGGTCCGACCCCGCGATGACGCAGACGCTCAGGGGGCCCACCCCGTCCGTCGAAACCCTGGTCGATCTGAAGCCCGGCCGCCCCGTGGTGGTGGGCCGGCAGCAGGGCGGCGAGACGCCGTACCTCGACCCCGCCTACCAGCCCACGCCCATCGTGCCCGGCCTGAGCCGTCCCGTGGTCGGCGGGTCCGAACGCGACCTCTGCGTCAGCCGCGGCCACTTCCTGCTGGCCACCGCCCCCGGCGGGCTGCGCCTGGTCAACGGCGTGCCGCGCCGCGGCGGCGGGATACGCCCGCCGCTCAACGGCACCATCCTCCTCGAGCCGGAACACCGGGACATGCACGACGCCGAGGAGTACCTCATTCCGCACGGCGGGCACGTGCGGATCCAGCTCCCCAACGGGACCCAGGTCGTCATCCGGGCGGAATAGCGGCCGTCGTCGTGGCGGCGGGCGTCCTCGCCTCCTACCCCATCGACTCACTTGTCCTTCTTGCCGTCCTTCTTCAGGAACGGGATCGGCTTCAGCTCCACCTTCTTCACCGTCTGCAGATGCTCCAGCACCTTCTCCGCCCCCTTGCCGCCCACCTGGGCGTGGAAGTGCAGCGAGAAGCCGTGCGGCCCCTTCGCGTCGATCAGCTTCGGCTGGAGCGTCAGGAACGCCTTGACCGCCTCCAGCTGGCCCAGCATGGCGGCGCAGAAGATGTCGATGCGCGCGCCCTTCTCCAGCAGGTACTCCACGATGTCGCGGCGGCCCATGTGCGACGCCCCGCCCAGGGCGCTCTCCCAGTCCCCGCCGCCCCAGTCCATGAAGGCGTTCACCAGCCCCGGCTCCTTCTCCAACAGCTTCTTCGTCATCGCTAGGTCCATGTGCGCGTAGATGACGAAGTCGGCGACCATCTGCCGGTTGATCTGCTTCTTCTTCCACGACGGCTTGAACTTCGGCGCGTCGTAGTCGCGTTTGAACTCGGCCTCCTCCGGGCCGGCGGGCTTGGGCGGCGGCGTCTCCGTCTTCGGCCCCTCGGCGGCCGCGGCGGCGCCGAGGACGAGGCCGCCGGCGGCGGCGAGGAGGTGGCGGCGCGAGAGGTCGGTCATGCGTGTGTCCCCAGGGTGGATGCTGCCCCTGCGGGAGTCTATCCGCTCACCGCGCCTTGAGCAATGCCCGCCCCAGCACCGGGTCGCGCTCGGTGAACGGCCCCGGCCCCGTGCCGCGCTCCAGCACCCGCGCCGCCAACGCCATCTCCAGGTCCAGCGCGTCCGCGTGACGCAGCAGGATCGCCTCCGGCGCCAACGCCTCCTCGCCGCCGGCCGCCAGCACCAGATGCTCCAGCAGACGCAGGCGGCCCGGCGCGATGCCGGCGTGCGTTCGCGCCGCGTCGCGTATCAGGTCGCGGCCCAGGACGTGCGGACCGAACAGCCGGCCGGCCACGGTCACGCCCGGCGAGACGCCCTCGTCCAGCTCCAGCACGCGCCCGATCTCGTGCAGCATCGCGCCGGCGGCCACGAGGCCGACGTCCAGCTGCGGACGCAGGCCGGGGAGCCAGTCGGCGTAGTGGTCCGCCAGGTTGAGGGCGATGCGCGTCACGCCGGCGGTGTGTTCGAGGAGGCCGCCGCGGTAGGGGTAGGCGCCGGCGCGCGTGGCCGGCAGGCGCGACAGGGCCTCGGCGTGCGCCTCCAGCAGCCCGACGACGAGGGCACGCAAGGGCGCGTCGATACGCGAGTCGGCGGCGGCACGCAGGCCGGCCAGCAGGTCCGCCGGGGCGTGGCGCGACGACTCGATGAATTGCGACTCGTCGAAGCCGTCGGCGCGGTCGGCGTCGGTGACGGGCCGGATCTTGTGGAGGTCGATCTGCGGGCCGTAGCGCTCGTGCTCCTGGTAGACGGCGCGGAGCTTGTAGAAGCGGCCCTCCTGCCACTCGGCCTCGCAGGGGGCGAACCAGCGGTCGTCGGCCCAGGCCATGAAGGAGGCGGAGCGGCGGGCGTCGCGGAAGCGGCAGTGGTAGTACGGGCGGCCCTCGCGCGTCAATGAGCGTTCGCGTCCGGCGAGCAGGGCGAAGAAGTCCGCGAGCTGGCCGGGCTCGGCCTCGCACAGGTGCACCAGGGGCGGGCGGGCGGCGCTCATGCGCCCAGAATAACCCACCGCCGGGGTGGCGCATAGGTGGAGAAACGATCAGGGCGATGGGACTACCTCACCCCCCCCGCCCCCTCTCCGAAGCGGAGAGGGGGAGTCGGAAGAGTGTCGATTGCGCGGAGGGGAAGTGTGCCCCCCTCTTGTTGGACGAAGCGATACAAGAGACGCGCACACCTCGCCGCTGGATAGGCGGTGAAACGGCTCCCCCTCTCCGCTTCGGGGAGGGGGGTTGGGGGGTGGGGTAGTCCTACATAAGGTGATCGGCATGAGCGGCAAGCTGACGGGGTTCATCGTCGCCGACCTGCGGGCGCGTCTGGGGCGCGAGACGCCCACACTCACCCTGCCGGCCCTCGCCGCACATTACGGCACCAGCCTGACGCCGGCGCGGCGGGCGGTCGCGCTGCTCGTCGCCGAGGGCGTCTTGCGCCGCGGCGACGGGGGCCGCCTGGAGGTGGCGCGGCGGCCCCGCGCCGGCGCGACGCCCGCGCCCCCGGCCGACACCGAGCAGGCGCTGACGCGCGAGGTCATCGCCGCCGGGCTGCGCGGGGACGGCCCGCTGCGCGAGGAGGTGACGGCGGCGCGGCTCGGCGTCGGGCGTACCGTCCTCCGCCAGCTCCTGCACCGGCTCGCCGGGCTCGGGCTGGTCGAACACCTGCCGCGGCGCGGCTGGCGTCCGCGGCCCATCGACCCCGCCGCGCTCGACGAGTATCTGCACGTCCGCGCCCTGCTGGAGGCCGAGGCCCTGCGCCTGGCCTGGCCGCGCCTCGACTCGACGGCGTTGCGCGGGATGATCGAGGGCAACGAGGAGGGCCGGCTCGACAACCGGCTGCATGCCTACATCATCGGGCAGGCGGGCAACCGCTACCTCGATGACTTCTTCGCGCGGCACGGGGCGTACTACTCGGCCATCCTCGACCACGCGGCGCCGGAGGCGGGCGTCGTCGAGGCGATGGCGGGGCAGCACCGCGCCATCCTGCGGGCGATGCTCGCCGGCGAGCGCGAACGGGCCGAGGCGCTCCTCATCGATCACATCCGCGGACAGGCGCCCGTCGTGCGTGGGCTGATCACTCCAGGCCGAGGCGGGCCTTGACCTCGTCGAGGATCGGCTTGCTCGCCGTCGCGCCGACGCGCGTCACGCCCAGGGCACGCACCGCCAGCAGGCGGTCCAGCGTCCGCACGCCGCCGGCGGCCTTCACCTGGACGTGCGGCGGGGAGAACTTCCGCATCAGCATCAGGTCCTCATCCGTCGCGCCGCCGTCGCCGTAGCCGGTCGAGGTCTTGACCCAGTCGGCCCGCGCCTCGCCGCAGAGGACGCACAGACGCTCCTTGTGGGCCGCCTGCAGGAAGCAGTTCTCGAAGATGACCTTCACCTTGGCCCCGCGGGCGTGGGCCGCCTGCACCACGGCGCTCACGTCGTCGGCGACGTACCGCCAATCGCCGGACAGCACCTTGCCGATGTTCACGACCATGTCCAATTCGACGGCGCCGTCGTCCATCGCGGCCTCGGCCTCGGCCACCTTGAGGCGGGTGACGTGGCCCCCGTGGGGGAAGCCGATGACGGTGCCGACCTTGACGGGGCTGCCGGCGAGGAGGCGGGCGGCGAGGGGGACGGCGTAGGGCTTGATGCACACGCTGGCGACGGCGAAGCCGCGGGCGGCGGCGCAGCCGGCCTCGAGGTCGGCGTCGGTGAGGGTCTGTTGCAGCAGCGAGTGGTCGATCATCCCGGCGATGTCGGCGTAGGTGAAAGCGGCCATGTGTGGCCTCCTGTCAGGTCTTCTTCTTGATGAATCGCAGGGCGGCAATGAGCAGGCAGGCGCCGACGACGGCGATGAGCAGTTGCCCGACGAGGTTGTTGGCCCCGATGCCGGCGAGGCCGAACAGCCAGCCGCCGAGGATGGCGCCGACGACGCCGACGACGAGGTCGCCGACGAGGCCGTAGTCGGACTTCATGATCTGGCCGGCGAGCCAGCCGACGGCCAGGCCGATGAGCAGGAACCACAGGAATTCCATCGTTCAATCCTCCATGCCGAGGCGGACGGCGGCGAGGCCCTTCTCGCTGACGCGGATCAGGCCACGGGTGGGGCGGTCGAGGTCGATGATGAGGGCGAGGACGAGGGCGACGAGGACGGCGAGGACGCGGGCCAGGGTGAGGACGCGGGCGCGGCTGAGGCCGAGGCCGTAGCCGGTGACGCCGATGGTGAGGACGGCGACGGCGAAGAGGGCCCAGAGGATGGCGTCGGGGACGTGGTTCTCCAGGGAGGCCAGGCGTTTGGCGTGGAGGTCGATGACCTCGTTGAGGGACTGGACGAACAGGCCGCCGGCGAGGAGCCTGCCCTCGGGGCCGAAGGCGGGGCCGGCGTGCGTCCACAGCTCGCGGTGCAGGGCCTCGCTGCGGCGGTTAGCCTCGGCGCGGGCGGCGTCGTCGGCGGCCTGGCAGAACGCGAGGCGGGAGTCGGTGTAGCGGCGGAGGAGGGCTGTGATCTCGTTGCCGCCGGGGACGAGGCGGGCGCGGAGGTGGCAGGTGCCGAGGGCGTTGCACTCATCGACGACGAGCTGCTTGCGGGCGTCGTAGCGTGTGGCGGCCATGCTGAAGGTGAAGCCCAGGAGCAGGGCGAGCAGGCCGAGCATGGCGGCCTGGAGGGTGGCGGCGGCGGAGCGTGTGGCCTCGGCGGAGTCGGCGTCGGCGGCGCGGCCGGCGAGGCGTCGGCCGGCCTCGCCGGCCGCGAGGAGGGAGGCGAGGGCGGCGAGGAAGATCACCCACTGGGGCAGGCCGAATATGCCTTCGCTCATCGTGGCGTCCGGCGCTGGAGATGGGCAAGGGGAATTATCGCTTCGGGGCGGGGGCGGGCAAGTGTACGGGGCGGCCCCTTGCTGTTTGGCCAGCGTCTGCGATAATGCCCACGCCTACTCACGCATTCATGGACCGAGCTTGCCGCCGGAGGCGTCCATGTCCACCCCCGCACGAGCCGACCAGCCCGCCCCCCACACCGTCCTCGTCGTCGATGACTCGCCCATGGACCGGCACCTGGCCGGGGCCATCGTGCAGAAGATGGGCAACTGGCAGCCGTCCTTCGCCACCAACGGCGTGGAGGCGTTGGAGGAGATCGGGCGGCACAAGCCCGACGTGGTCCTGACCGACATGCTGATGCCGGAGATGGACGGCCTGCAGCTGGTGCAGGCGATCCGGTCGAGGTACCCGCTCATCCCCGTCATCCTGATGACGGCGCACGGCAGCGAGGACATCGCCATCCAGGCGTTGCAGAAGGGGGCGGCGAGTTACGTCCCGAAGAAGAGCCTGCCGCGCGACCTGGCGGAGACGCTGGACCAGGTGCTGTCGGCGTCGAAGACGCGCATCCAGGAGCAGCGCCTGCTGTCGCGGCTGGACGTGTTCGAGACGCGGTTCACGCTGGACAACGACACCAGCCTGATCCCGGCGCTGGTGAGCCACCTGGAGGAGGACATCAACCGGCTGAAGCTGGCCGAGCCCAGCTCGCTCGTGCTGCTGGGGGTGGCCCTGCACGAGGCGCTGACCAACGCCATGCTCCACGGCAACCTGGAGCTGGAGTCGGCGATGCGCGAGAACGACGAGAAGCAGTACTACAAGCTGAGCGCGGAGCGGCGGGCGCAGGACCCGTACATGAACCGGCGCGTGTACGTCTCGGTGCGGCTGACGCGGCAGGAGCTGGTGTTCACGATCCGCGACGAGGGCAACGGGTTCGACCCGGCGCAGCTGCCCGACCCGACCGACCCGATCAACCTGGGCAAGGTGTCGGGCCGGGGCCTGCTGCTGATCCACACGTTCATGGACCGCGTCAGCCACAACGAGCTGGGCAACGAGATCACGATGATCAAACGCTGCGCGTGAGGCGGCGGGTCAGAAGAAGAATTGTCCACGGATCACACGGATCAAACGGATCAAAACCAAAGCAACAAGCAAGGAGGCAGGCAGAAGACATCTCGCCTTCTGCCTGCCTGCTTTGGCTCTGATCCGTTTGATCCGTGCGATCCGTGGACAGCTCTTCTTCTTTACTTCTTGCGTGACTTGTCGAGCAGCCCGGCGAACGTCAGCGCCGCCGTCTGCACCGACAGCCGCGCCTCCAGCCTGTCGCCGCCGGTGACGGCCAGGCGCACGCGGCCGCCGCCGTCCTTGAACGCCTCCTTCGCCGCCGCCGGGGCGCCCTTGAATTCCGGCTGCGTCGCCATCATCGGGGCCAGCTTCTCCAACGATCCTTCCAGCACGAGGACGGGGGCGTCGGCGGGCTTGGCCTCGATGGCGGCCTTGAGCGCCTCCAGGGCGCCCTCGCCGAGGGCGAACAGGGCGGCGTCGCCACGCAGGGCGACGTACAGCGGGCCGTCGCCCACCAGCTCCTTGGTGGCGTCATCGACGTTCCGCTGGCGGACGCTGTGGATGTTGACGGCGCCGGCCTTGTCGGCGTCGAGGGTGATGTCCTTCTTGCCCATGCCGGGCGTGACCTTGAGGGCGGCGCGGATGGCGTCCTCGACCTTGGCGCCGTCCTTGATGCGCACGCCGGCCAGGAAGGCGTACTTGCCGCCCTTGCCGGGGCCGACCAGGCGGACGGCGCCGTCGAACAGGCCGGCGCGGAACGTCGGGCTGATCGACCTGACCAGCGGCTCCAGCACCTCGCGCTCGTGGGCCTGGAGCAGGTCCAGGGCCGACTTCGCCGCCTCCTCGACCAGCCCGTCGAACGGCTTGCGCAGCCTCTCCGGCAACGCCAGGTGCGCCGAGCCCGACATCACCGCGTCCTTGCCGCCCAGGGCCAACCCCTGGAGCTTGCCGAGGCCGGCGATCTCCTTGGCCAGGGCGGAATCCTTCTTGCCGGTGAGGGTGGCGGTGAGGGACAGCTCGTCGTCCTTGCCGCGGCCCAGCCCCATCTCCAGTTTGAGGGTCTCGCCTTCGGTCAGGAGGGACTTCAGGCGGGCGGTGATCTCGTCGATGGTGGCCTCGCGGACGGCCTTCTGGGCGGGCGTCTCGTCCTTCGGCGCGTCGTCCTTGGCGGCGCCGAGCTGCAGGCCGAGGTAGCTGACCATCAGCTTGCGGATGGATTCGGGGACGCGCTGCCCGTGGACGGCCAGGGAGACGACGGCGTCGCCGTCGCCGAGGAGGTCGGCGGGCCTGGGGAGCTTGTCGGCGGGGGGGATGGCGGTGGTGTCGCTGGTCTTGAGGGTGCCGTAGGCGTAGCCGTGGGCGAAGCGGAAGACGGCGGTGTTGAAGATGGGCAGGCCCTCGATGGTGAGGGTGTAGGAGCCGTCCTTCGCTGGCTCGGCCTTCATGTCGATGGAGGCGAGGAACTTGAGGAAGACCTTCTCGTCGGAGACGGGCAGGAGGACCCAGATCTTGCTCTCGATGAGGCGCGGGCTGAGGTCGGCGGTGAGGCCGAACGGCTTCCTGGTGTCCACGCCCTGGAGGCCCTTGGGGCCGGTGCGTGACTGCATGAGCTTCTCGAACTCCTTGCCCTCGTCCTCGCGGCCGGCGCGCTTGAACAGGTGGCGGATGTCGGAGATGAGGCCGTCGAGCGGCTTGAAGCGGAGGACGACGCCGGGGCCGTCGGCGAGGGCGGGGGCGGCGCAGAGGAGGGCGGCGAGGCAGGCGAGGACGGACCTGGTCATGAACGTGACTCCTTCTCTGAGTAGCTGACAGCCAGCAACAGCCAGCAACAGCCAGCAACAGCCAGCGGAAAACGGTAGTTGGCCTCCGTGCGGGGACCGTTGTTCGTGCCTCGCTAGCTGTTGGCTGTGAAGCTGGCTGTTGCTGGCTGTTAGCTGGCTGTTGCTGGCTGTTTGCTACCCGCAGGCATAGGACATTCGGCACGAGCAAGACGCGGCATTCTCCCCGGAGCATACCCATGCGTGCAATGGCAGGTTTCGTGGCCTTGATCGCCCTGGCTCTCCCCGCCCTCGGCGCGGAGCCCCTCCCGAAGGTGACAGTCAAGGTGGACCCCACCGTCGCCTCGTTCTTCGTCGATGGTGTGCTGGTGACGAAGTACCACACCGGCCCGAAACAGTCGAAGCCATGGTTCTACCCGCTCAACGTGTTGCCGGACAAGGGGGTGACGCGGCCCTGGCCGATCGAGGACGTGGGCGACGAGAAGAAGGACCACGTGCACCACCGCTCGCTGTGGTTCTGCCACGGCGACGTGATCCCGGAGGGGATGGACTACATCAAGAGCGGCGACAAGCGTGTCAAGGGCGTCGATTTCTGGTCGGAGGGCATGTTCCACGGCAGGATCGTGCAGGTGGGGCACATGGTGCTGGACAGCGGCGACGGGCTGCACGGCTCGCACGTCTGGAAGGAGCCGGGCGGCAAGTCGGTGCTGCGGCAGGATTTCACCTACCGCCTGGTGCCGCTGGGCAAGGGCAGGAATCTGCTGCTGATGGACATCACCCTCAAGGCCCTGGACCACGCCCTGACTTTCAACGACACCAAGGAGGGCTCGCTGGGCGTGCGCGTGCGCAAGACGATCGCCCTGGAGACGAAGGGGTCGAAGGGTGAGATGGTCAACGACCGGGGCGAGAGCGGGGAGCGGGCGGTGTGGGGCAAGGTGGCGAAGTGGTGCGACTACAGCGGCCCGCTCGGGCCGGACGGGCCCGTCGGCGGGATCACGATCATGGCGTCTCCGAAGAACACCATCGACACGGCGTGGCACTCGCGTGCCTACGGGCTGATGGCGGCGAACCCGTTCGGGCGGGAGGCGAGCTTCCCCGGCCGCAAGGGCCAGAAGGAGCTGGTGAAGATCGCCAAGGGCGAGAGCCTGAAGCTGCGGTTCGGCGTGTACCTGCACGCGGGCAACGCGAAGGACGGCGGCGTGGCGGAGGCCTACACCGCGTTCACGAAGATCAAGTGACGGGGCCGAACCGATGCCGATCCTCGATCAATTCCGCCTCGACGGGCGGCGCGCCCTGATCACCGGCGGCAGCCGGGGGCTGGGCCGCGCCATCGCGCAGGGCTTCGCGGAGGCGGGGGCGGGCCTCGTCCTCGTCGGACGCACGGCAGAGACGCTGGACGCCGCCGCGGCGGAGCTGCGCGCCCTGGGCGGGCGTGTGGACACGATCGCCGCCGACGTGTCGGGGGGCGAGGAGGCCGGGCGCGTGTGCGACGAGGCGCTGGCGCGGTACGGGCCGATCGACATCCTGGTGAACAACGTCGGCGGGCGGCGCGAGGACATCGCGACGGAGGAGATGACGCTGGCGGACTGGCAGCGGTTCATCGACCTGAACCTGACCAGCGCGATGGTGTGCACGCAGCGGCTGGGCGGGCCGATGCTGGCGCGGGGGTGGGGGCGGGTGATCAACATCGCGTCGATCGCCGGCCCCGTGGTGTCAATGCGTGGCATCCGGGGGCGGCACTACGAGACGGCGAAGGCGGCGGTGGCGGGCTTCACGCGGGCCGTGGCGGCGGACTGGGCGCCGCGTGGGGTGACGGTGAACGCGATCTGCCCCGGCGGGTTCCTGACGGAGCCGAACCGGAGGTGGTTCCGCGAGAGGCCGGAGTTCCAGACGGACTTCGAGCGGAACATCCCGATGGGGCGGCTGGGTGAGCCGGGGGAGATCGCGGGCCTGGCGCTGTACCTGGCGGGCGAGGCGTCGCGCTACATGACGGGGGCGCTGCTGGTGATCGACGGCGGCTACACGCTGTGGTAGGGAGAGGAGAAGGCATACCACGAAAGACACGGAAGACACGAAAGGAAGCCAAAGAAGCAAAGCAGGTATCAAGCAGGAAGCCGGGCTGCAGTCATCTTCTGCCTCTCTTGGCTTCTTTGTCTTCCTTTCGTGTCTTCCGTGTCTTTCGTGGTATGCCTTCTTCCGACTTGCTCCGCCGATTGACGGGCGGCGGCCGGGGGCTATCCTGTCCTCACCCACCCACCGGAGCCTCTCACCATGCTCGCACGCGCTCTCCCGCTCGCCTTCCTGCTGCTGGTCACCCCCTGTCGGGCCGCCGACGAGACCAAGGGCCGCGACCTCTTCGACCACGAGGGCCAGAAGAAGGCCGGCAAGGACGTGAAGAAGATCGTGTTCATCGCCGGCACCGAGCCGCACGGCGGACGCGGGAATCACGAGTTCATGGCGGCGGCGATCTTCCTGGCGCGGACGCTGAACGAGAACTATCCGAACGTCTGGGCGGTGGTGTACACCCGCGCCAAGTTCCCCAAGGACCTGTCGCACGCCGACGCGGTCATCATCGGCATGGACCACGGCGGCAAGGTGGCGGACAACGAGGAGGTCGCCAAGGCGATGAAGCGCGGGGCGGGGTTCATGGCCCTGCATTACGGCGTGGAGGTGAACCGGGGCAAGCAGGTGGAGAAGTTCCTGGAGTGGATGGGCGGCTGCTTCGAGCCGTTCTGGAGCGTCAACCCGTGGTGGACGCCCGAGTTCAAGGAGCTGCCGAAGCACGCGACGACGCGCGGCGTCAAGCCGATCAAGGTGAATGACGAGTGGTACTACCACATGCGGTTCGTGAAGGACATGAAGGGCGTGACGCCGATCCTGTCGGCGGTGGCGCCGATCAAGACGATCACCGACCGCTACAAGGAGGACGGCAAGCCCGGCAGCCACCACGGCAACCCGGACGTGCTGAAGGCGGTCAAGGCGGGGGAGCCGCAGATCGTGGCGTGGGCGTATGAGAGGCCGGGGGGCGGGCGCGGGTTCGGGTTCACGGGGATGCACAAGCACGACAACTGGGGCGACGAGGGTTTCCGAACGCTGCTGGCGAACGCGGCGGCGTGGGTGAGCGGGCTGGAGGTGCCGGAGGCGGGGGTGAAGACGAAGGTGCTCGACAAGGAGGCCCGCGAGGCCCTCATCGACGAAGGCAAGTTGGCGGTGAAGAAGCGGGGGATCTGAGCGAGGGGTCGCCCGATGGTCCACCTCGAATTCGTCGTGCCCGGCCCGCCCGTCTCGCATCAAACGGGGGACCGGGCGAACCTCAAACGCTGGAAGGCGGCGGTGAAGGCCGCGGCTGCGAAGCGCTGGGCCTCCGCCAAGCTCACGGGCCGGCTGAAGTTCACCTTGCTCAACTTCCATGAGGGGGACAATCCCCCGACGGATGACGACAACATGCTCAAGCCGATCCGCGACGCCCTCAACGGCTTCGTGTACGAGGACGACAAGCAGATCCGCCACTCGGAGACGATCCAGCGCCCCGCCAACGAGATGATCCCCGCACTGGGGGCGTCGGCGGTCCTCCTCGCCGCCTTCAGCCGGGGCGTACAATTCGTGTACGTGCGGATCGAGGATCTCGGCCCGCTCACCTTGCCTTCCGAACCGAGAGGCCCGTCATGAACCAGCAGATCCAGGCCGAGAGGGATGCGGCCCGATACGAGGACGAGCTGGAGCGCATCGCGCGGGGGTATCGCGCCGAGGGGTTCGCCACGGTCATCCATCCGACGCCCGGGCAGCTCCCCCCCTTCGTCGCCGGGGACAGGGTGGACATCCTGGCCACGCGGGCCGACGTCAACGCGCTCATGCGCGTCGTGCGGAACCGCTTCGAGATCCCGGCGGACCCCTCGATGCTCCGCCTCTCCGAGGCCGCCCGGGCCCATCCCGGCTGGCGGTTCGACTGGGAGATCCTGGGGTGGCCGCCCCCGCTGCCGTGGCCGGAGCCGGCCCAACTGGAGGCGATGCTCGCGGAGGCCGAGGCCGCCCCGTCCCGAGCCGGCCTCCTGCTCGCCTGGGCCGCCGGCACGGCAGTCATGCGGCGGCTGTCCCGGCGCGGGACGAAGGATCCCGTTGTCCTCCTCAACGAGTTGTACAGCGAAGGCCCCCTGCCCGAGGACGAGTTCCGGCTCCTGTGCCCCTCGCTCCGCCTCCGCGACGCGGTGGCGAACGGCGATGCCGAGGCTATCGTCGGGCCGGCGGATGTCCGCGTCGTCACCGAGGCGGCGCGGAAGCTGCTCGCCGAGCCCGAGCAACCCCAGGCGGCCGCCTGACGGCCATCGGAGCCTCCCACCTATGCCCCTTCCGCTCGTCCTCGCCGACACGCCGCTGTCGCCGGCCATCGACGCCCTGCTCGCCCCGCACGTCGAGGTGCTGCCGTGGGCCGACGCCGGCAAGCGGCCCGTCGCCGCCGTCTACACCTACGGGCATCCGCTCGTGGATGGGCCGCTGCTCGACCGGCTGCCGGGGGTGCGCGTCATCAGCAACTTCGGGGTCGGCGTCGATCACATCGACCTGGGTGCGGCGCGGGCCCGCGGCATCCCGGTGGGCAACACGCCGGGGTATCTCGACGGGGCGACCGCCGACCAGGCGTTCTGCCTGCTGCTGGCGGCGGCCCGCCGGCTGGTCGAGGGCGACCGGTACGCGCGCGGGCCGGACTTCCTGCGGTACGACCCGTCGTACATGCTGGGCGTCGAGGTGCACGGCACCACGCTGGGGGTCATCGGGCTGGGGCGGATCGGGGTGGAGGTGGCGAAGAGGGCCGAGGCGTTCGGGATGACGGTGCGGTATCACAACCGGGCGGCGCGGGCGGACGTGCCGTGGGGGTATGTGGCCGACAAGATGGAGCTGCTGGCGTCGTCGGACCATGTGGTGCTGACGGTGCCGTTGACGCCGATGACGCGTGGGCTGATCGGGCGGGCGGAGCTGGCGGGGATGAGGCCGACGGCCACGCTGGTCAACGTGGCGCGGGGGCCGGTGGTGGATACGGCGGCGCTGGTGGAGGCGCTGGCGGCGCGGCGGATCTTCGCGGCGGCGCTGGACGTGACGGACCCGGAGCCGCTGCCGCGTGGGCACCCGCTGCTGGCGATGGACAACGTGATCATCGCGCCGCACCTGGGGAGCGCGACGGACCGGACGCGGCGGCGTATGGCGGAGGTGTCGGTGGAGAATTTGCTGCTCGGGCTGGAGGGCAGGCCGCTGCGGCACGAGGTCAAGGGGTGAGGTGAGGTCAGAAGAAGAGTTGTCCACGGATCACACGGAAAACACGGATCAAGCAAAAACAAGCAGGCAGGCAGAAGACATCGGCCCATCTGTTTGCCACTTGCCTTCTTGTCCTGGCTGTTATCCGTGTTATCCGTGTGATCCGTGGACAGCTCTTCTTTTCCGAGTCACGCCCGGATCAGCTCGCCGGCGGAGACGGTGGCCACCAGGCGCAGGTCGTCGTCGAAGAGGGCGAGGTCGGCGGGCTGGCCAGGGGCGAGGGTGGGGGCGTCCAGGCCGAGGAGGCGGCGCGGGTGCGCCGTCGCCATGTCGAGGGTGTCGGCGTGGGGGCATTCGCCGAGGCGGGCGAGGTGGGCGATGCAGGAGTCGAGGAACAGGCCCGAGCCGGCGAGGAACGGGGTGCCGGGGACGACGACCTTGCCGCCGGGCAGGACTTCGAGGTCGGCGCCCCACTGGGCGTAGCGGCCCGGGGGCAGGCCGGCGAGGCTGCTGGCGTCGCAGGTGAGGATGAGGCGGGCGGGCGTCTTGGCGCGGACGATGACGCGGAGGACGCTGTCGGGGAGGTGGTGGCCGTCGGCGATGACGCTGGCGGTGAGGCCGTCGTGGGCGAGCTGCTCCCAGAGGTAGTTGTCGTGGCGAGGGAGGAGGGCGTGGGAGCCGTTGCCGAGGTGCGTCGAGAGGCGTGCGCCGGCGGAGGCGGCGTCGCGGATCTGGGCGGGGGTGGCGGCGGTGTGGCCGATGGCGACGACGACGCCCTGGCGGGTGAGGGATTCGATGAGGGGGAGGGCGCCGGGGCGTTCGGGGGCGAGGGTGACGAGGCGGATGAGGCCGGCGGCGGCGTCCTGGAGGCGTGAGAATTCATCCAGGTCGGGGCTCCGGACGTGGGCGAGGGGGTGGGCGCCGCGGGGGCCGTCGTCGGGGGAGATGAAGGGGCCTTCGAGGTGGAAGCAGGGGAGGGCGCGGGCGAGGGCGGGGTCGTCGTCGCGGGCCTTTCGCAGGGCGGAGAAGCCGGCGACGAGGTCGGCGTGGGACGCGGTGATGAGGGTGGGGCAGAGGGCGGTGGTGCCGTGGCGGCGGCACTCGTGGACGACGTGGCGGATGTCGTCGGTGGTGAGGGTGGGGGAGACGAAGGCGCGGCCGCCGGCGCCGTTGATCTGGAGGTCGAAGAGGCCGGGGGTGATGTAGGCGGCCTCGAGGTCGGGGGCCCATCCGGCGGCGGGTTGTTCGAGGAGGCCGGCGCGGACGGTGAGGCGGACGGGCTGGCCGGTGCGGGGGTCGGCGGCGCGGATGCGGAGGGCGGGGGTGGAGTCGAGGCGTGCGGTGCCGAGTCGGATCATGGGAGCTGCCCTCGTTGGGCGGGGTGCGAGGACAGGGTAGGGAAGGGGCAGTCGGGCCTCAAGGTGGGGAGCGTGGGGTGGTTGTGGTTGCAACGTGGGGTGTATCCTCACTCGGGGGAGGGCCGGGGCATGACGGAGGCGGAGTGGCTGGCGTGCGGTGACACGGAGGAGATGCTGGCTGCTGTCCGGCCCTGGTCCAGCGAACGCAAGTCCAGGCTGTTCGCGTGCGCCTGTTGCCGCCGAGTCTGGCATCAGCTTGGCGAGACACAGCGGTCTGTGGTGGTCGTGGCCGAACGATACGCGGACGGGGGAGCGGCCAGAGACGAACGCAGGTCCGCGGCGAAACGCGAGCACGACCCCGGCGTCCCTTACAGCCGCGGCAGGCAGGCCGGCACCAGAGCGGTGACCTTCGCCATCGGGGTCTCCATGAAAGCGGCCGGCCCGGAGCGGGGGGAGTCGACGCGGGCCAGCGCGTCGTGCCGGTACGCGGTCCGGGCGGCCGCGTATGCCGCCGTCCCTACAGCCGAGTCGGTGGACTTCCGATGGGACGCGCCAGGGGCGGACTGGGCGTTGGCGTGCACCACCGAGCGGCAGGCGCAATGCGTCCTCTTGAGAGACCTCTTCAGCACACCCTGTGTTCCCGCCCCGTCGGCGGAGGTCCCACTCACTGCGTTCCGACTCGCTCAGGCCGCCTACGACGAACGGATCCTGCCTGCCGGCCACCTCGACCCCGCCCGCCTCGGTGTCTTGTCGGACGCGCTGGAGGAGGCAGGGTGCACCGATGCCGACCTCCTCTCGCACCTGCGTTCGGCGGGGCCGCATGTCCGGGGTTGCTGGGCTTTGGACCTCGTGTTGGGCAAGGGGTGAAGCCTTCCGCGCCGAAGGGGGTTTATGGTACAGTGTACCGGGACGCGGAGGTGAGCCCATGGCCCGGACGGCGGACGAGGCGAAGCAGCGGACGCGCGGGCACGTCATCGCCGACCTGAGCGTCAACCACCTGGAGCGGTTCATTTTGGAGGAGGGGCACGTCCCCGTCCGCCTGCCTTCCGACTACGGCTATGACCTGGCGATGCAGACCTTCGACGGGGCGGGGCATGTCGAGGCGGGCGCCGTGTACTGGCAGTTGAAGGCATCGGATTCGTGGAACGCCTCGGGAGGGGCGATCCCGTTCGACCTCGATGTCCGCGATTTCAACCTGTGGATGAGGGAGCGGTTCCCCGTCATCCTCGTCCTGCACGACGCGGGCCGGAGGCGGGCTTACTGGCTGGACGTGCAGGCCCACTTCGCGGGGCCGGGGGCCAGGCGGCCACGCACGGGGGCGAAGACGGTGCGGGTGCGCGTCCCTGAGGGCCAGCGGCTGTCCCGTGGGGCCATCCGCCGGATCAGGGGGATCAAGCAGGCCGCCGTGGGCGGCTTCACCTGGAGGGTTGTCCGATGAAGGGCGTGACCTACGGCCGGCTCGACTCCGCCCTGCGTTCCTTCGGGATGCACGTCCGCGAGATCGACGGGGACACGCGTGTCTACACCTACCCCGGCACCGAGGCGCTGCTCACCGTCCCCATCATGCCCGACGAGGAGCCTGCCCATAACTTCCACATCCTGGGCGGGCGGCTGGCGCTGAGCGCGGCGGGCCTCGGCTCGGCGGATGAGTTCACCGCCCGCCTGCTCCAGGCATCCGACCCCGCGCCCGCCTCGCGGGCCTGAGCGGAGGGCGTGGGCAATGACGGAGGCGGAGTGGCTGGCGTGTGCGACACCGCAGCCTATCATGGAATACCTAACCAGCCCCAGTAGTCGCAAATGGCGTCTGTTCGCCTGCGCCTGCTGCCGGGCCACCTCCCATCTGCTTTCCGAGCCTTGCTTCCTGGCCATCGATGCCGTCGAGCGTTTCGTCGATGGCTCCGCGACAGGAGGCGAGTTGGCGACTCACTTCACCGTCGGCTTCACGCGCGCACAATCCCTCCATCCTGGAGGCCACTAGGCCCTGAAGGCGGTCGAGAGCCTCGGCGGGCACTGGCGGTGGGATGACGGGGTTCCGAAGTTGGCCTCGTGTGATGTCTGCCGCTCCGCGGCCGAGGCATTGGCCAAGACCGTCACCTGGGACGAGGCGCGGACTAGTGTTTCGGACTTACCTGGAGGGTTGAGGAGGGAAGACGGGCCATCCCGC
>CAZVZK010000093.1:0-38619 GCA_964630925.1 uncultured Alcaligenaceae bacterium
TCTCGCTCAGGGCACTACTGTTATAGCGATGTCAAGCCACCTTGGAAGGCCTGGGTGGAGAGACGCCGCCCGGTGGCGGCGCCGAAGAAGGCGAACGGCCGGCGGAAGAAGGCGAAGCGGTGAGGGCGGGCGGCGCGGCGTGATCCCGCCGGTGTCTCACTCGAAGACACCGGCGGGATCACGCCGCGCCGCCCGCTCGGGGGCACCGTCACCGCACGAACGGCCGCAGCGGGATGCCCGGGAACGGTGTGGGTGAGGGCGTCGGCCCAGGCGTCGGCCGGGGCCCAGGGGTGGGCCAGCCGGGCTCTCCGGGCACCGGCGGCAGCGGACGGCCGTCCGGGCCGGGAATAAAGGGGCCGGGCCTGGGCGGCGTCGGGCCGGGCGAGGGCGGAGTCGGCCTCGGTGGATTTACCGGGCCGGGCCTCGGCGGCAGCGGGCCGGCCGGCCCAGGACGTGGCGGCGCCGGACGCGGCGGATCGGCCGGGCCGGGCTTCGGCGGCAGCGGACCCGCCGGGCCGGGGCGGGGCGGCGCCGGGGGCCGCGGGCCGGGTGGGTGCGGCGAGGGCCGGCCCGGCTCGGGCTTGGGCTTGGGCGGCAGCGGGTTCCTGGGGCCGGGCTTGGTACCTGGCCCCGGACGCGGCCCCTTCGGGGGCGCAGGCCTCTCCGCCCGCGCCCTCGCGTCCCACTCCTCCGCGATCTGCCTCAGGACGGCGCTGTGCCGCGCCTCCTCCTCAACCCTTCGTTGATGTAACATCTTCCCCCGCAGGTCGAATTTCTTCCCCGCCGCCCTCTTGGCCTCGGACCGCTGCGGCTCGCGGAGGCGGTGCGCCGCCCTCAGCTCGGCTTCCAGGTCCTGCTGCGCCGATTTCCGCTCCGCGTTGATCGCGCCCGTCCGCGCCTTGAACAGGGCGTGTTCGGCCGCGAACGCCTCCGCACGCGACGCCGCCAGCCGCCAATCGGCGCCGACGGCCCATCCGGCCAGCATCAGGGCCGCGGCCGCCGTCAGTGTATTCCTCATCGTGGGCTCCACGTCTTGGGGTCCGTTTCATCCGACCCCTTCTACGCGGCCCACGATCCCACGTGACCTCACCCCGGCGGCTCCGGCATGTACGCCCCCCTGTGGACGTGATTCATCGCCAGCGCCGCCGCCAGCGTCGCCAGCCCGATGACAGCCTGCCGCTCACGCCCCGCCGGGTACACCTGCTTGAGCGCCCGCGCCCGCTCGGCCAGGTGCCGCAGCAACGCCCGCGTCCGCTCCGGGAAGTGCCCCGTCCAGCGGAACACGTCGGCCATGATGTCACGCTCGCACCGCAGGATGAGGGCGTCCGCCGGCAGCCGCTCGTCCTTCGAGGCGTCCTCCGGCTCGCCGAGACGCTCGAAGATCGCCTGCAACGCCCCGTCGATCCCCGGCAACTGTGGCACGTTGTCCGCGAACGCCCAGCCGTCGTAGTGCTCCTGCACCGTGTATTCGAGGTTACCGACCGCCCATTCCGTATCGACCGCCGTGACGAGCGGCTCGGCGTCTCGCACCTCCCGCATGAGCCGATCACACAGCTCGAGCTTCCCCAGCGCGCCGGGCCAGTCGGCGTAGGCGGCCCGCCAGTCCTGGCCGGGCGTCAGCCAGACGGCGAACGTCTCCGCCCAGTCCTCGTCGGGGTGCTTCTGGGCGTACCACCCCGGCAGATGCACGACGTAGCGTCGGCTGAACGGCTCCGGGCGGTACTCGTCCTCATACGGCCGCGTCATCGCCCCGAAGAGACGCACCCACTCCTCCCGGTCGAACAGCTTGTAGGCGTAATTGACGACGTGCCCCATCTCGTGGCGCAGGTAGCGCAGCAGCTCGGCGTGATGCGCCCCCTCGACGTGCCCCTCCTGCTCCGCGTGCAGGTCGAACAGGTCCTGCCGCGCCAGGTAGAACGGGATGCCGACGGCGATCTGGTCGTCATGCACCACCCAGTCGGTGGTGAGGTAGAAGTGCGGTTGGATGCGAGTCAGGCC
Source organism: uncultured Alcaligenaceae bacterium (assembly GCA_964630925.1). GTDB lineage: Bacteria > Planctomycetota > Planctomycetia > Gemmatales > Gemmataceae > RGDT01. The sequence continues at coordinate 1,999 of CAZVZK010000093.1, forward strand.
GACGGCGTCCAATTCGCGGCGCAGCTCGGCGATGGCCGGCTCCAGGGCCGTCCCCTCGATCTTCAGCCCCAGGTCGCGCAGCGGCGTGGACCAGAGTTTGTTCTCGCGGAACGGCGTCTCCACGGCGGGGCCTCGCGGGCAGGGCGTGTATGGGGACAGTGCAATCCGCGTGCCTGCGGTCTTTCCCTACCTGCAAAGGCAATCCCTCTTGCCCGCCGCGTGGACACCGGCTATGCCGCGATCAGTGAAAACTTCTGCTGTTCCGTGGAGGGGCCGTCCATGTCCGCGCGTCTGTCCGCAGCCCTCGCCGGCCTGTTGCTGTCGAGCGTCCTGGCCTCGGCCGCCGCCCCGCCCCGGCACTTCCCGTCGCGTGTCGAGCGGCTGCTGAAAGCCCCTTTCAGCCTCCACTTCGAGCGGACGCCGCTTTCGCAGGTGCTCGACGACCTCCGCGACTTCTGCGGCCTCAACATCGTGGCCGACATGCCGGCCTTACGGAAGGACGGCGTCAGCCTGGATAGCCCGGTCGCGATCAAGCTCAACGACGTGTCGCTGAAATCGTCCCTGCACCTGATTCTGCATCAGCCGGGCTGACCTTCGTGGTCAAGGACGATGCCGTGGTCGTCACCACGATGGAGGTGGCTCGCGGGGAGCTGCGGGCGGTGAGTTACCCGGTGCGCGACCTCCTGTCCCGGCGAAAGGAAGGGGGCAGCGAGGGGCTGGTGAGGTTGATCACCACCGTCGTCGCACCGAAGACCTGGGTCGCGTTCGGCGGCGCGGGCACGATCGAGTACTACCCGGGGACCGGTAACCTCGTCATCACCCAGACGGGCGATGTCCACGAGCAAGTCGCGGATCTGCTCAACGCCTTGCGGAGGGAGGGCGAGGTGAACAAGAACGATTGAGCGGCAGCACCATGGCGTCTTCATCCAACCCGCGCGCCGTACGGCGTCAGTCGGCCTTCTTCGGCCTGCGCCGCCCGCGTGTCGAGGCCGGCGCCGGCTTCGGCAGCTCCTTCTTGAGGGCGGCCTCGAACGCCGCCAGGTCGGCGCAAGTCGCGGCCTCGCGGGTCAGCCGCAGGAGCCCTTCCGGCTCCTTCACATGCTTCAACCCCGCCGGGATCGCAGAGTACCCATAGCTCGCAGAGGCTCGCTATGGGCAACCGATACGTCGCCGAAGCGGCTCCAACAGCCAACAGCCAACAGCCCACAGCCGCTCAGTCCCACATGGTCTTCTCGTCCACTTCGACGCCGTTCTCGTGGTAGAGACTCAGGAACTCGTCATCAATCGTCCTGCCACGGTGGTGGTCCTCCTGGCCGGCGATGTAGGCCCGGACGCGCGCCATGTCGGAGTGGCTCACGGTGAACGCCCCGAATCCGATCTGCCACGCGAAATGGGCCAGATGGGGACGAAAGCGATGGACACGCCCGCTGCTCGTCGACTTGACCGCCCCGACTACCTCCGAAAGCCGATGATCGGGGCGCAACTTGGCGAGGATGTGGACGTGGTCGGGCATCCCGTTGACCAGCAGGCAGACGCCCTTCTTATCGTTGATGATGGAGGCGATCTGCGCGTACAGCCACGGACGGAGTTTCTCGTCGATCCAGCGCTCGCGCACTTTGGTGGCGAAGACGATGTGATACGCGAGGTTGGTGAAGGAGTGCGACACGACGGCTTCTTTCCGCCGGGGCGACACCTGGCCCTCATCCACTCGCCGACTCGTCTCGCGCCCCGGCTGTTGGAGCCGCTTCGGCGACGTATCGGTTGCCCATAGCGAGCCTCTGCGAGCTATGGGGGTCCTCACCCCCCGACGGTCTGCGCCACCGGGTACGCCCCCAGCACCTTCAGCTCGTTCGCCTGCGCCTCCAGCGCCTTCACCGCCTTGTTCACCTTCGGGTCGTCCACGTGTCCTTCCACGTCCGCGAAGAACAGGTACTCCGGCTTCGCCGCCCCCGTCTGCGCCGGGAACGACTCGATCCACGTCAGGTTGATCTTCGCCTGCTTGAAGATGTCCAGCGCCGCCACCAGCGCCCCCGGCGTGTGCGGCAGGCGGAACATCAGCGAGGTCTTGTCGTCCCCCGTCTTCTCCGCCTTGTGATGCCCGATCACCGCGAACCGCGTCTCGTTGTACGGCGAGTCCTCGATCTGCGAGAACAGCACCCGCAAGCCGTACTTCACCGCCGCCTGCCGCGACGCCACCGCCGCCGCACCGCTCTCCTGCGCCGCCAGCTGCGCCGCGATGGCCGTGCTGCTCACGTCCTTGAGATGAGCGTGCGGCACGTTCTTCGCCAGCCAGTTGCGGCACTGCGACAACGCCTGTGGCTTTGAGTAGATCCGCCGGATCTCCTGGTGCTCGCAATTCGCCACCAGGTTGTGATGCACCTGGAGGCGCACCTCGCCGTTGATCTGCAGCGTCGGCACGCGGATGAACATGTCCAGGGTGTCCGCCACCCGGCCGTCGGTGGAGTTCTCCACCGGCACCACGCCGTAATCGACGTGCCCCCGGTGGACCTCCTCGAACACCGTGGCCACCGTGGACACCGGCACGAACTCGACCGACTGCCCGAAATGCTCCAGCGCCGCCAGGTGGCTGAAGCTGAACTCCGGCCCCAGGTACGCCACCTTGAGGACCTTCTGCAACGCCCGCGACCCGGACATGATCTCCCGGAAGATCGCCCGGATCGTCGCCTCCTCCAGCTTCCCTTTGATTTTCTTGCTCGTCTCGACGGCGTTCCTGTACACTTCCTCTTCGCGGGCCGGCGCGAACACGTCCTCGCCCTGCTCGCGCTTGGCGAGGCCGATCTCGGCGGCCTTGGACGCACGTTCATTGACCAGTTTCACGATCTCGACGTCGAGCTTGTCGATCTCGCGACGCAGCGTCTGTAGCTGCGAGGCCGACCGGGCCGCGCCACCCGCTCCCGGTGCGTTATTGCCTTCGGCCTTTCGCGCCATGGATGCCACTCTCGCTCGGTGAGGGCCCGGATCGCCTGGAATTAGGCATCAGTCTAGAAAGCACCAGAGCGTGCGTCAACGAGATTGCTACCAGCCGGGGGGGCTTTCTGCCACTTTGTCCAGCACCAAAACCGCCCATCCCCCCGCCTGCCGCTTTGGCAGGACCGCCACCGCACGCCCCCGAGGCCCGTCTTGTCCATCATCTTAATATCAACGGCCACAAGGATTTGCGATCCAATAGCCTCGGCCGGAGGTCGCGGCACGGCGGTTGCTTGTGGTCGTCGCAACACGTCGGCAGGACACGCTGAGGAGCCCGAGCGAGAAAAACGACGTACGAAGTCGCATGATTTCGGCAGGGCACATCCCATACGGCCGCCGGCGAGGGAGGAGTGATCATGGCAGAAGAGAAGATCATCGGCATCGACCTGGGCACGACCAACAGCGTCGTGGCCGTCATGGAGGGCGGGGAGGCCAAGGTCATCCCTAATCAGGAAGGCAACCGCCTGACCCCGAGTGTCGTTGCGTTCACCGACAAGGGCGAGCGCCTGGTCGGCGACCCCGCCAAGCGGCAGGCCGTCACCAACCCGCGCCGCACCGTCTACAGCATCAAACGCTTCATGGGCCGCCGACACAAGGAGGTCGGCGACGAGGAGAAGCTCGTCCCCTACAAGGTCACCGGCGCCGCCGACGAGCCCGTCAAGGTGGACATCGACGGCAAGGCATACGCCCCGCCCGAGATCTCCGCGATGGTCCTCCGCAAGCTGAAGGAGTCCGCGGAGGCCTACCTCGGGCACACCGTCCGCAAGGCCGTCATCACCGTGCCGGCCTACTTCAACGACGCCCAGCGCCAGGCCACCCTGGAGGCCGCCGCCATCGCCGGCTTCGACACCGAGTGGGAGATCGAGGACCCCCAGTCCGGCAAGAAGTCCCGGCAGCGCATGCGCATCATCAACGAGCCGACGGCGGCGGCGCTCGCCTACGGCCTCGAGAAGAAGAAGAACGAGCGCGTCGCCGTCTTCGACCTCGGCGGCGGCACCTTCGACATCTCCATCCTCGACGTGGCCGACGGCGTCTTCCAGGTGCTGTCCACCAACGGCGACACGCACCTCGGCGGCGATGACTTCGACCAGGTCTTGATTGACCACATCGCCGAGGAGTTCAAGAAGTCCAACGGCATCGACCTCCGCAAGGACGTGATGGCGCTGCAGCGCCTCAAGGAGGCCGCCGAGCGGGCCAAGAAGGACCTGTCGCAGCAGGCGTCCACGGACATCAACCTGCCGTTCATCACCGCCGACGCCTCGGGGCCCAAGCACCTGCAGATGAGCGTCACGCGGGCGCAATTCGAGCGCCTCGCCGACTCCCTCGTCGAGAAGTGCCGCAAGCCCGTCCTCCAGGCGCTTAAGGACGCCAAGCTCAAGCCGTCCGACATCGACGAGGTCGTCATGGTCGGCGGCATGACGCGCATGCCCCGCATCCAGCAGCTCGTCAAGGAGATCTTCGGCAAGGAGGGCCACAAGGGCGTCAACCCCGATGAGGTCGTCGCCGTCGGCGCCGCCATCCAGGGCGCCCAGCTCCTCCTCGGCAGCAAGTCCGAGGTCCTGCTGGTGGACGTGACGCCCCTGTCCCTGGGCATCGAGACCCTCGGCGGCAGGATGACCAAGCTGATCGAACGCAACACCTCGATCCCGACCGAGAAGAAGCAGATCTTCAGCACCGCCGCCGACAACCAGCCGGCGGTGACGATCAGCGTCTTCCAGGGCGAGAGCGAGATCGCCCGCGACTCGGCCAACCGGCTGCTGGGCGAGTTCGACCTCAAGGGCATCCGCCCCGCCCCCCGCGGCGAGCCGCAGATCGAGGTCGTGTTCTCGCTCGACAAGAACGGCGTGCTGGAGGTGAAGGCCAAGGACCTCGGCACCGGGCAGGAGGCCCGCATCGAGATCAAGGGCTCCAGCGGCCTGGACTCCTCCGAGGTCGAGCGGATGCGCAAGGAGGCCGAGAGCCACGCCGGCGAGAACAAGCGCAAGCTCGAGCTGATCAACGCCCGCAACGAGGCGGACGCGGTGGTCTACGAGGTCGAGAAGGTGCTGCGCGAGGCCGGCGACAAGGTCGGCGCGTCGGAGAAGTCCGCCGTGCAGGCCGCCGTCGAGCGCGTGAAGGCCGCGATGGCGGGCCAGGACGTGGCCGCCATCACCCAGGCCACCAGCGACCTGAAGGTGGCGGCGCAGGGCCTGGCGGCGCACATGCAGGGCGGGCCCAAGGCCAGCCCGTCGTCTGGCCCCGCCAAGGGCGGCGCCGACGACGTCATCGACGCCGAGTTCGAGGAAAAGAAGTGATCTGAATCGCTGACAGCCAGTAACAGCCGGCCTCCCCTTCATGGGGTGGCCGGCTGTTCTGTCTTTCGCTGGCTGTTCGCTGGCTGTCGCTGGCTGTCGCTGGCTGTCGGCGATTCAAATCACGCCTCCGGCTCGCGGTACTGCCGCGGCTCCGGCGCGAATGCCGTGCCCGTCTTGACGTGGACCTCTTCCTCCACCACGGCCGCCCCGGTGGCGGAAGTGTAGATGCCGGCCGTGAAGAAGTACCGCTTGTTCGAGAACGCCGGGATGAACGTCACGTTATAGCTGTCGTCGGCCGCGTCGTAGGGCAACACCCCCAGGTCGATCAGCGGGCCGCCCGAACGTTGCACCCACCCGTGCACCTCCTCGCCGCCGTTGACCACGGGGGTGACGACCTTTAGGAGGATGGCCGTGCCCGAAGTCCAGATGCTGTTGGGGGGCGGGGAGAGGATCTCCAGCGGGCGGGGAGGGAAGGCGGCCATCTGGGCCACCTTCTTCTTCGGCTTCGACTTCGCCATGGGGCCTCCGGGGGGTCAGGGGGCGAGCGGCTCGTAGGTGACACTGCGGACTTCGGCGACGGCGCGGATGACCAGGATGCCGGCCGCCTGGGAGGGGCCTGCCGGGCGGGGCTGGCCGCGGAACATCTCATTCCTCCCCTCCTGGCGGGCGAAGGCCTCGCCCCAGTCGGCCCAGGGGACGCGGACGAAGGCCACGCCATCGGCGCTGGCGGCCACGCCGTCCCGGGTGACCTCCAGCACCAGAGGGCGGAACGGCAGGCCGAGCGGCGGCCGGTCCGGCGCGACGCCGGCGGGGGTCGCGTACCTCTCGACGGAGCTGCTGCGCACCCCGGACAGCTCGACCACGTGCGAGGAGGAGCACAGGTCCGCCCTGGCGGGGCCCGGACGCGGGACACGCCGCACCTGGAAGGCCGGCTCGTCGAAGCCGACGTCGATGCAGCGGTGCACCGTGTCGCCCTTGTACCGCCCCAGGGCGTGGCACGCATAGAGCCCGAGCCGGGAGGAGAACTCCCCCCCCGCGGACTGGCGGATCTCGACGCGGAGCCGGTAGGGGCCACGCCCCGGGTCCGGCGGCAGCAGCTCCAGCATCATCCACCCGCGCGTATCGAGCGTGCCGTACCTGCCGGGGGCGGCATCGACCAGCGACCTCCCGGAGCCGATGGCCAGGGGGCGCCACACGGGCGGCCGCGCCACCGACCAGATCTCGGCCGGGCTGCCCGGGCGGGCGCGCGCCAGCACGGCATTCAGATCGGCGCGTGACCCCCGTTCGCGGCCCGGCGACCCCGCCGTCACGCCCAGGAACAGCAGCGCCGGCAGGAGGAGCAGGCTCAGCGGCCGGGCCACCGAGTGCGGCAGCTCCGGCACCCCGCCCGTCAGCGTGCTGTCCTCGGCCGCCAGCGGCCGCCCGCCGGCGGCGAAGCGTTCCAGGTCCGCCGCCAGCGCCTCCGCGCCGGGGTAGCGCCGCCCCGGCTCGCGGCGCAGGCAGCGCATCACCACCGCCTCCAGGTCCGGCGGCACCTCGGCCACCTCCGTCGGCGGACGGAAGCGGGCGTTTCGGATGCGGTCGAGCGTCTCGGCCTGCCCGCCCGTGCCGAACGGGCGTATCCCCGTCAACGACTCGTAGAGGATGACGCCCATCGACCACACGTCCGTCGCCGGGCCGACGCGGTGGCTCTGGCCGCACGCCTGCTCGGGGCTCATGTACGGCAGCGACCCCAGCAACTGCCCCGTGTGCGTGTACCCCGTCACCTGGTCCGCGAACCGCGCCAGCCCGAAGTCCGCCACCAGCGGGCCGTCCGGCCCCATCAGCACGTTCGCCGGCTTGAGGTCGCGGTGCAGCACGCCGTGTTCGTGGGCGTGCGCCACCGCCCGCGCGATCCGCGCCACGTCCGTGGCGGCCTCCGCGGGCGGCAGAGGCCCGGCCTGGAGGTGCCGCTCCAGGCTGCCCGCCTCGATGAACGGCATCGTGAACCACGGCATCCCGCCGTGCTCCCCCGCGTCGAGGATCGGCACGATGCCGGGGTGGGACAGACGCCGCGCCGCCTCCAGCTCGCGTGCGAAGCTCCGCCGCTCCGCCGGCGTCGCGTCCTCCCCGGCCCGCAGGTACTTCAGCGCCACCTCGCCGCCCGTGCCGTCGGCACGCCGCGCCCGGTACACCAGCCCCAGCCCGCCCCGGCCCACACGCTCATCCAGCAGGTACGGCCCGACGGAGCGCGACGTGGGGCCGGCGAACAACAGCGTCGGGCCCTGGTCCGCGGGCAGGGTGCCCCCCGAAGGCATGCTCTGGGTGGATGGCATGGGCGTGGACCGGGTTGACGGGTGCGGGCGATGGGCGTCGATGGTTGATGCTAACGCGCCGGCCCCGCCTCCGCAAGGATCAGCGCCGCGCGAACAGCCCGGCCCGCGCCTGCTCCATCAGCGTCACCACCGCCGGGTGCCTCACGACACGCTCCGCCGTGATCGCGTGGAAGCGTGTGCGCGGCCCGTCCGCCCGCCCCATGACACGCACGCCGTAGCGTGCGCAGATCTCGGCCTCGATGACGCCCGGCATGGCGAACACGCCGTCGCCGGCCTGCCCGAACGCCTTGATCAGGGCGCTGTCCTCGATCTCCGCCTGGATCACCGGCACGACCTTGTTCGCCCGCAGCCACTGCTCCAGCGCCATCCGCATCGGGCTGCCCTCGAGCGGCAGCAGCAGCGGCGCCCCGCGCAGCGACTTAGGGAACGGCCCCTTGAGCCGCCTCATCAGCTTCGGCGCGGCGAAGAACGTCAGACCCGACTCCCCCAGCGAATGCACGTACGACTTGACCTTGAGGAACGGCCCCGGCAGCGTGTCGCTCAGGACCACGTCCAGCTCGTGGACCGCCAGGTCGCCCAGGAGCCGGTCCGTCTTGCCCTCTCGGCAGACGATGTGGACCGGGTCGGGGTGCCGCGCCAGCGGCTCCAGCAGGCGGTGGACGACCAGCTTGGGTAGCACGTCGGCGATGCCGACCACGACGCGCGACGGCCTCGCGCCGGCCCTCCCCGCCAATGCGTTGAGCAGGTCCTGACCCGTGCGGAAGATGGCGTCGGCGTAGCCGAAGACCACCTCGCCGGCCTCAGTGAGCGCGATGCCGCGCCCGGCACGCTGGAACAGCTTCTGGCCGAGGTCCTTCTCGAGCTTGTTGATCTGCGCGGAGATGGTCGGCTGGGCGAGGTCGAGCTTCTCGCACGCCTTGCCGATGCCCCCTTCGCGGGCCGCCACCCAGAAGTAGAGCAGGTGGTGGTAGTTCAGCTCGAGCATGTCCATGCCGTCACGATACATCGGGAAAGCCATCGCCACAAGATGGCGGATTCTATTTTTCCGCCCCCGCGTGTCGGGCTAGGATTCAGATAGGCCCGGCCCGGATCGTCCCCGCCGGGCCCACGTCGAGACACCCGTTCGAGGAGGCCTGTCATGCAGGTCGAGATCCGCGGCCAGGGGGTGGAGCTGACCGAGACGGCACGCGAGAGGCTGGGGCGGAGGTTGGACTTCGCCCTCGGCAGGCTCGGGCGCAACGTCTCCCGCGTCTGGGTCCACCTGGCCGGCGAGGACGGCGGTGATGAGGGGATCGAGAAACGCTGCCGGGTCCTGGTCCGCATGCCCGACCAGCCCGACGTGATGGTGGAGGGGAGGGGGCAGGACATCAACCGCCTGATCGACCGCACGGTGAACCGGGCCGGCCTCGCCGCCCGCAGGCACCTGGGCCGCCACAGGCACTGAGGATCAAGAAGGGAACCTGGCCTGGAGCGCGGGGAAGAACTCCGCGAAGTCGGCCGCCAGCCCGCGACGATGGACGACGAGCTCCGACATCGCCCGCTCCAGGCCGAATTCAACGCCCGTCCGTGCCGCCAGACGCATCGAGACACGCCGCAGCGTCTCCTCGATGCCGTCCAGGCGGCGGTAGGACCCGAGGCGGTCCTCCGCGATCATGCGCTCCAGCGCCAGCGCCGCCTCAGGCGTCAACGCCAGCGGCAGCCCGCGGATGCCGGCGTACAACTGGGCCGTGAACTCCTCGAGCGGCGTGTCGCAATAGCACGCCCAGTCGTCCGCGAGGAAATGGTCGTAGAAGATATCGACGAGGATGCCGCTGACGCGGCCCCACTCGCCGCCGAGCCGCGCACGGCTCGTGTGGACGACGGGGTGCGAGTCGGTGAAGGCGTCGATGGCCTGGTGCCGTTCCGCGCCGCGGCGGAACGCCTCGCTCAGCCCCACGCGGTCACGCTTCTTTACGAGGTCGGCGAGGAGGTTGCCGAGGCGGAAGTCGAGGTCCGGCTCCGAGAGCAGTGCGTGCGCCAGCCAGTTCATGGCCATCCTCCCGGCGGACAGTCCGCCCAACGCGCATAGATTCGCGTGCCGCCCGTGATCGCCGACGGGCCGCGCGGATTCATTTTCAGGACGGGGGTGCGCCTCGGGTAGATTACGTGTGGCTCCGATGATGACTTCCGCCATCGGGGCTTTTCACCACTCGCATCGAGGGGGCCCGCCATGCAGGTCGAGATCCGCGGCCAGGGGGTGGAGTTGAACGAGGCGGCGCGGGGCCGCGTCGGCAGGAGGGTGGACTTCGCGTTGGGCCGCCTGGGGGCCGGGGTGTCGCGTGTCTGGATCCACCTGGCCGACGCCGGGGCGGCCAAGCGCTGCCGCGTGCTGGTGCGCCTGGCGGGCCGGCCCGACGTGCTGACGGAGGATACCGACACCGACCTGGCGCGGGCCATCGAGCGGACGGTCCTCAAGGCAGGCCTCGCCGCCCGCCGCAGCCTGCTCGGGTGAGTCAGATCAGAAGGCATACCACGAAATACACGGAAGACACGAAAGGAAGACATACAAGCAGAGGTAAGGATGTAGAAGAGGACGGCTGCCGCCTTCCTGCTTGATATCTTCTTTGCTTCTTTGTCTTCCTTTTCGTGTCTTCCGTGTGTTTCGTGGTATGCCTTCTTCGCTCCACTACTTCTTCGCCCTCACCTGCTCGAAGAGGAACGTCCCCTTCTTGTTCGAGGTCACCACGTCCGGCACGCCGTCGCCGTTCACGTCGCCCACGTAGAACTGCGTGCCGATGCCCGAGTCGTCGTCGATCTCGTGCGGCGTGAACGTGATCAGGCCGTCCTTGCCCTTCTTCGCCTCGAACCAGTAGATCTTCGCCGGCGCCGCCGGGTCCACGTCGCCCGAGACGCCGTGCGCCCACCAGCGCTTGCCCGTCAGGAAGTCCTTCTGCCCGTCGCCGTTGACGTCGGCCATCACCATCGCGTGCGTCTGCGACACCAGCTTCGGGAACAGGGCGCGCGTGGTGAACGTGGTCTTGCCGTCCTTTACCGTCTGCTTGTGCCACCAGATGCCCTGGGCGTGGGCCGCCGACGAGAGCAGGTCCGCCTTGCCGTCGCCGTCGATGTCGAGGGCGTAGATGTCGGCGCACGGGTCGCTCGTCCGCCCGGGGTGGAACTTCCAGGGCGTGGTGCCGTCGGCCTTCTCCGGCTGCTCCCACCAGCCGCCGCCGGTGATCACGTCGAGCCGGCCGTCGCCGTTCACGTCGCCGACGCCGAGGCCGTGGTCGAAGCGGTTGGTGCCGGGGATGTACTTGCCGGGGACGAGCGTGGCCTTCGCCAGCTCGTCGACGCCCTTCTTGTCGAGGGCGGTGCCGACGGCCTTGGCCAGCGCGTCGCGGTTCGGGTACTCCTTGCCGACCAGCGCCTTGAGCCTCTCCGCGACGGCGGGGTCGGCGTAGTTGGCGGCGGCCTTGTCGGTCACCTTGTGCGTCGTGGGGGAGCCCATCTCGCTGACGGGGTGCATCGTCCACGTCTTGGTCGGGTCCTCGCCGGGGGTGAAGTACGCCATCTGGCCGGCGCCCTCGCGGCCCTTCTGCTGGTAGCCCATGAGGAGGACGCGCTTGCCGGTGCCGAAGAGGTCGAGGTACTGCGGCGTCTCGTTGCAGGCGCTGTGCCAGATCTCGTGCTGCTTCCAGTGGCCCTCCTTGCCCTTGGGGTTCTCGAACCAGTGGCACGGCGCGCCGGGGAAGCCGATGACGATGAGGTCGAGGTAGCCGTCGCCGTTGAGGTCCTCCGCCCAGCAGGCGAACGAGTTGCTGTACACGTTCGACTTGCCCTTGGTGTAGTCCTTGCTCGGGCGGATCTCGTGCCGCTTCCACGTCGGCGCCTCGTACCAGCACTCCCCGTTGACGATGTCGATCTTGCCGTCCTTGTTCACGTCGAAGGCCGTCACGCCCTCCGAGCGGAACGCCTTGTCGAGGACGGTCTTCTTCCAGGTGATGGAGGCCGCCGGCGTGCCTTCGGCGGCGAGGAGTGTGAACGACAGGCCGGCGCAGAGCAGCGCGGCGGCCAAAGAAACGAGGAAGCGCATGGAGAGGCCCCGTGGGTGTGTTGGACTATGTGGGTGGTTATATTCACCCCAGCAGGCGTTTCATCACGTCATGCCCGCGCTCGTGGACGAACGGGCTCCCCGCCGCCGCCGGCTCGTCGTAGGACGCGAAGCCGAACGGGGCGATACCGGGCCGTGCGCATGGGCGCGTGTCCGCAGCGTGGTTCGGTGGTCCGGCGAGACGTGGAGGCGCAACGATGGGCCGGCCGGGGATGTCGTGCGGCTGAAGCGGGTGATCGGGAAGGCGGGCGGGCTCACCTCTTGTCGGGGGGCGGGCTCGCGGACGGCTTCTTCCGGATGTAGACGAACAGGGGCTTGCCGTAACCCGGGCCGGTCAGTGCCTCGGGGGTTTCATGGGCGATCAACGCCATCTGGCCGAGCTTGCTCGTCCACTTGCCGTCGGCGGTCTGCCAGGCCCCGTGCGTGCAGGAGACCTGCCGGTCGGCGACCTTCCCGTACAGGGCGATCTTGTCGTACCCGCGTGTCAGGCGGTAATCGGCCGTCTTGAGCCGCTTGTACCCCACCTGGGCGTAGAGCCGGTCGAAGGAGCTGACCTTCTCGCCGGGCCACACCCACCGGTCGGTGATCTCCACGGTCCAGGCGATGCAGTTATACCCCTTGGCCGACGGGGCCAGCACCACGTAGTCCGCGCCCAGCCTGGGGAAGCCCGTCCGCATGGCCGCGCTCGCCAGGGCGGCCCGTTCCTGCGGGAACCAGGCCCTCATGTCGATCGGCCTGGTCCTGAAGACCTTCGGGTCCAGAAGCAGAGGGCCGCCCCTGGGCCTCGCCGGGCCGTCGAAGGGGTCGGTGACCGCCTTGACCCCGGCGGGCGGCCTGGACGAGTCCAACGAATCGAGGGAGGCCAGCGGCGGCGTGTCCTCCGTCTCGGCCTTCGCCGGCGCTGGTGACCCGATCCCCCACAAGCACACACAGGCCGCGCACACCACTCCCGCCAGCAGGTTGACGAATCGACGCTCCATGGCGTGCCCTCCTCGGTTGGGCCTCGAGCGGAATTGCCTCTCCATGCTCCGATGCAACTCCCGCGCCCCGCCGGGGCCGGCGCCGCACCCCCGCCCACGGCGTCGGGCCACGGCTCGGGCCCGGGCCCGGGCGTGCGTCTGTGCGACCAGGGGGTAGGGGATGAGCGAACCCGCACAGGCCCGCGCGCCCGGGACACGGCCCGCTTGAGCGGCGTGCCTCACCACCCCGCGGCCGCCACCTCCGCCATCGCAGCGATGATCGGGCGGAGGTCGCTCAGGTAGAACCCCGCGCAGTTGGGGCTGCCGATCTCGATCAGCCTGTACCCCTCCGCCGTCAGCCCGATGTCGTAACACACCACCGGCTGCGGCTCCCACGAGGACGCGAGGCGCTCGGCCAACGCGGCCGCCTCCGCCGGATACCCCGCCTCCTTGCACAGCATCCCATTCTCGCGGTACTTGCTCCCGGCGACGACCTTTTTGCGGGCGACGAACAGCCGCCACTCCACGCGGATCTCCACGGGCCGCGCCGCCACGCACAGGAGGTCCGCGTCCGGTTCGCCGCGCATCTCCGCCATCACCTTCCAGGCCTCCTTCATGTCGGCCTTCACCACGGCGCCGTCGAATGCCTTGTCGTTGTCGTCCGGCTTGAGGAAGAGCCGGCCCTCGACGCCGAGGGCATCGAACAGGCCCTCCCACCGTTCGAGCATCTCGCCGTAGCGGATGAACGCGTGGTCCCGCGACACGAGGGCGTCGCGGTACCGCGGGAAGTAGTGCGAGCAGCGCAGCCGCTCCTGATCGAACCACGCGAAAGGCCGGTGCGGCATCCCGCGCCGCTGATGGTCCTTCGCCACGGCGAGCGCGCCCAACGCCACCACGGGCCTGTCCTCGGGGAGGAACGAGTAATCCATCCCGCCGAACGGGACGTAGGGCCGCACGTGGGCCGTCATCCCCATCTCCTGGATGAGGTAGATGGCCCGCTGGAGGTTCTCCCACTCGGGGAGCCTCGCATCCTGGATGTGCCAGTGGACGTCGGACGTGGTCATCCGGCGGCCCTCAGCCGCCGAGCTGCTGCTTGAGCGCCCGCACCTCGCCGCGCACCGCCTCCAGCTCCGCCGTCAGCCGCGCCACCGCCGCCTCCAGCGCCGGTATCCGCGGGTCCTCCGGACGTAGTTGCGGGGGGGCCACGGCGGCCGACGCCGGCCCCGCCGCGTGGTGCCGCTTCAACGCCGCCAGCTCCTCGGGCGCGTGGAAGCCGTGCGTGATCACCGCCCCACGCCGTTCCTCCGGCGTCAGGTACGTCACGAGCTTGCGCTCCATCAACGCCTTGATGAAGCCGCGCAGCGCCTCCAGGTCGCCGATCTCGTCCATGCGGCTGGCCCGCGTCCGCAGCTCGCCCTCCGTCTGCGGGCCGCGCAGCAGCAGCTCGGCCAGGATCGCCATCTCGCGCTTATCGACGTGCCACGCCTCGTACACCAGGTGCCGCCACTTGTCCACGCGGCCCGTCATCACCTTGGTGGCGAGGCCGAGCGCCTTGAGACGCTTGAGGGCGTCCTCGACGTCGTCCTCGTCGAGGTCCATGATGGGGTCGCGGTTGGACTTCTGGTTGCTGCCGGCGACGACGGCGTTGAGCGACATCGGGTAGGCGTCCGCCGAGGTCTTCGCCTTCTCGATCAGCACGCCCAGCGCCCGGCGCTCCGTGCTGCTGAACACCGGCCAGGGCCCGTCGATGCCGTATTTCACCTCGTCTGACGCCGTCATCATCGCCCCCCCATTAGGAGGGATGAGGGACGAGGGATGAGGGATGAAATGAAGCCGGCTATCGGCTGTTCCTTTCATCCCTCATCCCTCATCCCTCATCCCTTCTGCTCGTCAGCGGCCCGGTTCGGAGCCGGGCCGCACCGGCTTCTCGGCTGGCGGCTCCGGCGGCTTACGCAGCGATTGTAACGTCAGCCGCCGCGACACGTCCAGCCCCGGCGCCGAGTACGGGTTCAGACCCATCAGCCGCGCCTCCACCACCGTGGCCAGCATCAGCATCTGGAGGAGCTGCCCCAGCGTGTGCTCGCTCAAAGCCGGGATGAGGATGTCGGCCATCGGGCGGGCCGTCTCCCACGCCGCCTGCGCCGCGGCCGCGTGGTGCGACTTCATCACGTCCGGCAGCGACTTGCGGTTGAGCTGGTTGAGGTCGTCCTCGTTGCGGTCGGCCATCTGCATCACGATGGGCACCGTCGCCGGCTGATTCACCAGGAGGTTGTTGACCACCCAGGTCCGCGGCCCCTCCTGCATCGCCTGCCCGCGCACGTGCTGTCCGTGTGTCTGCACGACGGTCAGGGGCGTCGGGCCGCGCCCCTGTTTGCCGAGCGTCTCACTCACCAGCAGCTCGTACCAGTGGCCCACGCCGGCCAGCTTCCGCGTCCACACCGCCATGGCCCGGATGGGCTTGCCCGCCTCCTCGGCGAGGAGGTAATTCATCCCGGCGAATTGCAGGACGGGGTTGCGTTCGACGGGCTCTTCGAGGAAGCGCCGCGTCATCGCCTGCGCCCCCAGCAGCATGGCCCGCACGTCCAGGCCCATCACCGCCGCCGGCAGGAGGCCCGCCGGCGACAGCGCCGAGAACCGCCCGCCCACGCCGTCCGGGATCGTCAGCACCCCGTCGTCCGTCAGCCCGTAGGCCTTGCACAGGTCGCGCAGCTTCGACGAGGGCGCGGTCACCGCCGCGAACAGCTTGGCGTGCCACGGCGAGCGCAGGCCGTAGTACTCGCTGGCCTCGCGGCGGAAGACGCGGTGGGCGATGCCCGGCTCCAGCGTCGTGCCGGACTTGCTGATGTTGACGACGGCCCAGCGCTCCTCGCGGTCCTCCGGATCGACGCACACGATCTGCAACAGGTCGAGAAGCTCCTGTAGGCCGTCGTTGTCCGCCGAGTGGCCCTCGAAATACGCCCGCGGCGTGCCGAGACGCGTCTCCGGCGGCAGCTCGTTGTGGTGGGCGCTCTTGAGGGCCTGGAAGATGGCCGCCGGCGCGAGGTGCGAGCCGCCGGCGCCGAGGAAGACGACGCGGTCCGCCTCCTCCCGCAGGCGGTTGGCCAACGCCATAACGCGCCCGACCTCGCTGGCGTCCTGCTTGCGCCGGAAGTTGTCGAGCATCTCCTGCGGCAGGCTGATGAAGCCCGGCTCCAGAGGCAAAGCCTCGGGCGGCGGGTTGCGCATCTCGCGGTCGGCGGCCACCTGGGCGCGGCACTGGAGCAGACGCTGATGCAGCTCCTTGAAGCGCGACGGCGACAGGAGGTGACGCGCACGCAATTCGGCGGCGGCGGTCCACTCGTCGCCGGCCGCCTGGAGGAGGCCCTGCGGGTTGTAGCTGATCGCCTCGTCGGGCAGTTGCATGGCTCGCTCACCTCGGTGTGTGGCCGGCCCCGCCGGCCACTAGACTATACCTCACCACCGCCCTACCCGCCAGGGGTCACGACATGCGCCTCATGGACGCCGCGATAGGCACCGCCCTCCTCGCCAGGGGCATCGACCCGCTGTTGGCGCCGCTGACCCACCCGCGCGACGTGGCCGCCGTCCACGCGTCCCACGTCGCCGCCGGCGCTGAGTGCGTCCTGACCGCCACGTTCCAGGCCAACCCCATCACCCTGGGCGACGACCTCGACGACGTCTGCCGCGCCGCCGTGCGTCTGGCGCGCGGCTCGGGGTCTCGCCTCGTCCTGGGCAGCGTCGGCCCGATGGGCTCGCCGCGCGACTTCCCCAGCCACGCCGCCCTCGCCACGGCCGCCCAGGCGCTGGATGGGGTGGACGCCCTGTTGCTGGAGACCTGCTCGTCGCCCGCCGCGATGGAGGCCGCCGCCTTCGTCCATCACCGCCTCGGCGTCCCCGTGTGGCTGTCTCTGGCGTATCACCACGTCGAGGGCCGGCTGGTGACGTTGAGCGGCCACGGCCCGGAGGTGTACGCCTGCCACGCCGCCCGTCACGGCGTCGCGGCGTTGGGCGTCAACTGCGGCAAGGACATCTCGCCGGCGGACTGCGCCGCCGTCGTGCGCATCTACCGCCAGGAGACGGACCTGCCGGTATTCGCGAGGCCGAACGCCGGCTCGCCGGGCGGGGAGGCGTATCCGCCGGGGTCGTTCGGGGCGCTGGACGCGGACTGGGTGGGCGGCTGCTGCGGGACGACGGCGGATCACCTGCGGGCGATGGCGCGGAGGGACAGCTCATGACGACGGCAGACTTCCCTGCGGTGGCTCATCGACGGGGAAGTGGAGGAACGCGGCCCGGCAGTCTGTGACCGCCTCTCCGCCACCACGCTCACGATCCTCGCGGCCCGCGGACGCGCCCGGGGCCGCCTGGCGAGGGCCTCGGCGGCGAGGCCGGTGTCATCCTGTCCCAAGGTCATCCAGGGGATTACGAAGCCGGCGCGTGACCCGAGGGCCGTCTTCCACGTCGCCCTCACCGACGGCTTCTTCGACACCACCGGACACCGGGGGCGTCAGGCCGGGTCCCAGGGCGGCACCGCCGCCCCTCACGCTTGAGCGGCGGCCGCGGCGGCCTTGCGGCGGCGCGCCTGGATGAAGGAGTTCACGCACGCCAGGACGAAGACGAGCGACAGGACAGCCAACCCGGCGCTCGACATCGCTTTGAACGAATTCGAGGGCTCGCCCTTGGCCATCAACATCCCCCAGTTGGCCGCGCCGCCGATGAACCCGAGCAGGCCGACCAGGGCGGCGATGTGCATGGCGTGCTTGAGGTAACTCTCATTGAGGGCGAACAGGCCGGCGATGATGAGCGGCAGGCCGAAGCCGGCCGGGATGAGGGCCGTCTTGCTGACGTAGTCCGTGGCGTGATAGGCGTAGCCGCCCAGCCCGCACAGGAGCAGGCCGAACAGGATGCTGACGTAAGGCATGACCGATCCCCTCTCTTCTCGATGTCCTCCGGCATTGTAGACGCCGCCACGACGGGCGGCAGGGACATGGGCCCGGCGGGGTGGGGGGCGGACGGGCGGGGGCGCGTGCCGTGAGGCACGCCAGGGCGGCGTGCCTCACGCGGGCGGCTTGTGCGTCAGTTGGCGTCGGGGCGTGAGAGGAGGCTGCTGATTCCGCGGACGACGGCGACCACGACCCAGAAGGCCAGGATGGCGCCGAAGATGACCAGCCGCGCCTCGCCCGCACCGAACACGACGAAGCCCGACATGAGTATGCTCCCGATTCGTTGTCTCGTTGTTGTTGGTTGACGCCTCTTGTACGCGGCACGCGCGGGCCTGTGACAGGCGAATGAGCCGGGTGATCGGGCCTCGGCGTGGGCGACGGCCAACAGCCCGTCGCCCGTCCCCCGATCGGATCGCCGCAGGGAGTGGGCCAGGGCTTGACAGGGGTGGGGATGTCCTGTGTGATGGCGCCCGGGCTGGATCCTGACTGGTCGGGCGGATGACACGCATGGAACACACCATCACGCAGGAGCAACCTGACACCGCCGACGCCACGGCCTTGATCGCGGAGCTGGAAGCGCACCTGGAGCCGCTCTACCCGCGCGAGAGCCGTCACGGCTTCAGCGTCCAGAAGCTGATCGCCGAGGCAGTCGCCTTCTTCGTCATCCGTGTGGGCGGCACCCCCGCCGGGTGTGGCGGCGTCAAACTGGTCGGCGTCGAGTACGGGGAGCTGAAGCGGATGTATGTGTGCCCACGGTTCCGCGGCCTGGGGCTCGCCAGGTCGCTGCTCGATCACCTCGCCGACTACACCAGGGGATGTGGCGTCGGCCTCCTGCGCCTGGAGACGGGCATCCATCAGCACGCCGCCATCGGGCTGTACGAGCGGACGGGCTTTCAACGTATCCCGCCTTTCGGACCGTATCGGGACGACCCCCTCAGCCGGTACTACGAGAAGCGCATCCGGTGATGCCCCTGCCGCCAGGCCTGCGCCGCGGCTGAGCGGGAGTACGAGCGGCTGTATTACGGTGGGATCATCTGCGAGCGGCGCGGGTACGCGCGGGCGCTGCAGGGTGGGCCGGGCAGCCCAGCGGCGTACCACTGGGTGCGGCAGGCGATGGAGCACTTCGAGCGGGCGGAGAAGGTGCGGCCCGCGGGGAACGACGGCTCGATCTTGCGTTACAGCGCGTGCGTGCGCTGCTCGGCGACGACTGAAGCTGGCTCCACGCCGGGCGGCCGGATAGGTCGTGGCTGAGGCCCACCAGGGCCGAAGCCCGACGGGAGGGCGCCGCACGCTCCTTCGGGCTTCGCTCGGCTGGCGCCGAGCTCAACCCGACTGACAAGAATGAAGACTTACTTCAACGTCACCGTCAATTTCGACGGCAGGGCCTTCGTGCGGTAGACGCGCTGCGTCGCCTTCTTGAAGTCGGCCTCCTTCGCCGTGTGGATGTCGAGGAACACCTGCGGGTTGCGGTCGGCCAGGGGGAACCAGCTCGACTGCACCTGCACCATGATGCGGTGCCCGGCCCTGAAGGTGTGGCACACGTCCTGCAGCTTCAGCCGCACGCGCGTCGGCTTGCCCGGCTCGAAGGCCGCCGGCTTCTCGTAGCTGTCGCGGAACTTGCCACGCATCACGTCGCCACGCACGAGCTGCTGATAGCCGCCCAGGCGCACGCCCGTGGGGTTCGGCTTGGGGTCGGGGTACTCGTCGGGATACACGTCGATCACCTTCACCACCCAGTCCGAATCCGTCCCCGTCGTGGAGACGTGCAGCTCGACCTCGATGGGGCCGGCGAGGGTGACGGCCTCCTCCAGGGGCGGCGTGCGGTAGGTGAGGACGTCCGTGCGGCGCGATGCGAATCTTTGATCGGCGGTCATGTAGTCCGCCGACATGCCGACGGCGATCTTGTCGTGGAACGGGACGGGCTTGTTCGGGTCGCTGACGTACTCGTCGTGGCGATCCTTGGCCTCGGCGTCCTCCGGGGCGTCGGAGATGTCCCAGCCGAGGGCGCCGCCGCCGTGGAGGAAGAGGTCGCGTTTCTTCGCCCCCTTCGGGGGCCAGGCGTCGTACTTGCGCCAGACGTTGGTGCCCGTCTCGAAGACCCAGGCCTTGGGGTGGACGTTGGCGCCCTTGCCCTTGAGGTGGTGCTCGAAGAAGGGCAGCTCGATCTTCTCGCGGTAAAAGTCGGAGGTCGGGGCGTCGAAGGAGACGTGGCCGAGCGCCTTGCCGTCGCCGTGGCTCCAGCCGCCGTGGTCCCACGGGCCCATGACGAGGACGTTGGCGGAGGCGGGGGAGGTGGCATCGACGGCCCGGAAGGTCTCGAGGGCGCCGAAGAGGTTCTCGGCGTCGAACCATCCGCCGACGGTCATGACGGCGGGCTTGATCTTCCTGAGGTGGGGGCGGAGGTTGCGCGCCTTCCAGAAGTCGTCGTAGGTGCCGTGCTTCATCACCTCGTTCCAGAACGGCACCTTGCCCTTGAAGTAGAGCTTCTCGGCGTTGGCGAGGGGGCCGAGGCGGAGGAAGAAGTCGTAGCCGTCGGGCGTGTCGTGCTCGAAGCGGACGACGGGCTTGCGGGTGGGGCCGTCGCGCATGCGGCCGAAGTCGGCGATGAAGTTGAAGAGGTGGGGGAGCCAGAGGACGCCGTTGCGGCGGAAGTCGTCGCCGACGAACCAGTCCACGATGGGGGCCTGGGGCGAGGCGGCCTTGAGGGCGGGGTGCGCGTCGATCATGCCGCAGGCGGTGTAGAAGCCGGGGTAGCTGATGCCCCACATGCCGACGCGGCCGTTGTGGTTGGGGACGTTCTTGACGAGCCAGTCGATGGTGTCGAAGGTGTCGGAGGACTCGTCGATGTCCTTGGCGCCCTTGGACGGGTTGTGCGGGCGCATGTTGACGTGGTCGCCCTCGGACATCCAGCGTCCGCGGACGTCCTGGTAGACGAAGATGTAGCCGGCCTTCTGGAACAGCGGCGAAGGACGCAGATCGTCCTTGGCGCTGCCGGAGCCGTAGGGGCCGACGCCGTAGGGGGTGCGGTTGAGGAGGATGGGGTATTTCCTGGAGTCGTCCTTGGGGGCGTAGACGACGGTGAAGAGGCGGGTGCCGTCGCGCATGCGGATGCGGTGTTCGGACTTGGTGTAGGCGGCCTTGACGGCGTCGGCGCCCTTGAGGGCGGGGGGCGCGAGGAGGGCGAGGAGGACGGGGAGGGTGAGCATGGCGGGGCCTCGTGGGTGATGCGGGGGATGGTAGGGAAAGGGGGCGCGGGTGGCTTCGGTGAGACGAAGACGCGGCCGGCGGCGTGTCGGCGGGCGGGGGCTGTGTGGCCCCACCACTCCCGGTCTGGCCCCAGGAACGGGCCCCGTTCCTGGGCAGGCTGGAAGCGGACATCCAACCGGCCTGAGCCCAGGCGTCACATCCGTTGCATCCGCTACAGCTCGCCCAGGCCGCACGGGGCCGGCGGCCGCAGGCCGCTACGCGTGCGAAGGCCGGCCGGGGCCGTGGTAGAATCCGGAGGGTTCATGTCCCCTCCCCCATCCGGGGGGACGTGGCCGGACAGGAAACAGGAAGCCAGGTCGATGCCGCAAGCCACCCACACCGCCTCGCCGGCCGCCCCGGCGTCCGCCTCAGCCGCGCTCACGCCGCGCGAACGGATCGAGGCGTGCCTGGCCGGCGGCATGGACCTGCCCACCCCGCCGGCCATCGCGCTGGAGGTCATCAGCCGCGCCAGCGACCCCGACTGCGACCCCGCCGACATGGCCGAGCTGATCGCCCGCGACGCCGTCCTGTGCGCCTGGGTCCTCCGCGCCGTCAACTCGGCGGTCTACGGCCTCCGCAATCGCGTCACCACGGTCCCCGACGCCGTCCGCCGCCTCGGCGCCCGGCCCCTGCGCTCCCTGGCCCTGGCCTTCGCCCTCTCCAGCCTGCAATGCACGCCCCTGCCGCGCGAGGTCCTCCAGGCGCACTGGCGGGCCTCCCTCGCCGGCGGGCTGGCCGCCCGCCGGCTGGCGCAACGCTCCCGCCGCCCCGCCCCCGACACCGACATGGTCGCCGGACTGGTCCGCGACGTGGGCGTCCTGGTCCTGCACCAGCTCTTCCCCGCCGAGTATCAGGCCATCCTGGCCACCTCCCCGGAGATCCTGTCGGGGCACCAGTGCGAGCTGGAGGAGGGGCTGCTGACGGTCAACCACGCCGAGGTGGGGGCGATGCTCCTCAGGCGGTGGGGCCTGCCCGACGAGCTGACCGAGCCGGTCCGCTGCCACCACGACTGGACGCAGGCGTCCCAACTGCCCGGCGATTTGGCGTCGCGCGGGCACCTCCTGTTCCTCACCAGCCAGATCGCCCAGCTGTACCTGACCCCCAACAGGGCCGCCCTCTTCCGCCAGGTGCGCCGCCTCGCCGGCGAGATGTTCGGCGTGGGGGACGCCGACCTGGGCGAGCTGCTCGAATCGATCCAGGCCCAGATCACCGACTTCGCCACCGCCCTGAACGTGGACGTGGGCGACCCCGGCGAGATCGCCCGCGTCGTGGGCCGCGGCGTCGAGGAGCTGGCCCGCATGGCCGCAGCCTCCGAGGCCCCGCGGCAGGCCCCGCCGGCGCCCCCCGCCCTCGTCGAGCAGACACAGGCCGTCCGACCCTCTTCCGGCTCCGGCCGCGTCATCGCCCCGGCCTCCGGCGTAGACGGCCTGCTCGCCCGCCTGTTCCCGTCGGGCGGCGGCGGTGGCGGCCTGGGCGAGCTGGACGGGTACCTCGTCCACGACGTGGTCGGCCACGGGGCGATGGGCGCCGTCTTCCGCGCCACGGACGTCCGCCTGGACCGCCACGTGGCCCTCAAGGTGATGATGCCCCACTGCGCCGACGACCCCGACGGCCGCCGCCGCTTCATGCAGGAGGGCCGGGCCATCGCCGCCGTCACCCACGACAACGTCGTCCGGGTGTTCGCCGTCGGCGAGGCCAAGGGCATCCCCTACATCGCGATGGAGTACGTCGAGGGCGGCTCCCTGGCCGACTGGCTCCAGAAGGCCCCCCTCCCCCTGGCCGAGATCCTCCACATCGGCCTCGACACCGCCTCCGGCCTGGCCGCCGCCCACGCCCGAGGCCTGGTCCACCGCGACATCAAGCCCGCCAACCTCCTGTTCGACAGGGCGGCCGGACGGGTCAAGATCGCCGACTTCGGCCTCGTCCAGGTCGGCGGGGGGAACAAGCTCAGCCAGTTGGGCAGGCTCATCGGCACGCCCAGCTACGTCTCGCCCGAGCAGGCCAACGGCGAGCCAGTGGACGCCCGGTCGGACATGTTCTCGCTGGGCACCGTCCTGTACCTCGCCTGCACGGGGCGCCTCCCCTTCGACTCGCCGACCATCCTCGGCGTCCTCCGCGAGATCGGCGAGAAGACGCCCCCGCCGATCCGCTCCCTCAAGCCCGACCTGCCCGCCTGGCTCGAGGAGATCATCGAGGGCCTCCACGGCAAGGACCCGGCCCGGAGGTTCCCCTCGGCGGCCGACCTGCGGCGGCTGATGCTGCTGAAGCGTGCCCAGCTCACGGTCGAGGTGACGCGGGAGCGGAAGTCGGGGCTGCTGCGGAACCTCAAGGGGCTCATGAAGCCCGCTTGAAGCCTCGTGGGCCTCACCTCTCCCGCAGCGCCTCGATGGGGTCGATGCGGGCCGCCCGCCGCGCCGGGTACGCCGCCGCCAGCACCGTCAGCAGCGTCACCCCCAGCGGCACCCCCGCCACCATCCACCACGGGTACGCGAACACCGACGACTCCAGACGCATCGGCGACTGCGCCGCCACCAGCCACCGCGCGAACGCATCCCCCGGGTACGACGCCAGCCATGCGCACAGCATCCCCAGCACGCCGCCCGCCAGGCCCTGCACCGCCCCCTCGCACAGGAACACCCCCATCACCTGCCCGTCCCGCGCCCCCAGCGCCTTCAGCACCCCGATCTCGTGCGTCCTCTGCAACACCGCCATCAGCATCGTGTTCACGATCCCCAGCGCCGCCACCAGGAGCGCGATGGCCGCCAGCAGCGTGCAGGCGATCACGATGAGCCGCACGTTGAACCGCACCTGATCCACCAGCTCCGCGAGAGAGAACGTCTCCAGACCCATCCCCTTGATGGCCTCCTGCACCCCACGCAGGTTGTCCTCCTCGTCCACCAGCACACTCACCTGCGGCAGGTCGCTGTTCGCCCGCCCTGGACGGGTCAGGTACAGCCGCCGCGCCGCCCCGGGCGGGATGTACACGTCCACCACGCGCACGCCCGAGTCCCACGGGCCCAGCTCGCCCTTGTCCGTGTCGCGGAACACCCCGCGGATCGGCAGCTCGATGGCGGCCGGCTTGGCCACGCCGGGCCGCGCCTCCTTCAGCAGCCACATCAGCACCTTGTGCTCGTCCTCCGGCAGGTCCAGGCCGGCCAGCACCTCCGGCAGCCTCCGCACCACCTTGTCCAGCACAGCCCTCTGCTTCGCGTCGAGGTCGGGCCGGGCCACGCCCAGCAGCATCAGCATGGCGTTGAGCCCCGGCGCCGCCGCAGCCACCTCCAGACGCACCGTCCGCCCCAGCACCCCGGCCACGCCCGCCTCGTCGCGCACGCCCCACGAGTACACCAGATGCTCGCTCACCACCACGCCCTCTTCGCCCAGCATCTCCCCCGCCAGCAGGCGCGGCGTCAGCCCCGCGTCGGTCCCGCTGCCGACGAGGAACACGCCCTCGGCGCTCTCCTTGCCCAGCACCGCCCGCCCGTTCCACGTCAGCGCCGGCCGCACCTCGGCGACGTGCGGCAACCTCGCCATCGCCGCCTCTTGCTCCGGCATGATGCCGCGGCCCGTCACCACGTCCGGCGCCTTCCATCGCAGCTTCATCGCCTCGCGCAGCCGCTCGCGCCGGGCATCGCTCATCTCGCCCGGCACCTCGATCTTCGGGCGGCGCGACTCCGGCCCCTTGCCCGGCCACACGATGACGCGGCGCAGGCGGTCCTGTCGCCGCAACTGCGTCTCGATTGCCTCCTGCACCCCCTGGCCCACCGACAGGCTGGCCGCCAGCACGAAGCACCCCACGGCCACGCCGACGACGGTGAGGGCCGTGCGCAGGCGGCGCTGCCACAGCCCCGACAGGGCGAACGAGACGATGTCCGCCCACCTCATGAGCGGGCCCGCCGGCTGCCGTCGTAGAGCACGCTTCCAGCGTGCTCGGGCAGGCGGGACGCCTGCCCCACGGGAAGAACACACGCCACACCCTTCGTCCTGTTCATGCCACAACCTCCCCGTCGCGCAGGCGGATCACCCGCCGCGCACACCTCCCCGCCAGCTCCTCGTCATGCGTGACCAGCACCACCGCCGCCCCGCACTCGCCCGCCTTCGCCAGCAACAGCCCCATCACCGCCTCGGCGTTGGCCGAGTCGAGGTTCCCCGTCGGCTCGTCACACAGCAGCAGCCGTGGCCCGTTAATGAGCGCCCGCGCGATGGCCACGCGCTGCTGCTCGCCGCCGGACATCGTCGTCGGCCTGTGCCCCTCGCGCTCCGAGAGGCCCACCGCCTCAAGCGCCGCCCGCGCCCTGGCCAGACGCTCGCCCGGCGCGACGCCGGCCAGCACCAGCGGCAGGGCGACGTTCTCCAGCGCCGTACGCGACGGGATGAGGTGGAACGCCTGGAACACGACGCCGACGCGGCGGAGGCGGTAGTCCGCCAGGGCAGGGGGGGGCAGCCGGGCGATGTCCTCGCCGAACGCCTCGATGCCGCCCGACGTGGGCCGGTCGAGCCCCGCCAGCAGGTGCAAGAGCGTCGATTTCCCCGAGCCGGACTTGCCGAGGACCGCGACACGCTCGCCGGCGGCGATCTCGAGCGACACGCCACGCAGCGCGTGGACCGCCCCGAACGAGCGCGACACATTGACGAGGCGAACGGCGGTCATGGGTCTCGTTCAACGGCGACTGGCGGGGGACTGCTCTCGGGGGTCTCAATGCGAGATGGTGCAGACGACGGCGTGCCCGCCCATGGCCGCCTTCGCGTAGAACGCCCGCAGCGGCTTGAAATGCTCCCACGTCCACTCGAACATGTCGTCGTCGATCTCGTGGAACTGCGTGTCCGGAAGGGCGAAGAACCGCTCCCGCAGCCACGCCTTCTTGATCGGCTTCAGCGCCGCGGACACTGCCTTGACGCCGTCGGGCATCACCAGCGACGCCGTCCGATACCCCTTCTGCAAGAGCGGCTCGCCCCCCAGCACGCACAGGTCGAGCGGCGGCTCCCCGGCCTCGAAATCCAGATCGCCCGAGTCGTCCCCCGTCAGGCAGCGGTGGATCGGCTCCCACGCCTTGTCCATGTCAACGTGCGGCTTCAGCTCCTCCAGACGCTCCAGCCACGGCTCAAGGAGCTTCATCACCGCGGCGTCCGGGGCCTTCTTCGCGCGAGCCGCCGCCCGCAGGCCCTCCGCCTCGGCCGGCGTCACGGTGAACCAGTCGGCCCAGCGGCTCATCGCGCCTCCCCGTCAATACAGCAGGCCCGCCAACTTGCCCCGGTACTCGTTCGCCAGCGCGTGCCCCGAGCCCAGGACGTAGAACACCCGCACCATCGCCTCGCGCACCTTCGTCCCCGCCAGGTTGAAGTCCTTCTCCCCCGCCGCGTACAGCGCCGCCAGGGCCTCCTCGTGCTTGCCCTCGTCGGCCAGTTTGATCCCCTTCGTGATCAGCCCCTCGGCCTCCGAAGGCCCGGCGGGCTTCGCCGATTGCTCGCGCAGCCACAGCCTCGCCAAGACGCGGTCCGACCCCTCGCTGGACCCCACCGGCTCCAGCAGGGCCGGGATCTCCTCGATCTTGCCCTGGTCGAACAGCAGCCCCGCCAGCTCGACGCGGGCGTCCGTCTGATCGCCCTCCCCGGCGACCCGCTCCCGAAGCGCCTTCTCGCGGTCGGCTTCGCTGACCGGCTCCGCCTCCGCCGTCCCGTCCGGGGGCGGGGCGCTCATCGGCGCGAATTCGTCGAGGAACAGGCGGAGCTGCGCCTCCGGCAGCAGGCCCTCGAACTCGGTGACGAGCTGCCGCTTGTGGATCACCTTGATCGCCGGGATGCCGGAGATGGCGAAGTACCGCGCCAGGTTCTGGCAGTCGTCGGTGTTCACCTTCGCCAGGGCGCACCGTCCGCCGCGCTCGTGGACGAGGCGCTCCAGCACCGGGCCGAGCTTGCGGCACGGCCCGCACCACTCGGCCCAGAAATCGACGACGACGGGCCTCGTCTCCGATTCGACGAGCACGTCCTGCTCGAACGTCTCCTCCGTGACGTCCTTCACCCACGGCGACGCGCTCATCGGAACAGCTCCTCGATCACCCGGCCCTGTGCCGGCAGCCCGACGGCGTGCCGGACCGTCGCCGCGATGTCCGCCGCCGCCACGGGCCGGTCCTTCGGCTCGGCGCCGAGCCGGTCCGAGGCGCCGACCGCCTGCCCGCCCCTCACGCCGCCGCCGGCGAACAGCACGCTCCACACGCCCGGCCAGTGGTCGCGCCCGCCGCGTCCGTTCACCCTTGGTGTCCTGCCGAACTCGCCCGCCGCCACCACGAGGGTGGAGTCGAGCATCCCCTTCTCGTGCAGCGCGTCGAGCAGGCCGCAGTATGCCCGGTCGAACATCGGGCACAGGGTGGAGGCGTAATCATCGAGGGTCGTCGCCAGCGAGCCGCCGTCCGCGTGGCAGTCCCACGTCACCTCGTTGAACACGCTGTCGAACATGTTGACCGCCACGAAGCGCGTCCCGCCCTCCACCAGCCGTACCGCCTCGCGGCACGACGCCGCAAACCCCTTCTGGCGCGGCGAGATGAACGCCGGGGCGTGCTCGGCGCCGAGGTCGGCGGCGGTTTGCCCGTGGCTGATGCCGACGCCGGTGTTCTCGACCGGCCCCGGCACGACGGCGAACGCCGGGGCCGAGCCGCGCCGCCCCTTCGCCGCCGACAGCTCGGCGCCGACATACGGCCTCTCGACGCCCGCGGCGAAGAGGTGACCCGTCTGCACGAGCTGGTGCCCCGTCTCGTGGATCGGTGCCGCGTCGTGGTACACCGAGCGGACGACGGCGAACCGGCCGGCCCGCTGCGCCATGAGCGGGAAATGCTCGCCCAGGTGGACCCCGGTGACGTTGGTGCGGATGGGCGAGAACGGCCCGCGGTGGTCGGACGGCGCCGAGGGCTTGGGGTCCCAGGTGTCGATCTGGCTTGGCCCGCCGACGAGGAGGAGGAAGATGCAGTTGGCGTCGCGGCGTGTGGCGGCGTTGAGGCCGCCGGCGGCGAGGGCGGCGGCCCCGGCCGCGGCGAGGAAGTCGCGGCGCGAGTGGCCGCCGTCGGCGTGCGGATGGCGCATGACATGGCCCCCAGGAGATGCAGCGTGTCCGCCGGTCATCCTACGCCGGTGCGTCGGAAAGGCGAGCGGCGCGTCTCCTTCGTGGCGTCACTCGGCCCCCTCACGGTGGACCGCTCGCCTGGAATCTGGAACCACTACCGACCTATCCACCCCCGCCCCGCCGCGGTACCATCCCCACCCGTCCCACCCGCCGGAGTGATCTTATGTCCGACAGCCCCCTCGCCATGCGCCGCGCCGTCGTCGCACGCCGGCTCGAGATGTTCTCCCAGCCCCTCGACGCCGCCGACATGGCCGACGCCGTCGGCGAGGCGTTCTCGACCCTGGCCCGCGAGGTGCGCGGCCTCCGCGGCGAGAACGCCCGACTCCGCGCCGCCCTCGCCGAGTGCGTCGAGGCGTGCGGCGACTACCTCGCCCCCATGCTGCCGCACGAGATCCCCGACGCCGACGACCCCGCCCACACCCGCGCCCGCGTCGCCCTCAGGGACGCCCGCCGCCTCCTCAGTATGGAGCCCACGCCAGCCACGCCATCCCTACCGCCAGCGTCGCCAGGGTGATCGGCACCCCGGCCCGGGAGTACTCCACGAACGAGATCTCCACGCCCTCGCGCCGCGCCGCCTCCACCACGATGAGGTTCGCGATCGACCCCAGGACCGTCAGGTTGCCCGCGAGCGTGCTGGACATGGCCAGCGCCAGCCACGCCGTCTCGCGTGCCGCCGGCTCCATGCCGGCGATCACCGGCGGGAACAGCAGCACCGCCGGCACGTTGCTCACCACGTTCGACAGCACCGCCGAGACGAGGCTCAGCGCGATCACCGGGCTGTCGATCAGCCACCGCCACGAGGCGACATCCAGGTGGCGCACGACATGGGCGTCGAACGCCCGGACAACGATAAACAACCCGGCGAACAGCACCAGCAGCGGCCAATCCACCTCGGCGAACAGTTTCTCCGGCGTCAGACGGCTCAACATCAGGAAGGCCGCCGCACCGAGTGCCACCAGCGGCAGGGCTGCCGGTGGCAACGCGAAGAACAACACCACGCAGGCCAGGGCCGTCGCCGCCGACTTGAATTGCAGCCACGAATGGGCCGCGCTCGCCGGCACGTCGGGCGGCGGCGCGTGCCGCAGCACCGGCGGACGCGAGAGCCGCGTGCGGTAGATGCACGCGAGGATCAGGTACGCGATGACGAGGCCGAGGATCGCGACGGGGGCGAGGCGGGCGGCGAAGCGGGCGTAGGCGATGTGCGAGGCCGCGCCGATGGTGATGTTCTGCGGATTGCCGGTAATCGTCGCCGACGAGCCAATGCTCGAGGCCGTCGCCACCCCCAGGAGGTGCGGCAGCGGGTCGTGCCCTAGCCGCCGGCACAGGCCCAGGACGAGGGGCGGCAGGGCGAGGCAGACGATGTCGTTGACGAGGAACGCCGACAGCACCCCGGAGGCGGCGAGCACCACGCCGAGGAGCGCGTGCGGCGACGACAGCCGCCCGGCGGCCGCGGCGAGGAGGCGGGCGAACGCCCCGCTGAGCCGCAGCACCCCCACCACCACCATGAGGCCGAAGAGGAGGACGATGGCGTCGTACTTGATGGACGCGGGGGAGAACGCCTCCTCGAAGGGGAGCTGTCCGGTCAGGAGCATGAGCGTGGCCCCGAGCATGGCGATGCCCGGACGCCCGATGCGCAGGCCCGGAATCCGCCCCACGGCGAGGGCGGCGTAGGTGAGCGTGAAGACGGCGAGCGTGACCCAGAAGGACGGCATGTTGGCCTCGCAGGGGCGTCGGCGGGCAGGATACCGCCTCCCGGATTTTTTTTCCGCGCGGGCCTTGTCAGGCGGATTGCTCGCCGTAATAATCAAAGTGTCACCGCGAGGTGATGGGGCCAGTGGCGGTGATTGGGCGACGCCGCCGCTGGTCTTCCTTTTTTCTCTGCCTCGTGATCCTCGCTCCACACCACGAACACCCTTCCAACCCATCCCTCGGATGGGTTTTGTGCGTTTCCGGGCCATACAATGGCACCCGGAGGGACGCACGATGCCGCCGCCTGACACGACGCACCCCGAGCTGTCCCGCCTGCTCGCTGGCCTCACCGGCGGCCCCGCCGATGGCGCCCTGTGGCTCATCATCGCCGACTGGCTGGAGGAGCAGGGCCAGACCGAACGCGCCGAGCTGACGCGCCTGACCCGCCGTGCCCCTGAGATGCCACGACGAAAGGCGCGGTGGGCGGCGGAGGATCGCATCCGCGAGCTGATCGCCGGTGGGGTGCGTCCGTGCGTGATGGAGATCACCAACGGCGTCGGCATGCGCCTCGCCCTCATCCCCGCCGGCCCCTTCTGGATGGGGTCGCAGCCGGACGAGGAGGGCGACGAGGAAGACGAAGATACGTCGGACGAGGAGCCACGGCACCGCGTGCGGATCACGCAACCCTTCTGGATGGGGGTCTTCCCCGTCACCCAGGCCGAGTACGAGGCCGTCACCGGCCGCAATCCCAGCCACTTCTCGAAGACGGGCCGCGGGAAGTCCAAGGTCAAGAAGCTCGACACCTCCACCTTCCCCGTGGAGATGGTGGACTGGGGCGACGCCGTCGCGTTCTGCACGGCACTCTCGGCGCGTCCGGAGGAGAAGGCCGCCGGACGCAGTTACCGCTTGCCGAGCGAGGCGGAGTGGGAGTACGCATGCCGCGCCGGGCTCGCCTCCGGACGCTTCCACTTCGGCGGCGAGAAACTCCGCAAGGATCAGGCCAACTGGCGCGACGCCAAACTCGGACGCACCTGCCCCGTGGGGATGTACCTGCCCAACGCCTGGGGACTGTACGACATGCACGGCAACGTCGATGAGTGGTGCCACGACTGGTACGACCCGACGTATTACGATGGCAGCCCTGCTGCGGACCCGCCCGGCCCCGACGACGGCGAGGAGCGTGTCACCCGTGGCGGCACCTGGCGCAGTTTCGAGGCCGGCTGCACCACGGCATGTCGGTACGGCGTGGGCCCTGACGAGAGCGACGACGCCATCGGCCTCCGTGTCGTCATGACCACGAGCGCCCCGCCGAGGCCGAAGAAGAAGCCGGGCCGGGGAGCCGCCCGATGAGCGACGCGCCCCCGGAGCTTGCCCGGCTGCTCGCCGGCCTACACGACAACCCCGCCGATGGCGCCCTGTGGCTCATCATCGCCGACTGGCTGGAGGAACACGGACAGCCCGAGCGCGCCGAGCTGACGCGCCTGAACCTGCATCTGCGCGGCATGAAGAAGGGGCGGACACGCACGGAGGCCGAGGGCCGTGTGCGCGAACTGGTCAACGGCGGCGTCCGCCCCTGCGTGCCGGAGATCACCAACGGCATCGGCATGAGGCTGGTGCTCATCCCGGCGGGGACGTTCTGGATGGGGTCGCCGAAGACCGAGAAGGCGCGATCCAGCGACGAAACGCGCCATCAGGTGACGCTGACGCGGCCGTTCTGGCTGGGCGTGTTCCCGGTGACGCAAGCGCAGTACGAGGCCCTGACGGGGAAGCAGCCGAGCCACTTCTCGCCAATGGGCGAGGGGCATGAGAGCGTCGTCGGCCTGGACACGGGGGCCTTCCCCGTCGAGATGGTTTCGTGGGACGACGCCGTGGCCTTCTGCCGCGCCCTTTCGTCGCGTCCGGAGGAGCGCGCGGCGGGGCGCGTGTACCGCCTGCCGACAGAGGCCGAGTGGGAGTATGCCTGCCGCGCCGGCCTCTGGTCGAAGGCGTACCACTTCGGCGACACGCTCCCCGCCGGGGCGAACTTCGCCGAGACCGGGCCGGGCCGCACCTGCGCCTTGGGCTCGACCCCGAACGCCTGGGGCCTGTCGGACATGCACGGCAACGTCTGGGAGTGGGTCGCCGACTGGTACGGCGAATACCCCGGCGGCCCCCTGACCGACCCGCGTGGGCGCGAAGATGGCGTACGACGGGTGTACCGCGGCGGCTGCTGGCTCCACGGCGCCCAGCTCTGTCGCTCCGCCTACCGCAGCCTCGACGTGCCGAGCTACAGGGCCTCGTGCATCGGCTTCCGCATCGCCTGCGACATCGGCGCTACGTCGGCACCGCGTCGAGCGGCCCGCCGCGCCGCCGCCCCGTCACCGGCAGCAGGACGGCCGCCGGTGTCGGGTGACGCTGACGCGGCCCTTCCGGATCGGGGTGCATCAGGTGACCCAGGACCAGCACGCGGCGGCCGCCTGGACGTGCGTCCGCAGGTAGTCGCCGCACGGGCCGCCGCGTTCCGAGAGCCAGTTGTAGGACACGAGCTGCGTCGTGTCATCGCCGGGGCTCTCGCGGATCGCGCCAAGGAACGCCTCTGCCTCGCCCCTCCCTGATGACCGGTTCAGCAAGGAGAGCGGACAGGGGCCGTGGGTTCGCCCGCGACCCCTGCCCGTGCATGTCCCGCCCGCGTGCCGGCGTCGCTCGCCGGCGATGCCCCCCCGCGATGTCACGCGATCCACAGGTCGCTGCACGCCTGCTCGTAGCTCCGCTCCAGGTCGAGCGGCACGACGAGGCCCTCGGACAGCCAGAGGGGGAGGGTGGGCAACGGCCGGCCCAAGGCCAGGGCGTGCGACCACGCCTCCAACGTCGCCCGCTTCTTCCTCCTCACCCAGCGGCACGACGCGGCGTAGGTCCCCGGCGGCTCGGGGCCCAGGGTCGGATCCTCATGTCCGACGTGGGCCAACAGCTCGGCGTAGAGGTTGAAGTGCCGGACGGTCACCAGATCGACGATGCTCACCGCAACGCCCTTGTGGAGCAGTGACGCACACTTGGAGATGAAGACGTTCCGATGCTCAGGACGATCCTTGTTCGCCGGGCTGACGATCTCGATGGCCGCCACGAGATGACGCTTCCGCCTCACATCGTAAACGTGCACCTCATACTCGTCGGAATCCGGCAGGGTCGTCTCGACGGCGATGCTCGGGCGTGGCGGCGCCCAGACCGCCGTCGCCGCCCCACCGCCCCCCTCGTCCGCCGTGGGGAGGGCCGCCTCGTCCTTTTCGAACGCCGCGACATCGATCTCCAGGTATGGCCCCAGGTGGACACGCGGCTCGGCGACGTAGCCGGCGGGCAACTGCCGGCGGAGCTGCTGCACGATCGTCGCCGGCCATTGGCCGTGCAGGCCCTCCCACGAAGTGATGTCGTCGAGTGGCGGGCGGAAGTGATCGCGCAGTGGCATCGGCGGCCCTCCTTCCCCCGCATTGTACTCGATGCGGAGTCATCATGCCTCCTGGCGGGGGTATCGACGATGACGCGGGCAGGTGCCGCGAGTTCGCCCCGCGACCCTGCCCGCGCCTTCCGCACGCCCCTGCCGGCGTCACTCGCCCGTGATGATGATGCGGGCCGCCGCCTTCTGGTCGATGGCCAGACGCAGGATCACCTCCCGCTCCGCCCGCAGGTCGGACACCTCGCGCGCCACGCCCAGCCCCTCCGTCACGATGGCCGTCTTCTTCGTCAGGGCGAAGGTCTTCTCCTCGCCACCCACCCCATTCTTCCCTCCGACGATCAGCGTGATCTTGTTGTTCTTCTCGTCCGTCTCCTTGATGATGCCCCGGTGAGTCGGCCCCTCGGCGTTGACCGCCCCCACCAGACGCTTGCGGTCCGCCGAGGCCCGCGCGTTCACCACCGTCCCCTCGATCAGGTCCGACAGCTTCCCGGGCCTGCCCTCGACGATCACCTGGGTGTCCTTGCCGACGGTGAAGGTCTGGTCGTCGCCCTTGCCGCCGATGGTGACCGAGTCGTCCGTGGCATTCCCCCTCACCAGCCCGCGGACGCCGCCGCCGTCCGCCTGGATCACGACGGCCTTCGCCCCCTTCGGCGAGAGCTGCACCGCCACCTGCGCCCCCGCCGGCAGGTCGGCCAGCTTGCCGTCCTTGCCGTCGATGCTCACCCGAGCGTCCTTCGCCACCTCGACGGCCTTGTCCTCCGCCGGCTCGTTCTTCGCGGCGACGGTCACGGTCAGCGTCCGCTTCTCGGCGTCCACCTCCTTGAGCGTCCCGCGGATCGTCGCCCCCTCGGCCTGGATGGCCACGGCCGACTTGCCGTCCAGCGAGAGCAGGAGCCGCACCGGGGCCCCGGCCTTCAGGTCGGCCAACTTCGCCTCCTCGGCCACCTTCCCGCCCTTGCCGCCGCCGAACGAGACACGCACGTCCTTCGCCAGGTCGAAGGTCTTCTCGGCGGCCTCGCCGCCCGCCTTGACGGTGACGGTGATCGACTTCGCCCCGTCCGCCGTCTTGTACACCCCGGTGACCGTCTGCCCACGCGACCGCACCGAGCCCGCCGCCGTCAGGTCGCCGGACAGCTTCACGGTGACAGCCGTCCCGGCCTTCAGGTCGGCGAGGGGCACCTCCTTGACCTTCTTCTCGCCCGTGCCGTCCTCGATGGAGACGGCCGCGTCCTCGGCCACTGTGATCACCTTGTCCGCCGGCTCGTCCTTCTTCGACGCCATGACGGCCAGGGTGACGGTCCGGGCCTTGGCATCGGCCGCCGTGAGCGTCCCCTCGATCTGCGGCCCCTCCACGAACACCGAGGCCGCCCTCCCGTCCTTCAGGCTCAGGGTGGCGACGGCCCCGACGGCCACGTCGGCCAGCCTGCCCTCGCGGACGCCCGTCTTCCTCCCGGTGCCGTCGTCGATCAGGACCTTGGCGTCCTTGGCCACCTCGAACGTCTTCGCCCCCAGCGGCTTGCCGGTGAGGGTGACGGTGTTCTTGCCTGGGTCCACCGCCGTCACCGTGCCGCTCGCCTCCGCCCTGGGCTTGCCCGCATCGGGCTTGGCCGGCTTGGCGGGTTTGTCGCCCTCCTTCTTGATGGGCTTGTCGGCCATCGCCCGGTGGGCGAAGTAGCCGCCGCCGAGGCCGAGGACGCACAGGGCCACGAGGGTGGCCGTCAGGGACTTGCATTTCGTGAGGAACATGGCTTTCAGCACTCCCGCTGCCAGGGAGGCGGCCGCGAGCGAGGCGGCGCCCGTCGTGACCGCCGTGATCGTGGTTGACATCACCGCCGCCGGCACCGCCGCCGAGGCCGCCTGCTGGGAGAGCAGCACGGCCAGCACGCCGCCGGAGGCCGCCAGGCCGCGCCGGGCCAGCCGGTCCGCCAGGAGGTCGCGCGCCCGCGCCAGCCGGCTCGCCACCGTCCCCTCGGGCACGCCCAGATCCCGGGCCGCCTCCTGGCGGGTCTTGCCCTCCAGGTCGCACAGGACGATGACGGCCCGGTAGTTGTCGGGCAGCCGGCTCAGCTCCTCGTCGAGCAGTGGCCGGAGGTCGGGCCAGATGGCCGGTGTGTCAGCGGCCGGGTCGGGCATCTCGATCACCTGCCTCTCCCGCCCGTTGCGTTTGGCCAGGGTGGCCCGCGCCTTGAGCGCCGTCTGGTGGGCCACCCCGTACAGCCAGTTGGCGACCATCTCACGCGGCCAGACCGACCCGGCGCGGCGGACGAGGACGAGGAACGTGGCCTGGAAGGCGTCCTCGGCGTCGTGGTGGTCGAGGACACGGCGGCACACGCCCCACACCATCGGACCGTGGCGGCGGACGAGAGCCTCCAGCGCCGCCGCGTCGCCGAGCGTGATGAACGATTCGAGCAGATGCCCGTCGGACGCCGAGTCGCGTGGCAGCGCCGACGCGAGCCGGTGGATGACCCTGCTGAGCTGGCTGGCCGCCATCGCGCCCCCTCCTGCCTCCTCCCTTTCATTACCGTATCGGGGGCGGGTTGATCCGCGAATCTTGCCAAACGCCTCCCGCGCGAAGAACCGGCCTCCGGGCTGGTTGAACTGCTCGCCCGCGCGGCGCCCGCCCTTGAACATCCACCAGTGCAGCCCCGATCCTTCCCCAACCAACAACCAACGGCGTCAACTTCTGCAGCTCCTGCTCCAGCGGCGCAACCCCTGGCCAGGTCGACCTGGAGTTGGACGTCCGGCCAGAACAGCTCGGACACGAGCGCGAGGCTGTCCAGCGCCTCCTTTTCTGGGCCGTCCCACTCCTCCCTCACTTCCCTGCCGGCGCCTTCATCGTTCGCTCGGGCGGATCAGTCCCCGGTGTAACCGCAGACACCCACGCGGGGGGAGTTGACCACGGGCAACACCCCCTCCTCCTTGTTCTCAATACACTCGTCGCAGTACCAGCCGTAGCCGTTGAAGACATCCACCCACACGGCGGGCCTCGTCTTGCACTGCTCGCAGCGGACCTGCGGTTGCTCGTTGCGGGCCAGCAACCTGACCTCATCTTTCGAGGCCGATCCATCGCGCTCCCCGACCACCCGCAGGGCCAGGTGCGTCGTGCTGCCGAAGTCGTAGTCGTGGGTGAACTTCAAACCCTTACGCAGCACCCGCCCGATGGGCACGTCCATGCTCCGCTCCTCCCAGGGAGGCGCGAACAGGAGGTCGCCTGCCTCCGCGGCGGTCTCCACCGAGTATTGCGTCGCCCCGATCTTGAAGGCGCTCAGGTGGCCGCAACACTCCAACCAGATGTCGCGCAGGAATGTATCGAGGTCGCGCAAGGTCGCCTCGGCGGGCATCTCCACCTGGAACCAATACTCCGGATTGTACTTGCCCTCCGCGAGTATCTGCAACAAGTGGGACCTCTTCGGCGGCTTGCTCCCCGTCGCCTCCTCCTCGTGAGCCGCGAGGCACGCCGGCAGGTGACGGGTCATGCCCCGTTTGCTGACCACGCCCTTGCAAATCTGGGCATGGTTCAAAAGGGGTCGTTTCCGGGTAACAGCGGGGTGGGGTGGCGCGA
>CAZVZK010000094.1:0-38537 GCA_964630925.1 uncultured Alcaligenaceae bacterium
CTTCATCAGGTGCCAGCCGGAGAAGTTGGAGCAGCCGATGTAGCGGATCTTGCCGGCCTTCACCATCGTGTCGAGGGTGGAGAGGACCTCCTCGACGGGGGTGACGGAGTCGAAGCCATGAAGCTGATACAGGTCGATGTAGTCGGTGCCGAGGCGTTTGAGGCTGGCCTCGACGGACTGGATGAGGTGGAAGCGGGAGGAGCCCACGTCGTTCGGCCCCTTGCCGAGGCGGAAGGTGCCCTTGGTGGAGATGAGCACCTTGTCGCGGCGGCCCTTGATCGCCTGGCCGAGGATCTCTTCCGCCGCGCCGGCGGAGTAAATATCGGCGGAGTCGAACATGGTGAGGCCGGCGTCGAGGCAGACGTCGACGAGGCGGGTGGCCTCGGCCACGTCGCTGTTGCCCCAGGCCTTGAAGAGCTCGCCGCCGCCGCCGAAGGTGCCGGTGCCGAGGGTGAGGGCGGGGGCCTTGAGGCCCGAGCCGCCGAGCTGCCTGTATTCCACGTCGCGTCTCCGTTCCGGGGGCAGGGGTAGGCTAGGGAGGAGGGATGCGAAAGTCCGGACCGAGGCGCTCGCCCCGCCACGCGCTGGATGGGATCCATCGGCCCCGCCCCTTTCCGCGCCTCCCCGCCCCGCCGACAATGAGAGGGGCGGGCGTCTTGCCCGGATCGTGGCGACGCGCGGCCCGCGTGTCATGGCGTCGGAGGCACGCGAGGCCGCGTGCCCTATGGGGGTTGGCCTCGATGTACCGCGCCGGGTTGTGGCTCCTGTTCGCCTTCCTCGTCCTCGGGGCCGTCGGCTGGTGGTCCAGCGATCACGCCTGGCAGGAGGTGGTCCGCGTCATCGCCGTGAGCTGCCTCGGCGCCGGGATGGGCCTGCTCATC
Source organism: uncultured Alcaligenaceae bacterium (assembly GCA_964630925.1). Taxonomy (GTDB): domain Bacteria; phylum Planctomycetota; class Planctomycetia; order Gemmatales; family Gemmataceae; genus RGDT01. Next base: position 882 of record CAZVZK010000094.1, read on the forward strand.
CTCGACTACGCCCGCTCGCCGCAGGCGCCCGACGAAGGCAAGCCGTGAAGCGCCTCGACCTCACCCTCCCCAGCGCCGAAGAGAACCTGGCCCTCGACGAGGCCTTGCTCCTCGGCGCCGAGGACAGCGGCCCCGCGCCCGTCCTCCGTCTCTGGGAATGGCCCCGCCCCGCCGTCGTCCTCGGGTCGGCCGGCGTCATCGCCGCTGACGTGGACGAGGCGTCCTGCGCCGCCGACGGGGTCCCGATCCTGCGCCGCTCCTCCGGCGGGGGCACGGTCCTGCTCGGCGCCGGCTGCCTGTGCTTCGCCGTCATCGTCCCCTATTCGCTGCACCCGGCGTTCGACACCATCCACGGCTCCTACCGCTGGGTGCTGGAGCGTGTCGGCCTCGCCGTCCCCGGCAGCGTCCTCGCCGGCATCTGCGACCTGACCCTCGAAGGCCTCAAGTACTCCGGCAACGCCCAGCAGCGCAAGCGCGATCATCTGCTGCATCACGGGACGATCCTCCACTCCTTCGACCTCGCGTCCGTCGGCCGCTATCTGAAGCAGCCGCCGCGGCAGCCCGAGTACCGGGCCGGCCGGCCGCACGACGGCTTCGTGCGCAACGTCGGCATCAGCGCGGACGCCCTGCGCGCCGCACTCGCGCTCGCGTTCGGCGCGGATGATCCGCTGACGGCGTGGCCGGCGGAGGGGGTGGCCCGCCTCGTGGCGGAGAAGTACGGACAGGAGTCGTGGCAGCGGCGGCGGTGAGCCGTGCCCGGCCCCCGCACTGGTCGAGAGAGGTGGGAGGCCACGTGTTCGGCGCCTTGGGATCGTGGGCCCCTCGGAACGCAGGCCGCGGGCGCGTGACAGGCCGGCCTTGCCGTCCGGGCGGCCGGGGCCGACAATCAGCGCCGCCCACCCCGACGCGAGGCCTGGCCATGCGGTGCTGCTCCTGCGGCCGGCGCGCCCCGACGCGCGACGTGATCTTCTACATGAACATCGGCCTGATCGCGGCCCGGCTGAGCTACACGCACGAGGGGCCGACCTGCTCCGGGTGCATCCACTCGACGTTCTGGCAGTACACGCTGACGACGCTGGCCATCGGCTGGCTGGGCATCATCTCGTTCTGCATCACGCCGTTCATCCTCATCGGCAACACGTTCGTGTACTGCACGACGTGGTTCTTCGCGCCGACACAGCCTGATGACGAGTACCAGGACGGGTACGAATGACCGTCCGCGTGCTGGCGCTGGACCTGGAACGAACGTTGGTGACCGACGCGCGGAGCGGCGAGCCGCGGCCGGGCCTGGCCGCCTTCCTGGCGTTCTGCCACGCGCGGTTCGAGCGCGTGGCGCTGTTCACGACGGTGGAGGAGGCCGACGCGCGCGAGGTGCTGGCCGACCTGGAGCGTGCCGGCCACATGCCGCCGGGGCTGCACGAACGGATCGAGTACGTCGCGTGGGAGGGCGAGCACAAGGATCTGCGTTTCATCGCGGACGCGGGGCCGGAGGAGGTGCTCCTCGTCGATGACGATGCCGGCTGGGTGCATCCGGACCAGCGTGGCCGGTGGGTGCCGATCACGCCGTGGGACGGCGGGCCGGACGACGAGCTGGCGCGGGTGCGGGCGGTGCTGGAGGGCCGCCTATGAGCTGGGATGTCGTTGTGGTCAAAGACGCGGACGGGCGGCGACCCCTGGGGTCGCGCGCGGAGGTGCAGGCCGCTATCGACACGTGCCTGCCGGAATTCGATGTCCGCGTCGGGCCGGCCGTCCGGATCTACCAGGGCATGGGGTTCGGCATCGAGTTCTGTTTCGGGGCTGAAGACCCGGTCAAGAGCATCTACCTTCACGTCGCCGGCTTCGGAGATCCGATCAGCGTCATGGTCCGGCTGGCGAGGCCGAACGGGTGGACGCTCATCGACTGCGGCGACGGGGAGATGATCGACCTGGATCACCCCTCCTACGAGGGGTGGGCCACCTGGCAGATGTTCGCCTACGGCCGCAGGCCGTCCGTCGCGTTGGTGAGGTGGGCCGGCGAGCCGCGCGTCCTGAACCTCAAGTACGCCCCCACACCCGAGAACGCACCTCACTTCGCCGCGGACATCGTCCGCGTCTCACAGGAGGTCATGGGCGTCGCCCTCGACGGCACGCCGGCCGGGCTGTCGGACGTTGACTCGATCCTCGGCCGGTTGGCCGACGACGGGGAGACCTTCCGATCCCTCGCCGAGACTGTCTTCGGATTCGGGTGCTACATCGGCGAGGTCATGATTCGTGCGTCCGGCGCCGTGTGGGCTACGGCCGGCGAGGCGCCTCCTGGCCTGACCGCCTTCCCGCTCGCGTTGCTGCTGCCCCGTGAGGCCGGATTCGCGGACCCCCTCGGAGTGGCCGTCCGCCGGCTTGAGCGAGTCGGCACTGGCCTCGTGCTCTGGGCGGCGGCGCTTCGCCCAGCCATTTGACGGGCCGGTGGTGCGCCGGGCTTACCCCCGGCCCTCAAGCACCTTCTTCCTCGCGATCTCCCGAGCGTCCCGGTATTCCTGCTCCCCGGCGTGGCCGCGCCGGTGCCGGATGTTGGCCGTCGGGAGGCAGATGAACCAGTGCCCGTTGATCACCGACTCCTCCGTGAGGCCGGTGCGGCATCGCCCGTGGGTGCCGTAGGACAGCAGCACGCAATGGGCCGGGATGGGGTGCGAGAAGGAGGTCGTGATGCCGAGGGCCAGGAACTCCTCGTCACCCTCGAGGATGTCCCGCATCACGAGCACGGGGCGGTCCTTGTGATTGCCGCCGCTCGTGTCCGGCACGTCGCGGGCCTCGATGATGTCCCCGGCGCGATACAGAACCCTCACCGCCCCGGCCTCCCGACTGCCAGCTCGCGGAATCGCTCGAAGTCGAGTGGCGGGGCCGACTCCAGGCTCGCCAGGGCTGCCCTCTCCCGTTCGCGCAGGCCCGAGGCGTACGCGGCGAGGGGGGCGGGGATGGCTTCGCCGCGGAAGAACTCCGCGATGGCCGAGTCGGGGATCGGCGGGCCGTCCTCGCCGTTATCCGGCTTCTCGCACCGGATGCCGTTCCACGGCCCCCTCTCCTGCGTCATCCGCGCGAGCTGTGTGGCCGTGTAGGGTAGGTACGCTTCCCAGATAGCCCGGATGAACGCCACACGCTCCGGGTCAAGGCCCGGCGCGTCGGCGAACGCCTCCTCGCCGACATCGCGCGTCTCGCGTGGGCAGCTCGCGTAGACGGCGGGGACGACCGGGCCATACCGCCAGGCCTGGAGCCCATCGGCGAAGAGGTTCGCCTCACGGATGGCGAAGTGCCACCCCTGCGCGAGGTAGAGGAGCCGCTGAAGGCGCAGGCCCGTCATCGGCTCCGGCTCATCGCCGGAGCGGGAGAGGCGGACGAATTCCTTCGCGACGGCATACGCTGAGGTCATGGCAATCCTTCTCATGTTCATTCCATCAGGCATCCTACCTGATTCACGGGAGGGCACAAGGGCGCGGCACTACCAACGCATCCACCCGCCCGCTTGACTTCCGCCCACCCCTTGCCCCACAATGGACCCTGGCGGATCAACCCCACCCCGCGCTTCGAGCCGGGGGCGAGACGCCCCCAGACCCCCGAGAGGGCCCAAGGACGAATGTCTGCCCCCTCCGCTCTCCGCCCCACACGCGAATGGCCGCTCCTCATCCTGGCGGCCGCGCTCGTCTGCGCCGTCTGCGTCCCCCTCTGGCAATACTCCCTCGACTCCTCCGAGGCCGGCGGCGCCCACTGGACCCGCGAACGCCTCGCCCGCCTCTTCCTCGGCCCCGAGCAGATCGCCTGCTACGCCGGCTTCACCTGGGCCGCCTTCATCCTCCTCGGACGATGGATGGAGGTCCGCCGCCAACGCCACGCCTTCGACATGGAGCTGCTCCCCGTCGGCCAGGTCATCCTCGTCGAGGACGCACGCGACCTCCAGCGCCGCATCGACGGCCGCGCCGGCCCCACCGGCCCCTACCTCCTCGCCTCCATGCTCCGCCTCGCCCTGGGCAAATTCGCCACCAGCCGCAGCAGCCGCGACGTGGCCGACATCATCCGCACCCAGGCCGACCTCAACCTGGGCCGACTCGTGTCCACGATGGCCACCGTCCACTACCTCGCCTGGGCCATCCCCGCCGTCGGCTTCCTGGGCACCGTCCGCGGCCTCGCCGGCAGCCTCACCGTCGGCGGCACCGAGCGGGCCGAGATCGCCAAGTTCATCAAGGACGCCACCGGCCACCTCAACGTCGCCTTCGACTGCACCCTCGTCGCCCTGGCCCTCTCCCTCGTCCTGATGTTCATGCTCCACACCATGCAGCGCCTGGAGGAGGAGCTGGTCATCGACTGCCAGCAGTATTCGCTCGACCACCTCGTCAGCCGCCTGTACGAGATCCACCCGGAGGACCACGCCCACGACGCCATCACGGACGGGATGCCCGGCCGGAGGGCGCTGACATGAGCCTCGTCGGCCTCGACCTCAACGGCAGCCGGGCCCGCGCCGTCGGCGGCGCACGCTCGCACGCCCCCCTGCGTCTGCTCCTCGACGGCCCGCACGCCGACTTCCCCGCCGCCCTCAGCCTCGAAGGCCGCGCCGTCGCCGCCGGCAGGGCGGGCCTCGCCCTGGCCCGCGCCAGGCCGCACCAGGCCTGCCTCGACTTCCTGCACCAGCTCGGCACGCCGCAGGTCTGGAGCGGCGCCAAACACAAGGTCACCGCGGAGGAGGCGCTCGGCCACCTCTTCGCCGCCCTCGCCAGGGCGCTGGGCCGCGTCACCGGCATGGTCATGTGCCTGCCGGCGTACCTCGACGAGATGCAGCTCTACCAGGCGCACCGCCTCGCCGACGCGGCCAAGATCCCCATCCTGGGGACCATCCAGGTGCCGCTGGCGTCGCTGGTGTCGCGCGCCGCCGCCGACCCGCTCGGCCCGCTGCCGGGGTTGACGCTGGTGATCGACTGCGACGGGCACTCCCTGACGTGGGCCGTCGTCGATTGCGCCGTGGGCCGCAGCGGGGCCCGGATGATCCGCCCGTCGCCGCACCTGGGCCGGGCCGCGTGGATGCGGCGTCTGCTCGACGGGGCGGCACTGAGGTTCATTCGCCAGGCCCGCCGCGACCCGCGCGACAGCGCCCCGACCGAGCAGTCGCTGTACGAGCAGCTCCTCGCCGTCCTCGACGCCGGGCCGATCCCGTCGCTGGTGCCGCTGGGCCTCCAGGGCGACGGCTGGTCGCACCACCTGCTGATGCCGGCGGAGGACTTCCTGGCCTTCACATCCCCCCTCCTGCGGCAGGCCACCGTCGAGCTGGATGGCATCCTCGGCGAGGTAGAGCCGCTGGGCGGCATCCAGTCGGCGCTGCTGACGAGCGCGGCGGCGGGCCTGCCGGGGTTGGCGGCGGCGGTGACGGCGCGGGTGCGGCGGCAGCCGACCGCGGACGACGTGGATTTCGGCGACGCCATGCTGGCGTCGATGGCCGGCGACGCCGTGCGCGTGCTGGGCCCGGACGCCCTGGCGGCGGCGGCGCACGAGATCGCGGTGCGCATGGCCGGCAACGCGCTGCCGAAGGGCCACCTGGACGAATTGGCGTTCGCGGGGCCGGGCGGGGCGCCTCCCCCTGATCCCGGGCCCCCACGCCTGCACTTCCGCGGGGCGGAGCACCCCGTGAGCGGGCCGGCGTTCGTGCTGGGGCGCGACCCGGCGTGCGACCTGGTGTTCGAGTCGGACCTGTACCCTCACGTCTCGGCGCGGCACTGCGAGATCGTGTTCGACCGGCGGCACTTCACGCTGCTGGACCGCAGCCGCCACGGGACGATGCTGAACGACCGCCCGGTGAACCAGCAGGCGCCGCTGCACTCCGGCGACTGGATACGCCTCGGCCCGCGCGGTCCGGTGCTACGCTTCCTCGGCCAGGGCAAGCCGGGGTGAGGCCACGGGAAGCAGGCGATCATGCCGCGTTCGAGGCGCTCGCCGTCCGGCAGGCGGCGACGCCGAGGACGCCTCCCCCGGCCAGCCTAACTTGACAGGGAGGGGAGATTTCGGGATGATTCGCACCCATCGACACCTGGGGGCGGTATGGACCCGAAGATCCGAACGTGGCTGGCCGAATGTCTCGGGACGTACCTCGTCGTCCTCGCCGGCGCCGGCACCCTGTGCGCCAGTTTCCTCACCGCCGACCCGCGCTACCAGAGCGTCGGCGGCACCGTCCTCGCCGTCGCCCTCGCCGAGGGCCTCGTCCTCGCCGTCGCCGTGACCGTCTGCATCCCGCTCTCTGTCGCGGCCTGCAACCCGGCCATCACGCTCGCCCTGTGGGTGACACGCAAGCTCGAGCTGGGCGACGCCCTCAAGGTCGGCGCCGCCCAGCTCCTCGGCGCGTTCCTCGCCGGCCTGTCCCTGCGCCTGATGTTCTCCGCCGGCGTGCTGATCGAGGCCCGCATGGGCGTCCCCCGCCTCGGCGCCATCGCCGGAGGGCCGGACGGCCCCGGCATCGTCAACATCCTCACCGGCGCCTCGCTGGAGGCCCTGTCCGCCTTCATCGTGACGCTGGCCGTCTACGCCTCCCTGATCGACACGCGCGGCCCGAGGGTGGGCGGCCTGCTGGTCGGGCTGGCGCAGGTGGCGGTGATCCTGTTCGGCTTCCACCTGACGGGCGGGGCGGCCAACCCGGCCCGCTACTTCGGCCCGGCGCTGTGGCAGCTCAGCGTTCCGGGGATCGAGAGGCCCCTGGCGGAGCATTCCGTCTACTGGGTCGGCCCGCTCGCGGGGGCACTCGCCGCCTGCATCTTCTACACGTCCGTGTTGCAGCCCCCCGAGAGCAAGAAGCATGGACCCGCTCACCCCTGACGACATCCTGCCCCTGGAGGAGTTCGCGGCCCGGCGGCGCGAGTTCCTCTCGGCCCACCTCCGCTACCTCGACCGCTTCCGCCGCGTCCGCGTCGGCCCGAAGCTGACGCTCGTCTTCGAGAACCGGCAGACGCTGTGGTTCCGCGTCCAGGAGGTGCTGCGCGTCACACGCCTGGCCGAGCCGGCGCTCGTCCGCCGCGAGCTGGAGCTGTACAACCGCCTGCTGCCGGGGCCGGGACGCTTGCAGGCCGCCCTCCTGATCGACATCGACGAGGCCAATCTGGAGGAGGAGCTGCGTCCGTGGCGCGAGCTGCGTGGCGAGTCGCTGCTGTTCGAGGTCGGCCCGGTCCGCTGCCCGGCGAATCTGCTCACCTGCCGCCCCGAGGACCGCGCCATCGGGGCGGCCCACTGGGTGCAGTTCGTGCTGGACGTTGAGGCGGCGGCGCTCCTCGCCGACCCGCGCCGCCCGGCGTCGTTCCGCGTCAACGTGCCGGGCCACACGCACGACAGCGGCCCGCTGGGCGACGACGTGCGCCAGTGCCTCGTGCAGGACCTCGGCCGGGCGGCGTGAGGTCAGGGCTCGGGGATGTCCAGATCGCGGCAGATCTTCCGGGCCAACGTGTCGGGGATCTCGGTGTGGCGCGGCACGGCGGTCCGGCGGCCGTTCGCCGGGTTGCCCCACCAGGAATGCCGCCGCCCCTCGCGGACGAGGACGCATCCGTGAGCGCGGAGGTGACGGATGAGGTCGTGGCGCTTCACGGGGTGAGGCTCACCTCTTCGTAAGCCCCCCTGACGGCCGCGCGGGCGTCCGCCCTGTTCATCTCGAGTGCCTCTTCCAACGCATCGCGGAGGTTGTCGAGCAGCTCCTCGCGTGTCAGCCCTTGCGAGTTGACGCCGGGGACCTCCTCGATCCATCCGATCCACCAGCCGGCTTCTTGTTGAATGATCGCGGTGTAGGTCATCGCCATTCCACGCCTCCTTCCTCCCTGCACCTCGGCATTACACAGCCGCGATGGCGCCCTGTCAACGGCGCAGGCTCAGCGTCACGTCGCACAGCAGCAGGAAGCCGATCCGATACACCGGCGCGATCTCGACCCCCGCCGTGACGGCCTCGGCCACACGCGCCGCCACCCTGTCGTGGCTGCCTGGGGGGAGCAACCCGAGCGCGTCCCCGAGGTTGCACCTGACACGCACGACGCACGACGGCTCGCGGCGGTACACGACGATCTCGATGGGCAAGCCGTCCATGCACTCCCATTTGCGGCTCGTCAGCCCGTCGGGGAAGGACGCGGCCAGCCAGGAGCGCAGGAGGCCCGCCAGCTCGGCGGACAGCGTGACGGGCGCCGGCGGCGTGGCCCGGCGCCTGCTGGTGGGGTATGCGACTTGTGCCTCCGCCGGCCCCGGCCTGTCCCACAGGGGGAGCCGGCCACGGAAGCCGCCGCCGCGCGGCAGGATGCTGCCTTCCCACTCCACCAGCCAGTCCGGCGGGTCGGGGCCGTCGAATTCCACGGGCGGCCCGAGCGTGTCGGCGCCGATCGGCTCACTCGGGGGCCTCACGGGGCCCGCCCGCCTGGAAGGGGTGGCGGCTTCACGATGTCGCCCTTGGTGCTGACGACGATGGCGAGCAGCTCCGCCCGCTCCGCGTCCGGCATCGTGAACCTGTCCATGCACGCGTGGAAGTCGTCGAGGAAGTAGCCCCACTCCGCCTCGGTGATGTCGAGGTGCTGGTGCGAGTCCTTCATCGTCCGCCCGGTGTATGTCTGCGGCCCGCCCGTCGCCCAGCACACCATCTCCGTCACCAGATACTTGAACCCCGCCCGCGACACCCGATGGTGCGCCTCATCGATCTTCGGGTTCGCGTTCAATCGCGGGTCGTCCATCACCCGGTCGATGAAGTCATCCACCACCGCGGCGATCGGATACACCCCCCCCAGCCTCTCGTATAGCGTCGCCATCCTTACCCCCTTCCGGCCCGCCACCCTCCGCCCTCGGCCACTTCCCCGGCCCCGACCACCTCCCGGAACCGTCCATCTCGCACCCGCACTCCCGGCACGTCCACCCGCCCCACCAGAATTGCCGCCAGCTCGCCGGCGTGCGGAAGAGAGGGGCCTGCTCGCCACAATTCGGGCATCTCCTCCTCAACAGGAGGGCGAACAGGAACACGGCCAGGCCGCCCCCCAGCGCGCCGGCCACACCGGAGATGACCAGCAAGGAAACCGACACGCCGCACCTCCTCGGTGTTGATGCCTTACGCCGCCGCCGGGTCGTTCTGCATCATGCCGAACACGTTCCCCTCCGTGTCCTTGGCGTAGGCCAGCCAGCCGACGCCCGGCACCGGCATCCGCGGCACCGCCACCTGTCCGCCCAGACGCACCGCCGCCGCCAAGGACTCGTCCACCGACGCCACGTCCACCGTGCAGACGTAGGCGATGACCGGCTCCCCGCCCGCGGGGCCAGGGCCCATGCGCTTCAACAGGCCGCCGTCGATCCCAGGCGTCCCCGCCGGGCCGGTGCGGACCATCCAGTACTCCATCGGCCCGCCCCACTTCGTCATCTCCCAGCCGAACAGCGCCTTGTAGAAGGCGGCCGCCCGCTCCGGGCTCTCCGCGTGGATCTCGAAATGCACGACGCGCGGCATGACTCATCCTCCTGATGTCGGCCCTGGTGGCGGGACGATCCCCTCACCCCTCTGTCCGTCAGGGGGCGAGACGCCCCCCAGGCCCTGCTTCGAGCTGGGGGGCGAGACGCCCCCCAGACCCTGCTTCGAGCTGGGGGGCGAGACGCCCCCCAGACCCCCCGTTGGCGTCACCGACTCCTTCTCTTTCCGTGTGAACATCCCCAGCACGACCCACGCCTCGACGGCCTGTAGCGCGGCGACGGTGAGGATCACCCACGGCACCGCATCGACGCACCAGATCACCCGCGCCACGCCGTCGCCCTGCATCGCCGCCAGGTCCGCACGCAGGGGGGGCCAGCGCGTCCACCAGATCGCCAGGATGCCGGCCGCCAGGCAGAAGCCGACGGCCACCTGCCAGATGTAGCGCCGCCGCGTCATCGGCAGCAGGCCGTACAGACGCACCGTCGTCTCGCTCACGCCGTCTCCACGTAGCGGTTGAGGATGTTCTCCAACATCTCCTGCCGGCCGGAGACGTTGCGGGCGGCGTCGCCCTTCTCCAGCATGTACTTCTCCAGGGTCTCCAGCGTCTCCTCGCCCTTCTCGATGCGGGCGCCGACGCCGGTGTCCCACGAGGCGTAACGCTTCTTAACGAAGTCCTTCATCACGCCGTCCTTGCGGATCGCGGCGGCGATCTTCAGGCCGCGCGCGAAGGCGTCCATGCCGCCGATGTGGGCGTGGAACAGGTCCTCCGGCTCGAACGACTCGCGGCGCACCTTGGCGTCGAAGTTGAGCCCGCCCGGCGCCAGCCCGCCCTGCTCCAGGATGACCAGCATGATCGACGTGGTGAGGTACAGGTCCGTCGGGAACTGATCGGTGTCCCAGCCGAGCATCAGGTTGCCGGTGTTGGCGTCCACCGACCCCAGCACGCCCGCCGCCGCCGCCGTCATCATGTCGTGCAGCATGGTGTGGCCGGCGAGCGTCGCGTGGTTCGTCTCGAGGTTGAGCTTCATCTTGTCGAGCAGGCCGTACTGGCGCAGGAAGTTGATGCAGGCGGCGGCGTCGAAGTCGTACTGGTGCGTGGTCGGCTCCTTGGGCTTCGGCTCGATGAGGAACTGGCCGGCGAAGCCGATCTTCGTCTTGTAGTCGTGGGCGAGGTGGAAGAACCTGGCGAGGTGGTCCAGCTCGCGCTTCATGTCGGTGTTGAGGAGGGTGCTGTAGCCCTCGCGGCCGCCCCAGAAGACGTAGTTCTCGCCGCCGAGCTCCTTGGTGACCTCCAGGCACTTCTTCACCTGGGCGGCGGCGTAGGCGAAGGCGTCGGCGTTGCAGCTGGTGGCGGCGCCGTGGACGTAGCGCGGGTTGCTGAACAGGTTCGCGGTGCCCCAGAGCAGCCTGATGCCGGTACGCTGCTGCTCGTCCTTCAACGCTTTGACGACCCGGTCGAGGTTCTCGTTACTCTCCTTGAGCGACTTACCCTCCGGCGCCACGTCGCGGTCGTGGAAGCAGTAGAAATCGACCCCGAGCTTCTCCATGAATTCGAAGGCGACCTTGACCCGCTTGACGGCCATCTCGACGGAGTCGGTGCCGTCCTCCCAGGGGCGGACGGCGCAGCCGGGGCCGAACGGGTCGCCGCCCGTGCCGCGCATCGTGTGCCAGTAGGCGACGGCGAAGCGGAAGTGGTCGCGCATCTTGCGGCCCTCGACCAGCTCGTCGGGGCGGTAGTGGCGGAATGACAGCGGGGTCTTCGAGGTCGGCCCCTCGTACGCGATCTTCGGGATGTCGGGGAAGAAGCTCATGGCACCGGGAGGGTTCGGGGTCGGGCGTCCCGGAGAGGATAGGGACGCCCGACCCCGCCGTCACTTCCTCATTCTCACCCCTTGCCCTTGACCCCCTCCCCGTCCAGGATCTCCCAGGCCAGCCCCTTCCGCTTTCACCGCCGCGTCTTCGCCCCGATACGGCCGAGGCCGTCCTGGATCTCGGCGAGGTCCGCTGGCCAGAGCAGCCCCCAGAACTCCCCCTCCTCGGTGAAGCCCCCGAAGTAGCCCCCGCCGAGGAGGCCCTTGGGGAAGATGCACGCCCACCAGTTCAGCGGGTTCAGCCCGGAGAGGCCCTGATCCTCCCAGTTGTGCCTGACCTCCTTCCGCAGGCTCCACTTCTCGATCACCCACTCGCAAGCCTCCTCGGCCCGGCGGATGCTCTCGGCCATGAGGGCGGGCTCGGCCAGGTAGCAGTAGCAGATGGCCATCATGACGTTGACCTGCTGGGCCCTCGCCACCGCCCGCTTGATCCTGACCTCGTGGAAGCTGGCGGAGGCGAACGACTCCCCCGCGTAGAGCCTCTGGAAAGCGAAGTGCGCCGACTGGAGGTGGCCGACCGCCAGCTCGACCTCCCGCACGGGGTCCCTCGCCCGGCCGAGGTTCCGGAGGCAGAGGACCGCCGCGTCCAGCTCGACGCCCCCGATCTCCTGGAGCGTGGCCGCCAGCGCCCCGCCCTCGACGAAGGCCTTGAGGGAGGCCGCCGTGCCGATGACCGCCTTGATCGCCTCCAGCTCCATCGCCACACCCCCCTCGGCCGCGTGCGTGGGCGCCACGCATGCTATCACACAGGCGGCCCCAAGGGCGGTCAAGCGGCCTCACCGTATCTTCACCGGCCTCGCCGAACTTTCACAGACGTGGAATGAGGTGCCCCCCTTCTCCACGCGGAGCCTTCTTATCTCCGGCGCGGGCGTCGGCGGTGCGGCGGCCCGGTCATCTGATGCCGCTAGCAAGCCAGCAAGCCAGCAATCGATATGCCGGTTTGTCCATTGACGAATGGCCCACGAACGCCTACAAGGGATGGTGCCCCCGCCGCCCACGGAGCGCCTCTCATGTCCACCCTCCCTCCCGAGCCACGCAGATTGCTTCTCGACCGCCTGCGGCAGGAGGTGCTCGCACGTGTCCGGGCCGGCGTCCCCGACGCCGCCGAGAGCGTGCTTTCGCAACACCCCGAGCTGGCCTCCGACCCCGACACGGCCGCCGACCTGTTCGCGGCCGAGCTCGTCGCCCGGCGCGAACGCGGCGAGACCCCCGACCCCGGCCGCTGGCTGTCACGCCACCCGCGCTGGGAGGAGGCGCTGCGCCGCCGGCTCCTGACGTTGGGCCTCCTCGAGCCGTCCGAGGCCTCGGTGGACACGGGCGACAAGACGGTGCCCGCCCGCGAGGGGCGGCACCAGGCCCCCCAGGCCCGTCTCGCCCCCCTGCCGCCGCATGAACGCCGGGAGGAGATCGGCAAGGGCGGCATGGGCACCGTCTACCGCGCCGTCGACCTCGCCCTGGGCCGCGAGGTGGCCCTGAAGGCGCTGCGCGGCACGCCCACAGGCGATGAGCGCCGGCGCTTCCTGCGCGAGGCGCGGGCGGTCGCGCTTCTACGCCACCCGCACATCGCCCCCGTCCTCGCGATGGGCACCCAGCTAGGCGAGGACTGCTACACCATGCCGCTCTACACGGGCGGCAACCTGGCCCAGCTCATCGCCCAGGGCCGCCTCGCCCCCGAAACCGCCGCGCGGATCCTCGTCGCCATCGCCCGCGCCGTACACCACGCGCACGAGCGCGGCGTCGTCCACCGCGACCTCAAGCCCTCCAACATCCTCCTCGACGACGACGGCGAGCCGCACGTCGCCGACTTCGGCCTCGCCCGCCTGCAAGGGGCCGACGACCTGACACGCCACGACGCGGCCATCGGCACCCCGTCGTACATGGCGCCGGAGCAGACGCGCGGCAGCAAGGTCGGCCCCGCCGCCGACGTGTGGGCGCTCGGCGTCATCCTGCACGAGTGCCTGACCGGCAAACGCCCCTTCCAGGGCCCGACGGGGGCGGCGATCCACGAGGCCATCCGCACCCAGGCCCCGCCCCCCGTCCGCTCCCTGGTGCCGTCGCTGCCCCGGGAATTGGAGGCCATCGTCCTCCGCTGCCTGGACAGGCCCGTCACTTCGCGTATGCCATCCGCCGGCGAGCTGGCCGACGAGCTGGAGCGTTGGCTGAACGGCGAGCCGACCCACACGACGGCGCCGCCGCGGCGCCCGCTCGCCGCCCTCCGCGCCTTGGGCCTGCTGTCGGTGCCGCTGTTGATGGGCGCGATGGCGCTGGTCGAGCCGGCGCGGGCCACGCCCCCGGAGGAGCCGCTGCTGGCGAGGCTCAAACGTGGCGAGGCGGTGTCGCTGATCGGCCCTTCGGGGCTGCCCGCGTACCACCGCTGGCGCATCGCCAAGGGCCGCACGCCGCTCGAAGGCGACCCCAGGCACCCGGTGACGTTCTCGGCCCAGTACCCCACGCAGCTCGAGCTGCTGCCCGGCGTCCCGGCGAAGAAGTACCGCCTCGCCGCGGACATCGCCCTCATCCAGGGGCCGGCGGCGGCCTTCGCCGGCGTCTACGTCATGGGCGGCGAGAGGCCCGGCGTGGCCGGCCCCGACTTCTCGATGGTGTTCTTCGGCATGTCCGGCGATCGCCGGCCCACGGCCCGCCCCCTACTGGCCCCGTACTACTATTCGCGGCCGGTGCCGGGCCACGACGGCGGATCCCACCCCCGGCACCAGGAGGCCGTCGGCCCGGCCAAGCCGCCGCCCTTCGGCGCGTGGCGTCATCTCGAGGTGGACGTCGCCCCCGGCCAGGTCGTGGCCCGGATCGACGGCGTGGCTGCCGGCGCGTGGCGGGCGGACGCCCTCACCGGGGATATCGCCCGGTGGTGGCGCGGCCTGCTGGCGACGCAAGGGCAGAAGCCGAAGCTCCCGCCGCGGCCCCCCGACTTCCACGTCTCCGGCTCCGTCGGCCTGGTCGTCCTCGGCGAGGCCAGGGCCCAGGCACGCAACGTCTCCGTGACCCCACTCCCCTGAACGTCGAGGTGCCACTTGGCGCAGCAACCCCCGATGCCGAAGGCACTGCTCACCGTCGTGCCCATGATCCTGACCCCGCCCGACGGGACGACGGGCCTGCCGGTCAACGGGCTCCGGGTCGCCGGCGAACACGACCTCCCCGTGGGGACGGTCTTCACCGTCGTCCTGGTCGGGCCGGGCGGCACCGTCAATCCCGTCGCCCCGCCCGCCCAGCCGACCGGGTCCCCCACCAGATGGAACGTCACCTTCAACGGCCTCGCCAACATGACCACCTACACCTGCAACGCCCTGGGCGTCCTCCCCGGCTCGCCGGATGTCACCGACTCGCGCACCTACCAAACCGCCTGACCCGCCAATCTTCACGCAATCCTCACACACCGCCCGTCGCCCGGCCACTACTCTAACCCTGGCCGGCCCGCGGGGGTGCCGGCGTTCCCCGAGGGCGCCTCATGCGTCTGCTTCTTGGCTTCGTGTTGCTCGCCCTGGCCTGTGGCTGCGGCGGGGGCGCCGCCAGTAACCGCCTCGACGGCGCCGGCTCCACCTTCGTCGAGCCCATGATGCAGGAGTGGGCCGAGAAGTACAACGGGGCCAAGGGCGTCGCCATCAACTACCAGGGCAAGGGCTCGGGCGCGGGCATCAAGGGCATGACCTCGCAGGACGTCCACTTCGGCTGCTCCGACGCCCCCCTCAACGACGAGCAGATCGAGATCTGCAAGGAGAGGAACGGCGAGGTCCTCCACGTCCCGCTGTGCATGGGGGCCATCGTCCTCGCCTACAACCTCAAGGACCTCCCCGACCTCGTCTTCGACGGCAAGACCCTGATCGGCATCTTCTCCGGCGCCATCACCTCGTGGGACCACGAGGCCATCGCGAAGCTCAACCCCGGCAAGACGCTGCCGAAGCTGAAGATCACCGTCGCACGCCGCTCCGACGCCTCCGGCTCCACCTACATCCTCACCGACTATTTCACGAAGGTGGACAAGGCGGCCTGGAAGCCGGGCCGCGGCACCGAGATCAAGTGGCCCGTCGGCACCGGGGCCAAGGGCACGGACGGCGTCGCGGCACTCGTCAAGCAGACCGAGGGCACCATCGGCTACGTCGAGATGATCTACGCCCTCGACAACAAGATCCCCTTCGGCCAAGTGATCAACTCGAAGGGCAAGGCCGTGAAGGCGGAGATGAAGAGCGTCACCGCCGCCGCCGCCGCCGCGGACATCCCCGACGACCTGCGTTACTCGATCACCGACCCCCCCGGCGAGGACGCCTACCCCATCGCCGGCACCGTGTGGGCCATCGTCTACGTCAAGCAGCCCGCCGCCGTGGCCCAGCGCCTCAAGGACTTCCTGTGGTGGGTCACCCACGACGGGCAGAGGCTCACCGACAAGCTCCATTACGCCCCCCTGCCCGCCGCCCTGGTCAAGAAGATCGAGGCCAAACTCGCCCTGATCAAGTGAGGCGGTGCCGGCCATGTCCACCGCCTCGCCGCCTCGCCCCGCCCTGCCGTCCCGCGCCGGCGCCCTCGCCGTGTACGACGCCGCCTTCAAGCTCCTCTGCCAGGCGGCGGCGGTGCTCATCATCACCGTCAGCCTGCTGCTGGTCGCCGTCCTCGTCGAACGCTCCCTCCTCGCCATCTCGCGCTTCGGCCTGAGCTTCATCACCCAGACCGACTGGGACCCCAACGCCCGCCCCCCCGTCTACGGCTCCCTCGCCTTCGTCTGGGGCACCCTCGCCACCTCCTTCATCGCCATGATCATCGCCGTGCCCCTCGGGGTGGGCACCGCCGCGTACCTCTCCGAGGTCGCCTCCCCCGGCGTCCGCAAGGTCGCGTCCTTCTTCGTCGAGATGCTCGCGGCCATCCCCAGCGTCATCTACGGGTTCTGGGGCGTCTTCGTCCTCGCGCCCCTCGTCGGCGGCCTCTTCCGCCTCATGGGCAGCGACAACCTGAGCGGGCGCGGCCTGCTGTCCGCCGGGCTCGTCCTGTCCATCATGATCGTCCCCTACATCGCCGCCATCTCCTACGACGTGATGCAGGCCGTCCCGCGCTCGCAGCGCGAGGGCGCGCTCGCCCTCGGCGCGACGCGCTGGCAGACCATCTGGGGCGTGGTGCTGCCCTACGCCCGCCCCGGCATCATCGCCGGCGCGTTCCTCGCCCTGGGCCGGGCGCTGGGCGAGACGATGGCCGTCACCATGCTGATCGGCAACAACCCGAGCATCTCATTCTCGCTGTTCGCCCAGGGCGACTCCATCGCCAGCAAGCTGGCCAACGGCTACGCCGAGGCCGACCGCCGCCTCACCGAGTCGGTTCTGGTCGAGCTGGGCCTGCTGCTCCTCGTCGTCACCGTGGCCATCAACACCCTGGCCCGCATGATGCTCGCCCGCATGGGGACCGGCCTGCCCATATTCCCCTTCCTCTCGTGGCTGTTGCCGAAGGCGTCGTCGGCGGCGCCCTCCGGCCCCACGCCCGCCCCGGCCCGGCCGTGGGTGTCCGCCCACGACGCCGACTCGATCATGACCGCGGTCCTGGGCGGGTGCGTCGCCCTGACCATGTCGCTGCTGGTGTTCATCCTCGGCTACCTGATGGTCAACGGCGTGTGGTCCCTCAACTGGGACTTCTTCACCAAGGAGCCGGCGAGCTACACCGCCGCCAGCGGGGGCGGCCTCGCCCACGCCATCGTCGGCAGCGTGCAGATCGTCGGCCTCGCCACCCTCTTCGCCGTCCCGGTCGGCCTGCTGGCGTCGATCTACCTGGCGGAGTACCGCGCCGGGCCGCTGGCCCACGCCGTCCGCTTCATCGCCGAGCAGCTCGGCGGCGTGCCGTCCATCGTCATCGGCATCTTCGCCGCCGGCCTGTTCCAGATCGCCGCCGAGCGCTGGCTGTTGTGGACGGGGATCAAGCCGAAGTTGTTCGGCTGGTCGGGCATCTTCGCCCTGGCGGTGATGATGATCCCCATCGTCCTGCGGGCCGCCGAGGAGGCACTCAAGCTGGTGCCTTCGTCGCTGCGCAACGCCAGCTACGCGCTGGGGGCGTCACAGGCGCAGACGATCCTGCGCGTTGTCGTCCCGGCCGCCCTGCCGGCGATCATCACCGCCGTCTTCCTGTCGGTGGCGCGCATCGCCGGCGAGACCGCCCCGCTCCTGCTGACCGCCGGCAAGCCGACCCGCTGGCACGAGTCGCTAGGCGACTACGTCGCCACGCTGCCGCCGTTCATCTTCCAGTACGCGACGGGCGGCTCGCCCAACCAGCAGCGGCAGGCGTGGGCGGCGGCGTTCCTGCTCATGGTCCTCGTGCTGCTGTTGAACTTCGGCATCCGCTGGGTCACCGGCAAGCGCCTCGTCCAGGCCAGCCACGCCGACTGACACGATTCCTCATTTTTTGCCCTACACACGCCCACCCCCGCGCGCATATACTCCAACAAGACTGCTTGTCTTGATCGCCGGCGCCACCCTTCTGCTTGACAACCGCCGCGCGTATCGCGACAATCGGTGTAACAAGGCCGTGGTACACATCCCAGGGCGAGGCGCGATCATGAACGGCGACGCCGGCATCCGCAGGTTCCGCGAGCGGCTCGGCCTGCTCTACCTCGTCCGCAACACCCTGATCGGGCTGGCCGTCTGGGGGCTGGCCTACGGCGCCGTCGTCCTCGCCCTGCGGGCCGCCCTCGACGTCGGGCCCCTCACCCTCCTCTGGGGCCTCGCCTCCTTCCCCCTCGTCGCCGCCGCCGCCGCCTGGATGGCCTGGCGCGCCCTGCCGTCGGCCGACGCCGTCCGCGCCCTCGTGGACGGGCACTCGCGTAGCGGCGGCCTGGTGATGGCGGCCGGCGAGGTGCCCGTCAGCGGCTGGCGTGTCGGCGACCCGGACGGCCCGCTGCCGCGCTGGAAGGGCGGACGCACCCTCGCCTGGTGCTTCTCCGGCCCCGCTTTCCTCCTCCTGGCGTTCCTCATCCCTGCCAGTTTCGTCCGCGGCTCGAACACCGGCGCCCTCGACATCAGCCGCGACGCCGAACGCATGGCCGCCCAGATCAAGGCCCTGAAGGAAGAGAAGGTCCTCGACGCGCAGCGCGCCGACGCGATGGCCGCCAAGCTCGACGACCTGCGCAAGGACGCCTCGGGGCGCGACCCGGTCAAGACGCTCGAGGCCCTCGACCACATGCAGGACACCCTGAACAAGTCGGCCCAGAAGGAGGCCGAGAACGCCGCCCGCCACCTGGAAGACCTCGCCCGCGCCGGCGGCCTGTCCGACGCCCTGGAGAAGAACGGCGGCAAGCTCGACGACGCCAAACTCGGCGAGGCCATGAACCTCCTCAACGCGCTGATGAAGAAGGCCGCCGCCGAGGACGCGCTGATCAACGTCGAGATCGACAAGGATCTGTGGGAGGCGCTCAAGGGCGGCAAGAAGCTCACCGCCGAGCAGGCCAAGAAGCTGGCCGAGGCCCTCAAGAAGGGCAAGGCGTCCACGCTGAAGAAGATCGGCAAGCTGGTCAAGGCACGCCTCATCGACCCCGACGCGCTGGGCAAGTGCGAGGGGGCCTGCGAGGGCGACCTGGCCGGGCTGGCCGCCTACCTCGCCGACAACGGCTTCGACGGCATGAGCAAGGACGAGCTGCTGGGGGGCGAGGAGGGCGGCAAGGGCGGGGTGACGCGCGGCCCGGGCGCGGCCAAGCTCAACTTCGGCGATGAGTCGTCCGACAGCGGCGTCACGTTCAAGGAGGAGGAGCTGCCGCCGGCCGAGCTGGACAAGATCAAGGACAGCGAGGTCGAGGGCGTCAGCAAGGCCACCCCGATGGTCAACCAGGGCGGGCCAAAGGGCGTGACCTCGGGCGCCCTCTCCGGCACGGCGGCCGGCGGCGGGTCCAGCGCCGGGCAGACGGTGCTGCCGCGCCACAAGGCGGCGGTCGAGCGTTACTTCGACCGCACCATGCCCAGGCCGAAGTGAGGCTGGAGTTGGCAGCCAGTGAACAGCCAGTTAACAGCCGTTAACAGCCGTTCAAAGCCAACAGCCAAGACATCGGCTCCGAATGGCTGTTTCCTGCTTTCACTGGCTGCCGACGGCTGTTAACTGGCTGTTCACTGGCTGCCAACTCCCCGAGGCGACGATGACCGCAGCGACCGCACGGGGGCAGGCCGACTCCCTGCTCCGCCCGGACGAGCTACGCCCCGCCGCCGAGGCCGCCCGCCGCGTCCTCGCCTCCCTCGACGCCATGCTCCTCGGGCGGCCCGAGCTGCACCGCCTCGTCTTCGCCGCCGTCCTGTCGCGCGGCCATCTGCTCCTCGAAGGCGTCCCCGGCGTCGGCAAGACGGCCCTCGTCAAGGCGCTGGGGTCGCTCCTCGGGCTGGACTTCAAGCGTGTCCAGTTCACGCCCGACCTCATGCCCGGCGACATCCTCGGCACCCACATCCTTCAGGAGGGGCCGGCGGGCCGCGAGATGGTCTTCCGCCCCGGCCCGGTCTTCACGCACCTGCTGCTGGCCGACGAGATCAACCGCGCCTCGCCGAAGACGCAGTCGGCCCTGCTGGAGGCGATGCAGGAGCGGTGCGTCACGCTCCTGGGCACGACGCGCACCCTGCCCGACCCCTTCTTCGTGCTGGCGTCGCAGAACCCCATCGAGCTGGAGGGGACCTACCCGCTGCCCGAGGCGCAGCTGGACCGCTTCCTGTTCAAGCTGCACGTCCAGACGGCGGACGCCGAGACGCTGGAGCGCATCATCTCGACGCGGCGGCACGGCGAGCCGCCGCCCGCCGACCACGTCCTGCACGCCGACGACCTGCGCATGATGTTCGGCGTCCTCGACCGGGTGTTCCTGCCGCGGCCCGTGGCCCGCTACATCGCCCGCCTGGTGGCGGCGACGCACGCGGGGTCGGCGGAGGCGCCGGAGCTGGTGCGGCTGTACGTGACGCACGGGGCGTCGCCGCGTGCCGCCATCGCCCTGGCGGAGTCGGCGCGGGCCATCGCCTTCCTCGCCGGGCGCCCGACGGCGGGGTTCGAGGACGTGCAGGCCGTCGCCGGGCCGGTGATGAACCACCGCCTCATCCTCAACTACAAGGCGCGTCTCGATCAGGTGACGGCGCACAAGGTGGTGGCGGAGCTGGTGGGCAAGCTCGACGCGGCGGGCCTCGGCCTGCCGCAGGACATCTCGCTGGGGGTACGCGATGAGTGACCGCTCGTTGAGGCTCTTGGCCGCCCTCCTCCTCGCCCTCCTCCTCGCGCCGTCGGCCAGGGCCGCCGACGCCTTCGGCGATGTCATCATCTCCACCCTCGCCGGGCCGCAGGGGGCCAACCTGCACGGCTACAGCGAGTACCGCTTCCAGGTCGAGAACAAGGGCGACAGGGCCCACAAGGTCCGTATCACCCTCCCCGGTACCGACGGCGCGGCGGGCCGCGGCATGCTCGCCTCCGTGTCCCGCGAGATCGAGGTCGGCGGCGGCTCGTTCGCCCTCCTGTCCATCGCCTACCCGGCGCACCCGGCGGCATTCGGACGCGGCGCCGCCGTCTCCATCGACGGGGTCAGGCAGCTCCGCGAGATCGGGGTGGACCTCGTGTCGAGCCGCTGGAGCGGCGGCGGCTTCGGCGGGCCGCACCACCACGGCCGCGGCCGTTCGATGCCCGCCATCGCCCGCATCGGCATCGGCGGCGGCGGACTGGCCGACACGCTCGTCCTGCACTCCACGTCGCTCGACGAGACGTTCTTCCTCGTCCCCGCCGGGCGCGGCATCAAGGCCGAGCCGGGCGGGCGCCCCTTCCCCGGCCCCCAGAAGGGAGGCGTGCCGGGCGCTCCGCCTCCGGCCCCAGGCGCCCCGGGCGATGTCGCCCCGGAGCCGGGGCCTCCGGGCGTGCCCGGGGAGATGCTCCGGCGCGAGGGCGACCCCTACCTCGGCGGGCAGATCGTCCGCGCCAACGCCCCGGCCCCCTCGTGGAGCGACAACTGGCTGGCCTACACGCGCTACGACGGCGTCGTCCTCCGCCAGCGCGACGTGGCCGAGCTGGACGCCACCTCGCCGCGCACCAAGGCCGTCCTCGCCGCCCTGTGGCGCTACGCCGAGGCCGGCGGCGTCGTCGTGGTCGTCGGCCAGGGGGACATCCACCTGCCGAAGTCCTGGCAGGCGTCGGAGAGGCGCGGCGTCTTCAACGTCCACGCCGTCGGCTTCGGCCAGTGCCTGCACGCGGCGGAGGCCGACCCGTCGCGCTGGGCCGACGGCGACTGGCAGACCGCCGGCTCGGCCTTCTCGATGACCAACTCCCCCTGGCAGAGCGACCGCTACCTCGCGGCGTTGCACGACAGCTTCCCCGTGGTGGACCGGCTCGGCGTGCCCACCACGGGCCTGTTCGTCCTGATGATGGTGTTCGCCGCCGCCATCGGCCCGTTGAACCTCTACCTCCTGTCGCGGCTCAACCGCCGCATCTGGATGCTGTGGACGGTGCCGCTGGTGTCGTTCGTGACGTGCGTCGCCGTGCTGGTGTACATGATCCTCGGCGAGGGCTGGGGCGGGCACGCCCGCCTGGCCGGCATCACCCTCCTCGACCAGGCCGAGAAGCGGGCCACGACGCTGGCACGCACCGCCTACTACAGCCCACTCACCCCCGGCGGCCTCACCTACCCCGAAGACGCCGAGGTCCTCCCCTCCGGGGGCGACCACGCCGCCCACGCGGCCACGTGCGGCCTGGAGTGGGGCGGCGGGCAGCACCTGACGCGCGGCTGGGTGACGGCCCGCGTGCCGGCCCACTTCACCGTCCGCCGCAGCGAGGGCCGCACCGAGCGCCGCCTCGACCTCTACAAGAACGACGACGGCATCGTCTCCGTGAGGAACGGCCTCGGCGCCGCCATCGCCGAGCTGAGCGTGGCCGGGGACGACGGCCAGATCTACGTCAGCGCCGGCCCCATCGCGGCCGGGGACCCGGCGACGCTCAACCCGACACGCGAGAAGGCGAAGGGGGACAGACGGGGGTGGCGCCCGCTGTACACGACGGCGGACTGGGGGCTGAAGGACCGTCTGGCGCTGGGCAAGACGACGGAGCTGCTGGCGCCGCGCACCTACCTCGCCGTGGTCGAGCAGTCGCCGTTTTTGGAGCCGGGCCTGCGTGGCGCGACGCTGCGCCCGTCGCCGTCCGTCGTCCTCGGCGTGTTCTCGGGCCTGGGGGCGAAGTGAAACGAAATGGGAGGGCGAGGCTCCTGCCGAGCCGAATGATGAGTGAAGCATCCGCCTTGGTATTGCTCGGAGTCGCTGCGCTCCCAGGTGTCGATCGGCTCGGCGGGAGCCTCGCCCTCCGTGTGTGTCGATCGGCTCGGCGGGAGCCTCGCCCTCCGTGTGTGTCGATCGGCTCGGCGGGAGCCTCGCCCTCCCGTGTTGGCCTCTGAATCGCTGGTGATCCATCCATGCAGATCAGCATCGTCGGACTTCGGAAGCACTACGGCGCAACCCGCGCCGTCAACGACATCTCGTTCTCGTTCTCCTCCGGGCAGATCTTCGGCTTCGTCGGGCCCAACGGGGCCGGCAAGTCCACCACCATGCGCATCATGGCCACCCTCGACGAGCCCACCGCCGGGGACGTGATGATCGACGGGGTGTCGGTCATCGAGGAGCCGGAGCGGGCGCACGAGCTGGTCGGCTACGTCCCCGACGCGCTGCCGGACCACCGCGACATCTCGGTGCACGAGTACCTCGACTTCTTCGCCCGCGCCTACGGCCTGACGGGCGGCAAACGCAAGCAGACCGTCGAGGGCATCGAGGAGTTCTGCAACCTCACCGGGATCCGCGAGAAGCACGTCAACGCGCTGTCCAAGGGCATGAAGAACCGCGTCAGCGTGGCCCGCGCCCTGGTGCAGGACCCGCCGGTGCTCATCATGGACGAGCCGGCGGCCGGCCTCGACCCCCGTGCCAGGATCGAGCTACGCGAGCTGCTCAAGGCCCTCGCCAGCCAGGGCAAGGCCGTGCTGATCAGCTCGCACATCCTCACCGAGCTGGCGGAGATCTGCCACGGGGCCGTGTTCATCGAGCGGGGCAGGATCCTCAAGGCCGGCACGCTGGAGCAGCTGCTGCGCGAGGAGGTGCCGCACCGGTCGGCCGTCATCCGCTCGCTGCGTCCGCCGGAGGAGCTGCACAGGCACCTGTTGCAGACGCCGGGGGTGGACGCCTGCCGCCTGCGTGACGACGGCGTGGAGGCGGACATCGCCGGCGGCGACCAGGAGCTGTGCGCCCTGCTGGCGGCGCTGGTGGCGGACGGCTTCCCTGTGGTGGAGTTCAGGCCGATGCGTGCCGACCTGGAGCACATCTTCATGACCGTGACCAAGGGGGACGTTCAATGAGCGCGACGCCCGCACCCGCCGCCCCTTCGTTGCTGGACCGCATGGACGACTGGCTCAACCCCATCGTGGTCAAGGAGCTGCGTCAGGCCGTCAAGAGCCGCATCGTCATCGTGATCCTGATGGTGTTCCTGGTCATCCAGCTCTTCGTGATGGGGTCGTACCTGTCGGTGCGGACGGTGCAGGCGGAGTACGGCCAGGGGCTGTGGAACGGCGGCCTGGAGGTGTTCACGGTCCTGCAGTGGGTGCTGCTGCCGACCCTCATGCTCATCATCCCCGCCCACGCCACGGTCCGCTTCGCCGCCGAACGATCGGATCAGAATGTCGATCTGCTGTTCATCTCGGCGCTCAAGCCCAGCTCGATCGTGTGGGGCAAGTTCTTCGCCGCCATCGTGCTGGCCATGCTGATCCTCAGCCTGGTCGCGCCCTTCATGGTGTTCTCATACCTGATGCGCGGCCTGGACATCCCGACCATCCTCCTCATCCTCGGCATCGACCTTTTGGGGATGGTGTCCGCGACGATGGCCGGCATGTTCCTGGCGGCGATCCCCGGCCCGCGCCCGGTGAAGTTCTTCTTCGCCCTGGTGGGCTTCATCTCCCTGGCGTTCCTGACCTTCGGCGGGTTCGGCTCGCTGTCGCAGGAGATCCTCCGCGGCAACGTGATGGAGCTGGGCGACCCGCTGCGGTTCGCGGCGACCTTCGGGACACTGGGCGTCGCCCTGCTGTCGTCGACGGTCATCCTGTATTTCTACACGGTGGCGATGATCAGCCCGCCGTCGTGCAACCGCGACCTCCCGGTCCGCCTCGCCGTGCTGGGGTACTGGCTGGTCACCGGGGCGGGGGCGTCGTACCTCACCTGGCACCTGTTGCCCCACGGCCGCGGCATGGCCGGCGTCCCGCCGCTGCTGCCGATGGGGATGTGGCTGTTCCTGACGACGGCCGTCCTGTGCCTGCAGCTCGTCATCAGCATCTGCGAGCGCGAGTCGTGGGGGGCGCGTGTGGCCAAGACCATCCCCGCCAACCCGGTCCTGCGCGTCGGGGCCTTCCTGCTCTACACCGGCTCCGCTGGCGGCATCCTCTTCACCCTCCTGCTGATGCTGGCCACCCTGGGTATCGGCTGGGCGTGGACGCGCTGGGATCCCACCACGATGGAGTCCCGCATCCTCGAGCAGCTCCTCGCCGGCGCAGCCGGCGCGATGATCTACACGCTGTGTTACGGCCTGTCGGCGCTGCTCGTCCGCCACTACTTCATGGCGGAGCACCTCAAGCCCGGCTACACCTGGCTCGTGGTGGCGCTGCTCGTCGGCCTGGGGACGTGCATCCCGGCGGTGGTGGCGTTCACCGTCTTCCAGGACTCGCTGCGCCAGGGCAACGACGGCGGGTGGTGGTACCTGCCCAACCCGTTCGCGGTCTGCTACGAATTCGCCCACACCGGCGGGCACGGGCGTGACCCCCGCTTCGAGATCATGGCGAAGTGGTTCCTCGGCACCTGGGGCGCCGTGGTGGGCCTCCTCAGCATCCCCTACATCGTGCAGCAGGCGCTGCTCTTCCGCCCGTACCAGAAGAAGGCTGCCCCGGCGCCGCCGGTGCCGCAGGCGGCCGCCAAGCCGGAATCGGGGCCGGCGGGCCCGGCGGCGCCGGACGCCATCACGGCGGGGTGAGGCCCTGTCTCGCGTGGCCGGGGTCGGCTTTGAGACCCCGGTGGAGCGACCTGGATGAACCTGCTGCACCCCCAAGGTGCCTGTACCGGGGTCTCAAAGCCGACCCCGGCCACCCGAGCAAGAGGGCCGGATCGTGGATACGCGGCGCTGGCTGGCGGAGGGGGAGCGGGCGGCGGCGCGCTACGCCCTGGCCGTGCCGCGCGTCGCGCCGATCGGCCAGCAGGGCCTCGCGCTGGCCCACCGCGCCGGCAGCTCGCTGGAGTTCAAGGACCACCGCGGCTACGAGCCGGGCGACGACCTCCGCCACATCGACTGGAACGCCTACGCCCGCAGCGACCAGCTCACCGTCAAGCTGTACCGCGAGGAGATCACGCCGCACCTCGACGTGATCCTCGACGCCTCGCGCTCGATGGCCCTCGAAGGCACCCAGAAGCGCGAGGCGGCGCTCGCCCTCACCGCGCTCCTCGCGGCGGCGGCGGGGCGGGGCGGGTACTCGCATCAGGCGTGGCTCCTGGCGGGCCGCTGCGTCCAAGTGCCCGAGGGCAACCGCCCGCCGGCGTCGTGGGGCGGGCTGGATTTCGGGCACTCCGGCGACCCGGAGCAGGTGCAGCCGCCCTGGCGTTCGCGTGGCACGCGCGCCCTGGTGAGCGACCTGTTCTGGGAGACCGAGCCGCAACGCTTCCTGCGTCCGTTCGCGGAGCGGGCGGCGTCGGCGGTGGTGATCCAACTGCTGGCCCGCGCCGACGTGGACCCGCCGGAGGGGCGGTCGGTGCGGCTGATCGACTCCGAGACGGGCGGGTACCGTGAGATCCACGTCGATACGGCGGCGGCGCGGGGATATCGGGAGGCGTTCGCGCGGCATCAGCAGAACTGGCACGACGCCTGCCGACAGGTGGGGGCGTCGTTCGTGCCACTGGTGGCGGAGGACGTGCTGGCGAGATGGGATTTGTCGGGGCTGGTGGCGGCGGAGGTGTTGCGGGTCGCGTGATGGGGGGCCGGGCCATGTTGTTGACGTGCCTGATAGCGGGGTTGTTGGTGTCGGCGGCGGGCCCCGAGCCCGGGGATTCCCCGGCGGTGAAGAAGCTGTTGAAGGAGCGTGTGGCGGCGTTGAAGGATTGCGTCGAGGGGGAGGAGGCCTTGCTGAAGGCGGGCAGGGGATCGCCGGAGCGGGTCGTCGGGGCCGCTGTCGAATTGGCGGAGGCCGAATTGGAGATCGCCGACACCGCGGAGAAACGCCGTGAGATCCGCCTTCGCATTTTCAAACTCGCCGTGGGCCTCGAGGAGCTGGCCAAGGCCCGACGTGCGGCCGCCGTAGGGGACCTCCAGGATGTGCTGAAGGCCCGTGCCTTCCGGCTGAAGGCCGAGATCGAGTTACGCCGCGCCGGCGGGGCGCCGCCGAAGGTGGTGAAGCCCCCGCGCGAGCCGAAGGGGCCGAAGGACGATTGACGGCGCGGCACGATCACCCGGGCCTCTGACAGGGCCCGCTCGCCTGGAATGAGCCTGCCTTGGCGGCGGCGTAAGGGTGCATCCAGAGGGCCGTCCCTTGCGAATGCCTTCTCGTTCGTGATCCGAGACCACCATCCCAGGAGCCGAGCCATGCGTCGTCTCTCGCTGATCGTCCTGCTGATGTCCGCCTTGACGTGCCGGCCGGCGCCGGTGCCGGCCGGCACCTCGGACGACCCGCCCGAGGTCCGCAAGCTCCTCCAGGGGCGTGTCGATGTCCTGCGCGAGCTGGTGAAGCAGCAGCAGGAGTTTCTGAAGATGGGCACCGGCTACGCGTACATGGTGGCCGAGGTCGAAATCGAGCTGGCCCGCGCCGAGCTGGACCTGGGTGGCTCCCCGGCCCGCCGGCGCGACCTGCTCGCCCGGATCGTGAGGCTCCACGCCGACATCGACGACTATTTCCGCCAGCGGTTCGACGAGGGCACGGTTGACAAGGCGGCGTTCCTCCGGGCGCGGCTGGCGCGGCTGACTGCCGAGGTCGAGCTCCGCCGTGCGGGCGGCACCCCGTCCAAGGATACCAAGCCGGCACGGCAGCCCCGGGCGGAGAAGGGTGGTTGACCCGGCATGCTCCCCCTCTTCCTCTACCCCCTGGCGTTCCTCGGCCTGCTCGGCGTGCCCGCGCTCGTCGCCATCTACCTCTTCCGCAACCGTTTCCAGAGGCACCCCGTCTCCAGCCTGATGCTCTGGGTCGATGCCCGCGAGTCGCGCGAGGGCGGCTCGCGCCTGCGCACGCTGCAGACGCCGCTGCTGTTCCTCCTCGAATTGCTGGCGATCCTGTTCCTCGTCTTCGGCGCCGCCGAGCCGTTCTTCCGCGTCCGGCAGTCCACGCGGCCCCTCGTCGTCGTCCTCGATGACAGCTACTCCATGCTGGCCGGCGGCAAGGCGTCGGCCCGCGCCCGCGCCGTCGCGGCGCTCGACGCCCAGCTCCGCGCGGCGCCGCCGTGGTCGGTGCGCTTCGTCCTCGCCGGCGATAAGCCGCAGGTCCTCGCCGAGCCGGCCCGCACCACGTCCGAGGCGATGGCGCAGCTCGACGGCTGGCGGTGCATGGCGACGGAGTCGCGCATCGGCCCGGCGCTCGCGCTGGCCGGCGAGGTCGGCGGCGACCAGGCGCTCTTGCTCGTGCTGACCGACAACGCCCCCGCCGAGGGCACCGTCGAGGGCCGCGGGCGGCTTCAGTGGTGGTCCTTCGGCGAGCCTCGGCCCAATGCCGCCTTCGTCGGGGCGAGCCGGGCGGCCCGCGACGGGGCGGACCGCTGCCTGTTCGAGGTCGCCAACCTGTCCGACGCGCCGGCCACGCGCTCGCTCACGGTCGAACGTGTCGAGGGCGGGGTGCTGGACCGCTCGCGGCTCGAGCTGACCGCCGGGCAGGTGCGCCGGGTCATCATGACGCTGCCCGCCGGGACCGGGGCGATCCGCGCCGGCCTCGACGCGGATGAATTGCCCCTCGACGACGCCGTCGTCCTCCAGCCCGCGGAGACGCGGCCCGTCCGCGTCTCGCTGCGCCTGAGCGACAACCGTTTGCGTGAATTGCTCTCGCGGGGCCTGGAGGCGACACGCGGCGTCAAGACGGTGCCCGGTGATCCGGACCTTCTGCTGACCGACCGGGCCGGCGAGGTGACGGCGCCGGACGGGGCGTGGGTCGTGCAGCTCCTGGGGGGGGATAAGCCGGCCGCGTTCTCAGGGCCGTTCGTCCTCGACCGCACGCACCCGCTCACGGATGGCCTGTCGCTGCGCGGGGCCGTGTGGGGCACGGGGAAGGATGACGCGGAGATCGACGGCACGCCGCTGGTCATGGCCGGCAACGTCGCGCTCGTGAC
Source organism: uncultured Alcaligenaceae bacterium (assembly GCA_964630925.1). Lineage (GTDB taxonomy): Bacteria > Planctomycetota > Planctomycetia > Gemmatales > Gemmataceae > RGDT01. The sequence continues at coordinate 29,462 of CAZVZK010000094.1, forward strand.
CGACAGCGAGCGGAAATCGACCTCGGGGGCCGACGGGCGGCTCCTGCGTTTCCGCTTCCGGGCGGATGTGTCCACGGTGCAATCGACGCCGGACTGGCCCATCCTGCTGGCGAATCTGGTATCGTGGCGGTCGGCGGCGCTGCCGGGGCCGGAGCGGCCCAACGTCCGGCTCGGCGAGCAGGCGGCCGTCGGCCTGCCCGCCTACCGCGAGTCGGTGAGGCTTGCGGGGCCCGGCGGCGAGGCGCGCGAGGTGCCCGTCAAGGGGCGGACGGTGTCGTGGCTGGCGGGCGACCCGGGCGTGTGGACGGTGACGGCCGACAAGGAGTCGTGGGCGGTGTCGGCCAACGTGCTGGACGGCGACGAGTCGGACCTGCGCAAGGCCGGGACTGGGCGCTGGGGCGACTGGCTGGACGAGACGACGCTGCGCATGGAGTACCGCGGGGCGTCGTGGCTGTTGTTGCTCTTGCTGCTCGGCGTCGCCTGCGTGCATCTCTTGTTGATGCGGTGGGGCGGGCGTGGGGAAGGGAAGGTGGGCGGATGACGCTGCTGTCTCCCGTGTGGCTGCTGCTGGCCGTGCCCGTGGGGTTTGCCCTGTGGGCGTGGCGGCCTGCGTCGCGTCTGCTGTTCGGCTTCCGCATCGCGTCGATGACGCTGGCGGTGCTGGCGCTGGCCGGGCTGTCGTTGCGCCTGCAGAGCCGGGCCGGCACGGTGGTGGTGATCGCCGACCGGAGCTTCTCGATGCCGCCGGACGGCGACTCGCGGGCGCGCGGCGCCATCGAGATCGTGCGGGCGTCGATGACCGGCGACGACCAGTTGCGCGTCGTGGCGTTCGGTGCGAAGGCCGCCGTCGAGCAGGTGCCGCCGGGGGCGCAATTCACGGGGTTCGCCAACGAGGTCGGCGGCGACGCGAGCGTCCTGGGCGAGGCCGTCGAGATGGGCCTAGGCCTGATCCCGCAGGGGCGGCCCGGGCGGCTCGTGCTGCTGACCGATGGCAAGTGGACCGGGAAGGACCCGGCGGCGCTGGTGCCGAGCGCGCTGGCCCGCGGGGTGGCGATCGACTTCCGGCCCGAGGAGAGGCCGCCGGCGGGGGACCTGGCCATCGCGCGGGTGGACGCGCCGTCGAGTGTGTCCACGGGGGAGTCGTTCCTCATCACGTCGTGGGTGCAGGCGCCGGAGCCGGCCACGGTGACGTACACCCTGCGGCGTGGCGACCGGGTCGTGGCGCAGGGGCGGCGGACGGTGTCGTCGGGGCTGAACCGCTTCACGTTCCGGGACCGCGCCGTCGAGGCGGGGAACCAGTCGTACGTGCTGGAGGTGAACGGCGACGGCAACAAGGACCCCGTGCCCGAGAACAACCGCGCGCGGATGCTGGTCGGCGTGACGGGGCCCAAGCCGATCCTGCACCTGGCGCCCGGCCCGAGGTCCGGCCTGAATGACCTGCTCCGAAAGGGCGGCCTGGACGTGCGGCAGATGGCGGCGGGCAAGGCGCGGTGGTCGCTGGAGGATCTGGCGCGGTACTCCGCGGTGCTGCTGGAGAATACGCCGGCGGACCGGATCGGGGCGGACGGGATGGAGACGCTGTCGGCGTGGGTGCGCGAGGCGGGCGGCGGGCTGATGATGACCGGCGGGCAGAATAGCTATGGGCCGGGGGGGTATTACAAGTCGCCGCTGGAGCCGATCATGCCCGTGTCGATGGAGCTGCGGAACGAGCACCGGAAGCTGTCGCTGGCGATCATGGTGGCGCTGGACCGCTCGGGCAGCATGACGGCGCCGGTGGGGGGCGGGCGGCAGAAGATGGACCTCGCCAACCTCGGGACGGCGTCGGTGCTCGATCTGCTCGGCCCGCAGGATGAGTTCGGCTGCCTCGCCATCGACAGCGAGCCGCACGTGATCGCGCCTCTGGAGAAGGTGCGGGCGAAGGAGAAGGTGAAGAGCGACGTGCTGCGCATCCAGTCGATGGGCGGGGGCATTTTCATCTACGTGGCGCTGGCGAAGGCGGCGGAGATGATCTCGAAGGCGACGGCGGGGACCAAGCACATCATCCTGTTCGCGGACGCGGCGGACTCGGAGGAGCCGGGCGACTACAAGACGCTGATGGACAAGTTGCAGAAGGCGGGGGTGACGGTCAGCGTGATCGGGCTGGGGACGGAGCGCGACGTGGACGCGGAGCTGCTGAAGGACATCGCCAAGAGGGGCAAGGGGCGGATCTTCTTCACGGACAAGGCGGAGGAGCTGCCGCGGCTGTTCGCCCAGGACACGTTCGTCGTGGCGCGGAACACGTTCATCGACACGCCGACGCCGGTGCGGCACATGCCGGGGCTGCGCTCGGTGATCGACCAGGAGCTTGAGACGCCGAAGGGGCTGTCGGTGGGCGGGTACAACCTGTGCTATCTGCGGCCGGAGGCGACGCTGGGGACGGTGACCCTGCCGACGAAGGAGGACAATTACAACGCGCCCATCGTGTCGGCGTGGCAGGCGGGGGCGGGGCGGGTGGTGTGCTACACCGGCGAGGCTGACGGGAAGTTCACCGGGGGGATGGCGAGGTACGATAAGGCGGGGGAGCTGTTCACGAGCCTGGCGCGGTACGCGGCGGGGCCGGCGAACCCCTTGAGGGACGGGATGCTGCTGACGCAGACGGTGCGCGAGGGGACGAGCGCGATCACGCTGCACCTCGACCCGGACCGCAAGGGCGAGGGGTTCCCGTCGCTGCCGTCGCTGCGTGTGCTGCGGTCGCTGCGGGGGCAGCCGCCGCGGACGGAGCGGGCGGCGCTGCGGTGGTCGGGGCCGGACACGCTGAGTGCGGAGTTGCCGCTGGGTGCGGAGGAGGTGCTGCTGGCGACGGCGGAGGTGCCGGGGCAGAAGCCGGCGGCTCTGCCCCCGGTGTGCCTGCCGTACTCGCCGGAGTTCAAGCCGGCGACGCGGGAGAGCGGGCTGGCGGCGCTGGAGCGTCTGGCGCGGGCGACGGGGGGCGTGGAGCGGACGGACCTGTCGGCGGTGTGGAAGGACCTGCCGCGGCAGGTGCAGATGATCCCCGTGGGGCGGTGGCTGCTGCTGGCCGCCATCGTGCTGTGGCTGCTGGAGGTGCTGGAGCGGCGGACGAGCGTGCTGTCGAACCTGTTCCGGCCCGGGGTGCGGCCGGCCGTGGCGGAGACGCCGGAGCGTGTGGGCGAGAGGCCGGCGGCCGTGCCGGCGCGTGCGGCGGCGAGGCCGGCGCCGCGTCCTGCGGCGCCTGTGCCGATGCCGCGGCCGCTGATCCCCGAGGTGGCGGAGGCGGCGCCGGCGCCGAAGCCGGCGACGCCTGCGGTGGCGCAGGACGCGGGTCTGCTGGAGGCGCTGCGGAAGGCGCGGCAGAAGGCGAAGGGGCGGGAGGGGTGAACAACCTCACCCCCCCGGCCCCTCTCCGAAACTCTCCGAAACGGAGAGGGGGGGGAGCCACGACGCTTCGCGTCGTGGGTGGAAGGGGCGTGCGCGCGGGGAGAGTGGTTGCCATGTCGGGTGTTGTCTGCCAGCCCCTTGTTCCTGCCTGGGGGCCTGGAAGCGTGGGTTGAGTGGTGGGGCCGGTGCGGCCGAGAGCGCCGACTTGAGTCACGTGGCGCACGATTCCGCCGTGTCCAGCGTCCTTCTCGTTACGGCATCAGATGGCCAGGTCGGGCTCGCTGACGGGGGTGAGGTGGCGCAGGCGCTCGTGGAGCTGCTCCTGCGTGCGGGCCAGCTCCGCCAGGGGGTCGATGCTCAGCAGCAGGGTGCGGGCCTCCTCGTCGTCCACGTCGAGGACCTCGACATCGGCCACCATGTCGGGGTCGCATTCGCGGCGGAGGTGGCCTATGAGCTTGAGGCGGCCGTCGGGCAGCTCGTGGGCGAGGAGGCTGCGGGCGAAGCCGGCCTCGCGGTACAGGGCCTGGAGGGTGTGGCGGGATCAGGTCGCCGGCGCGGACGCGGCGGTGGGCCTTGAGCGTTTCCGCCGCCGCTGGCTGTCCAGGGCGCTGCCGGCGGGGGAGGCGCTGGACCGGCTGGCGTCGTGGCAGGCGCACACCGACAGGATTATCAAGCTGCATTACGCCTTCATCGCCGGGGAGAACGACTCGGAGGCCGACGTCCACGCCATCTGCGACGCCCTGGAATCGCGTCGCCTGGTGGCCCACGTCAACATCGTGCGCTACAACACGGCCGACCCGGAGCGCCACGGCACGGAGCCGCCGGAGGACGTGATCGAGGGGAACGCCGCCGTCTACCGGGCGCGGATGCCCAGGGCCCGGGTGCGTGTCATCCCGCGCGTGGGCTTCGGCGTGCAGGCGTCGTGCGGCATGTTCGTCAGTTGAGCGCGAATGTAGCCCGCCGCCCCTCGGCCTACATTGGCGGCCCCGACCACGTCTTGATGGCCGCCTGGATGGCGGTGCGGTCCTCGGCGGCCGACCCAGCGAGGGCCTCATTCAACACCGCCAGCACCTCGGCACGCCGCGCCGGGTCCACCTTGATCCGGAAGTGCAGCGCGTCCGCCGCCCTCACCTTGCCCCACTTGTCCGGCTTCTTCAGCTCACTCACCACGTAGTCGATGCTCGTGTAGTCGGGCATCTTGAACTTGTCGTCCTTCTTCCCGCCGTCCTTCTTCTCCTCCTCGGGCGGCCTGGGCGGCTCGCCGCCCGAGAACGCCCTCGACACCATGCCGGAGCCGACGGCCACCCACAGGATGATGATCGGCAGCGCGAACAGGACGATGAGGCGCATCCAGATGGAAGGGCGCAGGCCTTCGGTGAGGTCGGCCTCCTCCATGTCGCTGACGAGGAGCTGGCCGCCGCCCTTGGCGATCTCCACGCCGTGCTCCCCCTCGGCGGCCTCGCCGATGACCATCACGCCGGCGCCCTCGGGGATGGCCACCTCGAGGAACAGCAGGTCGCGCTCCCAGAACAGGCCCTGGTTGGAGACGCCGGTCAGCTCGAAGATGCGCCCCTGCTCCTCCTCGTCGAGGTCGCTGAACATGCCGCTCATCACCCAGGTGTCGTCGGCCACCTCGGCGACGGCCCCCTCGAGATCGACCGGCACCTCGCCGCTCCCGTCGCGCAACACGCAGGGGACCTGCTCGGCGTGTTCGGCGATGTTGACCTTGTAGTAGTACCGCCGCGTGACCCTCCAGTCGCCCTCGCGGGTCGTCCGGTCGTAGGACCGCACCTGCTGGGCGGCGAAGAAGTAGTACACGCACTTCTTGCGTGAGATGGGGCTCTTGAGGAGCCTCTGGCCCCTGTCGGCCGACAGCTCGCCGCGGACCTTGACGCGCCCCTCGGGCACCTCGGCGGCGGGGCTCTGCTTCGTGTCGTTGATGAGGGAGTAACGGCCCCAGTCCGTCAGGGCGGTGTAGAGCAGATAGCCCATGAGGCCGAGGACGCCGACGCCCAGCACGCACAGGATGATGAGGTCGATCATGGGGGCACCGGGCGCGAGAGGGGCGACACCCTCCCAAGGATGGAAACGGCGGGGCGGGCCGTCAAGGGGCCGCGTCCTCGGGCGGCTCGTCGCTGAACGGCTCGAGGAAGCCGATGAACCTGTCGCCGTGGTCGGCCCATCTGGCGCCGTGGCCGGCGGTGAGTCGGGCCTCGAAGACGGTGCCGTGCTTGTAGTGCCCGAAGACGTTCCACCACGTCGCGCCGTCGAGGATGTCCTCGACGAGGTTGAGGGCGTGCTCGTTACGTTCGGCGGTGTCGCCCCTGGGCTGCCCCCAGTAGGCATCCCCGCGGTGGGCGTGCTTGTCGAGGGCGCGGGCGGCGGGCGAGAGGCCGTCGCCGGAGGTGGCGGACGTGAGGAGGCGTTCGCGTGGCGGGGGGAAGCCGCGCTCGTCGGTGAGGCTGGCGGGGGTGAGACGCATGCCGAGCAGGACGAGGGTGTGCAACGAGTCGGCGTGGGTGAGGGCGTCGGCGAGGCGGCGGGTGACGGACGGGTCGGAAGGGAAGTCGTGCCAGTGGGCGACGGCGGGGCGGAAGTGCTCGAACGACGTGGCGAGGGGCGGGGTGCATTCGCCGGTGAAGGAGGGCGGCGGATGGCGTGCCGGGACGCCCTGGCGGATGTAGACGAGCAGGCGCATGGCGAGGCGGTCGCGCAGCTCGGGTGTGAGGAACAGCGGCTGGAGGCGGTGCGCCACCTCGGCGGGGAGGAGCGGGCGGGCGTCGATGAGGTGATCGTGCAGGGAACGCATGGCGGTCATCTCCAGGCAAGGCGAGCGGCGCGGCGTGAGCCCGCCGTGTCTTCGCGTCGGTGTCGCTCACTTCTTCCGCAGGGCGACGCGGACGATCTGCGTGGGCGGTGGAGTCCCCTTGAAATGCTGGTGGGGCACCTGTAACAGGCCTGTCCGCTCGTACCCTGGGGCGGTCACATCGTACCGGCATGCAGGGGTCCAGACGCCCCCGTTGTAGGTCAGACCCAGCCCACTCCAATCCTGTAAGGTCCCGACCCTGCGATAGTAGAGAGACAGACACCCTCTGCCATCGACGTGGGTTGTGAACTCTTCCTCCTCACCGGCCCCGGAGTTCAGTGAAGGGGAGAAAACGAAGACCGTTGCCGTGTTGACTCGCCTTCCGGTGTCCGCGTCCGTAACTTCGAAAACGATAAGGAAGGGCCGGCTGCCCACGCCATAAGCCCAGCACGTCCGGTCATAGACGAACAGGCAAACTGCGATAAAGCCAGCGAAGCCCAGCAGCCAAAACCACGTCCGATCTCGCCGCGCGCCACCACCGTCAGGTGCCTCACGTATAGAGTCATCCGTGTTTGGCACGGCCACTTTCCCGGTAGGGCGGGCGCCGATGCCGACGGCCGCGTCGCCGGGGAAGATGTTCTGTTCGGTGTCCATAGCCGGCACCGTGGCTGTCGTGGAGGGCACTCACCCCTTGATCATACCGTGCTCCCGCGCGTAGGGGAACAGCCCGCCCGCCGCGATGATCGGGCCGACCTCGCCCAGCGGCTCCAGGCGGTATTCCTCCCTCGTCGTCAGGTTGCGCAGCACGCCGGCCGCAACGTCCAGCTCCACATCGTCGCCGGTGCAGACTGCCTCGCAAAGACGCTGCTTGCACTCGAACGGCACGAGGTAGCCGCCGTTGACCGAGTTGCGGTAGAAGATGCGGGCGTAGAACTCGGCGACGACGGCCTTGATGCCGGCGGCGTCGAGCGCGATGGGGGCGTGCTCGCGCGAGGAGCCGCAGCCGAAGTTCTTACCCCCGATCACGACGGCGTAGTCGCTGACGTACTCGTCCTTCGTGTGGAAGGGGACGTGGCCCTTGGGCAGCCCGGCCTGCGACGGCGGCACGCTGCTCAGCGCGTACTTGCCGAACTGCCGGTACTCCTCCGGGATGGCCGGGTTGTACGTCAGGTACTGCGCCGGGATGATCTGGTCGGTGTCGACGTTGTCGCCGAGGACGTATGCCTTGCCCTTGATAAGCTGTGGGATCATTCGCTCAGACCTCGTCTCTACCCCACCCCCCAACCCCCTCCCCGAAGCGGAGAGGGGGAGTCGCAAGAGTGTCGAATTCTGCGGCGGGGTCGCTCGACCCGCACCCATTTGGCGAAGCCCAACAAGCGACGCGCCCCCCTCGCCTTCGCGCAGGCGATGATCTGACGGCTCCCCCTCTCCGCTTCGGGGAGGGGGTTGGGGGGCGGGGTAGCCCCTCACGCCATGTGCTCGCGCGGGTCGGCGATGACGCCCGCCACCGCGCTCGCCGCCACCGTCAGCGGGCTCGCCAGGTACACCTTCGCCTGCTTGTGACCCATCCGCCCCGGGAAGTTGCGGTTCGTCGTGCTGATGCACGAGATCGCCTCGTTCAGGCGCCCGAATGTGTCCGACGGCCCGCCCAGACACGCGGCGCACGACGGCTCGCCGATCTTCGCCCCCGCGTCCAAAAACACCTGCTCCAGCGTCTTGCCGCCCAGCGTCTCCGTCCGCAACTGCCCGGCGATCTCGCTGGTGGCGGGCACGATGAACGTGTCGATCCGCACCGTCTTGCCCGCGAGGATCCGCGCCGCCGCCCGGAAGTCCGCCATCTTCCCGCCCGTGCAGGAGCCGATGTACGCCCTGTCGAGTTTCGTCCCGCTCACCTCATCCACGAACGCCTTGTTGTCCGGGCTGTGCGGCTTCGCCACCACGGGCCGCAGCTTGGTCACGTCATACACCTTCTCCAGGGCGAACCGCGCCCCGGCGTCGGCCTTCACGACCTCGTACTTCTTGCCGTGCTTGTTGCGCGAATCGACGTAGTCGAGCGTCACCTGATCCGGCGCGATGATGCCGTTCTTTCCGCCGGCCTCGATGGCCATGTTGCACAGGGTCATGCGCTCCTCGATGTCGAGGGCGTAGACCCCGTCGCCGTCGAACTCCATCGCCTGGTAGGTCGCGCCGTCGCAGCCGATGTCGCCGATGACCGCCAGGATCAGGTCCTTCGCCATCAGGTACGGCGGCAGGCGGCCCTTGAACACGAACCGCAGCGTGGGCGGCACACGCAGCCACAGCTTGCCCGAGCCCATGACGAAGCCGGCGTCGGTGTTGCCGATGCCGGTGGCGAACTGGCCGAAGGCGCCGGCGGTGCAGGTGTGCGAGTCGGTCCCCAGCAGGACCTCGCCGGGGCGGGTGTGCCCCTCCTCCGGCAGGGCGATGTGGCACACCCCCTTGTAGCGGTCCGTCCCCACGTCGTAGAAGTGCGGCAGCCCCTGCTCCTTGACGAAGGCCCGCAGGGTATCGACGTTGCGGTTCGCCATGCTGTCGGCCGTGAAAATATAGTGGTCGGGGATGATGACGACCTTCTCGCGGTCCCAGACCTTGGCGTCGCGTCCGAACTCCTTGTGGAACACGCCGATGGTGCCGGGGCCGCACACGTCGTGCGTCATCAGCACATCGACATCGCACCAGACGTTATCGCCGGGCGCCACGGCGGCCTTGCCGGCGTGGCGGGCGAGGATCTTCTCGGTCAGGGTCATCGCCGTCATGTGTCGCTCCGGGTGGCATCCCTCCAGTATACGGCACGCGGCCCCGGTTGCACGTGGGCAGGCGCGCCCGTGTCACAGCACAATAGAAATGTCCGCACTTCCAGGACAGTAAGAATGTCCG
>CAZVZK010000095.1:0-38478 GCA_964630925.1 uncultured Alcaligenaceae bacterium
GGGCGCTGGCGATCCGCAAGGAGGCGCTGGGGGTCAAGCACCCCGACTACGCCCTCAGCCTCAACAACCTCGCCTTCCTGTACCATGCGATGGGGCGCCACGAGGCCGCCCTGCCCCTGTACGAGGAGGCCCTCGCCATCACCAGGGCGGCCCTCGGCGAGCGGCACCCCATCCACGCCCTCTGCCTGAACAACCTCGCCAACCTGCACCAGGCGATGGGGGACCTCAAGAAGGCCCTCCCCCTGTACGAGCGGACGCTGGCCATCCGCAAGGAGACGGTGGGCGAGAAGCACCCCGACTACGCCCTCAGCCTGCACAACCTCGCCGGACTGTACCACGAGATGGGCCGCCCCGGGGCGGCGCTGCTGTTGCAGGAACAGGCGATCTCCCTGACGCGGCGGCAGCTCGCCCTCGACGCCGCCGTGCAGTCCGAACGCCAGCAGCTCGCCGCCGCCGCCGCCCTCCGCTACCGGCTGAACGTGCGGCTGCAGATGCCCGACGAGGCGGCCCACTTCAGCCACAACCACGTCCTGTCCTGGAAAGGGTCGGCCTTCGCCGCCCAGCAGGCACGCCGCCGCTTCCTGCTCACCACGGCCGACCCCGCCACCCGCACCCTGGCCCTCCGGCTGCGCGACCGCACCCGGTCCCTCGCCCTGCTCGCCTCGCGCGTCGACGCCTCGCGGGAGCGGGTCGAGGGCCTGGCGCGGGAGAAGGAGGCGCTGGAGGTGCGTCTGGCCCAGCTCGGCGCCGCCTTCCGCCTCGCCGTCAAGCCCCCGTCCAGCGAGGCGTTCCGCGCCGCCCTGCCGCCCGGCACCGTCCTGCTGGACTTCCTCGTCCACGAAGGGCCGGCCCCGGACAGGCCACTCAAGGGGCAGGAGGCGCAGCGCCGCCTCGTCGTCTGGGTGGTCCGGGCCGACGCCCCCACCCGGCGCCTCGATCTGGGGCCCATGCGGCCCATCGAGGAGGACATCGAAGCCTGGCGAGGGGCCATCGAGGAGGGGAGGGATGGCGGGGCTGCCCCCACCCGCCTGCGTGCGAAGGTCTGGGCGCCGCTGGTGGAACACCTGGCCGACGCCAGGGCCGTCCTTCTCTCGCCCGACGAGGCGCTGGGCCGGCTGCCCTTCGCCGCCCTGCATGGGTCGAAGCCGGGCACGTATCTGCTGGAGGAGGCGCCGCTCGCCGTCCTGCCCGTGCCCCGGGCCCTCGCCCAGCTCCTTGAACGGCCGACTGGCGAGCCCTCGCTCCTGACGCTGGGCGGCGTGGACTACGGGCCTGGCCACGGCTGGCCGCCCCTGCCCGCCACCGGCCCCGAGGCCGATGCCATCGCCGCCCGCTTCCGTGCCGTGTTCAAGGGCGCCACGTCCACCCTCGCGGGCGAGAAGGCCGCCAAGGCGGCCCTGGCGGAGGCCTTGCCGAAGCACCGCTTCGCGCACCTCGCCACGCACGGCTTCTTCGCGCCGCCCTCCATGAAGTCCTCCCTCGACGCCGGCCGCAAGGGGCCGCGTGGCATGTTCGGTCGCGAGGGGGTCACTGGCTGGGACCCGGCGCTGCTCTCCGGCCTGGTGTTGGCCGGGGCCAACCGGCCCACTGCCGCTGACGACGGCCTGCTCAAGGCCAGCGAGGTGGCCGAGATGGACCTGTCGAACGTCGAGCTGGCGGTGCTGAGCGCCTGCCGGACGGGGCTGGGCAAGGAGGCCGCCGCCGAGGGCATCCTCGGCCTGCAGCGTGCCTTTGCACTCTCCGGGTGCAAGACGGTTGTCTCGTCCCTGTGGAGCGTGGACGACGCGGCGACGGCGGTCCTGATGGAGCGCTTCTACCTCCACCTCTGGAAGGGGAAGAAGGGCAAGGCCGAGGCGCTGCGTGCGGCCCAGCTCGACATCCTGTACCATCCCGAGTGGGTGGAGGACCGCGTCAAGAAGCTGTCGGCGTCGGGGGTGAGGCTGCGCGGCGTCGGGAAGGCGTCCGAGGTGATCGTCTCGGGCAAGAAGTCGCGACGCTCGCCGGCGGCGTGGTGGGCCCCCTGGCAGATGTCAGGGGACTGGCGCTGAATGACACGTTGGAGATGACGATGTGGATCGGCGACGGCAAGGAGCCGACGTTCAGCGTCACCTACAAGCGCAAGAAGAAGTGACCGGCGTCCTCCGGCCTTTCTCCTCGTCGCACGGCGGGAGCCGTGCGACGGGCTGACGCGAGGCTCCGACCCGCACAACCTCACCGCTGACGGGGCTTGTCTGCGGAGCGGCAAGCGGCGCGGCGGAGCCTCGCGTCTTGGCGTGCCGTGGCTCCCGCCACGGCACGGGGAGGGTCGGCCGCCCCTCACACCTTGTCGCGCTCCAGCTTCCGCAACGCGCTGAGGACGGCCCAGCTGATGTAGTGGCCGTGCGCCAGCGCGTTGCGGAGCGTCCGCAGGCCGTTGGTGAAGTTCTTCCGGGCCGGGTCGAAGGGCAGCGAGTTGAGGAACTCGCCGAACACCGTGAACGACCACGGGTCCGTCGGCTTCGCCGGGCAGTCCGTCGGGTAGTACTCCGCCCCGCTGCCCGCCTGCCGCTCCACGAAGCGGCGGAAGCGGTCCACCGCGTCCGGCGGGGGCGGCAGGCTGCCGCGGTTGGCGAACCCGGCGGCCCGCTCGCGTGCCTCCAGGTCGAAGCACCGCCCCAGCACCTCACGGGCCAGGGGGGCGCAGATCAGGCAGCCGCGCAGGTAGAACGCCGCGTCCGGCGCCACGTTCAGACGCAGCATCGCCCGCGCCAGCCACGGCGACGGGCGGGCCTCGATCTCGCCGGGCGGCTTCCAGAACGCGCCCGGCCCGGTCAGCTCGGGGCCGATCTTCGGGGCCTGGCGCTGGAACATCTGCCGCATCGTCTCCGCCGCCTTCTCCTGCACCGCCTCGGGCAGCTCGCGGTACGCCTCCTCCGCGAGGTGGTTCAGCAGGTTCTCCAGCGCGTCGTCGGCCCCGACGCCCAGGCGCCCGAAGCCGGCCTCGTCCCACGCCATCGCCCGGCCCAGGTCGCCCGCGGCGTCCCACGCCAGCCGCGCGTGGGCGTACGAGCGCCACAGCCGCGCGTCCGACGCCAGCACGGGGTCCGACGGCCCGCCGACGGTGAAGTCGAAGCCGTCCTGCACCAGCGGGCACGTCGGGGTGTCGAGGAAGATCACCGTCGCCCGCGCGTTGGGGTCGGTCTTGCGTGTCAGGGCGATCAGCTCGCCCGTCTGCTTGACGAGGCCGGGCGGCGGCGGCGTCTCGGGCGGCAGGACGACGGCGGCCGTCGTCCACGCCTGCAAGGCGGCGGTGAGCTGGCGCATCTGCTGCTCGCCGCCGCCGGCCGCGGGGGTCTCGGTGGCGGCCTGGAGGATGCCCAGGGCCGTCGCTCCGCGTTCGGGGAAGGGGATGATGGGGGCGTGCACCTCGCGGCCGCCGTCGTCGTGGCCGCGCACGGCCCGGCGCAGGGCGCGGGCCATGAATTCGCCGAGCGAGGCGGAGCCGAGGCGCACCACGCGGACGCCGCCCTGGCCGGCCCAGGGGAGGGCGGACAGCCAGTCGTCGAGGTCGGCCGACGCGCGGAAGCGCCAGTTGGCGGTGTGCCCCGCCAGGGTGACGGGGACGTTCATGAGCCGGCCCCCCCCAGCGCCGCCACGACCCGCCACAGGGGGTCGTCCGGCCCCACGGCGGTGAGGCGCTCGAGCGGGCGCGGGCCGGGCTTCACCGGGAGCAGGCCGAGCGCCTGCACCAGCTCCAGGGCGAGCATGTCGTCGCCGGACGGGTTGAACGCCGCGACGCCGGGGCACAGCTCCTGGTACAGCTCCCACTCGTTGACCAGCTCCGCCGCCATGTCGCGTACCTGATAACTGTTCTCGCGGCTCACCGTCGTCACCATGCGGAGGACGTCGGCCTCGCGCGGCTCGAGGGCCAGGGCCGGGGCGGCGCCGCGCAGGTCGTCGCCGATGCGCCCGATGTCCTCGTCGAAGAAGAGCAGGGCCTGCCTCATCTCGCCGCCCGTCACGGTGCCGCCGGCCTCGCGCCCGTTACTCAAGAGACGATCGAGCCCCTCCAGGAGCAGCGGGATCCCGGCGGTGCGGCGTTCGATCTCGCCCACGGCGCCGGGGTCGTCGAAGACGTAGCCGCGGACACGCAGGAACCACCAGCGGACGACCTGCGGGGTGAGGCGGCCGATGCCGACGGCCTCGACCAGCTCGCCGGCCCGCTGCTGCCGCAGCGCCCAGCGCAGGAGCGACGCGCCGCCCAGGAGGAGGGGCGGGGGCAGGCCGGCGGGCCGGCCGGCCAGGACGCGGGCGGCGTCGTCGCCCGACACGCCGCGCACCATCAGCGTCGGCCGGCCGAGGGCGTCGGCGAGGCGGGGGTCGGAGGCCCCGAGCAGGCCGGCGGCGTGGTCGGGGTCGATGCGGTCGGCCACGTTGCCGGGCGACTCGGGCGCCTCCACGGCGTCGGGCCACAGCGAGGCGACGGCGACGGCGCGGACGTCCATCTCCGGGTCGGGGCGGAAGAGGAGCTGGCGGAGGGAGTCGAGGGCGGCGGACGGGAGGAATCCGCGGCCGGCGTCGAGCGCGGCCGCGGGGCGGGCCTGGCGGAGCTGGCGCATCAACAGGCCGGCGATGCCGCGCTGCATCAGGAGGGGCAGGTGGTGCGGGAACTTGAGGGCGTAGCCGGTGCGGTCGCCCTCGGACTTGCGGACGAGGAGGTGGCGGTCCACGAGGTCGCGCAGCTCGGCGTTGAGGGCGTGATAGGGGTCCTCCTCGGGCCCGAGCCAGTTGCGTTCGGGGCCCTTCTCGTCCAACCTGGCGAGGATCTGCGGCTCGGGCTCGTAGAGGGCGGCCCCGGGCCCGCGCCCGCCGAACTCGGCGAGGAGGGCGGCGAAGACGGCGCCGCCACGCTCGTTGCCCTGGAAGTTGCCCAGCACCATCTCATGGATCTCGTCCTGCACACGCGGGCTCTTGAAGACCTCGACCACGTCCTCGGCGGTCACCTTGACGGCGGCGCCGTGGCGGGCGCTGGACGGATAATTCTGGTCGAGGCGTTCGAGGAGGCACTGCCCGAAGCGGAGCAGGACGATGGGCTGGCAGCCGCAGCGGTGGGCGATGGCGAGGGCCTGCTCGCCGGCGTCGATGCCGAGGCGGGCCAGGGGGCCGGCGATGAGGGCGGCGGCCTCGGCGGGCGGCAGGGGGCCGAGGCGCAGGGTGTCGCTGCCGGCGCCCTGCCAGGTGCCGTCGTTGATGTTGGTGGCCCTGTAGCCGGAGTACAGGACGCGGACGCGCGGCAGGCCCTGGCCGTCGGTGCGTGACAGCACCTGGCCGCGGATGCGGAAGCTGAGGCAGCGTTCGCGGCTGCGGGCGTACTCGCGCATCTGCTCCTCGACGAACATGTCGGCCTCGTCGAGGATGAGGAGGAGGCTCTCCTGGGGGCGCTCCAGCGGGAAGCGGTCGAGCACCTCGAGGAGGCGGTCGGCGGGCTTGAGGGTGTCGTCCAGGCCCTGGGGTTCGAAGCCGATGTCACGCAGCTTGGCGATGATGAGGTTGGCGATGCGCGCCTCGCTGTCCTCGCCGACGGCGGGGACGTAGACGACCTTGAGGGTGAGGCCGGAGGCGAGCGGCTTGCCGTCGTAGGTGCGGCGGATGAAGTTGAGCAGCGCGCTCTTGCCTAGCTTGCGCCCGGAGAAGACGCGCGAGAACCTGTTCTCGGTGGCGAGCCACCTGGCCTCCTCGGTGCGGCCGACGAACATCTCGAGGGCGGCGTGCTGGCCGTCGGGGATGCCGAAGGGGTCTTGCGACTTCCAGGCGAGCTGCTCGAAGACCAGCTCGAGGAAGGCGAGGAGGGCGGGGGGGCGCGACTCGCCCTCCGGCTCCAGGAGGCGGCACAGGTCGTACTCGTCGAAGAGGACGGCGTTCTGGTCGCGCATCCAGCCGGCGTGCTCGCGGCGGAACTTGGCCGTCGCCTGCGGCACGAGGACGACGGTGATCACGTCGTTCGCCCCCGTGGCCGACTCCCTGGCCTCCTTGATGCACTTGCGCAGCTGGTCCCCGATGGAGGCGTCGTTCAGCGTGGCTGCCGGCGTGACGAGGAGGATGTGGTCGTAGCCATCGAGCTGCGGCAGGTAGCAGGGGTTGGCCTTCATCTCGTTGATGTGCTTGCGCAGCCCGGGCACGGCGATGGAGACCTGGTGGGGGCGGTTCTCGGAGCCGACCTCGTAGTAGGGGCCGAAGACGTACCTGGCGAGGACGGTGCGCATGGGGCGGTCGGCCTTGGTGGCCTCGCCGGTGAGGGGCTGCCACGCCCTGGCCACGTCGTGGTCGAGGATGGCGATGCGGCGGGCGGCCTTGTCGGGCTTGCCGTAGGCGGCCTCGGAGCGCCAGCGCCACTTGGTGAAGCGGTAGTCGTCGGGCCTCTCCTTCCACTGTCCGGACAGCAGGGGCAGGATGGAGCCGTAGTCGCGCTCCTTGATGGCCTTGCGGACGAGGGCCTGCTTGTCGACGTCCTGCTCCTGCTGGGCGCGGCGCCACAGGGCGCCAAGCTGGTAGTCGCGGCGGGCGGCGGAGTGGGCGGTCAGACGCTTGATCCACTCGGCGGCCAGGGTGACGCCCTCGCCGCCGTCGTGGATGGAGGTGACGAGGGAGTCGGCGGCCTCGATGGCGTGGCGCAGCGGCGTGACGTCCACGGCGAGCATGTCGAGGGCGCGGGCTGTGTCGTTGAGGGCGGCGAGCTTGCCGCGGAGCTGGTCGGCGCGGTCGACGCGGCGGGCGTGGGCGAGGCCCTGCTCTCGCTGCTGGGCGAACAGGGTGACGGCGCGGGCGGTCACGTCGATGTCCGGGTGCAGGCGGAGGCGTTCCATCAATTCCGCCGGGGCGACGGGGCCCTCGCGTACCGGCGCGGGCGACAACAGGAGCGCCGCCGCGGCGAGCGGATTCTCCACGTCGTCGGCGTGGAAGAGGGCGGCGTGGCCTTCGGCGAGGGGCTCGCCGGCGGGCAGCAGCGTCAGCAGCTCGGGGTAGTCGGCCAGGAGGGCCGGGGTGATGTCGAGCGGCTCGGCCTGGTGGTGGGCGTCCTCCGGCGGGGCGTCGGGCTCCTCGGGCGGGTCGATGAGGCGGAGGAGGGCGCGGCGGCAGAGCTCCTCCAGGGGGTCGTCGAGGGGCCCGTGGGAGTGCAGCGCCTTGGCGGGCTGGAGGGGGAGTTTGACGCCGACGACGGGGCGGCGTCCGCTGGCGCGGTGGAGCTGGTCGAGGGCGTCGTTGACGCGGCGTGCGGCGTCGAAGATCTCGCGGGCGGTGCGGTCGAAGGCGCCGCGGTCCTGGAACTTGACGCCGCCGTCCTCGGCGATGACGCGGCCTCGTCCGGCGAGGCGGTCGAGGTTGGCCTGACGCTTGCGGACGTCCCAGTCGGCCTCGGGCGACTTGAGGCCGGGGAACATGCGCTCCAGCTCGGGCCACAGCTCGGACATGAATTCGTCCCAGGCGTCGCGGCAGTGGGTGCGCTGGATCTTGCCTCCGGCGCCGAGGCGTCCGCGTTTGGCGATCTCGTGGAGGGTCTCGCGGGCCCTGTCGAAGCGTTTGCGGAGGACCTCGGGCGTCTCCAGGGCGCGCTGGCGGAACTCCTCGCGCAGGTAGGCGACGGCGTCGGGGAGCATCATGGCGGCTTCGAGGAGGCCGCGCAGGGTCTGCTCGAGGGCGCGGTCGTGGAAGGCGGCGGCGTCGAGGAGGGCGGCGGCCTCCTCATGGTCGATGGGGGGGCGGCCGCAGGTGGGGCGTGCGGCCTCCAACAGGAGGGCGAGCTTCCAGCGCGGGCCGGGCTCGGCGCCGGCGAGGGCGGCGTCGCGCAGGCGGTCGGCGCGGGCGTCATCGAGGCCGGCGGCGGAGTCGAGGGGGTGCGCCCAGACGGCGGCGAGGGCACGCACGTCGCGCGGGTCCAGCTCCGGGGTGGCGCCGGCGTGGCTGAAGAGGTAGAGGCGGAGGAGGTCGGCGTCACGCAGCGCCTGCTCCTGGGCGCGTGCGAGCGCCCCCGCGAAGGCGGGGCGGTCGGACCACGGGGCGGGCCGGCAGTCGCCGCCGGGGGCGATCCAGAAGTGTTCGCGGAAGGCGGCGAAGTCGAACAGGTGGGGGTCGTCGGGGGGCGGGTCGTCGGGGTAGGTCGGCTCCTCATCCCGGGGCGCCGGGGCTGGCCTGGGGGCCGGCTTCGGTGTGGGCGGGGTCGGGGCGGCCTTCGGGAGGACCGGCCTGGGCGGCGGGGCGGGCTTGGTGACGGGCGCCGGGGGCGGTGTCGGTGCCGGCGGTGCCGGCGGTGGCGCGGCGGCGGGGCGTGGCGGCTGCGGCGGGGCCACGGGGGGCCTGGGCATGACGATGATGGGCTTGACGCCCTTCGTCGGGAGCGGGGCGGGGGCCGAGGCGGGGCCGTTGGTGTGGGGCGTGGCGGTGACGGGGGGGGCGGGGAGCTGTTCGGTGGCTGCCTGCCAGTTGTTAGGCTGGAGGTCATCGAGGAAATCGGCCAGCGCGAGGAGGCCTATACCTACGCGGGCGAGGATTGCATCCTGGTCCGGGCCGGGCTGTGCCCACCACCACGTCAGCCAGGGGGAGGTGCCGGCGTCAGGGATTTCAGGGGGCGGGGCTGAATCGGCGGCGGCGCGGACGGCGGCGGCTGTTACAAGCCGCGCCTTATCCAGCTTCTCTTGAGCCGCGGGGCGGTGATGGGTGACGCGGCCCCTTTCGATCTCGTCGGCGAGGGCCAGGAGGCGTGAGCGTGACCCGGCGCGGAGGCCTTCGACGCGGCCGGCCAGGTCGGCGGCGGCGGCGCGCAGCGTCTGGCGGTCCGTCCAGGCGGGCAGGGCGAGGCCGTTCTCGTCGGCCATTCGTTTCACGGCGGTGCGGATGGCGGCGCCGTGGCCGGAGGCGTCGTCGAGGCGGGCGCGGGCGAGGCCGGCGTCTATGGGCAGGGCCGCGAGGAGCTGTTCGAGGAGCGGCGTCAGGTCATCGATTGCGCCGTCGATGTGCTGGAGGTGGCGTTCGAGGTCATCGAGCCAATCGGAGGTGGAAGACATGGGGCACCCGTTTGGAGGGTCGGGCGAACCGGCTCTTCTTCATCCTATCACAATAGGTACGGCGGGTTGCGCGCCCGATTTCCGGTGGCGGCGGGGGGCTTGTGTCGGCCGTGGTTGAGGCGGGCGCCCGCGCCGGCAGCGCCGCCCGCAAGGGTTGCCCGGATTGACGCGCCGCCACGGCCTCATGCGGGGGCGGCGCCGCCCAGGCCGCACGACCGGACCTAGAATGCCTGGCGTGGCGCGGTTCGGGGCGATGCGGGGCGAGGGCCGGCCCCCGCCGGGCCGATGGTTCCCTTCGCCCGTCCGCGCACTTGAGCGAAACCCCCGGCACCCCTCGGCGGCACGCCATGAAGAAGCTCCCCCTGGCCGGCCTGGCGCTGGTGACGCTCTCCGCCGGCCTGCTGGACGCCGGCGGCGAGCCGGCCCGGCCCTCGCTGCTGTCACGGCTGGGCGTCCCGCTGTTCGGCGAGCCGGCGGACGCCGTGGCCCGGGCCGTCGCACTCACCGGGGCGGACGCCTGGCACGCGGCGGGGCACAGGGGGAAGGGCGTCACCATCGCCGTCCTCGACTCGGGGCTGAAGGGGTATCGGCAGGCGGAGGGCAAGGGCCTGCCGCTGGGGCTGCTGGCGCGGTCGTTCCGCCGCGACGGGCGCTTCGACGCCCGCGACAGCCAGCACGGGCTGCTGTGCGCCGAGGTGGCGCACCACATCGCGCCGGAGGCCGGCCTGCTGCTGGCCAACTGGGAGCCGGAGAGCCCGGAGCGGTTCCTGGAGGCGGTGGCGTGGGCGCGGAAGCAGGGGGCTCGGGTCATCTCCTGCTCGATGATCATGCCGACGTGGAGCGACGGCGAGGGCGGCGGGCCGGTGCACGGGCGGTTGAAGGAGCTGCTCGGCGCGAAGGGGGGCAAGGGAGAAGCCCTGTTCTTCGCGTCGGCGGGGAACACGGCCCTGCGGCACTGGGGCGGCGCGTTCGCGCCGGACAGGGACGGCTGGCACCAGTGGACACCGGGGCAGACGGAGAACGCCCTGCGTCCGCTCGGCGGCGAGCGCGTGTCGGTGGAGCTGGTGCATGCGGGGGCGGGGGACTTCGAGGTCGTGGTGACGGACGCCAAGAGCGGCGAGGTGGTCGGGCGGGGGCGGTCGGCGGCGACGGCGGCGGTGGTGCGTCTGGAGCCGACCCCGGGGCGCGTGTACGCGGTGCGGGTGCGGTCGGCGGGCGTGAAGGCGGGGAGGTTCCACCTGACCGTGCTGGGCGGGAAGCTGGGCAACGCGGTGAAGGCGGACAGCATCCCGTTCCCCGGCGACGGCGCGGAGGTGTGCGCCGTGACGGCGGTCGGCGCGGGTCTGAAGCGGCACTCGTACAGCTCGTGCGGGGCGGGGGCGAAGCCGGACTTCTGCGCCGTGGTGCCGTTCCCGAGCAAGCTGCGTCCGGGGCAGCCGTTCAGCGGCACGTCGGCGGCGGCGCCGCAGGCGGCGGCGGCCGCGGCGCTGATCTGGGCGCGGGAGCCGGGGCTGACGGCGGCGCAGGTGCGCGAGCGCATGCAGGCGGCGGCGAAGAAGGCGAAGGCGGGGCACTGCGCCGAGACGGGGTACGGGGCGGTGCGCGTGCCGGCGCTGGCGGCGGGGGCGCCGAAGCGGTAGGATGGCGGGCGATGACTTCCGCAGAGGGAGGATTCGCTCATGCGCGCCTTCGTGCTGGCGTTGGCGGGGTTGACGCTCGGGGCGGCGGCGCCCGCACTGCCCACCGCCGGGCAGGGGGAGTCGCTGCGCGAGCGCGAAGCCCTGGTGGCCGGGGCGCAGAAGGCGTGGACGGGCGGGAGGCAGGCCGAGGCCATCGCGGCCCTGGAGAAGGCGCTGGGGCTGGAGCGGCGGGTGTTCGGGCCGTGGCACCGGGAGGTGGAATCGTCGGCGGGCCGGCTGGCGCGGCTGCGGCAGGCACGCGGCGAGTGGGCGTCCGAGGCGGAATACCGCCGGGCGGTCCTGGAGGCGCGTCTCCGGCTGGACGGGGAGGGGCACTGGAGGGCTACGGACGCGAGGCTCGCGGTGGCGGAGGCCCTGGCGCAGCCGCGACGGACCGGCAAGCAGCGGGATCTCCTGCGGCGGGCCGCCGAGCTGGGCGCGCAGGCGTCCGGGCATCACGCGAAGGGGGAGCCGGCCAGGGGGATCGCGGCGGCGCGCGAGGCTCTCGCCATCCGCATCGAGGTGCTGGGGGAGCGGCACCCGGAGGTGGGTGGGCAGCTCAGCGACCTGGCCGTCCTGCACTTCGCGGCGGGGGAGCCGAAGGCGGCCTTGCCGCTGGCCACGCGGGCGCTGGCCATCCGCCGCGAGACGCTGGGGGAGAGGCACCCACGCTACGCCTCCACGCTGAACAACCTGGCCGCCCTGCGCGAGGCGCTGGGCGATCATGAGGCGGCCCTCGCGGGATACGAGGAGGCGCTGGCCATCACCAGGGGCGTGCTGGGCCGCGACCACCCCGACTACGCCGGCAGCCTGAACAACCTCGCCTTCCTGCGTTGCACGCTGGGCGACCACGCGGCGGCGTTGGCGCTCTACCGCGAGGCGCTGCCGATCATGAAGGGGGCGCACGGGGAGCGGAGCCGCGAGTATGCGGCGGTGCTGAACAACCTCGGGATGCTGCACGAGGCGTGTGGGGACTACCGCGCGGCCCTGCCCATGTATCGGCGGGCCGTGGCGATCCACAAGACGGCGTCCGGGGTGCGGCACCCGTCCTACGCCACGGGCCTGAACAACCTCGCGGCCCTCCACTACCTGATGGGGGATTACAAGGCCGCCCTGCCGATGTTCAAGGAGGCGCTCGCCATCCGCCGGGCGGCGCTGGGCGAGCGGCACCCCGCCTATGCGGAGGGCCTCAACAACCTGGCCATGCTGCACGAGGCGATGGGCGAGGACGGGGCGGCGCTGCCTCTCTACAAGCGGTCGCTGGCGTGCATCAAGGAGGCGCTGGGCGAGCGGCACCCGTCCTACTCGTCCGGGCTGACCAACCTGGGCGTGCTGCACCAGACGCTCGGTGACCACGAGGCCGCCCGGCCGCTGCTCGAGCGTGCGGCGGCGCTGCGGGAGAAGACGCTGGGGGTGAGGCACCTGGCCCACGCCTCGGCGCTGAATAACCTGGCGATGTTGCACAAGGCGAAGGGGGCGTGGGAGGAGGCGCGGGCGCTCTTCGAGCGGGCCGTCGGCGTGTACGAGGGCGGCGGGTGGCGGACGCATCCCGACCACGCCGCGACGCTCAACAGCCTCGCCCTGCTGCACAAGGAGATGGGCGAGGACGCCGCCGCGCTGGCGCTGTCGGAGAAGGCGCTCGGGATGGCGCGGCACAACCTGCGTGCCGCCTCGGCGGCGCTGTCGGACCGCCAGCAGCTCGAGGCCGCCGGCCGCCTGCGTGTCTTCCTCGACTGCCGCCTCTCGGTGGATGCCGCCGGGGGGCACGTGCACGTCCTGGCGTGGAAGGGGGCGGTCCTCCAGCGCCAGCGCCAGCGGCGGCTGTTCGCGGCGCTCTCGGCGGGCCCGCGGACGCGGGAGGCGGCGGAGGGCCTGCGGCGGGTGACGCGCCGGCTGGCGGCGCTCTCCGCGTCGGCGTCCCCTTCGGCGGAGGGCTTGAAGGCGCTGACCGACGAGCAGGAGCGCCTGCAGGCGGAGCTGGCAGGCCGCTCGGAGGAAGCCCGCGCCGCGTTCAAGGAGGGGCCTCCGGATGTCTCCGCGGCGCTGCCGGACGGGGCGGTGCTGGTCGATTACGTCGTGTACTGGCGGCACGCGGCGAAGGTGAAGGGCGGGGAGCGGCGTCTGCTGGCGTTCGTCTGCCGCAAGGGGGGGCCCACGGCCCGCATCGAGCTGGGGCCGGCATCGGCCGTCGAGGAGGCGGTGCGGCGGTGGCGTCCGGCCCTGATGAGGGGCGGGGCCGATGCGGGGCCAGCGGGGGCTGTCAAGAGGCTGATCTGGACGCCCCTGGAGAAACACGTCGGGGGGGTGAAGGTGGTCCTCGTCTCGCCCGACGGCATCCTCGGGACGGTGCCGTTCGCGGCGCTGCCGGGGTCGAAGGAGGGGACGTACCTCATCGAGGACAAGGCCATCGCCGTCGTCCCCGTGCCGGCGCTGCTGGCCACGCCGGACAGGGCCGCACGGCCCGCGCCGTCGCTGCTGTGCGTGGGCGGGGTGGACTACGAGGGGGGCATCGGCGGCGAGGCCGGCGAGGACGCCCGGCTCGCCCCGCCCGGCGCGCGGCGGGTTTGGGAGGCGTTGCCGGCGACGGCGAAGGAGGCGGCGTCGGCCCGCGCCTCGTTCGCCGCGGCCTTCAAGGAGGCGGCCGTGGCGGACCTGTCGAAGGGTGAGGCGACGAAGAAGGCGGTGCGCGAGGCGCTGGCGCGGGTGCGGTACGCGCATCTGGCGACCCACGGCTTCTTCGCGCCCGAGACGCTCAAGATCGCCGGCACGGGCAAGCGGCCCGACGGTTACTTCGGGCGCGAGGGCGTGGGGGGCTGGCACCCGCTGCTGCTCTCCGGGCTCGCCTGCGCCGGCGCCAACCGTGAGCCGAAGGAGGGCGAGGAGGACGGCATCCTCACCGCGCTCGAAGTCAGCGAGATGGATCTGTCGAAACTGGACCTCGCCGTCCTGAGCGCGTGCGAGACGGGCCTGGGCAGGGAGGCGGGGGGAGAGGGTCTGCTGGGGCTGCAACGCGCCTTCGCCGTCGCGGGGGCGCGCTCCGTCGTCGCGTCACTGTGGTCGGTGGACGACGCGGCGACGCGGCTCCTGATGGGCGACTTCTACCGGCACGCATGGGACGCCAAGAAGGAGGTGGCCCTCGCCGAGGCGTTGCGGCGGGCGCAGCTCGCGATGCTGAACGGCAAGGCCGAGGGCGGCGCGGTGCGCGGCGTCGGCCTGAAGCCGGAGGCCATCGCGGAGATGAAGAAGGGGGCGCGTGTGCCGCCATCCTACTGGGCGGCGTGGGTGCTCTCCGGCGACTGGCGGTGAAGGGATTCGTGGCCTGTCGCTCCGGGGCCGTTCAGCGGACATGGGCGGTCAGACCACTGGCCCTGATCGCCGTGGCGGTTCGTTTCCATCGCGTGGGGGGGTGTGAGGGGGGTCGGGAAACGAACTTCCTCAAGTGCTTAGGCCGATTGCAATTGCGGCAACAAAGTTCGTTTCCCTGATTCGTTTCCTTCACTGAAGGGCGTCCACTCACCTCCATCCGTTTCCCCGGTCCGTTCCCTTCACGGATAGGCGTTCATCGGTCCACATCCTGAGCGGGCACAGACGGCCCGGTGAGGCGAGTGGGGAGGTCCTGATCCGACGGGCGCTCGGGCTGCGGCGGCCTCAGCAGGGCGTGGGCCCTCTGCGTCGGCTGCCGGTGGTGTCCGCTGGGTGAGGCGCGGGCCGTTTCTCCTTGACGGGGGCCCCGCGCCCGCTACGCTTCCGGTGTGAGGTGCCGCGTGGCCGATCCGGAGATGCAGCCCGTGACCGAGGACAGGGGCCATGTCCCATCACCGTTCGACGGGGCGGCGGAGGACCGGGCCGCGTGGGTGAAGCTGTGCAACCTGCAGCGGCGCATCCTGCCCAGCACGGCACCCGAAGTGCCCGGCTACAAGCAGGTGCTGACGTACCGGCCCGCGTTCGTCGTCACCGGCGACTACCACGACTTCTTCAAGAGACAGGACGGGCGGCGGGCGGTCTTCGTGGGCGACGGCAGCGGCCATGGGCCGGCGGCCAGCATGCTGATGGCGATCATGCGCACCATCCTCCAGACGCACCCGGAGCTGCACGGCACGCCGGGCGAGACCCTCGCCGGGGCGGGGCGGCTGTTCCACCGCCTGCTGCCGCCGGACCTGTTCATGACCGGCGTCTACCTGATCCTGGGTGAGGACGGCGAGGTGAGCTGGGCGTCCGCCGGGCACCACCCGCCGGTGCGCGTCGCGCCCGGCGGGGAGGCGGCCCCCGTCGATCTCGCGCCGGTGGGCGACGTGCTGGGGTTCAGCGAGGAGTCGAGGTACGACACGGTCACCTGGCGGGTGGCGCCCGGCGAGCGCCTGTTCCTGTTCACCGACGGGCTGTGGGACGCGCGCGACTCCGCCGGCGACCCCTACGGGCGGCAGCGCCTGTTCCGCGACCTGGCCGGCGCGAGGGGCGCGGCGCTGGAGGAGGCGATATCCGGGGTGGTGGCCCGCGTCGTGGCCCACCTGGAGGGGGCCGATGTGGAGGACGATTTCACCTTCATCGGCATCGAGAGACACCCTGAATCCGAGGATCGATCATGACCACCCCGAACGTCGTCCGTGATGACCCCGCCCCTTCCGTCCGCGTGGCCCGGTTCACGCGGCCCGACGTGCGGCCCGCGCTGTACGACCACGAGGCCATCGCGGACTGCTCGCTGTTCAAGGAGCTGGACGCGGCGGCCCTGTCCGGCCTGGCGCCGGGGCAGACGGTGGTCCTCAACTTCGGGCTGATCGACTGGTTCCCGACGGCGTTCTACCGGCTGCTGCTGCAGACGCGCGAGGCGGTGCTGGCGCAGGGCGGGAAGCTGCTGCTGTGCTGCTTCACGCCGAACGTGCGCGAGGGCTTCGACCTGATGGGGGGCGGCAAGCTGTTCGAGGTCCGGGCCACGGAGGCAAACGCCCTGGCGCCGTTCCGCAAGTAGGGGCCATGCACGCCGACGCCCCCGACACCCTGTGGATGCACGACCGCGTGGACAGGCTGCGCGCCGGCGACCGCGTCGCCGCCGACGAGCTGTTGCGGGCCGCGGCCCTGCCCCTGGAGCGTCTGGCCCGCCGCATGCTGCGGAGTTACCCAGGCGTCCGCGCCGGGGCCGACACCGGCGACGTGGTCAACGGCGCCATGTTACGCCTGATGAACGCGCTGCGCGACGTGCGCCCCGCGTCCACGCGCGAGTTCGCCGGCCTGGCCGCCTTGCAGGCCCGCCGCGAACTGCTCGACCTCGCCCGCCACCACCGGGCCAGGGGCTCCGACGTCCGCGTCCCCGACCCGGCCACGGGCGACTTCGGGGCCGACGGCGGCGACGGCCCCGACGAGCTGGAGCTGTGGTCGCGCTTCCACGAGGCGGCGGGCGGTCTGCCCGCCGAGGAGCGCGAGGCGTTCGGCCTGCTGTTCTACCAGGGCTACACGCGCCCGCAGGCGGCCTTGCTGCTGGGCGTGTCGGAGCGTACCGTCTACCGGTGGTGGGCGTCCGCCTGTCTGCTCCTCAACCGGCGCCTCGGCGGCCAACTGCCCACCGCCTGAGGCCGCGCCTATGACATTCGATGAATCCCTGGACGCCGCCGACCTCGCCGTGGTCACGCGCATCGAGGCCCTCCTCGCCGACGAGCCCGCCAACAATACCACGGGCTACGAGATCAGCGCGGCCTCGGACGGCCCCCCTGCCCCGCCGGGGTACGAGATCATCGCGAAGGCCGGCCAGGGCGGCATGGGCGTCGTCTACAAGGCGCGCAACGTCGCCCTCAACCGCGTCGAGGCGCTCAAGATGACGACGGCGGGGGCGTTCGCCGGCCCGCGCGAGCTGGCCCGCTTCCGCTTCGAGGCCGAGGCCGCCGCCGGCCTGCAACACGCCAACATCGTCGCCGTCCACGGCGTCGGCGACGCGAACGGCACCCCCTACCTCGCGCTGGCCTGGATGGGAGGGGGCAGCCTGGCCGAACGCCGGCCCCAGGCCCAACGCGACATCGCCGCCCTGATGGCCAAGGTCGCGCGTGCCGTGCATCACGCGCACGAGCGCGGCATCCTGCACCGCGACCTCAAGCCGGGCAACATCCTCCTCGATGAGCGCGGCGAGCCGCACGTCGCCGACTTCGGCATCGCCCGCCGCCTGGAGCCGGACGCCACCATCACCCGTGCGGGCGGCCCGGTCGGGACGCCGGCGTACATGTCGCCGGAGCAGGCCCGCGGCGACGCGGCGCTGACGTTCGCGTCGGACGTATATTCTCTCGGTGCCGTCCTTTACGAGCTGCTCACGGGGCGCTGGCCCTACGCCGGCACCGTGGCGGAGGTGCTGGCCAAGGTGCAGTCGGAGGAGCTGCCGCCCGAGCCGAGACGTGTGCGGCCCGGCACCGACCGCGACCTGGAGGCGGTCTGCCTGAAGTGCCTGCAAAAGGATCCGGCACGGCGGTACGCCAGCGCCGCCGCCCTCGCCGAGGATCTGGAGCGCCACCTGCGTGGCGACGCCGTCGAGGCGCGGGCGGCGGGCCTTTGGGACTGGCTGCGGCAGATCCTCCGCACGCGGCCGGAGGCGGGCGTCAACTACTCGTGGGAGGTGACGGCGTGGTACGGCGGGATCTTCCTCGCCACCAACGCCGCCGTCTTCGCCCTGGCGCGGGGCGACGCCCCGGCGGTGACTGTCTGGCTGGTGAACGCCGTGGCGGTGTTCGCCTACGGGCTCGCCCTGTGGTGGTACATGCTGCTCCGCTTCGGCCACCTGCCTGAGACGGAGCGCCACTCCGTCATCATCGCGGCGGGCAACATGGCCTGTTACCTGGCCATCACCGCCGCCTACGTCCCGTTCTCTTTCACGGCCCCGGCCCGGCTGGCGCTGGGGATGTACCCCGCCCTGGCGGCGACCTCGGGGCTGGCGCTGTTCACCCTCGGCTCGACGAACTGGAGCCTCTTCTTCCCCATCGGCGCGGGCGTGATCGCGCTGGCGCCGTTGACGGCGTTGTGGCCGGACGGCGCGCCGCTGTTCTTCGGCGTGGGCATGGCAGGCGTGATGTGGTTTTGGGGCTACGTCAAGCACGCGGGCTTCGTTGGGCGGGCGTGACCCGGAAATCGGCAGAATGCGCGCGGCATCCGGCCGCCGATTCCGTCCAGAGGCGCATACGACAGTCAGCAACCAGAGGTGCCCGCGTGACGCCTGCCCCCCCTTCCTGGAACATCGGACAGTATCGGCCCCTGCTTCAGGCGATGGCGCGGCGGCTGCGCCTCGACCACAGGCTGCAGGCGCGGTTCGACGCCTCCGAAGTGGTGCAGACGGCCCTGGAACGCGCCTGGGCCGATCTGAGGAATTTCAACGGGCAGACCGAGGCCGAACTTCTGGGGTGGCTCCGGGAGATCCTGAACAATGCCTTCCTCGACGCAGTCCGCCGCGAGAACGCCGGCTGGCGGACGCCCGAGGCCGAGGAGGCGGTGCGGGATTCCTCGCGCCGGCTCGACCGGGTCCTGGGCGACCCGCGGCCCTCGCCGTCTGAGCAGGTGATCGGGCAGGAAGCGTGGCTGCGGTTCGCGGCGGCGGTGGAACGCCTGCCCCCCGGGCAGCGCGACGTGGTACTGCTCCGCACCCTGTACGACATGCCAATCAAGGAGATCGCCGCGATGGTATCCGAGAGCGAGAGTGCCGTCGCCGGGCTGCTGGAGCGAGGCCGGAAGGCTCTGCGGAGGGACTTCCCTTCACATTCAACGGGGGGCGAACATGTCTGATACGTTCCTGCAGACGACGGTGTCGCCTCACGAGGCCCGATTTCAGGAGGCCTTCCTCGAATATCTAAAGGCGAAGGACGAGGGGCGGCCCGTCTGCATCGAGGCGTTAGTGGGCAGATACCCCGACATCGAGGCCCGGCTGCGCGAGGCCATCAGGGACGAGGACTGCCTACTTTTCCTGACGACGCCGGGGGACGCGATGGGGGTCGAGGGTCCTCCGCAGGGCCGGTTCGGGGCGTACGAGCTGATGAAGGAGATCGCGCGTGGTGGCATGGGCATCGTCTACCGTGCGAAGCACCTGGAGCTGGATGTCGAGGTGGCCGTCAAGGTCCTCTCTGGCCGCCTCCTGCACGCCCCCGGCGAGCGGGAGAGGTTTCTGCGCGAGGCCCGCGACGTGGCGTCCCTCGGGCACGGCGGGGATGTCGCCATCGTCCGGATCCACGACTGCGGCACGTGTGACGGCTGGCCGTACTTCAGCATGGAGCTGGCCGGCCGCACACTGGCCAGCCAACCCGGCGAGCGCCGCCCCCCGCGCGACATCGCCCGCCTGATGGAGCAGGTGGCGCGGGCCATCCAGTTCGCCCACGACCGCGGCGTGCTGCACCGCGACCTCAAGCCCGCCAACATCCTCCTCAAGGGTGCGGCAGCCCGCGTCGCCGACTTCGGCCTCGCCAGCCGCCTCGACACGGGCCCTGCATCCAGCCAGGCCCGCGGGCCTGGCCTCGTCGGCCAGGAGACCGCGATCTACACGCCCCCGGCGGACGGGACATTGGCGGCGGCTGGGGAGGTAGCGGGGACGCCGCCCTACATGGCCCCGGAGCAGACGCACCCTGGGCGTCGATTGACGAAGGCCGTTGATGTCTACGGCCTGGGCGCCGTCCTCTACGAGATGCTCACGGGACGTGCCCCGTTCCCCGCCTTGCCGGGCGATACCTTGGGGGACGTCTTCCGGCGGGTGCGTGCCGAGGAGCCCGAGCCGCCGCGCGGCATCAACCCGCATGCCGACCCCGACCTGGAGGCGGTCTGCCTGAAATGCCTCCAGAAGGAGCCGGCGAGGAGATACGCCGACGCCGCCGAGGTGGCGGACGAGCTGAGCCGCAATCTGCGCGGGGAGGGGGTGGCCGATCGTCCGCCCGGGTTGTGGGAATGGCTGCGGCAGGTCTGGCGCACCCAGCCGGAGCCGAACCCGAACTACTCGTGGAGGGCGGCCTTCTGGCTCGGCCCGGTCCTGCTGGGCACAGGGGCGGCGGTGTTCGGGCTGGCCGACGGGGGCGGGTCTGGCCTCGCCGTCTGGCTCGTCAACGGCGCGTCGGCGGCGGTGACGGCGGCGGTCCTGTGGTGGTACATGCTGCGCCGCTTCGGCCACCTGCCGGCCACCGAGCGGCACTCGCTGATCATCGGCGCCGCCCAGGTGGTGACGACGCTCCTGCTGACGGCGGCCTACGTCCCGCTGTCGGCGTCGGCGTCGGCCCGCGAGGCCCTGGCGATGTACCCGGCCCTGGCGGCGGCCAGCGGGGTGGGCCTGTTCACCCTCGGCTCGACGCACTGGAGCCGTTTCTTCCTGATCGGGCTCGGGGTGATGGGATTGGCCCCGGTGCTGGCCTGGTGGCCGGGCCCGTCGCCGCTGCTGTACGGGGGCGTGGTCGGGGCGGCGATGTGGTACTGGGCCTACGCCAAGAAAGTGCTGTTCGGCGGGTCGTGATTTTCCGTGTCGGGGCGCGGCCCGCCGGTACGCTCACCATACGGACACGCCCGGAGGGATGCCGATGCCCGAGATGAAGCACGCCGCCGTCATCGGCGGCAGCATGGCCGGCCTGCTCGCCGCCCGCGCCCTGGCGAACCACTACGAGCGTGTCACCGTGCTGGAGCGCGACGTGCTGCCGGCCGGCCCTGAGGCACGCAAGGGCACGCCGCAGGCTCGGCACATCCACGTCCTGCTGACCGCCGGGCGGTTGGCGATGGAGCAGTTGCTGCCCGGCATCGTCAAGGACATCACCGACGCCGGGGCAATGGACTACGACGCCGTCAACGACATGGAGTGGATTACGGGCGGCGGCCCGTGCGTCCGCTTCCCCTCCGGCATCAACCAGCTCGGGGCCACGCGCGACCTCATCGAGTGGGCCGTCCGCAGGCGCGTCCTCGCCGAGCCGCGCGTCGCCGTCCGGCAGCAGGTGGACGCGGTCAAACTGCGGCTCGGGCCGTCTGGGCGCGTGGCCGGGCTGGAGATCGAGGACCGCGCCACCGGCGCGACGGAATCGCTCGACGCCGACCTCGTGGTGGACGCCACGGGCCGCGGATCGCGTGTGCCGCGCTGGCTGGAGGAGAACGGCTACCCGGTGCCGCGTGAGACGGTGGTGAACGGCTTCCTCGGCTACGCCACGAGAGTCGTGCGTCCGCCGGCGGGGTGGACGGCGTGGAAGGCGTTCTACCTCCAGTGCGCCCCGCCGGCGCGGAAGCGCGGGGCGGTGATCGCCAGCATCGAGGGCGGGCTTTGGATCGTCACGATGGCCGGGGGCGGCAAGGACTACCCGCCGACGGACGAGGCCGGCTTCCTCGCCTTCGCACGCAGCCTCGATGACAAGCGCGTGGCCGAGGCGTATGAGGCGTCGGAGCCGCTGTCGCCCATCGTGGGGACGAAAACGACGGAGAACCGCATCCGCCATTACGAGGGGATGACGCGCCGCCCCGAGGGGCTTCTGATAACTGGCGACGCGGCCTGCGCTTTCAACCCGGTGTACGGCCAGGGCATGTCGGCGGCGGCGCTCGGGGCGTTGGCTCTGGACGGCTGCCTGAGACAGGGCGTGGCAGGCGTCGAGGGTCGCTTCCAGACGCAGTTGGCGGAGGCGAACCAGAGGCCGTGGCTCCTGGCGACGGGGGAGGATTACCGGTACAAGGAGGCGGAGGGGCCGGCGCCAGGGCTGATGACGCGGCTGACGCACCGCTACCTGGACCGGGTATTCGCGTTGGCGACGCGCATCCCGCACGTGCGTCGGGTGCTGATGGAGGTGCTGCACCTCGTGCGCCCGCCGTCGAGCCTGTTCGCGCCGAGCATCCTCTGCCGGGCGATGCTGCCGTGGGCGTGAAAGAAGAACGAAGAGTTGTCCACGGATCGCACGGATCAAACGGATCAGAACAAAGAAGCAAAAGCGGGCGGTGATCCTGTCTTTCTGCGCGAGTTGGCTGTTATCCGTGCCATCCGTGTGATCCGTGGACAACTCCTCTTCATGTGTTCGGAGGATCCTAGGATGAGCGCGATCAAGCACCATGCCGTCACGACGAACGGCATCCGCATACACGTCGCCGAGCAGGGCGCCGGCCCTCTCGTCGTCCTGTGCCACGGCTTCCCCGAGGGCTGGTATTCGTGGCGACACCAGCTCGCCGCCCTCGCCGACGCCGGCTTCCGCGCCGCCGCCCCCGACCAGCGCGGCTACGGCGGCACCGACAAGCCCGAAGCCATCGAGGCCTACGACATCGGCAACCTCACCGCCGACATCGTCGGGCTGGTCGAGGCGCTCGGCGAGCGCGAGGCCGTCGTCGTCGGGCACGACTGGGGCGCCGGGGTGGCGTGGCACTGCGCCCTGCTGCGCCCCGACGTGTTCCACGCCCTCGGCCTGATGAGCGTGCCGTACCTGATGCGCCGCTGGGAGGACCCGCGGCCCACGGACCTGATGCGTCTCATCGCCGGCGACGGGCAGTTCTATCAGCTCTACTTTCAGGAGCCGGGCAAGGCCGAGGCGGAGCTGGAGGCGGACGTGCGCCGGACGATCACGGCGCTCCTGTACTCCCTCTCCGGCGACGCGCCGTTGGAGAAGCGGGGGCGGTTCATCTTCCCCAGGGGCCAGGGGTTGCTCGACGCACAGAGCGTGCCGGACACGCTGCCGCCTTGGCTGACGCAGGCCGACATCGACCATTTCGTCGGCGAGTTCACGCGCGGCGGCTTCCGCGGGCCGCTCAACTGGTACCGCAACATGGACCGCATGTGGGAGACGATGCGGTTCCTGAGCGGGGCGAGGCTGCGTCAGCCGTCGTTCTTCGTGGCCGGCGAGCATGACGGCGTCATCACGATGTATCGCCAGGCGTATGACGCCATCGGCGCGACGATGCCAGGGCTGCGGGCGCGGGCTCTGCTGCCGGGGGCGGGACACTGGGTGCAGCAGGAGCGCCCGGCGGAGGTGAATCGGATCCTGGTGGAGTTCGTTACGGGGCTGGGTCGCGGTTGACCGTGGCCGGCGAGAACGCCGGCACGCACACCGCGATGTACTCCGCCCCCTCCGCCTCCGGCGTGGAATAACGCACCCACTCGCCGGCGTGGGCGATCACCGCCTGGCCGGCGCGGACATCCAGCGCGCCGCCCTTGTGTTCGACGCGCAGCATGCCCTTGAGGACGACGGTGTACTCGTCGAACGCCGGCGTCTGCCCCGGCTCCACCCACCCGCCGGGGCTCCGCATGTGCGCCACCGACACGCCTTCCTTCTTCGACCGCACCCGGCCGATGTACTCGTCAATGACCTTCGGCTTGTTGCCCGCCGCCTCGATGCGCATCGGGCCTTCGATCAGCGTCGGCATTGCTCACTCCTTGACGACACGCAGGGGGGCCTCGGCGGTCATGCGCCCGGCAGTGGCAGCCAGCACCGCACGCACCGTCAATGGGCCGGTGAAAGGCCCGGCGTCCGCGGCGATGGACACGCGCAGCACGCCCGACGACTCGCCGGCCGGGATCGTCACCGGGACGCAGGTGACGCCCTTGACGTGATCCGGCACCACCAACGACACGGTCACGGGGCCGGCGATGTCCTTGCCGCGGCGCAGGCGGAAGCCGACCTCGCCGCCCTTCGCGGCGAGCGTGGTGCCGTCCAATTCGATGCCGAGGCGGCCCGTCTCGACGACGGCGATGAGCTGGTCGTTCTGGCCCTCGGCGCTGTAGCTGACGGTGTGTTCGACGCCGTCCACGGTCACCTTGCCGACCAGGACGATGATCGAGCGCGAAGTGCGGCCGATCTCCATCCACGGCGGGAGATCGACGGCGTACTCGAACGTCTTCGCGTCGGCGGGGATCGTGACGGCGGGGCCGGTGACGCCTTGCAGATGGCGGTTCTGGTGGTCGCCGAGGCGGGCGATCAGGGTCCCGGAGAAGCCGGGTTCGCGCTCGACGCGGTAGGTCTTCCTGAACGTGCTGCCGCGCGGGGCGAGGCGCAGGTCGTAGTCGGCCACGAACTTGAACGGCGCCTTCAGCCCGACGCCCAGGAGGAGATCGTCCTCCGCCGTGCGCGTCAGTTCCTTCGCCGTGCCGGTGACGGTGAGCTTCGCCGGGCCGATGGGGGCGTCGTCGGCGGCCTTGAGCGTGATGACGCCGGCTGCCTGACCGGGGCCGAGCGTGGCGGGCAGGGCGGTCACGCCCTTCGGCAATCCGGCGACGGTGAGCGCGACGGGGAGGTTGTGGCCGCCGCGGCGGTCAATGTTCACCTTGACCTTCACGTCGCCCTTGCGGAGGACACGCTCGGCGAGGGACGGCAGCGTCAACTTGAAATCGGGCACGGCGGGAGCGACGCGGACGCGGTAGATGAACGCCGGCCCGCCGCGCGTGGCGAACTGGTCGCGGACGCGCAGTGTGAACGCGCCGTCCTTCGACGGCGTGAAGAGGCCGCGTGCGCCGGCCAACGTGAGGATCGGCTTGCCGGCCTCCTCGACGCTGACGCGCGGCAGCAGCGGCGAGCCGATGGGCCTCACTTCGATCTCCAGCGTCTGGCCCTTCTTGACATCGAACGCCCAGGCGTCGGCTTCGCCGGGCTTCAGGATGCGGCCGTTGATGACGCCGGGGGTGGTGAACTTGCCGTCGCCCTCAAGGAATTCGGGGAGGGTGTCGGCGTCGAGGCCCTCGGCGGGGGGCGTCAATTCGCGCTCGGCCACGGCGAGGTTGGCGCCGGTGAAGGTAAACTTCGCCTTCACGCCGATCCGGCCCCCGGCAGGGTAGACGTGATCAACGAACGGCCCGGCGGTGACGGTGAGGCGGTAGACGTGCGCCTGGCTGCCGCCACGCAGGCTGTCGGAGATGCGTAGGCGGTACAGCCCATCCCCCGGTGCGGTGAAGCGGAGGAGGGAGTCGGTGCCGCGGGCGTCGTCGTTCTCAGCGATCAGCTTGCCGTCGGGGCCGAACAGCTCCAGCCGCGAGTCGAGGCGTGAGCCGATGCGCGCGGCGCTCACCTCGGCGGTGATGGTCTGGCCCTTCTTCGCCGCGAACGTCCAGTCGTCGATGTCCTCGCGGGGGAAGACGCGGCCGTTGATGGTGACGGGCAGTTTGACGAGCACGGGGACGGGGTCGCCGTCGATCTCTTCTTCCACGACCTCGGGCAGGTCGCCGACGACGAACACCGGGCCGGCGGCGGCTCCCTCAGAGGTCCACAGGCGGAGCTTGCGCACGCCCGGCGGGGCGTCGGCGGCGATCCTCACGGTGCCGAGCATGTCGGCGGGGTAATCCTCCTGACGCTGCGAGTCGGGCAGCGGCAGGACGGGCCCCTCGAACCAGCGGGTGCGTGTGCGGGTGAGGTGCGGCGAGAGGGCGAGGCCCTTGCCGGTCAGCTCCCAGCCGCAACGCTCGTGGAGGTTGAGGCCCGCCACGCGGACGGTGACGGCGGTGCCGCGCTGGCCGCCGGGGGGGAAGACGGCGACGGCGGAGGGGGCCTCGGCGGGGATGAGCAGGAGGAGGAGGATCATCACGGGATCTCTGGAGCGTGAGCGTATCTGGCTGCTGGCGAGCGGGGATGCGTCAGCGCCCCGAGTGGAGCGTCAGCGGCTCTCGTCTGTTGCGTCAGCGCCCCGAGTGGAGCGTCAGCGGCTCGAATTCCGTGGCTTGTGGATGCGCGCCGAGCCAGAGAGGCGCTGACGCTGTGTGACTCGGGGCGCTGACGCAACCCCGCTCGCCCGATACGGTTACACCAATTCCTTGATCAAGCGCCCGCCGTTGACGAGGGCCACGGGCCGCCCGTCGGGCGTGTGGAACTCTTCCTTCGGGTCGATGCCCATCTTGTGGAACACCGTCGCGAAGAGGTCCTCCGGGCCGTAGGGGTCGCTGGCGGGACGCTCGGCGCGGGCGTCGGTCTTGCCGACGACGACCCCGCCGGGGATGCCCCCGCCGGCCAGGCCCACGGTGAAGCCCGGCCCCCAGTGGTCGCGGCCCGCCTGCTTGTTCACGCGCGGGGTCCGCCCGAACTCGCCGGTCACGATCACCAGTGTCGTCTCCAGCAGGCCCCGCTCCTTGAGGTCCGCCAGGAGGGCGCTGAGGCCGGAGTCGAGCCAGGGGAGGAGCTGGCGCTTGAGGGTGGTGAAGTTGGCGTCGTGGGTGTCCCAGTTGCTGTGGTCGATGGTCACGGCGCGGACGCCGGCCTCGACGAGGCGGCGGGCCATCAGGCACGACTGGCCCAGGGTGTTGCGGCCGTAGCGGTCGCGGAGCTTGTCGGACTCGGCGTGGATGTCGAACGCCTTCTTGGCGGCGGGCGAGGTCATCAGCTCGAAGGCCTTGCGCTGGAAGGTGCCGACGGTGCGGGCCGGGGCATCGAGGGCCGCCTCGCCGCTGGCGTGGAAGCGGTCGATGGTTTCGAGGAGCCTCTTGCGTCCGGCGAGGCGCGAGGCGGGGAGGGCGGCGGGCGGCATCACGTCGGGGACGCTGAAGTCGGGGGCGTTGGGGTCGGCGTCGATGACGAACGGGGCCGACCCGGCGCCGAGGTACGACGGGCCGCAGGATGGGTGCATCTTGGGGAGGCAGACGTAGGGCGGCACGCTGCCACGCGGGCCGAGCTTGCGGGCGATCACGGAGCCGTGGGCCGGCTTCTGGTTGTTGGGCGAGAGGCCGGGGTTGAAGCCGGGCTGCGGGAAGTAGCCGGTCAGCATGTAGTGGTCGGCGGGCCCGTGGTCGGAGTTGTGATGGCGGAACGAGCGGACGAGCGCGAGCTTGTCCATCGACCTCGCCATGAGCGGCAGGTGCTCGCACACGTCAATGCCGGCGACGTTGGAGCGCACGGGGTTGAATTCCCCCCTGAACTCGGCGGGGGCGTCCGGCTTCATGTCGAACGTGTCGATGGTGGACAGTCCGCCGTGCAGGAAGAGGTAGATGAGCGACAGGTCGGAGCGGCCCTTGGGGGGGGCGGCGGCCTTGAGGATGTGCGGCAGGGTGAGCGGCAGGCCGAAGAGGCCGGCGGCGCCGACGCGGAGGAAATCGCGGCGCGACGTGCCGTCACAGAAGGGGCGGGTCATGGGGTGGGGCCTCCGTTGCAGAGGTCGGCGGGGCAGGCTATCCAGCGATTGTACCATCGCGGGATGCCAACCGTCGAGCGTGCGATGGGATTTTCGCCCGTGCCGACCCCGGGGGTTGATGCCAGGAGCTCGCCCGATCCTGGCCTGGATTGCGCATCGAGCCGCTGCCCTTTTCGGCGCGCCCGCCGCCCGCCCTTGTGCCGCTGACGTCGCCTGGCCCGGCGCCGGTGGCACCCTGGCCTGCACCAGCCGCGCCGCGTGCCGCCCACCGCCCCCAGCGACTGCTCCCAGTCCTCCCGCCCAGTAGCCCGGCATACTCACCCGCACGGGCGAGCCGCCGGCCATGGGCTGACCGGCTCCGTGGATTACAACACCGGGACCACCCCTCTCCGGAGCCGGCCGCGATGCCCCGCCTCCCCCTGGCCGTCCTCGTCCTGGTGTTGACCGCGTGCCCGGCCCTCGCGCTTGAGCCGCCGAAACGCACGTCCCTCTCCGACGGCGGGATACGCGGCCGCGTCCTCAAGGAGGCGTATGTCGTCCTGAAACGCGGCGTCGAGGCGGTGATCGTCGAGAAGAAGCGGTTCCACAACGGTCAAGCGGCTCTGGCGGCGTCCTGTTTCTCGGCCCTGGCGGCCTTGAGCCTGTTGGCGCGGATGACGGAGGCGGCGAGCGAGTGCATGCCTTCTGGGGGGCTACTCACTCCCCGCTGGACGCCCAGCTATCCCCTCGGTTGCCGCTGGCTCCGGATGTCCACGGATGGTATCCTACCGCCATGAGACACTCCCGCCGCGCCTTCCTCGGCCTCGCGCCGTTCGGGCTCACGCTGCCCGACATCCTCGCCCTCCGCGCCGCCCAGCCCGCCGCCGAACGGCGCGACACCGCCGTCATCCTTTACTGGATGGCCGGCGGGCCGTCGCACATCGACACCTACGACATGAAGCCGCACGCCCCCGTCGAGGTGCGCGGCCCTTTCAAGCCCATCGCGACGAAGACGCCGGGAGTCTCCGTCTGTGACTTGCTGCCCCGGCAGGCGAACCTCGCCGACAAGTTCAGCATCGTCCGCTCCTTCCGCCACACCAACGCCGACCACTTCGACGCCTCGCACTGGGTGCAGACGGGCCACCACGAGGTCAAGGTCATGGGCCGCGGACAGCCGCACCCGGCACAGGGCGCCGTCGTCTCGAGGGTCCGCGGCGCCAACCGCCCAGGCATGCCGGCCTACGTCTGCATCCCGGACGCGTACGCCCCGCACCTCGGCTTCCACCAGCAGGCCGGCTACCTCGGCGCGCATCACGGCCCCATCTCCGGCGGTGGCGACCCGGCCTATCGCGGGAAGCGCCGCGAGCCGGAGTTCAAGCCGCACCCCGCCGTCGGCGTCGAACGCTCCGCCGGCCGTGCCTCCCTGCTGACGAAACTCGGCCGCGGCCTCGACGCGCACCAGCGGGCCTTCGACCTCATCAACAGCGAGGCCGTCCGCCGCGCCTTCGACATCTCCGGCGAGCCGTCGCGTCTGCGGGAGAGCTACGGCGACCACCCCTGGGGCCGGGCCGCGCTGCTCGCGCGGCGGCTGGTCGAGGCGGGCGTCACGTTCGTGACGATCAACCATTACGAGGCCGACGTCGATTGGTGGGATGACCACTACGACATCGAGAAGAACCTGCGTCGCCGCCTCCCCCTGTACGACCAGGCCCTCGCAGGCCTCATCGCCGACCTGAACGTCCGCGGCATGGATCGCGACGTGCTGGTGGTGGCGTGCGGCGAGTTCGGGCGCGGGCCGCGCATCGATAAGTTGGCGGGCCGTGGCCACTGGCCGCGTGCGGGGAGCGTGCTGCTCTCGGGCGGCGGGGTGAAGGGCGGGCGCGTCATCGGCGCGACGGCCAGCGACGGCGGCGACGTGCGTGAGCGTCCCGTCGGCCCGGCGGACCTGCTGGCGACGGTCTACCGCTCTCTCGGCATCGACCACGCCTCCACGATCCAGGACGCGCAGGGCCGCCCGATCCCGCTGGCGGCCGGCGAGCCGATCACCGAGCTGTTCTGATCTGACCTACCCGGCGGCGTCGCCGTACCGCTCGCGGACGGCGGCGCACGCCGCGGGGGGGATGTCGTCGCCCGCGCCCCACGCCGACAGGTGACGGAGCCGCGCCAGCCGCGGCGTCCGCGCCAACGCAAGCGCCGACCGCCCGGTCAGCCCGTTCTTGCGGACCGACAGCCACTCCAATTCGTCCGCGACGGGCGACGCCAGCAGCGCCGCGACGCCCTCGTCGCCGAGGGCGTTGTCCGCCAGGTCGAGGCGTCGCAGGCGGCGCGGATGGGGGGAGCGCGCCAGGGCCGCGATCCCCCGCTCTCCGATGCCGTTGCCCTCCAGCTCAAGCACCTCGACGCCGGCCAGTCCCGGCCAGCCGGCCAGGGCCTCCGCCCCCGTCTCGCCCAGGCCGCAGCCCTCGAGGTCGAGGACGCGCAGGGCGGCGGGCGGCAGCTTGGCCAGGGCCGCGCCCCCCGCCGGGCCGAGGAGCACGTCACGCAGCGACAGCACCTCCAGGGCGGCGAACCACTTCGACCCGCCCAGCGCCGGCACGCATGCCGCCGTCAGCCCGGCGTTACGCGACACGTCCAGCATCCGCAGGCCGGTCAGTGCCACCCGCGCCATGTGCTTCAGGCCCGCGTCATCCAGCTCGGCGTCGGACAGGGCCAGGCGGCGCAGGCGGGCCGGCTCGGGCAGACGGGCGAGGAGGCCCTTCGACGGCACGCGCATCGTCCGCAGGCGCAACGACTCCAGCGTCGGCGACACGATCAGCCCCGCCAGCCCCGGCGGCTGGTTGCACGCGATCTCCAGGGAAATGAGATTCTCGGCCCACGGGGCGAACGGCATGGCCCCGCCGTCGCGGCCCGCGAGGTCGGTGTTGCGCAGCGCCAGCCGCAGAAGCCCCGCGAACGCCGGCCCCTCGGCCAGGGCGCGGCGCTTGGCCGCGGTGAACTGGCCCGCCGTGAGCGTGAATTCCCGCAGCCCCAGGTCCTGCCCGGCCAGGGCGCCGAACTGCTCGTCGTTCATGTAAGCATCGTGGATGTCGATGGCCCGCAGCGCGGGCCAGCGCCCCAGGCACTCGAGCGGCTCCTGCGCCAGCGACGGGCTCTCCAGACGCAGGCAGGGGGCGGACGCCAGCGGCGACGACAGCCAGGGCCCGAGCCGCCTCCCCGCCACGAACCGCAGCCCGAGCGTGCCGACCCACTCCGCGACGCCCCCGAGCGGGGCCATCTCCGCGTCGCCCGACGGCTCGACGTGCCACAGCCCACGGTCGAGCCAGGCGGCGGCCCTCTGCCCCGCCGTCCAGGCCTCTCGTGGCTTCCGCGTCAGCTCGTGGATGCGCGAGCGGTACAGCGGCAGGCCGCCCAGGGCCTCGTCGGAGAGCTGAAGGCGCACGGCCTGGCCGACGGCGGCCTCGTCGGCGTCGCCGGCCTCCTCCAGCCAGTCGGCGAGGACACGGCGCGGCTGGTCGTCCGCGAACTGATCGCGGCACGCGGCGAGCAACGCCTGCAGGTCGGGGCGGATCATGCCGTCATCCTATCGCGCACCCAGGTAGACGCGCCCGCACTGCGGTCAGGGCCTTCCGCCCGAGGTCTGCCACGCCGGCCTCGCCCAGCCCGCGCCTGCACGCGGCACCCATCACACGCGGCAGGTCCGGGCGGCCGCGTGTGTCGGGCCCTATTCGAGGAATGCGTTGGGGCACTTCTCGCGGACGGCGTCGAGGAGGCCGTCGGGGCCCCCCAGGGCCAGGTTGCGCAGCAGGGGCCGCTCGGGGCCGGAGCGGATCATGCGGGCCGCGTCGCCGCGGAGGCCAGTCGCCTTGAGCGACTCCAGACGCCCCATGACCGGTGAACGCAGCACGCCGGCGAGGCCTGACCCCGCTGCCTGCTGCGACACGTTCAGCTCCAGAAGCGCCGTCAGGTGCGGCGATTCGCACAGGGCACGCAGGCCCTTGGCAGAGAGCTGGTTGTCGGACACGTCCAGAACACGGCAGCGTGCAAGGCCCGGCCACCCGGCCAGCGCGTTCGCCGCGTCGTCGTCCAGGGCACAGCTGCTCACGTCGAGCGACAGCGGCGCCTGCTGCCCCGACCGCGCCAGCGCCCGCGCCCCCTCGACGCCGAAGCGGTTGCGGTTGATGTCGAGGTGGGTCAGCCGGCCCAGGGTGCCGGCGGAGGCCAGGGCACGCAGTTGGGCCTCCTTCATCCCCATCTCCCAGAGCAGGAGCACCCGCAGACGCCCCTCGGCGAGGCGGCCCAGCTTGCGGTAGCCCGCGACATTCATCGGGTACTCGTGGAGCATGAGGAAGTCCAGCCCCGCAGCGAAGGCGGCGTCGGCGAGGTCGAATGCGGTGCCGGAGCGGCGCACGCGGGAGATCCACAGCTTGCGCAGGCCCGGCAGGCGGTCCGAAAGCATGCGGACATGCGGG
Source organism: uncultured Alcaligenaceae bacterium (assembly GCA_964630925.1). Classification (GTDB taxonomy): domain Bacteria; phylum Planctomycetota; class Planctomycetia; order Gemmatales; family Gemmataceae; genus RGDT01. Next base: position 31,162 of record CAZVZK010000095.1, read on the forward strand.
GTCGTTAGCGAGGTGGTGCGCAGGTCCAGCTCGCGCAGCGCCGGGCGGGCGAGGACGCGGGCCAGCTCTTCCGGTGACAGATCGCCCGCCGGGATGCCGCAAAGGTTGAGCGTGTCGAGCGCCGGCAGGCGGCCCTCCAGGCAGGCGAGGCCGGGGCCGGACGGGTCCGCCGGGAAGAGGGACAGCTCGCGCAGGCCCTCCAGGTGGCGCGACGACACGAGCGCCTCCAGCGCGGCGTCGGGCACGTCGCCGTGGTCGAGGATCAGGGCGCGCGGCCACGCCAGGGCCGACGACGCGGCGATGCGGCGCCACTGTGCCGTCCCCCTCTCGCCGTCGAGGTACAGGCGCGGCACGGAGGCCAGCAGCGGCGACGCCAGGACGGCGGCCGTCGGCGCGACCCGCACCTGTTCGACCCAGGCCCAGCCCTCCGACCCGGCGAGGCGGTGCCAGCGCTTCTGCCCCAGCGCCCGCGCCGGGATCTCGATCCGGCAGAGGCCGTGCTCGCGCTCCCTGAGGTGGTCGCACTGCTTGAGGAGCGGCTCGGCATCGCCGTCCCAGGCACTCTGGTGTTCGAGGGCGAGGGCCGTCTGTTCGCCCCGCAGGTCCGGCCTGGCGGCGAAGCGTGGGGCGGGCACCTGGAGGCGGATGAGTCGGGCGCGTGCCCTGTCGGCGGCGCCGCCGTGCTCCTCCAGCCAGTCGGCGAGGACGAGGCGTGCGGATCCGTCGTGGGGGTCGGCCTTGCAGGCGGCCAGGAGGCGGTGCATCTCGGTACGGCTCATGGCGATCATCCTATCGCGCAGTCGGGCAGGGCGGCGCGGAGGCGGGACAGGCCCTTTTTGCCGATGGCGTCCAGGTTGGCGCCGCCGAGGAGCACCTCGCGGAGGCCGGCGGGGGCGCATTCTCGGAGCGGGGGGAGCGGGAGGTTGACGAGCGAAAGCCAGCGCAGCCGGGCGCCGAGCGGCGAGCGGAGTAGCGCCTCCAGGGCCGGCACGGTGATCTTGGGGTTGTGGTCGAGGCACAAGGCCTCCAGCGAGCCGGCGTGAGGCGAGGCGATGAGGGCACGGACGGCGTCGTCGCCCAGGCCGTTGAGCGCGAGGTCGAGGAAGCGGACGCGGCCCAGGCCGGGCCAGGATGCGAGGGAAGCCACGCCGGCATCGCCGAGATCGCAGGTCGAGACACGCAGGGAACGCGGGCCCGGCTTGCCGGCGCCCGTGAAGGCGGCGGCGCCGGCGGGCCCGAGGGTGTTGCCGGACATCACGAGTTCTTCCAGGGCGCCGGGTAGGTCATCGAGCCCCACCATGCCGTGGTTCGACCGGATGGCGAGCCGGCGCAGGCGCGGCAGGCGGGGGAGCCTGGGGGGCGGCCCGTCGCCGCCGAGCAGCAGTCGCAGATCCTCTATCGCCTCGGCGCAGGGGCTGCCCGCCAGTCGAGAGGCCGCGGCCGGGCCGCAAGATCCCATGACCACGAGTCGCCGCAGGGGCAGCGCGGCCAACGCGGCCAGGCCGTCCGCCGTGAGGTCGGTGCGGTACAACGCCAGCCGACTCAGGCCGCGCAGGCCCGGCGCGGCGGCTAGGCTCGCGGCATCGGCGTCCGTCAGGTGCGAGATGTCGAGGTGCAGTCCGCGGAGGCCCTCAACGCCCGGCGAGGCGAAGAGATCGCCCCAGGCGCGCGGGCCGATCCCGACGGCGGTGACGCTCAGCTCCTCCAGGCCCGGACGCAGCGCCTTCGCCAGCTCCGCAACGTTGTGGGCGGCGGTGGACACGGAGAGGGAGCGCAGGCCGCCACGGATCAACGAGCCTGACGCCTCGCGCAGGGCGACGACGCCGAGCGGGTTGCCGGTGAACTCCAGCCGGGGCACGGTGGCCATGCGCGGCGACGCGAGGAGGCCGGGCACGTCCCGCGCGTCGATGGACTGGATTCGCGCCGTCTCCACCCACGCCCACGACGCATCGCCCTCGCCGCGCATCCAGGGCGACACGGACACGCCCGCCGCCAACAGGCCGCGCTCGCAGTCGGGCCTCTTGCGGCTGAAGAAGTCGAGGTGCGACGCGACCCACTCCTCCACCCAGCGATCACGCAGGCGCTCGACGGTCAGCGACCAGTCGGGGCCGCCGCTGGAAGTGTCGAGCTGGAGACGTATCACATCGGCCCTGCCCCGGTCTGCCTCGCCGCCGTTCTCCTCCAGCCAGTCGGCGAGGGCGAGGCGTGGGCCGTCGTCCCAGTGGTCGGCCTTCGCAGCCTCCAGCAGAGGCAGCAGCTCGGACCTGTCGGCGGAGGGGGACGCCTCTAGCTTGCGTTTCTTCGCCATGTGTGGCCTCAGAATGCGCAGTTGGGCAGGGCCGCGCGGAGGCGGCGCATGTCGTCGGCGGCGGCGTCCCACGCCGCATGAAACTCGCGGAGGGCCACCGGCGCGGCGTCGATCAGGGCGCGGGCGAAATCGAAGGTCTGATACACGCCGAACACCGACAGCCAGGACAGGCGCCGCCCCAGCGGGGACCGAATCAGGTCAAGGACCGCCGCCGGCGAGATGGCCACGTTGCTGCCGATGTTCAGCGCCGACAGCGAGCCCGTGTGTGGCGAGGCGATCAGGGCGCGGACGCCGGCGTCGTCGAAGTGGTTATTCGAGAGGTCGAGGTGACGCACGGCCGCGAGCCCCGGCCACTCCGCCAGACGGCGCACGCCGTCGCGGCCCAGCAGGCACAGGGAGAGGCGGAGCGTGCGCGGCCCGCGTTTGACGGCGGCGAGGGCGGCGGCGCCGTCCGCCCCGAGCGTGTGGTTGTCCGAGAGGTCGATCTCATCCAACCCCTCCATCAGCCCGCCCGACGCGAGGGCTGCCAGTGCCGGGGGCCGCAGATCGAGGCGTGTGAGCGCCAGGCGGCGCAGGCGCGGCAGGGGCCCGAGGGAGGGCGGCACGGCCTTCGCCCCGCACTCGCGGAGCCGCAGCTCCTCGATCACAGCGCCGCAAGGCGTGCCGGCGAGCGCCGCCACCCCGCCGACGCCGATGTCCCCGTTCGTGAGGGACAGGCGGCGCAGGGGCAGCGCCGCCAGCGCCGCCACGCCCGCCGCGGTGAAACGCGTGCCGGTCAGCGCCAGCTCGCGGAGGCCACGCAGGCCGGGGGCGGCGGCCAGCTCCGCGGCGCCGGCGTCCTCCTGCACGCACCAGCCGATGGCCAGGGAGCGCAGGCCCTCGACGCACCGCGCGTTGAAGAGGGGTCGCAGGTCGTAGTTGGATAGGGAGATGTCGAGCGTGTCCAGGCCCGTCGGCAGCAGGCGGACGATGTCGTCCAGCAGGCGCCCGTCGGCCATCAGCCGCAGGCGGCGTTGTCGTCCCAGCGTGTTGGTGCCGCGGACCGTGCGCAGGCCGACGGTGGAGAGCTGTTCGGACGCGAGGTCGAGGCATGGCACCGTCGCGAGGCGCGGCGAGCCCAGCAGGGCGGGCAGCGCGCGCATGCGGTAACTCATCGGCCGCACCGTCTCGACCCACGACCACGCCTCGTCCGGCGGCGCGTCCTCGCGCTGCCAGGAGTGGCCGCGCGGCTCGGCCACCATGAGGCCGCGCTCGAAGGTCGGCAGTTTCTCGCGGAAGAAGGCCCGCCACGGGGCGACCCACTCGCGCACCCACTTCTCGCGCAGGCGGTCAATGGAGAGACGGCAGTCCGGCCCGCCGTTCGCGGTGTCGAGCTGGAGGCGGATGATCTCGGCACGCCCCTTGTCGGACTCGCCGCCGTGCTCCTCCAGCCAGTCCGCCAATGCGAGGCGTGCGCCGTCGTCGCGGCCGTCGAGCTTCGCCGCGTCGAGGAGGCGGAGCATCTCGGCGCGGTCGGCGCCGGCTGAGGCTTCGAGTTTCCGTTTCTTCGCCATCACCCCTCCGTCATCATTCGATGGCGCAGCCGGGCATGGCCGCTTTCAAAGTGGCCAGACGCCCCGGCACGCGCGTCCACCTCGTGCGCCGCCCTAGACGCAGCTCGCGGAGACGCGGCGGCGGGGCGTCCTCAAATGGCGCCGCCTCCGCGCCGCCACCACCTATGTACGCCAAGGACAGCCACGTCAGCCGGGCCGCGAGCGGCGAGCGAAGCAGCGGCCCGAGGCCGGCGGGGGTCAGCCGGCGGTTGTTCCTGAGTGAGAGGCCCTCCAGCGCGGCGGTGTGCGGGGACTCGGCCAGGGTGAGGAGGCCGGCGTCGGTGATGTCGTTGTCGTCGAGCATCAGGACACGCACGCTGGACAGCCCGCGCCAGGCCGCCAGCCGGCGGACCCCGGCGTCGCGGAGGGCGCACGCACTGAGAGCGAGCAGGCGCGGCCCTTCAGGAAGGGATGCGGCGAGGGCCGACACGCCTGCCGCGCCGAGCGCGTTCTCCGACAGGTCGAGGACGGTCAGTCCGGCGAAGGTCCCGCCCTCGGCCAGGGTGGCGAACTTCGCGGCGCTGAGGGAGCCTTCCGTGAGGCTGAGCCGATGCAGCCGGGGGAGGGAGAACGCGGCGACGGGGCCCACATGCCAGTGGGACACCGTCAGCTCTTCCAGGGTATCGCGGCAGGCAGAATCCTGGAGAGAGGCGACGGCGGCGAGTGGTAGTCCGTCTAACACGAGGGAGAGGGAGCGGAGGGAGGGCCCGGCCAGGGTCGGCAACGAGGCGGGGGTGAGGTGGGAGCCGTTGAGCCGCAGACGCCGCAGCGACGGCAGCGACGGCAGCGCGGCGAGGAGCGGGGCGTCCCCCTCACTCGGACCCGACCACCGCAGGATAAGGCAGCGCAAGCCCGCGGCCGCCTCCGACCGCAACAGGTCGCCACACGGGAGCGGCCGGATGCCCATCCCGTGGCTGTAACCGCCATGTGCCCACAGCGTCAGCCCCTCCAGGCCCGGACGCAGCCGCCGCGCGACGAGTGGCAGGTTGTCGGCGCTACAGCCGAACGCGAGGCGGCGCGGTAGGGCCGCCGCGTCGCACAGGTGATGGAGCGCCGCGACGCCCCGGCGATCACTGCCGAGATCGAGGTGGGCCACGGACCGCAGACGCGGCGCCGCGAGCATGGCGGGCAGCTCGCGCATGCGGACGAACGACGGGCGGGCCGTCTCGACCCAGCGCCACGCCTCATCGGGGGCGGCTCCCCCGCCCCAGTCGGCCCCGGAGCCGCCGCCGGCGAGCAGGCCGCGCTCGCACGTCGGCAGGAGGTGGGTGAAGACGTCGCGGTTCGTGGGCATCCACTCGCGGACGTGCCTGTCCCGTATCTGCTCGGCCGCGGCGCGCCACGGCGGCCCGCCGTTCGATGCGTCGAGCTGGAGGCGTATCACCTCTGCCCGCGCCTTGTCGGGCTCGCCGCCGTTCTCTTCGAGCCAGTCGGCCAGCGCCAATCGCGGGCCGTCGTCCCAGTGGTCGGCCTTCGCCGCGTCGAGCAGACGATGCAGCTCCGACCTGTCGGCGCCGGGTGACGCTTCGAGTTTACGCTTCTTCGCCATGATGCCAGCCTATCGCGCACAGGGGCATGGCGGCCTTCAACAGGGCCATGCCGGCCAGGGCCATGCGCGACCCTCCCACCGTGACGCCGCCCATCCTGCCGCGCCGCCGGGCCGCCTTGTCGTACAATTCACACACGCCCCCGCGAGGGCCGTCCGATGGCCGAAGAAGACGAAGACGAGCCGTTCGAGCACCGACTGCTCGGCAAGATCATCGCCAGGAAGTACCGCCTCATCGAGATCCAGGGGGCCGGCTACTTCTCCGTCGTCTTCGTCGCCCATCAGCTCTTCTGCGGGCACGTCGTCCGGCCCGTGGCCGTCAAGATCTCGCGGCAGACCGGCCTGACCGAGCAGACCGCGCCGCACCTCTTCCGCGACGCCCTCGTCCTCGCCGGCCTCCTGGCCTCCAGCGCCCACGAGGGCCGCCGCCACCTCGTCCAGATCCACGACATGGGCCTGCTGCCCAAACGCGACGGGCGGGCCTACCTCGTCATGGAGTGGGTGGACGGCCAGCCGCTCCTCGCGCACATGCGGGCGGCCGGCACCCTCCCCGCCGCCACCGCCATCCGCCACCTCGAACAGCTCTGCCTGGCCGTCGGCCTCGTCCACGAGCAGGGGGCGGTCCACCGCGACATCATCCCCGAGAACATCCTCATCGATAAACGAGGCGACCTCCGCCTGGTGGACTTCGGGTTGGCCGATTTCATGGACCCCGAGGCCGGGTTCGTCCCCGGCGCGGGCGGCGGCACCTTCGCGTACATGGCCCCCGAGACTCTGCTGGGCCGATCGACGCCCGCCAGCGACGTTTACTCCATCGGCCTGGTCTTCTACCAGCTCCTGGCCGGCGGCGGGCCGCACCTCGTCGCCCCCTGGAAGGCAGATCGCGACAGGGACACCAGCAAGGACAACCACGCCATCAAGGCCGGGCTGCACTTCACGCCGCTCTCGGAGCTGCACAACGAGGTGCGCAACGAGTACCGCTGGCTCGACGCGGTCATCCTCCGCTGCCTGGACCCGGACCCGGCGCGGCGCTTCAAGGACGGGGCCGAGCTGGGGCAGGCGCTGATCGACGCCCGCGCCGGCAAGGGCGTCGCCGCCCCGGCGGCGGGCGTGAAGGCGGCCATCGAGCGCACGCCGACGGGCGACGACGAGGACATCGAGGCGATGTTCCGCGAGGTGCGCAAGCTGATGGCCGGGAAGGCGTTCGCCAAGGCCATCGACCGGTTGGACGTGCACAGGCCGGCTGAGTGGGCGACGCTCGACCTGACCGGGGCCAGGACGCTGCGGGCCCTGGGGCAGGCTTTTCTGGGTCAGGGGGACCCGTCCCAGGCGCGCGAGTGCCTGGAGCAGTTGCGGTCGGGCCAGCGCGAGAAGCCGATCCTGGCGAGGCCGGACTACGCGGCGGCGTTGTCGGACCTGGTGAAGTGTTACCGCGCGCTGGGGCTGGACGCGCTGGCGCTGACGTGCCAGGACGAGGCGCGGCAAGCGGGGTCAGGGGGCTGACGCGCTCAACGGGCCTCGGGCCGGTCCTCGAAGACGATCTGGACGCCCTGATCGCTTGGCAGGGCGACGTGGATGGCGAGCTGTTGCTTGCAGCGTGGGCAGGGCCGCCTGCTGCCGAGGAGCTGGCGCGGGGCGCGGATGCGGGCGTCGCAGCCGTGGCACTTGAGCGGGATCATCGCGGCTGGAGCCGGCTCCTGCATGGCGGGGTCCTCGGGGGTGAAATAGGGGCGTCGCTGCACTGTAGCACGCGCACGGCGTCCGTGCCGGGTGCAGGAACGCCGGCGGGGGGGGGGGGGGGGGGGGGGGGGGGGGCGGCCCCGGGGGGGGGGGGGGGGGGGGGGGGGGGGGGGGGGGGGGGGGGGGGGGGG
>CAZVZK010000096.1:0-37462 GCA_964630925.1 uncultured Alcaligenaceae bacterium
TGGACGTGCCGGGCGAGGCGCTGTCGAACGTCATCATCACCAAGCTGCCGTTCGCCGTGCCGGACCGCCCGGTGCTGGCGGCGCGGCAGGAGGCCATCGAGGCGGCGGGCGGCCAGCCGTTCTTCGACTACCAGGTGCCGCAGGCGGTGATCAAGCTGAAGCAGGGGTTCGGGCGGCTGATCCGCACGGCGACGGACACGGGGTGCGTGGTGATCCTCGACCCGCGCGTGCTGACGAAGGGCTACGGGCGGACGTTCCTGCGCGCCCTGCCGGAGTGCCGGCGCTTCATCGACGGCGAGCGGGTCGAGGGGTGAGGGCGACAGGTCAGGCAGGGGCGTCCTTGGTCCAGTAGGCGAAGAACGCCGCGGGCATCCACTCGTCTGGCAACTGGTCCTCGAATGCCGGCGCGTCGGCCCACCCTCCGGTGTCGATGAGACGCTGGACCTCGCTCGCGTATTCGTCGGCGATGGCTCGACGCTCGCCCGCGTCGCGCGTCCGGCGGAATCGCATCGCAAGTGTGCCGAGCTGGCGGGCGGTGTCGGCTCGCGGGAGGGATTCTGGTTCCACGGGAGACTCCTGTTTCAGATGCAGCGTCCGAACCGGCGGGTCGGGTGGCTCGCCCTGGCGGGCATCGCTGCAAACTCGTCCACCCGGCCGGTGAGGAGCGGTAGGCCGAGCCTCTCGATCCAGGTGATGCAGTTGCAGTCACCGTCGCCGTCGGGGAAGCCGTAGGTGTACCGGCTGTTCTGCCTCTCGCGTCCGAGGTCGGCGACGAAGAGCCGGAACGCCGGGTCAGGCAAGAGAACGTCGAAGGCTTCGACCGCCAACCCGTGGGAGCGTGCGGCCGCGAACAGGCCCGTGTGGTCGGTGACGCGGCCCGGGAACGCCTCACCGTTCCGCAACCCTTGCACGACCCGCCAGGCGGGGAGGCCGCCGGCGTCCGGATTGAACCCGAGAATGGTCGCCCCGGAATCGGCCGAGATGCCGGCATGGCCGGCGAGGAGGAGGCACTCCAGCGGAGAGGGGCCGGGGCCGCGGCCGCTCCTGCCGTCGGCAAGAGCGGTGAAGACCCGCGCGGCGAACGGCCGGGAGCGATCCCCGGCGAACATCAGGACGGTGACAGGCCGGCAAGGTTGGAAGGGGCTCATTGTCGGCCGTCACTCTGTCCCGGATCAGATGCGGGCTCTCCAGTACCGCTCCAGCCATTTCACGCATGGGGAGGTACACTTGTCAAGATGAGCTGCCGTTCGCCGTTCGCCGTGCCGGACCGCCCGGTGCTGGCGGCGCGGCAGGAGGCCATCGAGGCGGCGGGCGGCCAGCCGTTCTTCGACTACCAGGTGCCGCAGGCGGTGATCAAGCTGAAGCAGGGGTTCGGGCGGCTGATCCGCACGGCGACGGACACGGGGTGCGTGGTGATCCTCGACCCGCGCGTGCTGACGAAGGGCTACGGGCGGACGTTCCTGCGCGCCCTGCCGGAGTGCCGGCGCTTCATCGACGGCGAGCGGGTCGAGGGGGTGAAGTAGCGAGGCCCGCACATCGTCGGAAGGCGGGGATTGTCCCGATCTCACGGCGGGGGTAGAATCCAGCATCCACGCGAGGGACCGAGATGGCCACCGCACTCTCCATCGCCAAGGAATTCGTCCGGCTCTCCCTGGACGGTGAGGAGGTTTACTTCCTCACACCCCTGGCCTTGCAGAACCTCCTGTATCACGCACAGGGCTGGTCACTCGCGGTCCGCCGCGCCGACCTGTTCGATGAGACGATCCAGGCGTGGAAGTGCGGCCCCGTGGTGAGGGAGTTGTGGGACGTGCTGCCGAAGAGGCCCGTCCCCATCACGCCGGAGCACGTCCACGACGGGGATGCGCTCGGCCGGGATGAGCGGGCCTTCGTCCAGGCGGTTTGGGAGGCATACGGGCGGCACTCGCCCCCGGCCCTCGCGGACATGGCCCGGCGAGAGGCCCCCTGGTTGGCCGCCCGCGCCGGGCTGCCCGCCGACGCCCCGAGCGACAACCTCATCGGCAACCGGGTCCTCTGGGAGCACTTCGAGCGGCAGGCCATCCCCGCGCCACTCGCGGCGTACCTCAGAGGGTTCGACGAGCTGGAGAGGAAGGCCGCGGAGGAGCTGACGGCCGAGCCCCTGGACGAGAAGGCGTTCCTGGCGAGCATCGTCAACCCGGCCCCGGCGGGGGCCGGGGCATGAGGCGGACCTTCCCCGCCGGCACCATCCTGTGGGTGAAGGACGTGCCCGACGAGAATAACGCCAACCACAAGGACCGTCGCGTGGCCCTCGTCCAGGATCTGTCCTTTGACGACGCGGAGGAGGGCCACGAGGAAGGGCTCTTCCTGTGCGTGGGGATCACCACGAAGTTCGGCAGGCCGATCCACCCGAACAGTATCGAGCTCAATCACCAGGCCGAGGGGAGGTGCCACACGAGCCTGACGGAGCCGAGCGTGGCGAAATGCGAGTGGCGGTTGGCCTTGCCTATCGGGAGCATCATCGGACGCGCTGGCTTCGCTGGGTCGGAGAAGACGGCGGAGATCGTGCGGTGCATCAAGCGGATCATCAGCGAGCGTAAGTAACTGCGGGCCGAACGTCATCGTCACCTGCGTGGCCGTCACCGTGTCCTCCGTGTGACCCGTGGACGGCCGATTCCTCCCTCTGGTGGCTCATGATGACCTCGCGTGACCTGCAACGTGGCGATGAGGGCACCGATCTGGAGGTGCCGCCGCCCGTGATCTTCAACACCTACAAGCACCACGCCGGCGCGGTGCGGGCGCGCATCGCGCGGCTCGCCGCCGAGGGCGAGGCCGGGCTGGGCGGCGTCGCGGCGGCCGTCGCCGTGCTGGGGACGGGGCTGATGGACCTGTACACGGGGCCGCTGACGCCGCGTGCCGTCTGCGCGTGGGTGGTCGAGGAGCTGCACCGCCTCGGTCGGCTGGAGCCGGCGGCGTACCGCGCGTGGCTGGTGGCGGGCGGCGAGTACACCACGGTGACGCACCCGGAGGGGACGGCGTGGGTGCTGCGTCTGGGCGACGAGGAGGGGCGGCACGTGCATCTGCATCCGGGCCGGCATACGCCGCACACGGTGCGTGTGCGGGCGAACGTGCTGAAGACGGCGTTCGCGGCCCACGTCCACGCGCGGGTGCGTGGCGAAGACCCGATGGGCCGCCGGCTCCTCGACGAGGTGCGGCGCGAGGTGCTGGGGCTGCCGCCGCTAGGGCGCGACCCCCACGGCGCGGAGGGGATCGGGGCGGTGGTGGGGCTACTGCGGTGAACGGGGTGTCAGGCCGTATCGTCCTCGTCGGCGCCGACGTGGCGGGCGGCGGTCATGCGCGGGAGGCCGGCTTCGAAGGCCAGCGCCTGGACGAGATCGGACTCCTTCGGGCTGCGGCCCGGCCCCGCCAGGAGCCAGGCCCCCGTCTTGTGGTCGTAGCGGAACACCCCGGCGGGCCTCTCGTCTGACTCACCCTCCCCGATGGAGGCGAACAGAAGCGGCCCGCCGCAGTACGCGCACCAGTAGAACCGGACGGGCGGCCAGGGCCGCCGTCGGGCCTCGCCGACTTTCGAGAGCCGGCTCTGATCATTCCGGCTGCGGAACAGCCGGCTTCGCTCGCTCATGGCGGGCCCCCTCGGCGTCCTGACCACCGTATGGTATCGGGCGGACGACGCGCGACGCCAGGCCGAGCCGCTCCATCCCCCGGATCAGGAGGTAGCTCGTGTCCACCTCGAACCAGCGGTGGCCGTGGGCGGCGCAGCGCGGGTGATGGTGGTGGTTGTTGTGCCAGCCCTCGCCGAAGGTGAGGAGGGCGACCCACCAGCAGTTGCGGCTGTTGTCGTCCGTCGCGTAGTTGCGATAGCCGTGGTGGTGGTTGATCGAGTTGACCAGGAAGGTGGCGTGCCAGCCGGCGACGATGCGGAGGAAGAAGCCCCACAGGAGCATCGACACGCCCACGTCCCATCCGCCCCAGGCCCAGCCGCCGAGGAGGAGGGCGAGCGCGAGGGCGGCGTGGGGGACGGCCTGCCAGCGTTCGAGCCAGCGGAGGAACGGCTCGCGGTGCAGGTCGGCGGTCACGCGGCGGATGTCCTCGGGCGTGGCCAGCCCCGGCATCTCCCGTACCAGCGACCAGAGGACGTGCGACCAGAGGAGCCCGCCGTGAGACACTTGCGGGTCGTCCTCGGTGTCGGAGTGGCGGTGGTGCAGGCGGTGGATGGCGGCCCAGCTCAGCGGGCCGCCCTGGAACGCCAGGACGCCCGCCAGCGCCAGGAGGCGGCGCAGGGGGCCGGGCACCTGATAGCCGCGGTGGCAGAGGAGGCGGTGGTAGCCCAGGCTGACGCCGAGCTGGCCGACCAGGACGAAGAGGACGAGGAAGGCCACGAGGCCCGCCCAGGTGAACCACCAGAAGGCCGACAGGGCCGACAGATGGAACGCCGCCATGATGGCGGCCTTGCCCGCGCATACCCGTGCCGACGGCCGGTTCGTCCGCTTCATCATCCCCTCCGCACTTCTCGCCAGGGTGGCCTGCCTTCTTTCAGGCGGGGCCCGTCGGCGGATTGTGCGCGGGAAAATCAGGCGACCCCTGGCCGAGCTCCCGGCCCAGCCGGATTAACGCGAAGGCGTAGGCGACGTAGCCGACGACGGCGAAGGCGCAATAAACGAGGGGCGCCCACGGGAGGTGGACGGGCATCATCAGGCTGGTCAGCCAGAAGCCGAACGGCCCCCACCGGAGCTTGGCGGGCAGCTTGCTCGCCTCGATGTAGTAGGCCATCCCGTTGAGGGCCGCCAGCACCGGGTACATCAGGAGGATGGCCAGCCGGGGGTCGTCGTGGTGCGTCACCCGCAGCGCGACGGCGATCACCACGGCGGCGAGGAGATGGCCGATCCAGGTCGGCCAGTAGGTCGGCCTCTCGCCGAGGGTGGTCTTCGGCCGCCACGCCCTGTCCTGCAGCCAGAGCATGGTGAACAGGATGGGATAGGCGCTCGACAGGGCGAGCCAGACGAGCGGCTCGACGAACCACGCCTGGAGCATCCAGAAGACCGTCAGGTGGGGCACGAGGGCGATGGGCAGCGACACCAGCATGCGCGTGCCGGCGCCGGCGAACTGGCGGACGTAGTGGATGGAGTCGAGGAAGCGGTTGAGGGCCGCGGCCAGCTCGCCGGCGGACTGGAAGCGGCGGGACGGGTCCTTCTCCAGGCAGCGGAGGCAGATCGCCTCCAGCTCGGCGCTCACGCCGGGGCGGAGGCTGCTCAGGGGCGCCGGGGCCTCGGTGCGGATGCGGGCCGTGATCTCGGCGCGGGTGCCGCCGCGGAACGGCGGGCCGCCGGTCAGCACCTCGTAGAGCGTCGCGCCGAGGCCGTACACGTCGCTCAGGTGGGTGGCGCCGGCGCCGCCCTCGGTCTGCTCGGGGGCCATGTAGGGCAGCGTGCCGGCGACGCCCGCCTGGCGCCCCAGGCCGCCCTCGCCCGCGCCGATCACCGCCAGGCCGAAGTCGGCGAGGAGGGCCTGGCCGGAGCGTTGATCGATGAGGAGGTTGTGCGGCTTGATGTCGCGGTGCAGGACGCCGCGGGCGTGGGCCTCCTGGAGGGCCTCGGCGACGGCGGCGAGGTAGCGGACGGCCTCCTCGGTGCCGACGCCGGGCGGGCGTCTCATCTTCTCCGCCAGGCTACACCCCTCGATCAGCTCCATCGCGTAGTAGGGGCAGCCCTGATGCTCGCCGAGGTGGAGGATGCGGACCCGGTTGGGGTGGCGCAGGCTGGCGGCGGCCCGCGCCTCGACGCGGAATTGCTCGAGGGCGAGGCGTCGGCTGTCGGCGTCCAGCCCGGCCAGCCAGTCGGGGCGGAGGAGCTTGAGGGCCACGAGCTGCTCGGTGCCCATCTGGCGGGCCTTGAAGACGACGCCCATGCCGCCGCGTCCGATCTCCTCCAGCATCTCGTAGCCGTCGGGGGCGGAGACGGGCAGGGGCGGCCTGCCGCCCAGCGCCTCGCGGACGGGGCGGGCCAGGCGGTCCACCTCCTCGGCGGCGTCGAGGAGGGCGGCCAGCTCCGTGGCGAATGCCGGGTGGGCGGCGAGGAACTCTTGCCGGCCGAGGGGCCGGCCCTCCTCGCGGGCCAGCTCGTATTCGGCGAGGGCGTCATCCAGGCACGCGGGCTGGAAGGGGATGGTGGTTTCGGAGATCATGACCTCTCCTGGGCGAGGAGCTGCTGGAGCCGTTGCCGTCCGCGGAAGAGGAGGCCGGCGGCGGCGGCGGCGGAGCAGCCGAGGCGCTCGCCGATCTCCGCGAGGGTCAGGCCGGCGAGGTGCTTGAGGGTGACGGCGTCGCGCTGCTGCTCGGGGAGCTGCTCCAGGGCGGAGCCGAGGCGGGCGAGGCCCTCGTTGCGGGCGGCGCGCTCGCTGGGGGAGGTCTGGGAGGCGGCCAGCAGCTCGTCCAGGCCGGCGAACGAGCCGCTGAGGTCGGCCTCCAGGGCCTGACGGGCGGCGTCGCGCTTGCCGGCGTGGGCCTTCTCGTAGGCGTCGAGGAAGTTGTGGTGCAGCGCCTTGCGGAGCCAGGCGAACAGCTCCTCGGCGGTCTGGCCGCGGAGCTGCCCGCGGTCGCGGTACGCCTCGGCGAAGGTGTGCTGCACGAGGTCGGAGGCGTCGAGGCCGAGGCCCCGATGGCGGGCGAGCTGCGCCCGCGCGAGCATCAGGAGCGCCGCGCGGAATCGGTCCAGGTCGATCTCGTTCATGGGTGGCCCGCCGGGGTGCCGTGGCCGGATGCCACGATTCTATCCCTTGAAGGCGGGAATCGCGGGCGAGCTGAGCGCGGCCATCTTCGGAATTCGTAGTGCCGTCAGGCGGCCTCGGGCGTGGCGAGGGCCTTGAGGGCCTCCATGTGCCGGCGGACCTTCGCGCGGGCCGAGCCCTGGAAGAGCCACATCATCAGCCAGGCGAACACGCCGGCGCCCGCCGTGTCGCTCTCGCAGCAGTAATCGAGGCGCGTGCCGCCGGCCTCCGGCGTCAGGCGGTAGTCGGCGAGCATGACGACGCCGGGGGCGAACGAGCCGCCGTGGAAGCGGGAGGCGATGCGGCGCGGCGGGTCGAAGGCCGTTACCTCGCCGAGATATTCGACGGGGTGGCCGTCCTCGCTGATACGAAGGCGGAAGCGCAGGCCGGGGCGCATGGGGCCGTCGCTGATGGGCTCGTTGGCGAGCAGCTCGGGCATCCAGCGCCTCTGCTCCTCGGGGTCGAGGAGGAGGGCGAAGATGGCCTGCGGCGCGCAGGGGGCGTTGAACGAGTAGGTGATCCGCACGCCGGCCCTCCAGGGGACAACGGCGGCGGAGCGTACCAGGGCGCGGGGTCGTCTCCCAGGTCAGCCGGGCCGGTCAGTTGACGCAATCGGCGCCCCAGGTGCCGGGGACGCTGATGCCGCCCTTCCACGAGCCGTTCAGGAGGGTGCGGCCGTCGGGGGACAGCGCCGCGGTGTAGTGGGCGTTGGCGACGCCGCCGAAGCGGTCCTTGACGGTGAAGCCCTTCCAGTGGACCTGGCGGGTGGCGGGGTCGAAGGTGCCCTCGAAGTGGTAGCGGCCGCCGCCGGTCTTGCACGACCACTCGAAGAAGCCGTTGGCCAGGAAGGAGGCGGGGTCGCGCTCGACGACGAGGTAGCCCTCCCACTGGCCGCCGATGTTGTCCTTGCCCCTGGCCTGCCAGATGCCGGCGTTCTTCATGGCGAGGACGTCCTTGTCGCGCTCCAGCGGGTCGATGAGGCGTGCGGGCGCCGCGCGGGTGGCCGCGTCGTCCGGCGGGGGTGCGGGTGGGGCCTTCCCGTCATCACAGCCGACGGCGAGGGTGAGGATCAGGAGGGTGAGCGTGGAGCGCCACATCTGGGTCGTCCTCATGCGGGTGCGTGGGCCACGCGGTCCATGACACACCAACCGGCGTCGGGTGTCAAGGATCACCGGGAGAAATCTACCTCAGCGGGCGCAGCGGGTCGGATATCCGACATGGTGTTGTTGGGGCGGAGGGCATCCTCCCCGTGGCGCACGCCCGGTACATCTTTGGCCTCACTCGGCGAGGAGTGCGTCCCAGGTGTTCACGTCGCGCAGGCGGGCGGCGAGTGCCCGAAGCCTGCCCAGGTCGGTGATTGCCTCGATGGCCGCCACGACGGTGGGGTTGGGGGTGCCGAGCTTCCAGCCCCCGAACTCGAGCAGCATCTCGCGGGCGCCGCGCGCCTCGCCTTTGCGGATGATCCACTGATAGGTTGTGGACTCTTCCATCTCCTGGACCCCCTTGAAGAGACGCTCGATCACGTCGGCCTCGTGGCGGAGGCCGAGCAGGACGAACGTGGCCGCCTCCAGGACTGCCCTATCCCGGACGCGGAATCACCCAGCGAGCAAGTCATCCCAGGAATTGACGACGAGGACGCGGTCGGCGAGGCGCCAGAGGCGTTCGAGGTCGGCGATGGCCTCGATGGCCGACCGGGCCCCCTCCGGGGCCGGTGCCTTGAACTTGCTCGCCCCCTGCCGCAGGATCGTCTGCCGGAGTGTGCGTGCCTCGCCCTTGCGGAGGATGGCCTGGTAGGTGGTGGACTCTTCCATCTCCTTTACCCCCTCGAAGATCCTCTGGATGATCTCCGCCTCATGGCGGAGGCCGAGCAGGACGAACGTTGCCGCCTCCATCTTACCAGCAACTTCGGGGGAAGTCTCCGCCCGGAGGCGGCGCACCACGCGCCCGACGGTGCCCGCCAGGTTGCGGCCGCCCTCGTCGGTCAGCGGCGCGAAGGGGAGCAGCGCGGCGGGGCCCGACAGGAACGGTGCGAGAGGCTCCAGCCAGAGGCGGACGACGCGGTAGCGGAAGACGAGGTACGGCTCCGGGTCGTCGGTCAGCTCGCGCAGCTCCATGACGCCGGTGAGGTGGGTGGCGTTGGCCTCTGGGCGGAGGAGGATGATGACCGAGCGCACGGGCAGGGTGTGCCTGTTCGTCAGGAGGGTGGAGTAGAGGTGCGCCTGCGCCGGGGCGGCGCCGGCGTGGCCGGACCACGCCTCCGGGTTCAGCAGCAGGGCGCCGCCCGGCCTGCTGACGCGCAGGACCTTGTCGGCGGCGGCCGTGACCGTCGCCACGTCGGCGTCGATGAAGTCCGCCGAGGTGACGGGGCCGCCGAGGAAGCGTTCGGCCCAGCCGGCGGGCGACATCTCCAGCATGTCCTTGAACGTGTCGTCGAACGGCTTCGTGGAAATCGGCCCCTCCTCGGGCACGGCCCCGCTGGAGCCTTCTCATCACCTCGGCGGTTCCGCGGGCCGTGAACCCGGGCTGTATTCTAGGGTTACCGAAGTCGCTCCAACAGCGGGTGATGGGCCGGGTGGTGCCGGCCGCCGAAGGCGGCCGGCTGTTGGCTGTTTTGTGAGGTGTGAGGACGCCGAGCGGCCCCGGCCAGGCCGGCTTTGCGGCCGGGGCCGAGCGCAGCGAGCGTGGGGCCGCGCAAGGCGGGGGAGGGCGTGAACGTTGGATGCTCACGGGATCGATGATGTCGCGGTTGTTGGGGCGAGGGGCCGGGTGGCGCAGCGGGGTGCGGCCTGGCCGGGGGACGTGCTGACGTAGAGGCGTGGCGGGTGGCTGGCGCAGACGGAGGCGTTGATGCTGGCGCAGGCCCAGGCGGTGTGCATCAGCTCGGCGAGGAGGTCGCGCGGGGACGGCTCACGCTGGCGGCGGTGGGCGTCGATGAAGTCGCTGCCGGTGCGGTGGGCCGGCAGGGCGGAGCGGGTGAACAGGGAGGTGAGCCAGGAGAAGATGCCCATGTGGGCATCATGGCTGGGGGCGGGGCTGGGCGGGGAGGGGGATGGGGATAGGCTAAGGGGCGGAGGCCAAGGCGACAACCGGATGCGAGGTGACCGATGCGGACGATGGCGCTCGTACTAGCCGGCTGGCTGATTGCAGCCGTGTCCCCAGCCCAGGACAAGAAGGGTCCGGCACCGCTTCCTGAAGCCCTGGTGAAAGCCTGGAAGGAAGCAGGGGCCGAGGTAGGGTGGATGTTGCCGAGCATGGTTGCCATAGGTCCCTATTACCAGAATGAGTTGGGGAAGGAATGGGCGGGATCAGTCGTGGCCGGGAAAACGATCCCCGCATTCCGCTTCCAGAACGAACCCCAGGCGGCCCTGGCCAAACTGCCCGTGCCAGGCACAGCTTTCGGCTTGAGCCTCCGCGGCAAGTGGCTGACGGATAAGGGCCTGGAAGAAGTGAGCGGCATGAAAACCCTGACCCTGCTCGCTCTCGATGTCAGGGGCGACCGGGAACCCAGGTATCCTCCCAGCCCAGACGATCTCAGGAAGTGGGTGACCGGGTCAGGCCTGAAGCACCTGGCAGGCCTAAAAACCCTCCAAGGGCTGAGCCTGCGGGGGGCGTGGGTGACCGGGCCAGGCCTGAAGCACCTGGCAGGCCTGGAGAACCTGGCGGCCCTTGACCTTTCCTGGACGCCATTCAGGGGCCAAGGCCTGGCGCACCTGGCGGGCTTGAAGAACCTCAGATCGCTGAATCTTGAAAGCTCTCTCGTCACGCCGGGGGGCCTCCAGCACCTCACATCCTTGAAGGGACTGACACACCTTCGCCTGGCCGGCACGCGAGTCGACGACGAGTGCCTGAAGCACCTTGCAGGGCTGAAAAGCCTTGAATACCTCGCATTTCAAAGGGTTGACCTCGGGGGACGCTGGCCCGTGGAAGTCACCGATGATGGGCTGAAGGAGCTTTCCAAGCTGAAAAGCCTGAAGCACCTCGACCTCGGCGACACGCAGCTGACAGACGAGGGCCTCCCAGAACTGGGGGGGATGGAGGGCCTGGCTTCGATCGGGTTCGCCAATACGGCCATTACAGACGAAGGACTGAAGCACCTGAGCAAGATGAGGAACCTCACCTCCGTAAACCTGGCTAGGACGAAAGTGACCTTCGAGGGAGCGAAGGAACTCCAGAAGGCCTTGCCGAAGTGCAAAGTTGTGCGCTGATCGCTTCGCGAGGTCGCTTCCGGTAGGCTGATGCGCTCCGCTCTGCATTCAGGCCCCGGTCCTGAGGTCGTCTTCCCAGATGTCGAGGCCGAAGACGCCGCGCGTCTCGCGCCAGCGCTCGGCCTGGCGGGAGCAGTTGCTGAGGGCCTGGCGTGCGGGGGAGAGGAGGAAGGCGCGCTGCCAGGGGTCGGGGGCGATGCCATGGGCGTCGAGGATCAGGGATGGGTCTACGGCCAGGGCGAGGGCCTGCTGGGGGGTGAGCGCCAGGGGGGCGAGTATGGCGGGGTGGAGGCATGGTGGTGAGGGCGTGAGGGGTGTCGCTGCTCGGCGCTGACTGTCCTTGACAGGGCTGTGGCCGTGGTGTGTGATAGCCGACAAGGCGCAGGTTTCTCACGAGTTCGGCGGAGGAGGGGCACTGCGATGATGAACTGCCCCATCCACGGGTTCACCGGATCGTGCATCTACTCGCTGGCCACCATACAGCCTCGGGCGGACGGGACACTGCCGGAGGTTGTGATCATCGAGATCAAGGATACTGCCGAGGAAGAGGCATTCTTCCGGATTAACGTGACTCCAGAGGAAGCTGCGGCTCTTCCGGCCGTAGACGGCCGGATTCCGTTCGACTTGGAGGCGGCCGAATTGATGGACCGGTTGAGTGAAGGTTGCAGCCGCTGCCTGACAGATCGTCGGCAGGAGCTCAAGACGCGATGAAGGCCGATCCTGGCAGTCGCAGCCGAACAACGCGCCGCGTTCTTCGACGGTGGCCGCAACGGCGAAGACCCGAGGGGACCAATGAGTCATCGGTCAAACAATCAACGGAACGGCCAGGTCCATCCGGCGCGGATGTGGCTCGTGTTCCTGGCGTTCATCGTCCTGGCGGCCGGTTGCGCCGAGCGTGGCAAGGCGACGGCGCCGAACTTCGGCGCGGTCAAGGATGGCATGACGAAGGGGGAGGTGGAGGCCCTCCTCGGGCCGAACAATGACGTGATCAAGGACATCCAGTTCAGCCAGGTCATCCAGCAGAACCCGCAGGCCGAATGGAGGCGGTGGAAGCGGCCCGATGAAGGCCTCGATCAGACCTACCGGTACAAGTACTACTACCTCGTCGGGTTTGTGGATGGGAAGGTCATTCTCAAAGCAGAGCACCGCGAAACCTTGTATTAGGGCGGTGCAGTTGTAGAGGGGGGCGGCTGGGCACGGGCACCGGGGGCGGCGCGCGGTGCCGCATGCCCCCAGAGGCCGTGCGCGGGGTGAGCAAGTGAGCGTGTGAGCATGTGACTCGCGCACTCGGTGTCTTTCGGTGACTCCATGCGTCAAATAATGCCGAGTCACATGCTCAACAGGGGTGAGCGGGTGAACACGTGACTCGCGGAAATGCGCAGGTGATACCGGGTCGGGATGATTCGTGGTGATCGGCGAAGGACACGGGAGGGCGAGGCTCCTGCCGAGCCGATCGACACCTGGGGGCGCGGCGACACCGGTCATTCAAGGCGGATGTTCCGATCATCGTGCGGCTCGGCAGGAGCCTCGCCCTCCCGGACGCAACGGATCAACCCGATTCGGTATGACTCGGCGCCGACGGGCCTCGCGTCCCGAGGAGGCAGTCCCCGGCGGCCATCGGCACGCGGGGGCGCTCACACGCCTCAACCGTCTTCATTGCATGTTCGTGTGTGGGGGTCTGAAATGAAATGCAATTGTTCCGCCGCACACCACCCTTCTACCCCCTCCAACCCTGGCCGGCCTCAACTGATGCTGACCATGACGTTGTAGCAGGCGTGGGCGCCGACCACGATGCCGAAGCCGCGGAGCTGGAAGAGCAGGGCGAAGTACAGCCCAGCGGCGAGGCGGAAGACGAACAGGTAGTTGCTGTACGCCTGGCCGTAGGGCCCGACGTGGTGGGCGGTGGAGAACAGCACCGCCGACACGATGGCCGCGCCGGCCACCGCGGCCGCGCCGGGCATCCCGATGAGGCGTAGCAGTCCGACGAGGGCCGAGAAGAGCATGAGGCGGAAGATGGCCTCCTCGTAGATGCCGGCGCCGAGGTACGTCACGACCTGGCGCAGGGCGGGCTCGGCGGCGCTGAGGGGCGCGTCCTCGGGGACGCCGACGGCGAGGCCGAAGCCGGCGTGCACGAGGGCCGGGGCGAGGAGGCGGCTGACGACCCACAGGCCGAGGGCGAAGGCGATGCTCTCCAGGACCATGCCGCACAGGACGCCGCCGAGGTCGCCGGGGCGGTCCTCGTGGCGGAGGTACGACCAGACGGCGAAGACCAGCACGAGCACCAGGGGCGGCACCCAGAAGGCGCGGACGCCGACGAGGTGGAGGCCGCAGCGCATCCAGTGGTCGGCGCCGTTGCGTACCGTCTCGGGGTTGGCGCCGCCCAGGTAGAGGACGCCGGCCTCGTAGGCGACGAGCAGCGGCAGCAGGAACAGCAGGCACGCCCAGGGGTGCCGCGTCGCGCTGAGGTAGCCTAACGGCATAGGGGTCAGGGGTCAGGGGTCAGGGGTCAGTAAGAGAACAGCCAGTGAACAGCCAAGAGGAGCAGCCAGGGAACAGCCGAGCGAACAGCCAGCTCTTCGCCGGCTGTTCCCGTACTGACCCCTGACCCCTGACCCCTGACCCCTGGCTTCAAGCCGCCCAGCGTGCCAGCCGGCGGCCCAGCACGTCGAGCTTCTCGCCGACGCTCAGCGGGCGGACGATGGAGTTCGACTCCGACACCGTCAGGTCCAGGTGGCGCGGCCAGGCCAGGGCCTCGCCCTCGTCGTCGGTCAGCACGGCGACGACGGGACGCGCCGGGCTGGCGGCGTCGCCGGCCGCCACCACGACGCCCACGGCGCCCGACGACATCTCCACCACCGAGCCGACCGGGTAGAAGGAGAGCTTCAGGAGCAGCCCGGCGCAGTCGCGGTCCAGGTGGCCCTGCTCGGCCAGGAGCAGCGTGTCGGCCAGGGCCGTGCGCGTGGAGCGGGCGGGGCGATGCGGCCGCGGCACGCACATCGCCGCGTAGGTGTCGCACACGGCCAACATGCGGGCGAGCGCCGGGATGTGGTCGCCACGCAGGCCGTCCGGATACCCCGTGCCGTCCTGCCGCTCGTGGTGGCAGGCGATGGCCTCGAGCAGGTGCGGCGTGTTGCGCAGGGCGCCGGCCAGGTGCTGCTTGCCGGCCACGGTGTGGGCCTCGACGGCCCGCCGGCCGGCGTCGTCCAGCGGGTCCGGCGTCGCGAGGACGCCCTGCGGCACCGACAGCATGCCGACATCGTGGACGAGGGCGGCCAGGACCGCCTCGGCGACGCGGCCCTTGAGGTGCGTGTGGTGCGGCGCGAGCCGGGCCATCACCCGCGCCACGGTCAGCGAATGGCACGCGACGGCCGCGGCGAGGTCATCCGGCGGCGCTTGCAGGAAGGCCAGCGGCTCGCACGCCTCGGCCTCGGCCAGCACGTCGGCGACGAGCGAGCGCAGGGCCTCGGAGCCCAGCGGCTGTCCCGTCTCCAGGTCGGAGAGGAGTCCGGCCAGCGCGCGGACCTGATCGCTCTGACGGCGCAGCCTGCCCCCGCCCGCGGCCAGCGTCCGCAGGCGCTCGGCCACCTCGCCGAGGGTGACCTCGAGGCCGCGGCACAGGTGCATCTGAGCGGCGGCGGAGTCGGGCAGGAGGGAGACCGTGCGGATGGCGGTGTCGATCATCGCCACGGTGTCCTGATACAGGGAGCGCAGCGGCGCCGACTCGTCCGGCCCGTCGTGGGCCGGCGGCTCGAAGTCGCCCGCCAGCCCGCGCAATTCGCCCAGCAGGCCGCCGCCCTTCTCCAGCACCTTGCGGGCGCGGGAGGTCAGCAGGCGCGGGCCGTCGGGCGGCCGCAGCTCGGTGATCGGGCGGACGGCGGCGGCCAGCTCGTCGTCCACCTCGGCGGCGAGCTTGACGGACTTGTCGAAGGGCAGGATCGTGGGCGGGCCCTCGGCCAGGGCGGCGGCGGCGGTGCGGGCCTCGCCCACCAGGCACTGGGCCTGCTCCAGCCGCTGCCGCAGCGCGCCGATCTTCGCCAGCAGCGTGCGTGTGTCACTCATGCCCATCCCCCACGGCGGACGGCTCTCCCCGCCTTCCTTCCTCATCGGAGGCCGCCCCCTGCCGCCTTTAACGCCCTTGCCGGCGGGGGCGATTTTGCCTTCAAAGACAGCCAGTCTTGACGGGCCACGTCTCATCGTGTAACGTGATGGTGTTACACTTCGTCCGGGAGGAGCACAACATGTCACGGGTGTGGGCGACGGCGGCGGTGTTGCTGGCGGCGTGGCTGGGGCTGTCGGCGCGGGAGGAGAAGCCTGCGGGGGATGAGCTGGCGATGGTGCCGGCGTCGGCGCGGATGTTTTACACGGTGCGTCCGGCCGACGCCTGGGCGAGCGACCTGGGCAAGGAGGTCCGCAAGGCCTTCGGCAAGGACCTGGACGACACGCTCAAGGAGATGAAGAAGGAGATGGGGGCCGGGCCCGAGGCGCTGGAGCGGGCGACCGTGTTCGTGTCGGCGTTCCGGCCGGCCGAGGAGGTCGGATTCCTGCTGCGCTTCAGCGAGAAGATCGACGACGAGATCCCGACGAAAATCGCCCGCGGAGGCAAGGCGGAGAAGATCGGCGGGCAGACGGTGTACACGAACGACCGCTCGGCGGCCTTCCTCAAGGACGGCAAGATCCTGGGCTTCGGGACGCCGGCCGCGGTCAAGGCCATGCTGGAGGGCAAGGGCAAGCGTTCGGACGCCCTGGCGGGGGCGCTGAAGCGGGCGGCGGGCAAGCACACCTTGTACGGGTACGTCGAGCCCGGCGTGCTGCCGGTGAAGGCGGAGGCGATCCCGCTGCCTCTGGCGTTCCTCAAGCCGTTCCTCGCGGCGAAGTCGGCGGAGGGGTGGGCCGATGTCGGCCTGACGATCAAGGCCGGTGGCAAGGTGGAGTTCGCCGATGAGGCGGGCGCCGGGCGCGGCCTGAAGGCCGTGGAGGCGGCCCGCAAGATCGGCATCGCCGCGCTGGCGACGCTGAGCGACGAGCTGGCCAAGGGCCCGAAGGAGCTGGTGGAGCTGGCGGCGCTGGGTGAGAAGAGCCTGGAGAAGGCGACGATCAAGAAGGACGGCGCGTCCGTGTCGGCCACGCTGGAGGTCACCGTGGGCAAGGCGCCGCTCCTCGCGGCCCTCAAGGAGTCCGTGGTGAAGGTGCGGACGGCGGCGGCGCGGGCGCAGTCGGCGAACAACCTGAAGCAGATCGGCCTGGCCTTCCACAACTACCACGACGTGCACGGGACGCTGCCGCCGCAGGCGATCTACGACAAGGACGGTAAGGCGCTGCTGAGCTGGCGTGTCCTCATCCTGCCGTACATCGAGCAGGACGCGTTGTACAAGGAGTTCAGGCTCAACGAGCCGTGGGACAGCGCCCACAACAAGAAGCTCCTCGCCAGGATGCCCAGGATCTACGCCCCCGTCGGCGGGAAGAACGCCGCCCCGAACGGCACCTTCTACCAGGTCTTCTTCGGCAAGGGCGCCATGTTCGAGGGCAAGCGGGGGCTGGGCTTCCGCGCCGTGACCGACGGCCTGAGCAACACGCTGATGGCGGTGGAGTCGGCCAAGGACGTTCCCTGGACGAAGCCCGATGACGTGGCGTTCGACGGGAAGGATGTCCCGAAGCTCGGCGGCCTGTTCGAGGAGGGGTTCAACGCCCTCTTCGGCGACGGGTCGGTGCGTTTCATGGCGAAGGCCGTCAAGAAGGATACGCTCAAGGCGCTCATCACGCGGGACGGCGGCGAGGTGATCGGGCCGGGCGAGTGACAGTGAGGCGGATCGAACCGAGGAGGGCGCATCATGAGGCGGTGGACGTTGGCTCTGGCGTTGGCGGCGGGCGCGTGGCTCGGCCTGTCGGCGCGTGAGGAGAAGGCGGCCGACGAGCTGGCGCTGGTGCCGGCGTCGGCGCGGGTATTCTTCGTGGTGCGCCCGGCGGACGCCTGGGCGAGCGACCTGGGCAAGGAGGTCCGCAAGGCGCTGGGCAAGGACATGGACGGGATCGTGAAGCACGTGAAGGACAACCTCGGGGCCGCCCCGGACGGCATCGAGCGGGCCACCTTCTTCGTGACAGCGCTCCAGCCGGACGTGGAGGGCGCCACCCTGGTGCGCTGCAAGGAGAAGATCGACCCGGACGTGCCGGGACGCATCACCCGCGGCGGCACTCCGGAGAAGGTCGGCGGCCAGACGGTCTACGTCAACCGCAACATGGCCGCCTTCCTGAAGGACGGCAAGATCCTGGTGGTGGGCACCCAGGCGGCGGTGCGTGCGATGCTGGAGCCCAGGGGCAAGCGCTCGGAGGCGCAGGCGGCGGCGCTGAAGCGCGCGTCGGGGAAACACACGGCCGTCGCCTACGTCGAGCCGGGGCTGTTCCCCGTCAAGGCGGAGGCCATCCCCCTGACGCTGGCGTTCGTCAAGCCGTTCCTGACGGCGAAGCACGCCGTCGCCTGGGGCGACATGGGCGACTCGGTCAAGCTGGGCGCCGTGGTGGAGTTCGCGGACGAGGCGGGCGCGGGGCGCGGGCAGAAGTCACTGGAGGCGGCCCGCAAGATCGGCATCGCCGCGCTGGCGTCCCTGGGCGACGAGCTGGCCAAGGGGCCGAAGGAATTCGCGGAGGTGGCGGAGCAGGCCGAGAAGAGCCTGGAGAAGGCCACCATCAAGAAGGACGGCGCGTCGGTGTCGGCGGCGCTGGAGGTGAACGTCGGCAAGGCGCCGCTGATCGCCATGATGAAGCAGGCCGCCGACAGGATGCGGATGGCGGCGGCGCGGATGCGTTCGCAGAACAACCTGAGGCAGATCGGCGTCGCCCTGCACAGTTACCACGACGCGAACGGGACGCTGCCGCCGCAGGCGATCTACGACAAGGACGGCAAGGCGCTGCTGAGCTGGCGTGTCCTCATCCTGCCGTACATCGAGCAGGACGCGTTGTACAAGGAGTTCAGGCTCAACGAGCCGTGGGACAGCGCCCACAACAAGAAGCTCCTCGCGAAGATGCCGCCCACCTACGCGGCCATCGACGGCAAGAACACGGTGCCGCACGGGACCTTCTACCAGGTCTTCTTCGGCAAGTCGGCCATGTTCGAGGGCAAGCGCGGCATCCGGATCACGGACATCACCGACGGGACGAGCAACACGCTCATGGTGGCGGAGGCGGCCAAGGACGTGCCCTGGACGAAGCCCGACGACCTGCCGTTCGACGACGGCAAGGACCCGCCGAAGCTGGGCGGCCTGTTCGAGGAGGGGTTCAACGCCCTCTTCGGCGACGGGTCCGTCCGTTTCATGGCGAGGGCCGTCAAGAAGGATACTCTCAAGGCGCTCATCACGCGGAACGGGGGCGAGGTGGTCAACGACTTCTGAACGCGGGCGGGCCTCAAGGGTTTCGTCAGCCGCGGCCTTCGGGACGACGGCGGCTGAGGTGGCGATTGTCCACCGGGCACTTCCGCCGGAGGTGAGAGTCACATCGTCGCGGGCGGCGGGTCGTCGTTGTAATCCTTCATGTACCGCTCCACCACCCAGTCCGGCAGCCAGCGCACCACGGCCATGAACAGGCTCATCTGCCAGGGGAAGTTGAACACCGCCGCCTTCCGCTCCAACGCCCGCAGGATCCGTCGCGCCGCGTCGTCGGGCTCGAGGAGCCAGGGCATCGAAAACTTGTTCTTCGCCGTCATCGGCGTGCGGATGAAGCCGGGGCACACCGTCGTGACGTGGACGCCCCGGCCTCGGAGCTGGATCCGCAGCCCCTCCAGGATGTTGTTCAGCGCCGCCTTCGACGACGTGTAGCCCCACTCGCCCGGCAGCCCCTTGTACGCCCCCAGGCTCGACACCGCCGCGATGTGGCCCCGCCGCCGCGCCAGCATCCCCGGCAGCACCGCCTCGACGGCGTACATCACCCCGAAGACGTTGACCCGGTACATCTTCTCCAGGTCGGCCATGTTGACCTCAGGCTCGATGCGCGTCGGGGCGCCCACGCCGGCGTTCGCGATCAGCAGGTCCGGCTCGCCCAGCTTTCCGACCACCTCGCGGATGGCGTCGAGCGTCGGCTGGCGTTCGGCCACGTCGGCGGCGGCGTGGGCCGCCACACCGCCCGCCCCTGTGATCTCGGCGGCGAGCCGCTCGAGCTGCTCCCGGCGGCGGGCGATGAGGCCGACGCGCGTCCCCTTCTTCGCCAGCTGCTTCGCCAATTCCCAGCCGATGCCGCTCGACGCACCCGTCAGGACCGCCACGTCATACGCACGCGTCATCCCCGCCCCCTTTGCCGTGATCCCTACGGCCCGCAGCGCCGCGTGATCCTGTCCACTGTCGGGGTTGCGGCCTCCCCCGGCAAGCCCGCCGCGTGGCCCGGCGTGTGGCACCCTATAATCAAGGGAATGCCTCCTCTCTCACAGGACGGCCCGTCATGCTCCGCCTCCTCCTCTGCCTCGGCGTCTTCGTCTGCATCGCCGCCGCCCCCCCCGTGCCGGCCCCTGTGGCCCCGCCGCCGCCCATGCCGAAGGGGGGCGCGGAGCGGTACAACGTCGTCCTCAAGTACCGCATCAACGCCCGCTCGGCCGAGCGCATCCGCC
The DNA here is from genome assembly GCA_964630925.1 of uncultured Alcaligenaceae bacterium. Taxonomy (GTDB): domain Bacteria; phylum Planctomycetota; class Planctomycetia; order Gemmatales; family Gemmataceae; genus RGDT01. The sequence goes on from CAZVZK010000096.1 coordinate 19,552, forward strand.
AGTTCAACGAGCTGTCACTCACCCTGCGTGCCGCCGGCTTCGTCCGCACCGACAAGGACATCCCCGAGGGCGAGCCCGCCGACCCGCGCTCCGACACCATGACCGGCACGCTCCCCGTGGCCAGCGTGCCGAAGGTGATCTCGCAGCGGCACATCCGCAACCTGCTCCTCTGGCCGGAGGGGTCGAAGATGCCGCCCGACGACACCCTCGTCCGCGTGGACGTGTACCTCGACACCGGCTACGCGCCCGAGGCGCAGCGGAAGCTGGCCCGCCGCGTGGCCGACGAGCTGGGCGTGCTGGGCTTCAGCGAGGCGTTCGGATACGACACGGAGGGCGGGACACGTCTCGTCGGGGCGGTGAAGGCCGGCTCGCTCGTGCCGGCGCTCAGCGACCCCATGCGTAAGCTGACTCGCGAGGCCCGCTGGCTCCTGCTGGCGGCGCCGGACCAGGTCGTCGAGATCGACGTGTCGCTCGACCACACGCCGGCGATCGTGGACGAGAAGGACAAGGAGGCCGCCGAGAAGGCGAACGAGTGGCGCAAGATCATCGACATCCCCGGCGCGGAATACAAGCGCCGCATCGGCGCCGTGGTGACGGTGGCCGGCAGGCCGGGGGACATCGTCCGCAAACTGGCGGAGAGCCCGCGCGTGGTGTCCGTGGGGGCGGGCGAGCGCGTCGATGTGCCACGCACCTACGTCCCGACCTGGCCCGTGCGCGTCATCATCGCCCGGCCCGACGCCGACACACCTTCGCGTCGGCCCGAGCCGCCCACCATCCCCGAGGGTCAGGAAAGGTTCTCGCCGGAGCTGCGTGCCCTGCTGGCCGGCGGCGGCGACAAGTCGGCCCGCCTGGAGGTGCTGCTCGCGACGACGCCGGACGACCGCGACGAGACCTGGCTGGGCGCCATGCGCCGGGCCGGGGTGACCGTCGAGGGCCGCGTCGGCCCGCTGGTGACGGTGGCCGGCGTCCCCAAGGACGCCGCCCCGAAGCTGGCCGAGCAGCCGGAGGTGATTGCGGTACGCCTGCCGCGCGCCGCCCGCGGCGCGCCGGCCCTGGACGGCGTCAAGCCGGCGGGCTGGTCGGCCCTGCGCCGCTCGGGCCTGGTCGAGCTGCACGAGAAGGGCAAGAAGGGGCGTGGACAGCGGATCGCCCTCATCGCCGACGACTTCGCCGGCTGGGAGGAGCTGCCCGGCTCGAAGCAACTGGTCGATCTGACGGTCATCCGCGGCCGCCTGCTCGACCCCGACCCGTTCCCCTCCGCCGGCAAGGGCCAGGGGCCGGGAACGCGCTACGCCCGCGACATCCGGGAGGCCGCCCCCGACGCCGACCTGATCCTCATCCGCATCGACCCCGCCGCCCCGTACATGCTGCAGATCGCGGCGCGGGCCATCAACGGCGAGGTGCCGCGCTCCGCCCTCCTCACCCAGCGTATCCGCGACCTCGATTACGACCGCGAGGCGCTCGGCAAACGCGCCGACGAGGTGCGTCTCCTGCGGCAAATCTTCCTCGACGACCCCGTCGGCGACGAGGGCCTCAAACGCGAGGAGGCGTACAAGAAGGCGCAGGAGAAGTACGACGCCGCCGAGGCCGAGATGCGCCGCCGCACCGGCCGGTGGCTCAAGCTGCAACAGGGCCTGCGTGAGCTGAAGGGCGTCACCGTCGTCGCCTCGACCCTGGTCTGGACCGACGGCTTCCCCGTGGACGGCTCGAGCGCCCTCAGCCGCTACTTCGACGAGCGTCCCTTCAAGGCGGCGCTCTGGTTCCAGGCGGCCGGTGACACGCGCGGGCAGGCGTGGGCCGGCCTCTTCCGCGACGCGGACGGCAACGGCTTCATGGAGTTCGCCGAGGCGAAGAAGCGTCTGCCGCCGGGGAGCTGGTCGCACGAGATCGCGTGGCTGGCGTGGCAGGCGCCGGACGGCAAGAAGGCCGCCACCCCCGCCGGCACCCCCATCCGCCTCGTCCTCCAGTGGAAGGAGCCGCACGACCCCACGCCACTCAAGGTCGGCGAGGACCCGTACCGCGACCCCCTCGCGAAGATGCGCCTCGTCGTCGTGAACCAGCCGGACCCGGCGGGCAAGACGCGCCCGGCGGACGACCTGGAGGTCGTCGCCCAGAGCGCCGGCCCGGCGATCCGCCTGGAGCAGTCGCTGCACGCGGCGACGTACGAGATCACGCTGGAGATCAAGGCCGACAGGCCGGGCCGCTACGGGGTGCTGATCGAGGGCAAGGCCCCGGACAGCATCCACCCGCCGGGCACGGCGGTGATCCCGGCGTCGCGCAAGACGGGCGAGATCAACGTCCGCCTGTCGGTGGACGCGCCCCCCGCAGTCAAGGGCCGGGCGGTGTGGGACTCGCTGCCGGCCACGGCGGCGCTGGGCGTGCCGGCGGATTCGCGGCGCGTGCTGACGGTCGGCGCGGCGACGGCGGAGGGCGTGGAGCGGCCCGACTCGGCGGCTGGTGTTATGGGCGCCGAGCTGTGGGTGAAGCCCGACCTGACGGCCTACGGCGTGGAGGGCACGGGGCAGGCGGCGGCGTTCGCCGCGGGCTTCGCGGCGACGGCGTCGGGCAAGACGGGGTCACTCGCGGCCATCGCGGAGTCGATCCGCATGAGGCCGGGGAAGCTGCTGGTGTTGCCGCCCAAGAGGTGAGGCATGGGCATCACGATCCGCACCGACTGGCACGCGGGCGATCTGGGCGCCGTGGTCTCCCTGCACGCCGCCGAGTACGCCCGCGACCACGGCTTCGACCACTCGTTCGAGGCCTACGTCGCGGGGCCGCTGTCGGACTTCGTCCTGCACCGCCCGCCCCGCAGCCGCATGTGGCTGGCGGAGGAGGACGGCCGGCTGGCCGGGTGCATCGCCATCGTGCCGGCGGAGGGCGACGAGGCGCAGCTGCGCTGGTACCTGGTGGCGTCGGCGATGCGTGGGCGTGGGCTGGGGAGGCGTCTGCTCGACGAGGCGCTGGCCTTCGCGCGGGAGGCGGGGTATACCAGCGTCATGCTCTGGACGGTGAGCCGCCTGGAGAAGGCGGCCGGGCTGTACCGCAGGGCGGGCTTCGTGGCGGTCGAGGAGAAGCCCGGCGCCTGGGGTGCGGAGGTCCTGGAGCAGAAGTACCGGCTCGCCCTCCGCTGAGGGACTGATCCATGCGCCTGTTGCCCCTGCTCGCCCTGTGCTGCGTCGCCGCGGCCCCGCCGGTGCGCCCCGCCGTCGGCCCCGTGCCGGCGTCGCTGAAGCTCGATCCGTTTTACAAGAAATACACCGACTACATGGGCCTGCCCATCGTGTCGTCCGCCAAGGTGTCCGACAGGGGCCTGCTGGAGGCGCGGCACCTCATCTCGAAGATGCTCGACGGCCGCGACGACATCACGCGTGCCATCGTCAAGGCGCGGTGCCGCTTCGTCGTCATGGCGCCGGACGAGATGACCACCGACGTGCCCGAGCAGCGGAACATGACGCCGAAGGACTACTGGGACAAGCGGGCGCGCGGGCTGGGCGGGCGCATCACCTCATGCGGCGAGGAGAACCTCCTCAACCTGCGCGGCGACCGCTACTTCAACGAGAACATCCTCATCCACGAGTTCGCCCACTGCATCCACAACTTCGGCCTGCGCTCCGTCGATCCGAAGTTCGACGGCCGCCTGCGGGCGATTTACGCGCGGGCCAGGGACAAGGGGCTGTGGAAGGGCAGTTACGCGATGGAGAACCCCGGCGAATACTGGGCCGAGGGCGTCCAGTCGTACTTCGATTGCAACGCGCCCAAGGGGGGCGTCCACAACGGCATCGACAGGCGCGAGAAGCTGGAGAAGTACGACGCGGAGCTGTTCAAACTCATCGACGGTGTCTTCCGCGGGTCGGCGTACCGCTACGTGCGCTACGACCGCCGGAAGTGAGCCGGGCTTTCAGGGCGGCGAGCCGGGTGGCCCGCCGCCGGCTGTGAGATCACCGCGCGAAGGCGTAGACCGACGCGGCGCCGACGGCCACCAGGGCCAGCGCCATCAGGCCCCAGGCCGCCCAGGCCGAGCCCCTGGCGGGGGCGGCGGGCGACGCCTCGGCCGCCGGGGCGGTGGGCTTCTTCGCCGCGGGCTTGGCGCCGGTCGGGATGCGCTTGCCGCACGAGTCGCACCAGCCGGTGGAGATGTCGGTGGGGGTCAGGGCCGCGTTGCAGTGAATGCAGGTGCCGTTCATCTCGTCCTCGTGGGGAGTACTTCGGCTTCTTCAGGTGGGAGGCGATGAGGGGACGAAGGCAAGGGGCGTGCCGTCCGTCCGAAATGAAGACGACCCACGAAAACACGGCTAACAGCCCATCTCAAGCCACGGGTTGAGGGCACTCCGTGCCCTGCGTCGGGCACGGAGTGCCCACGATCCGTGCAAACGCGAACGGGCGGCACCCGCGAAGGTGCCGCCCGCCACGCTGTCTTGCGTATCAGGTCACTTCAGGTCGATGTTCTCGAGCTTGAAGGGGATGTTGACCTGGATCGAGTGACGGCCCGTGAAGACCAGCTTGCTCGGCTCGGCCGGCTGGCCCTTCTGCGGCTTGTAGACCGCCACGTACTCCATCACCGGCTTCGCGCCGATGGCGCCGCCGACGCGGGCCTTGCGCCAGTCGATCTGCACCTGGGCGCTGAGGACGTTGCCCTTGTCGTCCTGCAACGTCAGGCCCTGGTTGACGATCATCATCGGCATCCCGCCGGGGCCGATGGCGACGCCGCCGCCGAACCCGCCGCCCGCCATCGGGGGCAGGGCGATGGCGGGGCCGCCCACCGCGACGCCGGGGAGGGCGATGGCGGGCTTGGCCTCGACGGCGAAGGCGACGGCGGCCTCGGCCTTGGCCTCGGCGGGCTTGCCGGCCGGCTTCTCCGCCGGCTTCGGCTCGTCGGCCTTGGCGGGCTTGTCATCGGCGGGCTTGGGATCGGCGGCGGGGTCGGCCTTCACCGGCGGCAGCGGCTTGATGACGCCGGGCAGCGGGCGGATGGCCGGACGGATGCGGATCGGCGGGCCGCCGATGGCCGGGCCGACGGGGTTCACGCCGCCGGGCACGTCCATCTGCGTCTCGGGGGTGATGTCGGCGGGCTGGTCGAACTCGAAGGTCACGGTGACCGTGCCGTCGCCCGCCTTGGTCGCCGACTTGACGGTGATCGAGCCGCCCTTGTCGCCCTTGAAGGTCTTGCCGGCCGCCTTCATGATGTTGTCGGCGACGATGTGCGGCTTGGCCTCACCCAGGAAGTTGGCCGTGATGGTGCCCGACAGCTCCTTGAGCTTCTTGCTGGCCTTCTCGCCCTTGTTGAGCAGGACGGCGATGTTCTGGTTGATGCCGTCGTTCGAGTACGAGAACATGCCGGGGCCCATGCCGGGGAAGCCCGGCATGCCGATGCCGCCGCCGGGGAAGACGATCACGCCGCCGCCGATGACGGCCCCGCCGCCCATCGGCCCGCCAGGCATGGGCGGCTCGTGCTTGGTGAGCTTCTGGCCGTTGTCGTCGAGGGCCTTGTCGAGGGTGATGTTGACCAGCTGCTGCCAGCGGAGGCGCGGCTCCGGGGCGGCCTGGATCATGACGGTCAGGACCTTGGCGTCACCGGCGGCGAACGGCCTGTCGGTGCCCTCGGGGGCAACGCGGACGCGCACCGACGTGGTCTTGTCGGTGGGGACCTTGGCCGGCTTGCCGGCCATCAGGTTGATCTTGCCGTGCTGGAAGGGGTTCATCATCGGCATGCCGGGGCCGCCGGGGAAGCCGCCGCCGAAGCCGGCCATCGGGGGCACCGGCAGGATGGCCGGGCCGCCGATCACCGGCGGGGGCACCGGCATCGGGACGGCGGCCATGGGGGGCAGCGGCTTGTCGGCGACGGGCTTGTCCGCGGGCTTCTCCTCCGCGACGGCCACGGCCACGGCGGCCTCGGCCACGGCCGGCCTGGCACCCGCGGCGCCCTTGCGGGCCGCCTCGTCACGGGCCTTCTTCTCGGCCTCCTCGCGGGCCTTCTTCTCCGCCTCGATGGCCTCCTTGCGCTTCCGCAGCTCGGCCTCGCGGGCCTTCTCAACGGCCTCCTTCAGCTTCTTGATCTCCTCGTCCGTCAGTTTGCGGCCGCCGCCCACGGCGCCGCCGATGCCGCCGATCCTGGGGGGCATGGGGGGCAGGGGCGGGGGAGGCACGTCAACGCCGGGCCGGCCCATCGGGAACGGGATGGGGGGCACCTTGCTGGGGTCGGCCTCGACGAGGCCGGCGGCGTCGCAGAACTTCTCGAGGGCGGTCCAGAACGGCACCTTGCCCGTGTCGAGGGTGATCCTCTTGTCCTTGAGCTTGCTGTCGGCGTCGATCAGGTTGAAGCCGACGCCGGCCTTCTTCTCGAAGTCGGCGATGGCCGCCTTGAGGGGCGTGTCCTTGTAGACGAGGTGGACCTCGCGGGGCGTGAGGATGGCGGCGCTGCGGACGCGCGTGCCGATGCTCTCGGCCAGGGCGCCGGCCCGCTTGCGGATCTCGGCGTCGGTGTTCTTGGCGGCCTTCTCGAGCGCCTCCAGCGCCGGCTCGCCGATCTTGGCGAGGGCCTTCTGGGCGGCCTCGCGGTCCTCGAACGAGTCGCTGCCGAGCTGCTCGATGAGCTTGGCGATCGTCTTGGCGTCGGCCGGCTCGGCCGAGGCGGCCGGCTTGTCGGCGGCGGCGTGGTTGAACGCCAGGCCCAGCAGGGCCAGCGCCACCAGCGTCGCCGGCACGATGTCCTTCAAGCGCATGCTCGATTCCTCATGTTGGAATGGGCGCAGGAGTAGAGTGTCCCTGTTAGTGATATGTGCGTCGCCGCCGAGGCGTTGAGCGTGTCCCGTGGATTTCTCGCGGGCCGCGCCGGGGCGACAGCAGGATACCCCAATGGGCGATGGCCGGCCAGGGGGCTTTCCCCTCCGGGCCGGCTCGTCGGCGTTGGTAGCACATAACCTAGACGAAGGTGGGGAGGGGGCGGATTGCGGGAATCTGGCGGGCCCTGTCGGCTCTGTCGGCTTGCCTTGCGCCCGGCCAGGGCGACAATGGGAGGTGAGGCCCGCGCCGCGGGCCGGCATCCGGACCGTTGCGGAGAGACTGCCATGCGCGTGTTCCGTGTCGTCGCCGCCGTCCTGCTCGTGTGCGCCGTGGCCACGGCCCAGCCCCCCAAGGCCGGCACCGTGTCCACCAACTCCATCGGCATGAATCTCGCCTACATCCCCAAGGGCACCATCACCCTCCGCACCGACCCGGAGGACTTCGTCGAGCTGGAGGCGGTGAAGGCCGTCGAGGTCGAGATCAAGAAGTCGTTCCTCATGGGCACCACCGAGGTCACCCAGGAGCAGTTCCAGAAGATCATGGGCAGGAACCCCAGCGCGTTCTGCCCCGACGGCGACAACTCCCACCGCGTCCGCGGCACCGACACCAGGGCCTTCCCCGTCGAGAACGTCACCTGGGCCGAGGCCAAGGAGTTCTGCGCCAAATTGTCCGACCTGCCCGAGGAGAAGAAGGCCGGCCGCAGGTACATGCTGCCCAACAGCGATCAGTGGGAGTACGCCGCCCGCTCCGGCTCCAGCGACGAGGTGCTCTACGGCCTCGGCGAGACCCTCACCTCGGCCCAGGCCAACTTCAACGGCCAGCGCCCGCACGGGGCGGCGGCCAAGGGCGTCTACCTGACGCGCACCGCCAGGGCGGGCAGTTACAAGGCGAACGCCTGGGGGCTGCACGACATGCACGGCAACGTCTGGGAGTGGTGCGAGGACGACTACGCCGGCTACGACGGCAAGATCGACCGCACCCGCAAGACCCTGCGTGGCGGCAGCTGGATCAACCGCGGCCGCGACTGCGCCGCCTCGACGCGCATGGGCATCCAGCCCGACCTGCGCTACAACAACATCGGCTTCCGCGTGATCTGCGTCGTCGAGAAGTGAGCCTGCCCAGTGCCGTCACCCACGCCCTGACGGGTGCCGCCGGGCTCACGAGGGAGGAGGCCGACGAGCTGGACCAAGGCCGCGAGCGCCTCCAGGCCACGGCGGAGCAGCGACGCAAGACCTCGCCCTGCTCAAGCGAGCTTCCCCCCGCCGCAAGGCCGATGCCACGCCCCGCCCGGACGAGCGAAACACGTCTCATACCGTATCGCGTTGATTGGTCGCGTGGGGCAGGCTGCCAGCCTGCCGCCGGGCCGCAGGCCTGGCCATCATGCGCGTCGCCCGGAGGGAACGATCCAACCCGATCCGGTATCAGGCGGCGGGCTGAAACGGACAGGGGCCGGGCACAGATGTGGCGGGATGTGACGGGCGTCACTTGTAGCGCTTGCCCCAGCGCTCCCGCAGCGCGGCCCTGGTGGCGGCGTCCTCGACGAGGTTGCGGCTGAGCCACAGCTCCTTCAGGCTGGGGAAGTGCGGGGTGCGTGCGAGGGCCAGCGCGCCGGCGTCGCGGATGTCGTTACACTCCAGCAGAAGCTCCTCCAGGCCGGTCAGGTGCGGGCACCCGGCGAGCAGGCGCGCTCCCTCGTCGCCGATGCCGGAGGACTTCAGATCCAGCACCCGCAGCGACGCGAGCGAGGGGTGGCGGAGCAGCTCGCGGAGGCCGGCGCGGAAGTGGCTGCCGACCCAGTCGATGTCCAGCTCGCGCAGCCTGGGCATCCACGGCGAGAGGGCGAGCTGGCGTGCGCCCTGCGGCGTGAGGCGGTAGATGGACAGGGCCTCGCACGGCGACGCCGCCCAGCTGCGTCTGCCGTGCTTCTTCAGGGCGGGCCATTCGCCCTCGGCCCTGATGGTGGCGAAGCCGCGGCGGAAGCCCCACCACTTGATGCCGTCGAGCGCGGGCAGCTCGGCCAGCCAGCGTTCGCGGTTCTTGCGCAGCAGCTCGTCGCGGCGGACGCAGTCGGCGTCCCCGGTGGAGAGGACGTCCTCCATGCCGCGGCGGTGGAGCAACACGGAGAGTCGGATGAACTCGCCGCGCTCGGCGTCGCCGTGCTCCATGAGCCAGTCGGCGTAGACGAGGCGCGGGGCGTCGTCATCCGGGGCGTCCAGGATGGCCCGGAACAGGCTGTCGTTGGTGGGCACGGATGACCCCTCGCTGACGCGTCAGAGAATGCCGCCCGTCATCCGACACATGGGGCTTGTCAGGTGCCGCCTGGCCGCTATGATACATCTTTCATCTTCGGGGCCGCCACGGCTGGAGTGATGTGTCATGGGCATGCAGTGCGACATCTGTGCGAAGAAGCCGGTGGGCGGCAACCAGTACACCAAGCGCGGCAAGGCCAAGTACCTCGGCGGTAACGGCGTCAAGGTCACCGGCATCAGCAAGCGCGTCTTCAAGCCGAACCTCCAGCGCATGCAGGTGCAGGTCGGCGGCACCGTGAGCACGGCCCGCGTCTGCACCCAGTGCCTCCGCAGCGGGCTGGTGATGCGGCCCGTCAAGCGCCGCGCGTTCTCCATGCCCACGAACCTGTGAGCGACCTCACGCCCGCGACGGCGGCCTGGGCCGCCCACCTCGCCCGCCTCGACCTCACACAGGACGAGCTGGCCACCCTCGCGCCCCAGCTCGCCTCCATCCTCGATTACGTCGCCCAGCTCCAGGCCGTCGATACCGCCGGCGTCGAGCCGCTCGCCCACCCCCTCGACATCGCCAACGCCTTCCGCGACGACACGCCGGGCGCCTCGCTGACCCAGGACGAGGCCCTCGCCGGGTCGCCGGGCCGCTCCGGGCCTTATCACTCCGTCAGCGGGGGGGCCGCTGCGCTAATCCCCCCGCCCGGCGTTCCGGAGTGACGGCATGCACGACCCCCTGCACGCCTTCCTCCACCTCGATCCCGACGCGAAGGCCGGCGCCTCCGGCCCGCTCGCAGGCGTCCGCATCGCGGTCAAGGACAACCTGTGTACGCGCGGCATGCCCACCACCTGCGCCTCGCGCGTGCTGGCGGGCTGGGTGCCGCCGTACGACGCCCACGTCGTCGAGCGGCTGCGGGACGCCGGGGCGGCCGTCGTCGGCAAGACGAACCTCGACGAGTTCGCGATGGGCTCGTCCACGGAGAACAGCGCCTTCGGCCCCACCCTCAACCCCTGGGACACGACACGCATCCCCGGCGGGTCGTCCGGCGGCAGCGCCGCGGCGGTGGCGTCCGGCATGGTGCCGATGGCCCTGGGCAGCGACACCGGCGGCTCCGTGCGCCAGCCGGCGGCGCTGTGCGGCGTCGTCGGCCTGAAGCCGACTTATGGCCGGGTGTCGCGGTACGGGCTGGTGGCGTTCGGCAGCTCGCTCGACGTGGTGGGGACGCTCACCCGCACGGTGCCCGACGCGGCGCGGCTGCTCGGCGTCATCGCCGGGCATGATCCGCGCGACAGCACGAGCCTGGATGTCCCCGTGCCGGACTATGCGTCCACCGTTGATGCGCCCCTGGAGGGGCTGACGCTCGGCGTGCCGCGCGAGTTCTTCGGGGCCGGCCTGGACGCCGAGGTCGAGGCGGCGGTCCGTGCGGCGCTGGATGTCTACAGGGGCCTGGGCGCGAAGGTGGTGGACGTGTCGCTGCCGACGAGCCCGCACGCGCTGGCGACATACTACCTCGTCGCGACCGCCGAGGCGTCGGGCAACCTGGCGCGGTACGACGGCGTCCACTACGGCCACCGGGCCGCCGGGCCGGGCGATGTCTACGGGCGCTCGCGCGACGAGGGGCTCGGGGCCGAGGTGAAGCGGCGCATCCTGCTGGGCACTTACGCCCTGTCGAGCGGCTACCGCGATGCGTACTACCTGAAGGCGCTGCGGGTGCGGCGGCTGATCAAGGCGGACCACGAGGCGGCGTTCGGCTCGTGCGACGTGATCGTCGGGCCGACCTCGCCGACGGCGGCCTTCAGGCTCGGGGAGCGGACGGCGGACCCGCTGCGGATGTACCTGGCGGACATCTACACCATCGGGGCGAATCTGGCGGGCCTGCCCGCGATCAGCGTGCCGTGCGGCTTCACTACCGGGGGCCTGCCCATCGGCCTGCAATTGATCGCGCCTGTCCTCGCGGAGGAGCGCCTCCTGCGGGCGGCGCGGATGTACGAGCGGGCGACCGAGTGGCACGAGCGCCGGCCGGCGTGAAGTACTACCTCGCCCCCCAACCCTCCCCGAGGCGGCCGCTTCGGAGAGGGCGATTCGCAAGCCCATCGCTTCTTCGGCAGGGAAGTCACCGCGGCGCGTGGCGGATCATCTCGCCGAGTGCCGGCGGGGCCAGCCCGCGGAACGCCGGCAGGAAGCCCGCGCCGAATGCCGTCAGCGTCGCCTCCCACGGATGCCCCAGCAGCCCCAGCCGGAAGTCCGCCGTCACGAAGAAGTGGTACTCGCCGTAGGGCAACGCCGGCAGGGGCCACGAGCGAGGATCCTCGGGCCGGCGGAGCCGGTGCGGGTGGAAGTCGTGGCACTCGTGGTTCGGGTCGAACGCCCACACCGCCTCGCCCGGCGGCACGCACCGCCGCAGCGCCTCCAGCAGGGCCAGGTTGTACGGCGTGACGCGCTCGTCCGAGTACGGATGAAATGCCCCGAGCAGCCCGCCGATGCGCCACGCGGCCGACGGCGCCGGCACGCGGTACGAGGGCCAGTCGCGCTCATCGACGCTCGGGCGGAAGGCGAACGCCTCACGGAACGCCTCCAGCCGGCGGCCGACGAGGTGATCGGGCCAGGGGATCCACGCGTCCTCGCGCATGGCTCACCCGATGCGGCGGAAGCCGCAGGCGTCGGCGACGGCGTCGGCGATCTCGTTCATCTGCTCCTGGCTGCGGCCCCGGTAGATGTACTCGCTCGTCTGCCCGTGGTTCTCCGACAGCGCCACGGAGTAGTGGGGGAGGTGCATGGCGTAGTAGTACCACACCGCGCCGGGGATGATGCCCCACGGCAGCAGGGAGATCAGCACGAACCACTCCAGGAAGCCGATGTCCTTCCAGGGGCCGCTGACCACGCCCTCGTAGCCGCGTACGTCGATCACCTCCGGCTTCATCGGGATGAAGAGCGTCCGCCACCGCTTCGTGATCGTGACGCGCCCGCGCTCGTCGCGGACCAGCTCGATGCGCGAGTACGTCCCCAGCAGGAAGCAGAGCATCACCGTGAGCAGGGGCCAGGTGATGATGGCCGGCATCCACGTCCCCGCCAGCGAGTAGAGGATGGCGCCGAGGAAGAAGTGGAACCCCTGCGCCGCCGCCAGCCACAGGAGGCGGTTGGCCAGGGAGCGGTCGGCGTCCCACACGCGGTTGATCGGCGTGAACGTCCGCTTGAGCTTCTTGCGTGTCTTGACGTTGAAGCCGCAGCCCACGCAGACGACGGTGCCACGCACCATCTCGCGGCGGCACTCCGGGCACGACGGGCCGATCGGCTCGGACAGGTCGTAGCCGCCCTCGTCCTCCTCCTCCGCGGCGGGCCGGGCCGGCGCATCGTCCAGGGACAGCGACGGCGGCTCCCGTCCCGGCTCCTCGGGGATGGGGTCATCGAGGCCCCTCGTGCAGTCGCACTCGCCGAGCCGGCGGATCATCCTGCCGCACCGCCGGCACGGCATGAGGAGCACCGGCGCCGGCGCGGGGGCCGGCGCCGGCCCCTCGATGTCGGCCTCGACGGGCGCCTCGTCGAACGGCGTCGCCGGGGCGGCGGGGCGCGGGGCGCGGCCTCTCCCGGCGGCCGCCGGGGCGGCGCGTTCGGCCCCCGCCGGCACCGGGCAGATGACGCCGCAGCCGGGGCACTGGATCTTGTTGCGTGCGTACCCCGCCGGCACCGGGAACGATTGGCCGCAGCCCTGGCAGATGACCGCCATCGAAGGAGACCCTCCCCAGCCATCATGATAGCGGCCGGAAGGCCACCCCCGTAGGGCACTCGGCCCGCGTGCCGGGGGTGCAGGACACGCGGGCGGGGTGTCGTCACGGGCGCGGCCGCTTGACAACGGGCGATTCCAAGGCGAGTGTAAAGGATCGGAAACACTCGCCCCGAGGTACGTTCCGGATGTTCGGACGGATGGCGCTCGTGGCGGACGATCCGCGCCTGGCCCAGGCCGTGCAGGGCCATCTGCGCCGGCACCTCGGCCGCGAGGTCTTCCAGTGCGGGCTGGATGACGCCCGCCAGCACCTCACGCCGGAGATGGAGGGCTTCCTCCTGCTGGCCGCCGGCGCACCCGCCGACGCCGACCGCGTCCTGCGTCTGGTGCAGGAGATCCGCATCCAGCAGCTCCCCGCCGTGCTGACGCTGTTGGAGGCCACGCCCTCGGCCCCCGGCAGGGGGCTGGCCGGGCTGATGCCGCACGTCTCGCACCGGCTGCGCTGGCCCGACGACGCCGAGCACCTGGTCGCCCTGCTACGCCGACTGCCCCCGCCCGAGGAGCAGACCACCGAGGACCGCCTGGCGACACGATTGATCGGCCAGACGCCGTCGCTGGTCCCCCTGGTGGAGCGTCTGGCCCTGGCCGCCGAGCATGACGTGACGGTCCTCCTGACCGGCGAGACGGGGACGGGCAAGACGCACATCGCCCGCCTCTTGCACGATCATTCACCCAGGGCCAGGGCGCCGTTCCTGACGGTGCCGTGCGGCGCCATCCCCGCCACGCTGGTCGAGAGCCACTTCTTCGGCCACGCGAAGGGGGCGTTCACCGGGGCGACGGAGCGCAAGGCCGGGAAGTTCGAGGCCGCCGGCGACGGCACGATCCTGCTCGACGAGATCGACACCCTGCCGCTGGAGCAGCAGGCGGCCCTGCTGCGCGTGATCGAGTCGGGCGAGTACGAGGCGGTCGGCAGCAACGAGACGATGCGGTGCCGGGCGCGCATCCTGGTGGCGAGCAACCGGAATCTGGAGCAGATCGCCGCCGAGGGCCGGTTCCGCGAGGACCTGTATTACCGGCTGAACGTGATGAGCTTCCACCTGCCGCCGCTACGGGAGAGGCCGGGCGACATCGCCCCGCTGGCGCGTGGGATGGCGGGGCGTTTCAACACGCGGTTCAAGAAGGAGCTGTTCGCGGTGTCGCCGTCGGCCCTGGCGCTGCTGGAGGCGGCGCCGTGGCCAGGCAACATCCGCCAGCTCGAGAACATGATGCAGCAGGCGGTGCTGGTGTCGTCCGGCCCGGTGCTGCTGCCGGAGCACCTGCCGGCGGCGGCGCGAGGACACGCGCCCGCGCCGGTGAAGCCGAAGCCGGCCGACACGTTGAAGGACGGCCGCGAGGCGGCCGAGAAGAGCGTGATCGAGAAGGCGCTGGCGAGCCACAACAACAGCCGGTCGCGTGCGGCCAGCGCGCTGGGCATCAGCCGGGTGACGCTGTACAAGAAGATGAAGAAGTACGGCCTGATGCCGTGAACCGCGCCCGCCGGCCCGGCCTCCTCCCTCGAAACGCCCGAGGAGGTGCGCCGATGAACGACGGGGACCGATTACTCGAGGCCGTGAGGGCCGCCCCTGAGGATCTGACGGTCCGGCTGGTCTACGCGGACTGGTGCGAGGAGCAGGGGGACCAGCCCCGCGCCGACTTCATCCGTCTGCAAGTCGGCGCCCCCTCCTCCCGCGAGGCCACCCTCCTGTACCTCCGCCACCGCAAGCGCTGGGACGGTGCCGTGCTTCGCCGCCTCAACGGGGGCCCGCTCCGTGGGCTGGTCAGCTCGCGGCGAGGGCCGGTCCATTGGTGGGAGTACCGCCGCGGCTTCATCGAGTCCGTGACCGTCCGCCCGTCGGCGTTCCTCACCCAACGGCGAGGAGCTGCTGGGGATCGGCCCGATACAGGAAGTGCGTCTGGTTCATGAGGCGGTGCCCTGGGACGGGCTGGCATGCTCGCCGCTGCTCAGACGCATCCGCGCGCTCGTCGTCCGAAGGTGCGATCAGGGCGGACACACGGACCTCCTCGACGGGCTGCAACGGCTCAAGAGGCTCGCCGCCGTCGAGGTGGTCGGCTGATCGGCCGCCTTGTGGAGCGGTCGCTCAGCGCGGCGGCTCATCCTCGATGGGCCTGGCCTGGGCGCGTAGCCGTCGCAAGTCTTCTTCGACGCCGAGTTGGCCGGCCCAGTGATCGAGGTAGGCCTGATCAAGCAACCCCGCCTGGACCTCGTAGACGCGCAGGGCATCGGTGTGCTGCTTCTCGCTGCCCCCTGCCAGCCTGCCCCAGCGCAGCTTGACGAGGATCGTGTCCTCCGGCGATGAGACGTTCAGCGACAGCCCCAGGACCGTCTCGACCCTCTTCCGCGCGAAGCGGGAGCGGTCGAACGGCTCATCCGTCAGGAGCCAGAAATCGACCTTGTCGCCGTCATCGAGCGACAGGAGGTTGAACATCGAGCGCGCCTTGAGGGCGTCCCGGATCGCGGCCTCGGACAGGGAGTAGTCCGGCGGCGGGAAGGCGGCGACGAGCCCCGCGATGGCCTCGGGCTGCAAGGTCACGACGATGTCGATGTCGTGCGTGGAACGGGGCTCGCCCTGGGCGCTCGACACGACTGAGCCGGTCATCATGTAGTCGATGCCGAGCGTGGCGAGGGCCGCGACAACCTTCCTCAGTATTTCCGGTTGTGACACAGGGCGAGCCTCTTGAGGTAGAGCTTGTGGAACTCGCCCTCGGGCAGGTCGGGGAACCGCTTGCGCAACCCCTCGCGGAACAGGGCCTTGGTGAGCGCGGACAGTTCGAACGCCTTGAGGAGACGCTGCTCGGGCGTCATCGCCCGTAGCACGCGCAGGTAAAGGTCGTGGTTGGGATGTGGCTTCAGGTCCATCGGCGGGCTCCTCGGGCCATGCCGGGCATTCTACTCGGCCCGCGCCTACTTCCGCCGCCGCCAGTCGATCACCGCGCCGTAGCTCGACGGCTCGTCGTACGGCGGGTGGTTGCGGAACGTCCCGCGCGCCACGATCACCAGGCGCGACAGCCGCCCCGTCTTCGCGTCCGCCGACCCGACGCCCTCCAGCGTCGCCTCCGCCCTGATCTTCTTCCCCTTGTGCGGCGGGAACTGCCACACGTGCTCGCCCACGATCTTCCCCGAGTAGCGCAGGTACGCCTCGCCCTCGAAGATCGTCTCGACCTTGCCGCGCAGACGCACCTCCGTCACCTCGTCGGCCCGCGCCAGCGTGTTGGCGTCGCTCATCGGCGACAGCACCTTGTGGAGCTTGCCGGCCACCGCGGCGGGGATCACCCACGTCTGGCCCTCCCTGGCGTCCTCGCGGGAGAAGCGCGACGCCTCCTCCTCGCTCAGGACGATGCTGTCCACTGCGGTGGGCCCCAGGCCGCGCGTGTCCAGCCCCAGCACCATCGGACGCAGGTACACCGCCAGGGCGATGCCGCCGTCGCGGCGCAGCCCCAGGCCACGGTCCGAAAGGGCGTCGCGCGGCTCCGGCTCGCGCGGCGCCACCTTGCCGAACTTCGCCAGGGCCGCGTCGACGGCGTCGAGGATCTCGCCGGACCACTTGCGGCCCGGCTCGACCATCTTGCCGTGCGACGCCAGCACCTTGCCGTCCGGTGAGACGATGAGGATGCCCTGGTACAGCTCGGGCACCTGCTTCTGGGCCTCGCGCCAGAAGTCGCCGGCGGCGCCCTTCTCCTTGCGCACCTCGTACAGGTTGAGGGCGGCGGGGACGAAGGAGCGGCGGACCGCCTTGATGACCTCGGGGTCGGACAGGGGGCCCGCACGGAGCCCGGCGCCGAACCCTCAGCACCGCTCCAGCGGCGGGTCGCCGGCCACCCACAGGAACAGGGGCCGCTTCTCCTCCTTGGCCTCCTTGAGCGCCGGGGCGAGGTCGGTGTGCCAGGGGACCTGGCGGTACTTCATGCCGCCGGCGGGCGGGTGGAGGAGGTGGAAGGCCTTGGCCTCCCAGGGCGGCAGCCGGCCCGGCCCCTGGGCGGGGGCGAGGCAGGGCAGGGCGGCCAACAGGAAGAGGGATCGCATGAGTGCGGGCTCCTGGCGAGACGTCGTGCGCGACAAGGCGCCTCCTCCCAACGATTCTAGCACCCGCAAGCGGCCGGCGTACCAGGGCGGGCGGAATGGCCGGTGGGGGCCGCCGACCTGCCTACCTCCCTATCTCCTCGGCGGGCCGCGCAGGAAATATGTCCGTGAGGCGGTGGTGGACTTCAAGCCGCGCCACGACACAACGCTGATCGACGAGGGCGGCTCCTCGAACACGAAATCCGCATCGGCCTTGATCCACTTGTCCCGGACCACCGCCTCGGTCCGGCCGGCGCCGAACGCGGCGTCCCCGTAGTCCTGGGTGCCGCGCGTGTAGGTCGCCGCGCCCAGCACGTTCAGGATGTACGGGCCGGCGCTGTCCACGGCCGCCTGGAACTTGTCATCCACCACGCCGGCCTCGTCCACGATCTCGATCGAATACGACCCCGCACGCAGCGTCGCCGTCGCCGCGCCGGTGCCCCTCCCCGCCGCGACCCAGTCGGCCCCGTCGAGGCGGATCCGCACCGCCCTGCCCGCGCCGTTATCGACGATGACGCGGCCGACGGGGAACCAGAGGTGGATGGCCAGCGCCGCGCCGAGCGTCGCGAAGATGAACAGGCCGGCCAGCAGCGCGGTGCCGAGCGGCTTGCGGTCCGTCTTCTCGCCGTCGGCCGACCCCTTGGCCATGCCCCAGAGCGCCGCGACCCATCCCGGCGCCCCCAGCACCGTCACCAGCAGCGTGCCGTTGAAGAGCCAGGGTGTGCCGGCGAGGAACCAGGTGAGGGCGAGGAAGGCGGCGGCGAGGAGGGCCCACCCCCTCAGGGCGGACAGGGCGGGCAGCATCGACGGCCCCTTGGGGGCCGTCGGCTGGTCCGAAGCGTCACGCGGGACGGTGATACCGGCCCGGCAGGCTGGGCAGTGGACCGGCAGGCCGGCCACGTCCGGGGAGAAGGCCGCTTCTTCCCCGCACGCGGGGCAGGTGTGGTAGATCAAGGGCCCCTCCGGCCGTGGTCCGAGACGAATCCCCTCATCCTACAAGTTCGGGTGGTGACCTTGATGGGCTAACAGGCTTGCTACAATGCAAGGTAGCGGGG
>CAZVZK010000097.1:0-37340 GCA_964630925.1 uncultured Alcaligenaceae bacterium
CCGAGAATCGCTACCTGAATTCGCCCTCACAAGAAACGTAGCCCTGTAAGGGGCCCCTCCCCGTCGCCAGCTTCTCGCCGCCGCGGCTGCGTGCCTTGAACAGCTCCTCGTCATCCGGGATCGGCTCCCCTTTCCCCCAGGCCGCAGAGAACAGGACCGTCACCGTCCCGATCCCCGGCCCGCTCCTGATGAGCCGGCCCGCCGGCGTGTCGGCGAGGGGCTGCACCTGGAACCTGTCCACCTTGTCGTTCACCTTGTGCCAGCCTGTCACCGCGCACTCTTTCTTCCCTTTAGGCAAGATCAGGTGCGTGTAGTTCTTGTTCTCGCTGAACGCGAACATGCTCAGCCCGTCAAGTGCCGTGGCGAATGCCGTGTCGTGCTTGAGGGTGCTCCGCACCATCACTTCGTACTTGTCGCCTTTCTTGAGTGACACGAACGCCTGCCCGCCCTTGACCTCCGCGGGGACGAGCTTCCCCTCCACCCGCAGGGCGACGGCGAAAGGGCTGGACCGGTCCGGCTTCACCCACGCCCCGCCCTCCACGCTCGCCGTCGGCCGCTTCCGCCGGCCCAGGTAGGCGGCCACCCTCTTCTCGGTGGGCTGATCCGGGGGGAAGGTGCCCGTCTCCGGGGCCGCCGCCACGAGGGTCGCGATCCCGTCCACGTCCCGCGTCGCCTCGGCGCCCTTGCCACTCAGGGGGATGGTCACGGCCATCTCCTCCCCGACCCGCTTCCCGAGGCGGTTGACGACCTCCACGCGCAGGACGATCGCGGCCCGCCCCCCGTCCGCCTCCGTCACCTCGCACGCCCCGCGGAGCCGCAACGCCGCCGCCGGGTCGACCCGCACGTCCCCTTTCTTGTTCTTCTGTCGCCCCAGCTCGTCCAGCAACCGCTTGGCGATGCCCGCCGCCTCACCGTCCGGGCCATGGAGCCCCGTGAATGCCAGCTTGTTCTCCGCCTGGGTCTCAAGCCAGACGGCCAGGCGCCGCGCCAGCTCACACAGCGGGGCCTCCAGGGGGCTGGCCAGATCACCACCGAGCCGGCGGAGAAGGAGCTGGTCCTCCACGGTCACGTCGAACGCCTGGACCGGCTTCTCCGTGGCCGCCTCTTTCAGGGTGAGCTTCAGCTCGAACGGGCGCAGGATACCGCCCCTGTCCCGCGTCGCGTCGGTGTAATCGACGGCCAACTGATAGCGGGCGTCGTCGGACACCTTGATGCCGAGCTTGCCCAGCTCCTCCTTGAAAAGCCTCTCCACGTCCGCGGGGCGGGCGTTGGGCAGCGACTTCTCGGGGCCCTTGGTGAGTACCCCCACATTGCTTTCCTTCTTCGACAGCAGCGATTTCGCGATTTGTTGGCATCGGGGGGCGAGGAGGGGCCGCAGCCCCTCGGCCCCGTACGCCGACGCCGTGGTGGCAGCGGCCAGGGCCGCCAAGGTGAGCAATCTCCGGAACATGGGCTTCCCTCGGGTGTTGGTGGGTCTGCGAGGGGCCGCTCTCGCCCCCTCGCCAGGAGAAGCGTAATCCGACGGGCCCACACGCCGCCCTTTTCCGTTTTTGGCGTGGTTCAGGATCAGAGCGAAGGAGGTAACACCCACAGAGGGGACCGATCTGCACAGCAACGGCACCGGCCTGTTACCCGCCCTTGAACCAGGCCCCGTTTTTCTCACCGGGTGAGCGGGTAGCCGACGCCGAGCCGGGCGCACAACGCCTGGAACCGCGTGGTGTCGTCCTCCATTCGCCCCGCCCACTCCTCCCGCCCGATCTTCCCGCCTCCCCCCAGCGCCCCCAGGCCCAGCGGCGCCAGGGCCTCGTCCTCGGCCAGCCGCCGCACAAGCAGGTCCGGGGCGACCCCGACCTCGGCCGCCGCCCGCGCCAGGTCCAACGGCTCCCGGTACCGCCCCATCAGTGGGTGCCCCGGCGAGACGACGGAGAGCAGCCAATCGCCGCGGACGGCCGGGTGGCCCGTGCGCGTCAAGGCAGTCACCGTTTTAAACGCGGCCCGCAGCTCCGGGTCGTCAACGGTATCCGACTTCAAGGCGTACGGGTCGCCGGAGACGAGCCTGCCCCACGCCTCCGCGACAGACCCCTCGGCCGTCCGGAGGCGGATCACCAGGGCCGCCCCGTCGGGGCCTAGCGTCTTGATCGCCGAACCGGGGAACGCCTGTCGTATCCAGTCCGAGACGGCCACCCGCCAGGGCTCACGCTCGTCCTCGGGCAGGTGGGAGAAGGTGACGATACGGGAGTCCGGCTGGGCCGCGGCCGGTTCCGAACCCAGGTGGGCCGCCGCGGGGACCAAGGGGGGGACGCTGCGGCGGCCTGGCGGTGGCGGCGGCGCAGGTGCTTCCGCGTCGGCGCGAGGCGCGAGCCAGAGGGCGGCGGCGACGGCCGCCGCCGTCAGCCCTACTCCGACAAGCCCCCATAACGCCCAGCGGCGGCGGCGGAGTCGAGAGAGGAGGGCGGCCAACGCCGCCGCCGCGCCACAGGCGACGACAACGACTTCTAGGGCGAGTTTCACTTTCTCCAACTGGGGGATCATGGGGGCTCCGCTCCTGTTCGGTGAGACGAGGGCGAGGCTGGCGACAAGGCCGGCCACCAGGAGGAGCGAGAAACACACCCATTCCGGCCGGGAAATCTCCGATTGTGGGGCCGGGGCCTGGCCGGCCCCGGCGTCCAGCGCGGACAGAGCCCGCAGAACGTCGGCGCAGGACGGGCGGGCGCGGGGATCCTTGGCGAGTAAGGCCTCCACCAGCGCCGCCACGGGGGCGGGGGCCACCCCTGCCCCCAGCCTCGGGGGCTGCTGCATCTTGTGGGCCAGGAGTTTGCCCGCCTCCGTGGGCCGGTCCGCGAACGGCGCGCGGCCCGTCAGGAGGAAATAGGCGACGCATCCGAATGAGTACCAGTCCGCGGACGCCGCCGCCGGGCCGGCGGCGTCGATCTGTTCCGGGGCGATGTAATCCATCGTCCCCAGGCCGGCGCCCGGCCGCGTCAGCGCCTCGGCCGCGTCCGCGAGGGCGGCCGCCCCGAAGTCCAGGAGGCGCACCTCCCCCTCCGGGGTCAGCATCACGTTGCCGGGCTTCACGTCGCGGTGGACGACCCCTTGTCGGTGGGCGGCGTGGAGGCCCCGGGCGACGGACGTAAGGACCCGACAGGCCTCCCGCGCCGGCAGCGGGCCGCCGTCCCTGACCACCGAGGCCAGGGTCCGGCCGGGTACGTATTCAAGCACCAGCACGTCCATGCCGTCCAGCGTGTCGGCCGCCAGCAGCCGGACGACGTGGGGAGAAATGACCTTACCGAGAGCCTCGCGTTCACGCCGCAATCGCGCTGCGGCGGCGGGGTCGGTGACGGCGGCGGGGCTGAGCACCTTGAGGGCGACGACCCGCCCGTCCCTGGTGTCCCGCGCCTTGAACACGACCCCCATGCCGCCGCGGCCCAGCTCCTCCAGCAGCTCATACGGCCCGAGGTGCCCCGCCCGCCCGGAGAGGAGCCGGCTCGCCACCTCGAAGAGCGGCCGCGCCAGGAAGCCGGCCACGTCCGCCTGTCGGTCGGCCTCGAGCAGCTCCTTCACGCGCCGCGCGGCGGCCTCGTCCTCCGCCGCGACGGAGGCGAGCAGCGTGTCCCGCTCCTCCGCCGGCCGGCCGAGTGCGTCCCGGAATAGCCGTCCTACGCGCTCCGAGTCAGTCACGGGCGCCCCTCCAGACGGCGCTTCAGCCAGGCACGCGCGAGCCGCCAGCTCGCCTCGGCGTCGGCCTCCGTGATTGTGGCTGGCCGCGGGCCCGCCGCGAGGATGTCCACGATCTCGCGGAAGGAACGCCCCCCGCAGTAGTGCAGCTCGGCCACGCGAGCCGCCTGGGCGTCGAACAGCTCCAGCTCGTCGAACAGCTCCAGCAGGAGGAAGCTCTCGTCGGAGTACCCCGCATCCGGGAGGTCGGCCTCGAGAAGCGGGGCCGCGGGCCTCCCCCCGCCGCGCTTCGCCGCCGCGTGCAAGCGGTGGTAGTCGATCAGCAGGTGTCGCATCACCTTGGAGATGAAGGAGAAGAAGTGGGCGCGGTCGGGCCAGCTGACCGACTTGTCGTTCGAGAAGATGCGGGCGTACGCCTCGTTCACCAGCTCCGTCGGCTGGAGGACCGGGTCATCCCACCGATTGACGCTCGCCCGCGCCAGCTTGTGCAGGTGGCCGTAGACGATCCGGAA
The DNA here is from genome assembly GCA_964630925.1 of uncultured Alcaligenaceae bacterium. Taxonomy (GTDB): domain Bacteria; phylum Planctomycetota; class Planctomycetia; order Gemmatales; family Gemmataceae; genus RGDT01. The sequence continues at coordinate 4,188 of CAZVZK010000097.1, forward strand.
TAGCTCCGTCCGAGCCCCCTCGTCCACCCAGCACTTGCTCAGTAGCTCGGTGATCTCGTGCACCGCGTCACCCCCGGTCAGCCTGCGTCGCGGCTCAGGCCTGCCCCGCCATCGGGCGGATCACGTAGAGGGTCAACTGCACGGGGATCGTGTTCCCCTTGTACAGCACCGACAGCTCCTGCTTGTCCTGAATGGTGCCCTGCACCAGACGCTCGTTCAGCCGGATCGCCAGCGCGAGCGTGCTGTTCACCGACTGCCACTCGTTCGCCTGCGCCTTGCGGTCCACCTGGAAGTACGTCAGCCCCGCCTGTGAGGGCAGCGAGCGTGGCTGCGTCGCGTGCTGGAACGCCAGCCCCATCCGCCCCTGCTCGAACAGCGTGTCCACCCGGTCGCTCGACCCGATCTTCATGTCCAGCGCGTTGGTGTTCGTGAACAGGTCGGCGCACTGCTGGGGGGGCAGGTTGCTCTTCACCCCGATGTACATGTTGAAACGCGCCTCCAGCCACGCCGGCTCCAGCGTCACCTGCATCCGCTTGCCCACGCCGATGAACGGCCGCGCCTGCCACTCCGGCTCCAGGATCAGGTTCAGCAGCCCGTCGATGTGCTTCTGCACCTGCCCGAAGATGTACCCCAGGTTGTCGTGGTCGTACGTCGGCAATTCCGGCGGGCGGTGGGTGGTGCCGTAGATCGCCAGCTGCCCGACGATGCGGCACAGCTCGGCGTACGCCTCCAGCGGGTGGATGCCGTCGGCGAACGCCAGGACGTGCAGCAGCGTGTACGCCTCGTTCAGCACGCGGAGCTGGCTGAGGATGCGGATGTCCTCCGACGCCACGCTCTCCAGGCTGATGCCACGAGACTGCACCTGATTCGCCAGCACGGTGATCTTCGTGCCGATGCGGTCGTAGACCGCCCGCAGGATGCCCACCTGCAGCGGCTCCCAGGCGTCGCAGCACAGCACCGGGGGGATGTACGCCTCGTCCAGCTTCGGCGTCGTGCTGGCGTCGCTCGACCGCGTCAGACGCGCCAGCGGCAGCAGGTCCAGGCCCGGCTGCTCCTGCGAGTTGGTCGCCACCAGACGCGGGTTGTACAGCCGGAACTTCACCGGCTGCGCCTCGCTCTCGGCATTCTCGTCCTCCACCTCCGCCGTGTCCAGCAGGTAGCGCGTGTCGCCGCCGATGCCCTCCGCCGCGTTGGGCCGGCCCGGCTGGAAGCTCGGCACCGCCAGCCAGATCATCAGCGGGTGCGACTGCTCGATCTGGGGGCGGAAGTCCGAAGCGGGGAGCGGCCCGTCCGCCGGCAGATGCACGCACGTCCCGTCGCGCAGGAACGCCGTCAGCCCCAGCATCTCGAAGCGGTGGTTGGCCAGGGCCACCTTGTTGAGCTGGATGGACTGGATGCCCCAGTTGTAGCGCGTGCCGGCGCGGGCGTACAGGCGCATCTGTGCGGCCCCGTGCCGCTGGGCGGCCTGCAGGTGCTGAGGCCCCATGAACATGCCTTCGTGCCAGTGGACGGCTCTCTGCGTCATGGTGCCCTCTCGATCGTGGAAGCCTTTCCGGTACAATACTCCGCGAACACCGCCCCGTACACCGCCGGAGGGTGCCGATGTCCGTCCTGGCCCTGCTCATCGCCCTCGCCCAGCCCGCCAGCGCCGACGCGGCCCTGGCCAAGAACGCCAGCGACATCCTCGAGAAGAATTGCGCCGGGTGCCACGGGGGCATGACCCCGCGCGCCGGCCTCGACGTCCTCGACTGGAAGGCGCTGCGCGCCGCCCAAGTCGTGCCGACGCGGCCCGAATTGTCCGAGCTGATCTGGCTGGTGGACGCCGGCAACATGCCCCCCGGCGACCGCCCGCGCCTGTCCGAGGCCGACCGCAAGACCCTCCGCGACTGGGTCAAGAAGGGCGCGCCCGACGTGCAGAGGCCGCAGGTCTTCGCCTGGGGGGAGGAGTACGTCCTGAAGCAGGTGATGCGCGACCAGAAGGGCCTGCCCGCCGCCGACAGGGCACGCGCCCGGTACATCAGCCTCGACTACCTCCTCTGCCTGCCCGACGGCCCCGTCCGCCTCGCCAGGGCCCGCAAGGAGCTGGAGCGCGTCCTCCCCGCCCTCGCCGGCCCCGGCGCCGCCGGCTTCAAGCTCACCCCCGTCGACGCCCAGCAGAGCGTCTTCCGCATCGACCTCGCCACCCTCGCCTGGGACCGCCGGCCCTTCATCATCCCGCCCGCCGACCCCGAGAAGGAGAAGCCCAGGCCCAGCAAGCTGACCGTCTTCGATATCATCGTCCTCGAATACCCCTACACCGTGGTCTCGTTCACCCCGCCGTTCGTCGAAGCCGTCCCGTACCTCGTCGCCACGGAGTACGTCCGCCCCGTGGTCCATGTCCGCGGCGGCTGGCTGCTGGGCCTGCTGAACGACCGCAAATTCGCCCGCGAGGTGTCGCTGCTGGCCGGGGCCGCCGCCGACGCCGTCCTGCCCGAGCCGTCGCCCCCCGACGTGTGGGGCGACAGGGTGTCGGCCCTCCAGATGAAGGGCGAGGCCGGCTGGAAGGGCGAACAGGCACGCCTCGAGGAGGCCCTGCGCGGCGAGAAGATCGACCCCGCCAAGGGCGCCACCCGCGCCGAATGGCAGGCCCGCTTCCACCTCGTCATCCAGCGCCTCGGCCTGGGCACCGCCCTGCTGCCGTTCGACGGCTGGACCGCCCCGGATCTGACGAGCGACCCGGCGTTCACGCTGAAGGCCGAGACGATGCTCTACGAGATCACCCGCGACCCGAAGACCAAGAAGCAGGTCGGCAAGGCCAAACGCGTCGGACCCTCCAGGGTGTTCAAGATCGGCCAGGGCCTCGGCCTCGCCGTCACCCCCTCCAGGGAAGCCATGATCGAGGTCGCCCTGCACGACCACGACCTGGCCACCGAGCAGATGCTCAGGCCGACGGAGAAGCCCGGGGGCAAGGAGTTCGCCTTCGACCGCGCCGGCCGGAGCTTCGAGGTCACGCCCCCCGCGTCCGAGGACATGTGGATCGTCTTCGCCGTCGCCGGCAAGGCCGACATGGCCGGCACGACGCACCACGCCAAGGACCTCAAGGGCAAGGTGCGTGACCGCTTCGTCCACCCCTTCTACCGCCTCTCCCTGGAGAGCGGCAAGGAGTGGGACAGGCCCCTGCCGGCCATCGCCAAGGCCACCGCCGCGTTCAAGTCGGAGAAGGAGTGACCCGCCACCCGCTCCCCCTGCCGCGCCTGGCGGTCTTGCAGGTGTTGCAGTGGTCCGTCCCGGCGTCGGTGCTTCCGCTGTACAGCGCGCACCTCGACTCGCTCGGCTTCGGGCAGCTCACCATCGCGTACTGCTGCGCCACCCAGGCCGCCGCCGCCGTCGTGTCGTCCTTCGTGGCCGGCCAGGCCGCCGACCGCTGGATGCCCGCCGAACGCGCCCTCGCCTGCTGCGCGGCCGGCGGCGGGCTGCTGCTGTTCCTCCTCGCGTCGCTCACCTCCCCCGTGGCGGTGTTCCTCACCACCCTCGCGTTCTGGGTGGTGTGCGGGCCGCTCTCGCTCCTCGGCACCACGGTGACGTTCTCGCACCTGGAGGCGCCGGAGCGCCAGTTCGGCCCGGTACGCATGTGGGGCACCGTCGGCTGGGTACTGGTCGGGCTGTTCGTCGGCGCGTGGCTGGCCCGCACCGGCGGGCCGCGCGCCGACGCCTTCCGCATCGGGGCCGTCCTCGCCTTCGCGCTGTCGGCCTACGCGCTGACGCTGCCCCTCACGCCCCCGCGCCAGGCGGCGGGCTTCGCCCCGCTCGCGGCCCTCTCGCTCCTCGGCGACGGCACGTTCCTGGTTTACGCGGTGTGCATGTTCGGCGCGTCGCTGACGTTCCCGTTCAACACGCAGCTCTTGCCGCTGATGCTCCAGCGGCTCGGGGTGCCGGGCGAGTCGGTCCCGGTGACCCTGACCCTGTGTCAGGTGACGGAGATCCTGACGCTGTTCATCCAGCCGGCGATCCTGCTGGCGCTGGGGCTGCGGGCCACGATGCTCGTGGGCCTGTCGTGCTGGACGCTGGCGTTCGCGGCCACGGCGCTGGGCTCGCCGCTGGCGCTGGTGGTGGCGAGCCTGCCCCTGCACGGCATGTACATCACCCTCTTCATCATCGCCGGCCAGGTGTACGCCAACGGCCTGGCGGAGGGCGGCATGCGGGCCAGCGTCCAGGCGCTGTTCACCGTCGTGAGCGGGGCCGGCACGCTGCTGGGGAACCTGCTGGCCGGCTGGCTGCGCCGCACGGCCGGCGACGACCTGCCCGCGGTGTTCGCCGTGGCGTTCGCCGTCAACGTGCTGATGCTGGCGCTGTTCGCGGCCCGCTTCCGCTACAAGCCGGGCTGAGACGGGGTGGGAGAGGGTTCTCGGCAGAGGCACAGAGGAGGCAAGAAGACGGCCCGTTGGGCGCCGAGTCACCTGCTCACTTCGCCCCCGAGTGAGCAGGTGACTCCGGCGTCAACAGACGCCTCGTGTCACCGGCCGGCGCCCAGTGCGCGAGTCCCCGGCTCACCCGCTCACTTTGTCTCACCTCCTTGGCGGGGAACCGTTGACCCGCCGGCGGGAATTAGACGGAAGTAGACAGGTGGGATGGCAGTGGTCGGACCATTGCATTGCATTGCACCCCCCCAGGCACCCCCCTGCAATGCAAATCCTCGGCGGAATTTGCATTGCAGGGCCTGTGGTCAGACCGCCGACACCAGCGCCGCGGCCGCCAACCTTGTCTGATTCTGTCTAACTCCAGATGACCTTCTTCACTTGCCGCGGATGCGGAAGCGCATCGGCAGGTTCTTCGGGGCGCGGTCCTCCTCCCACTTCACCGGCGCCAGCAGGTCGGCCTTGGCCGCGCCCGCCCGTTGGATCTCCAGACGCGGCATCTTCGTGGCCCCCTCGTCGAGCAGGGCGATGTGGGCCTTGACCCGCCCCGGCTTCAGCTCCCACGACGACCACGCCTTCTCGCCCTCCCAGCGGTAACGGTACGACAGCGGGGTGACCCGCGCGTTCTCGATCTCCACCACCGCGTACGCCTGCTGCTTGCCGAGGTAGAAGGCGTGGGGCTTCTGCGTCTCGGCGCGGATCGCCGCGTCCGGGTGCCGCGCCTTCATCTTCGCCGACCAGTCCTTGAAGAAGAGCTGCGTCTCCTTCTGCAGCTGCGGGAAGAACTCGCCCCACGAGAGGAAGCCGTCGCCGTTGACGTCCATCTCCTTCACCTCACGCACCAGGAGCCGGCACAGCGAGCGCGTGAACAGGCCGCCGTTCTCGTCGTCGCTCCACGCCTCCTCCTCCGTCGCCGCCGTCACGTCCACCAAGCCCCGCGAACGGAAGAACAGGCACTCCACCGCCGGGGCCAGCGCCGTCGCCGCACGCGGCGAGACGATGGAATCGTGCTCGCCGAAGTACGGCTCCTTCGTCGAGCAGCAGTCGGTGAGCATCACCGTCAGGCCGGCCTTGCACGCCATGAGCTGCTGGCGCACGTCCTTGCGCAGCACGTCCTTGCCGCCCGGCAACTTCAGGACGTGGCCGAGCTTGTCGTTGAGCGCGCCGTGGCCGCCGAAGTAGAACAGCAGCCCGTCACGCGGCGACACCCTGGTGCGCATCCCGCGGATGGTGGCGAACAGCGCCTCGCCCGTCAGCTCCTTGCCGGCCAGGTTGGTGACCGTGTACCGCGCCGACGGGATCGCGCCCTGCAACAACTTCGTGAGCCGCTTCCTGTCCAGCTCCAGGCTCTTGCCGATGTCGGCGTCGCCGGTGTCGAAGACCATGAGGACGTGCAGTTTCTTCAGCTGGTCGGGCGGCGCGGCGGGCAGCGCGGCGGGGAGGAGGAGCAGGATCAGGAGGGTTCGTGGCATGGCCGCTCTCGGCGTGGGGTCAGGGGCGGCACTTGGGGCTCACTTCTTCGGGCCGCTGATGGCGTACTTGAAGTCAAGGCGCGGCGCCGTGTCCTTGTCCCAGAGACGCGCCTTGAGGGTGTCCTCCTTGGTGGCGCCCTCGCGGAGGATCTCCAGGGGGACCGTCTCGCCGTCGGGCTTCGCAGGCCGGAAGTGGCAGAAGCTCTTGCCCGGCTCGAGCTTGAACTCGACCCACTCCTCATCCCCCTTCCAGCGGAACTTGTAGACCAGCGCGGTGTCGCGCTTGTTCTCCAGCTCGACCGCGTTGTAGGCCAGGGGCTTCGACTTGCCCAGGAAGAAGGCGTGCGGCTTCTGCGTCTCGGCGCGGATGACGGGGGCGCCGTACCGTGCCCTCATGCTTGCGGGCCACCACCGGAAGTAGGTCTGCGTCTCCTTCTGGAGGAGCGGGAAGAGCTGCTCCCACGTCACCCCGCCCTCGTCCTCGTCATTGCCTCCAGGCCCCTTGATCTTGCCGCGCATCAATAGCCCGCAGAAAGTCCGGGTGAAGAGCCCGCCACTGACATCGTCGCTCCAGCCCTCCTCATCGGCCGCCGCGGTGAGGTCCACCACGCCGCGCTGGCGGAGGAAAAGGCTCTCGACGTGCGGGGGTACGCACCGTGGGATGCCAGGCCGGTTTTCGGCCACGACGGACTTCTCCTGCGTCGCCCGGCAGTCGGTGAGCAGGACGGTCAAGCCGGCCTTGAGGCTCTCCAGCAGTTGGCGCAGGCTCGCCCTGCCGACATCCTGGCCGGAGGCGAGACGCAAAGAGTGGGCGGCCCTGCCGCCTTTCTTGGCGAGCGCGCCTTGGCCGGCGTAGTAGAAGACGAGGGAATCCCGTGAAGTGATCTTGCCGCGCAGGGCACGGATGGCGCGCGAGATCCGGCCGGGGGACACGGCGTCGCCCGTGAGCGTGAGGATCTCGCGGCGCTTGGGCGGGAGGGAAAAGGTCCAAAGGCTCGTCATCCGCTTCTGATCCAGGTCGAGGCCCGTACGGAGGGCCTCGTCGTCGGTGTCGAAGACCTGGATGACGTACAACTTCTCCAGAGGCGCGTGCGACGCCGGGCCGCGCGCCGCCTCCGGGCAGGCCACCAGGGCGACGGCCAGGATGGTGAGGCCGCAGGGCATTCAGTCGCCTCCTTGGCTCGCCACAAGGGTCACTTCTTCGGGCCGCGGACGACGTACTTGAAGTCGAGGCGTGGGGCGGTGTCCTTGTCCCAGAGGAGCGCCTTGAGGGTGTTCTCCTTCGTCGAACCCGCGCGGAGGATCTCCAGGGGGACCATCTCGCCGTCGGGCTTCGCAGGCCGGAAGTGGCAGAAGCTCTTGCCCGGCTCGAGCTTGAACTCGACCCACTCCTCATCCCCCTTCCAGCGGAACTTGTAGACCAGCGCGGTGTCGCGCTTGTTCTCCAGCTCGACCGCGTTGTAGGCCAGGGGCTTCGACTTGCCCAGGAAGAAGGCGTGCGGCTTCTGCGTCTCGGCGCGGATCACCGAGCTGCCGTACCGCGCCTTCATCTTGGCCGACCACGTCTTGAAGTAGGTCTGCGTCTCCTTCTGGAGGTGCGGGAAGAACTGCTCCCACGTCACGCCGTCCTCCTCGGAGCCGCCCACCGACTCGGGCTTGGCCCGTAGCAGCCTGACCAGGGACTGGGTGAACAGGCCGCCGTTGATGTCGTCGCTCCAGGCCTCCTCCTCGGTGGCGGCGGTGATGTCCACCAGGCCACGCGAGCGGAAGAACAGGCTGTCGATCACCGGGGCGATCTCGCCGGGGCGGGCGGCGGGCACGTTCACCTTGGCCCCGTCGTAGACCTCGCGGGTGGAGCAGCAGTCGGTGAGCATGACCGTCAGGCCGGCCTTGCAGCCCTCCAGCATCTTGCGCAGGCTGGAGCGTTCGATGTCCTGGCCGGACGAAAGCTGGAGGAAGTGCGAGGTGTTGCCGCCCTTGGTGACGAGGGCGCCGTGGCCGCCGAAGAAGAACACCAGCCCGTCGTTGGGGGTGATCTTCTTCTTCAACATGCGGATGGTCATCGAGATGGTGCCGGGGATGGCCTCCTTGCCCTGGAGCGTGATGACCTCACGCTTCTTGGCCGGGATGGAGGACGCCCAGAAGGCGGACATGCGCTTCTCGTCCTGAATGAGGCTCAGTTTGAGCGCGTCGTCGTTGGTGTCGAAGACCTGGATGACGTACAGCTTGTTGAGCTGCGCGGGCTGCGCGCCGCGGGCGCCCGCGCCGGTGACCGCCGCCAGGGCAACCGCCAGGATCGTCAACTTGCGGAACATGCGCTCCCCCTGCCGTGCCAAGGGCCGGGGCCGCTCGTCGCGTCCCCGGCCGGTGTCGGACTCCTTCAACCGTCGGCCCGCGTCACGGGGCCTCCTCACGAGGGACAATCCGGATCGCCACCCGCGCCACGAAAAGCGGGTTGGGGAAATCCTTCACGCTGCCCTTGAACTCGATCCGCTCTTCCGCGGGGGCCGGCACGACGACCGAGCGCGGCTTCACGCCGGGGCCGCGGTCCTCGACCTTCACCTTCAGGCCGCTCGACTGGAGTAGCGCGGTGCGGAGGCCCTTGTAGGTCTCGCGGGCCGTCTTCTCCTTGCTGGGCGGCAGGCCACGCGGGCTGATCTGCAGCTCCGGCTCGACGGCCCCCTCCTGGAACACGTCCACCTCGATCAGGCCCGCCTTGTCGCCCAGGTCGGCCTTGGCCTTGATGGCGTCCTCGCCCACCAGGATCTTGAAGGGCAGCAGGGTGATCTTCGGCCCCTTGGGGTCCGGCTTCGGGTCCGGCTTCGGGTCGACGAGGTCGTCGTCGTCGTCCTTCCGCTTGATCGTCCGCGAGGCCGTGTCCGGGCCGACCTCGATGAAGCCGCGGACGATGCCACGCTTGCCCGGCTCCAGTAGGATCTTGCCGCACGTCTCCGGGGCGTCCTTCTGTTGGTTGACGATGTTGAAGCCGTTGATCCGCAGGACCACGCCCACCTTCGTCTTGCCGTTGTTCACCAGCTCGAAGGTGACCTTCTTCGAGGGCTCGGGGCACTCCACCTCCCAGCGGACGCCGTCGCCCTGGGTCGCCTTCTCGCGGCTGGCGACGGCGGCGCCGTCGGCCAGCATGCGGATGCTCACGCCGCCCACGTCGGCCGGGGTGGCCTTTGTGTCGCTGGGGACGAGCTTAATCGGGTCGGGCTGCTTGCCGCCATCCTTGGGGGGCTGCTTGCCGCCGTCCTTCTCGCCGTCCTTGCCGCCGTCCTTCACGGGGTCGGGCTTGGGCTGCGTGGACTGCACCATCTCGATCACGTCGCTATCGACCTCGCTGTCCGTCTTCTTCTTGTCGATGGCACGCGAGCGGATCGTGGTCGGCAGGGCGAAGCTCAGGCCGAGGTCACGCAGGATGTTGCGGTCGGTCGGGATGGTGAACGACGCGAGGGTGACCAGCCGCGTCGGGTTGTCCTTGTCGAAGGCGAGGACCTCCATCGAGGTCTTCTTGTAGTCCTTCGACACCGTCACCTTGCCGGTGATGAAGGCGTCGGCCTTGACGGTGTCGCGGCCCCAGGCGAGGGGGTAGGTGCCCTCGAAGAGCTTGCGGCGCTCCTTCTCGCTGGTGGACCACGAGCCGACGTTCTGCTTGACGGCGGAAGAGCCGGCGTCGCGGATGACGCCCATGACGGGCTTGCCTTCTTGATCGACGTGGATGATCAGGCCCGTCTCCATGCGGGTGACCAGGTTGCCGCTCAGCGGAGAAGTGTAGCTGGGCTTCTTGCCGGGCATGTCCACCTGGAAGCGGAGGACGCCGACGTTGCCGTACTTCTTCGCCTTGAGCTTCTCGACCAGCTTGGGGGCTTCCTCCAGCAGGCGGTTGTCGAGCCGGTCGGCCCGCACGCTGCCGGGGATGGCCAGGCCTGCCAGGGCGGCCAGGGCCAGGAACTTCTTCATCGCGTCTTACCCTCCAGGGGGCGCTGAATCCGTGTGTCCCACTAATCCTCTACTTATACAAGCGACGGCTGTGACGCGCACCGGACAAATCCGCCCGCCCGTCACTTCTCTCCGGGCTTGTGCAAGACCGCCGTCGAGGCGGCCGCGTCCGGCAGCAGGAACGCCGGCGAGTACAGCCGGTCCTCGTACCGCGTGCCTTTTTTCACGCCGAACTTCCCCAGGATCTTCGTCAGCTCGTCCGGCAGACGCGACTTGAGCACCGAGGAGGAGATCCCGGAGAGGCGCTTGCCCTCGTGCTCCTTCCTGGCCGGCGTCACGATGTCGAGCAGCGCCTGGGTGAAGAACCCGTGAGGGAACACCTCGTCGGGGTTCTCCGGCTCCAGGGCCTCCTGGTCGGTCTGGCAGGAGGCGATCACCAGGAAGTTCATCCCGTCCGGGCTGACGTCACGCGCCGAGTCCGCCGGGATCACCGTCGCCCCGCCCGAGTGGCAGGTGTCGAGGACCACCAGCTTCCGCCCGTCGGACTTGGCCAGGGCCCCGAACAGCTGCTTCATCGTCAGGCGGGTCTCCGGGCGGCCATCCTTGTAGTTCTGCCCCGGATAAAAATAGGTCCCCTCCAGGGGCACCTTCTTTTTGTTCACGTACAGCGGCTTGCCGTCGGGGCCCTTGGCGTACTCGACCTCGCCGTGGCCGGACAGGAAGACCATCACCCAGTCATTCGGCTTGGCCGCCGCCGTCAGCTTGCCCAGCTCCGACAGGATGCGGGCCGGCGTGGCGTCCTTCCCCTTCACGAGGACGACGTTCGCCTTGCTGAACGCGCCGCTGCGCGTGTGCTGCCGCAACACCTTGGCCAGCTCCGTGGCGTCCTTCTCGGAGCACTTCAGCGGGCTGAGCGTCTCCTCGTCCTGGTAGTCGTTGATGCCCACGCACAACGCATGCAGCGTCGCCGTCGGCTTATCTGGGGGCGTGTAATCCGTGGTCACCTGGCCCTCGCCGCGGCCCCCGGCCTCGTTGAACACCACCACCTTGACCTGGTTCTCGCCCCACCGCAGCCGGGCGCTGGGGATCGACACCTTGGCGTTGGTGATGCGCCCCAGGGCGTTCGGCTTGAGGCCGGGGTCCGGCAGCTCCGTGTCGTTGACGTACACCACGACGCGCGTGAAACGCTGCTGCGCCTTGGTGGCGTCCTGCGGCGCCGCCGAGAGCTGGATGTCCAGCGCCGCCGCACCCGCCGCCGCCTTCAGCACCTCCACATCCACCTTGGCCGCCTCCAGGTCGGTGAACACCACCGCGTCCACCGGCGGCGTCGGGTTCAGCAGCTCCGGCCAGATCTTGTCCTTGCGGTGGAAGCCGTTGCGGGCGCCCGCCTTGCCGACGCGGTCGGTGCCCCGGTACTGCTCCAGCTTGTGGAACGCCGGCATGGCGGCGAGGTTGGGGTCGTTGACGTGCCAGCCGACGAACTGATCGCCGTTGGCCGAGGTGTCGTAGTAGAAGTCGCGCGGACGCCAGATCACCCACTCGCGCCCCGTGTCCGCCCTCGTCGCGAAGAAACGCCACAGCGGACGTTGGCGCACGGTGGTGAACTTGTACACCAGCGGGCCCATGCCGCCGATCCGCTTGGCGATGAGGTACTCCTGGGCGGGCTTGACCGCGCCCGCGCTCAGGTACTTCAGCGCCTCCTTGGGGTCCTTCGTCGGCGTGTCGGTGATGCGGGCGAGGACGCGCTTCTTGACCTCGCCGTCGTAGAAGCCCTCGGGGTCGTAGACGAACTTCTCGTTGCGGATCATGAGCAGGTCGATCACGTCGCCCTTCTTCAGACGGTTGGCGTCCTCGTCGGTCCCGCGCAGGGGGTTGAGCGGCTCCCAGGCCGGGCTGCCGGCGTCCACCGCGGTGACGACGAGCTTGCCGTCCTTGTTCACCTCGAACGAGGCGCCCATCTCGGTGTCGGCCTTCCAGTTGGCGAGGCTCCAGCAGCACATGGTCAGGTCACGCGCCCCGGACAGGAGGAGCTTGCCGTCCGGCGACGGGGCGACGGCCAGCACCTCGCCCTCGTGCCCGCTCATGACGCGCACCAGCTTCACGGCGCCGGGCCGGCACTCGTAGAGGCTCAGGCCCCACTGGTGGCCGATGGCCAGACGCACCGGGCCGTCCTCGACGGCGGGGCGGATGAAGGTCCAGCACCGCGGCTCCTGGTTGTAGCGGCGGTTGTAGATGCCGCCGTCGCCGCCCTCCAGACGCACGCGCGTCCTGGGGCCGACCACCTCCCACACGCCCGCCGCCGTCGTCGGCTCGACCGACCAGCCGTCCAGGGTGTCGATCGGCTTGACCGGCTCGAAGTCGGCGGGGGCGTTCGCCTTGACCTCGTGGCGGGCGATGTCGAAGACGCGCCAGTCGCCGCCGCCCCAGTCGTTCTTGCCGGTCGGCTCCTTGGCGCGCTGGTCCTGCCAGGCGAAGTACTTGCCGTTCTTGGAGAAGGCGACGCCCCAGACGCAGTTGGCCGGGCCGCGGATGATGGCGTTGGCGCCGAGGGGCTTGCCGGTGACGGCGCTGTACAGGCCGACCTCGTGGCTGTCGCCGCCGGCGACGGCCACCATGCTCGACCGCTTGGGGTGGAAGGCGACGGCCTCGGCCCGGTAGCTCAGGGGGATGGTGCCGGCGGTGTTCCAGCGGCCCTTGGCGATGTCGAAGATCAGCACGGTGCCGCCGACCACGCGGAAGAAATCGCGCTCCTTGATCGACCCCGGCACGTCCTGGCAGCCGACGGCGAGTTTGCCCGACGCCGAGTCGAAGGCGAGGCAGCGGACGGCGCGGTACGTGTCGTCCCTGGGCACCTTGTGGCGGACGGGGGCGGGGGAGTCGGCGGACAGGTCGATCAGCTCGACGACGCCGACGGCGGCGGCCTCTTCGGCGGTGCCCTTGATGGCGGTGCCGGCGCCGGCGAGCCAGCGTCCGTCGGGGCTGAGGGTGGCCCGGAAGATGTTCGGGATGGTGAAGTTGGCCACCTCGCTCGGGGCGGCGGAGGGGTCGTTCCGGTCCCAGCGGCGGACCTTGCCGTCGGCGGTGACGCTCAGGAAGGTGTCCTTGCCGGTGAACGCCAGCAGGCGGACGGGGTTGACCGTGTCGCCCTTGCCGGAGGAGGCGAAGCGGACGGGGTCGTCCTTGCCGCCCGGCGTCCAGCGGACGATCATGCCGGCGTCGTTGCCGTAGACGACGTGCCTGTCGTCCGGCGACCAGGCGATGGACCAGTTGACGGCGGCGCTGGGGAGGTTGGCGGGGATCTCGCCGGCGGTGCCCGGGGTGGCCTTCTTGTCGATGACGGCGACGAGGCCGGTCTTCACGCCGAAGCCGGCGACGGCGACGCGCTTGCCGTCGTGGGAGTGGGCGAGGGTGAAGACGCTCCCGCGCTGCTCGCGGAGGATGGGCCAGCGTAGGCCCGAGGACCGCTTGTTGAGGAAGCCGGAGAGGCCGACGGGCCAGTGGCGGATGACCTTGTCCTCGCCCCAGGCGAACAGCTCGGCGCCGTCGGGGCTGAAGGAGATGCCGTCGGCGACGGCGTGGCGGGCGCCGGTCTCGATGACGAGGCCGGGTGTGGTGCGCCCGGCGTCGGCGCGGACGGTCTGGGGCGAGAAGAGGAGGAGGGCGGCCAGGGCCGCCGACAGGGTGCGCATCACGTCAAAGCCCTCACGAGGAGCCGCATCGCCCTTCCATAGTAAGGAGCGTCCGCCGGGCGATCAAGCGGGCATCCCCCCCACGGACGCCGCCGCGCCGGCCGACACGGGAGGAGGAGGCTCCCGCCGAGCCGACGATGATTGAAGCATTCGCATTGCAAACCGAAGCGGCAAAGCCGTGTGTCGTTCGGCTCGGCGGGAGCCTCGCCCGCCTCGCCCTCCCGGCCTGGCTCCCTGACCCGCCTGTTATTTCCCGGCCTTGTGCAGCACCTCCAGCGTCCCCGAGCCCGGCAGCAGGAACGCGGGCTGGTAGGGCTCGGCGTCGCCGGGCCCGCCCTTCACGATCTTGGCCTCCGCCAGGACCGACGCCAGGCGTGTCGGCAGCTCGCTCTGCAGCTCGGCCAGGGGGATGCCGCGCAGACGCTTGCCCACGTCCGCCGTCCGCGCCGGGCCGACGATGTCCAGCAGGGCGTGCGTGAAGAAGCCGTGGCGGAACCGCCCGCCCGGCGTGCCCGGCTCCAGCGCCTTCTGGTCGGTCTGGCAAGACGCGATGACGTGGAAGCGCATGCCGTCGCGGCTCACGTCGCGCGCCTGGTCCGCCGGGGTCACCGCCGCCCCGCCCGAGTGGCAGGTGTCGAGGATCACGAGCTTGCGGCCCTGCGCCTGCGCCAACGCCGCGAACAGGTCCCGGCTCGTCAGCCGCGTCGAGGGCTTCTTCTCGTCGTATCCCCGGCAGGGGTAGAAGTAGGTGCCCGGACGCGGCAGCGTCCTGCCGTCCGGCCCCCGCGCCAGCGCGCCCCTGGCGTCGCGCGCCTTCTCGCAGGCGCCGTGGCCCGACAGGTAGACCACGATCCAGTCATCGGGCCTGGCCCGGCCCGCCGCCGACACCAGCGTCGCCAGGATCTCGGCCCGCGTCGCCCGCGCCTGCGGCACGCGCACCACGTTGGCGTCCTCGAACTTGCCGCTCTTCTTGTGCTGCCTGAGGACCGCCTCCATCTCGGCGGCGTCCGTCACCGAACAGCCGAGGTCGGTGATGTCGCCGCTGTCGTAGTTGTTGATGCCGACGCAGACGGCGTGCAGGGTCGCCCCCGGCCTCGTCTCGGGGGTGTAGCGGACCGACGCCGCCCCCTCGCCCCGGCCGCCCACCTCGTTGAAGGTGCGGACCGTCACCGTGTTGACGCCCGCCCGCAGCCTCGCGCGTGGGATGGTCACCTTCTCGGAGATGCGGCCCGCCTTGTCCGGGGTCAGGCCCTTGAATTCCGTGTCGTTGATGCACACGACGGCCTGGACGACCCGCTGGCTGAGCTGCTGCCCGTCCGGCGGCTCCGCCGTCACCTCGGCCTCCAGGTCGGACGTGGCCGAGGGCAGTTTCGTGATGCGGACGCGGACGCGCGGGGCCTCGATCTCCGTGAACACCGGGCGGGCGAACACGGGGGCGGGGTCGAGCAGCTCGGGCCAGACCTTGTCCTTGCGGTGGAAGCCGTTCGGCGCCCCCCCGCCGACGCGGTCGGTGCCGCGGTAGCGTTCCAGCGGGTGGAACGCCGGCATGATGGCGGGATTCGGGTCGTTGACATGCCAGCCGACGTACCGGTCGCCGTTCGCTGAGGTGTCGTAGTAGAAGTCGCGTGGACGCCAGATCACCCACTCGCGCCCCGTGTCCGCGCGGGTGGAGAAGAAGCGCCACAAGGGCTGCTGCTTCACCGTCGTGAGCTTGTACACCACCGGCCCCTTGCCGCCGACGCGCTTGCCGAGGATGTACTGCTGGTGCGGGCGGATGGCGCTGAGCCGGGCGAGGGCGGCGCCGGCGTCCGCAGACAACTTGACGCCCTCGAGGGCGGCGACGTGGCCTTTCTTGACCTCCGAGGCGTACAGGCCGGCGGGGTCGTACACGAACGACTCGTTGCGGACCATCAGGAAGTCGATCTCGTCGCCCACGCGCAGGGCGCAGCGGGCGTCGGGGATGGCGGTCTGCTCGGCGTCGAAGCCCTTGAGCGGGTTGAACGCCTCCCACGCGGGGCTGCCGTTGTCCACCGAGGTGACCACCAGCTTGCCGCCGCGGACGGCGAAGGTCGCGCCCATCTCGTTGCCGGCCTTCAGCGGGACGAGGCTCCAGCAGCACACCGTCTGGTCTCTGCCGCCGGAGAGGAGGAGCTTGCCGTCGGCGGACGGGGCGACGGCCATCACCTCGCCCTCGTGGCCGTTGAGGACGCGCCACAGGCGGACCGTCCGGCCGCGGATCTCGTAGACGCTCAGGCCCCACATGTGGCCGACGGCGAGGCGCAGGGGCCGGCCGGGCCCGGCGGGGAGGAAGGTCCAGCACCGCGGCTCCTGGTTGACGCGGTTGTTGTAGATGCTGCCGTCGCCGCCCTCCAGGCGGACGCGGGCGCCGTCCGGCCCGGCCACCTCCCACACGCCGGCGGTGTCGGTGGGGCGCACCGACCAGCCCCCGGACTCGTTCACCGGGGCGACGGGCTTGAACCCCGCCGGGGCGGCGGGGCGGATCTCGTGGCGGGCGATGTCGAAGACGCGCCACGGGCCGCCCCCCCAGTCGTTCTCGCCTTTCGGGCTGGCGGCGCGGCGGCCCTGCCAGGCGAAGCGCTTGCCGTCGGGCGAGAAGCCGACGCCCCAGACGCAGTTGCCGGGGCCGCGGATCGTCGCCGTGCCACGCAGCGGCCTGCCCGTGGCGGCGCTCCAAAGGGTGACCTCGTGGTCATCGCCCCCCGCCGTGGCGAGGACGTTCGAGATGGAGGGGTGGAAGGCGACGGCGTCGGCGCGGTAGCCGAGTTTGA
Organism: uncultured Alcaligenaceae bacterium; assembly: GCA_964630925.1. GTDB lineage: Bacteria > Planctomycetota > Planctomycetia > Gemmatales > Gemmataceae > RGDT01. The sequence goes on from CAZVZK010000097.1 coordinate 20,474, forward strand.
TGGGCGTGCCCCACGTCGCGCCGGCGAGGTCGCGGATGTACACCGCGCCGCCGATGACGCGGAAGAATCCGCCCTTCGCCAGCTCGGCCGGGGCCTCCTGGGTGCCGACGGCCAGGCGGCCCGACGCGGAGTCGAAGGCCAGGCAGCGCACGGCGCGGATGGCCCCGTCCTGCGGCACCTTGATGCGCACGGGGCGGGGCGTGGCCGAGCGGAGGTCGATCAGCTCGACGGCGCCGATGGCGTCGCGTTCGGCGGCGGTGTTCTTCTTCGCGGTGCCGGCGGCGGCGAGCCAGCGGCCGTTCGGGCTGAGGACGGCGCGGAAGATGTTCGGGATCGTGAGGCGGGCGACCTCGGAGGTGGCCCGTCCGGGCGCGGAGACGCTCCAGCGGCGGACGACGCCGTCGGCGGCCACGCTGAGGAAGGTGTCCTTGCCGGTGAAGGCGAGGAGGCGGACCGGGTTCTCGGGGGTGCGGGCGGAGAAGGGTGTGGGGGCGGCCCTGGACCCGGGCGTCCAGCGGAAGACCTGGCCGTCGTCGTTGCCGTAGACGACGTGCTTGCCGTCCGGGGACCAGGCCACGGACCAGTTGACGGCGGCGCTGGGCAGGGTGGCGGGTGTGGCGCCTTCGGAGCCGGCGGTGCCGTCGCGGGCGATGACGGCGACGAGGCCGGGCTTGATGCCGAAGCCCCCGACGGCGAGGCGGCGGCCGTCGGGTGAGAAAGCGAGGGCGAAGACGCTGCCGCCGCGGTCGCGGAAGATGGGCCAGCGCAGGCCGGCGGGGCGTCCTGGGCCGAAGCCGTCGCGGACGACGGGCCAGCGGCGGATGACCTTGTCCTCGCCCCAGGCGAACAGCTCGGAGCCGTCGGGGCTGAAGGCGACGCCGTCGGCGGCGGAGTGGCGGGCGCCGGTGTCAAGGACGATGCCGGGGGACGTGCGTCCGGCGTCGGCGTGGGCCTGGGGGGGCGCGAGGAGGAGGAGGGCGGCGAGGGCGGCCCAGGGGGAGCGTGGCATGAGGCGTCCTCGGGAGGCGGACACCTGCCATCGTAAGGGCGCCGGACGGCCCGTGCAAGCGCGTGCGCCTTACGACATGGGCTTGCGTGTGACGGTGGGCGCGAGGGTGCGTTCGCGCCTGGGGCGGACGAGCACAGGCGAGCCGCGGCGACAAGGCGTGCTTCATCGCGGGCCTCCGCCTACAGGGTCGCGTCGTCGATGCAGCGTAACAGGTCTGTCCTCTCGATGGTGACGAGGCCCGCCATTCGGATCGTAGAACACGGCCCGCTCCGGCTGTCGCCACGCGCGTGATCGCCCGCATATCCCGCGTGGCCCGCACAGCCCTCCCGCCTTGACGCCCGTCCCGGCCTCCGGGGCACATCCCCCGTCGCATCAGCCGCCCCCGCCCGCGTACAAAACTCTCAGGTGCGTCCGCGCGAGGCCGTCCGAGGGCTTCCCATGCTTGCCATCACACTCCTCGCCCTCCTCCAGGGCGATCCGACGAAGCCGCCGCGCGTCGTCGAGCGCCGGCTCGACGCCGTCCTCGCCTGGAACGCCCAGGCCCTCGACGCCATCCGCGCCGACAAGACGCCCCCGCCCCGCGCCGCCCGCCAGCTCGCCATCCTGCACGCCGCCCTCGCCGACACCCTCAACGCCATCACCCCCGCCCACACACCCCTGCTCGTCCGCCGCCACGCCGAGGACGCCGAGGGCGCCGACCCCTCCTCCGCCCTGGCCGCCTGCGCCTCCGCCGTCCTCTCCCGCCACCACCCCAAACACGCCGCCCGCTTCGCCAAACTCCGCGACGGCCAGACCGGCGCGGGCCCCGCCGCCACGCGCGGCACGCGGCTGGGCGAGGAGGTCGCCGGGCGATACCTCGCCTGGGCGAAGGATGACGCCCTGGCACTGGGCGGCGCTTATCGCGCCCCCGCCCTCGTCGGCATCTGGCGGCCCACGCCCCCGGCCCGCGCCGCGGCCCTCTACCCGGAGTGGCACACCCTCCGGCCGCTCGCCATCCGCACGCTCAAGAACCTCCCTCCTGTTGACCCGCCCGCCATGAACACCGATGAGTACGCCCGCGATTTCAACGAGGTGAAGTCCCTCGGCGGCCTCCGCAGCCGGGCCCGCTCCGCCGACCAGACCGTCATCGCCCTGTTCTGGAACGACGGCCCCGGCACCTGCACCCCGCCCGGCCACTGGAACCTCATCGCCGAGGAGGTGTCGCTGGCGCGCGGCCTGTCGCTCCAGGAGAACGCCCGGCTCTTCGCGCTGCTGAACCTCGCCCTGGCCGACGCCGGGATGGCGTGCTGGGAATGCAAGTACCGGTTCCGGCTATGGCGCCCGGTCACCGCCATCCACGAGGCCGACAGGGACGGCAACGCCGCGACGGAGAAGGACGCCGCCTGGTCGCCGCTGCTCGACACCCCGCCCTTCCCCACCTACACGTCGGGGCACAGCACGTTCAGCGGGGCGGCGGCGGCGGTGCTGGCGGGATTCTTCGGCAAGGACGCGATCCCGTTCGAGGTGCGGTCGGACGGTTATCCGGGGAGCCTGCGCGCCTACAAGGGCTTCTCGCACGCCGCCGAGGAGGCGGGGCGCAGCCGCATCTACGGGGGGATCCACTTCGAGTTCGACAACCGCGAGGGCCTGGCGCTGGGCCGGGCCGTCGCCCAGGAGGTCCTCCGGACACGCCTGGTGCCCCTCAGCCCGCGACCCAGGCCATGACACCCCTCCCACGGGCAGGGATCACTTCCGGCGGGAGAGGAGGTCCTCCCGACGCAGCCAGTCGGCGCACGAGCGCGTCCACGAGTCGCACGGCTTGCCGACCTTGCGGACGCCGAAGTCGTGGGCCGTCCGCGCGTAGACGTGCAGCTCGGCCGAGCCGTCACAACGTGATGACCTGATCCGGCGGGTCGGCGGCCAGGGCGGCGTACAGGTCGGGGAAGCACCCCACACGCACCCCCTCCACCGTGCCCTTCGCCCGCGCCTTCTCCGGCCACGGCCCCCCTTCCGCCAGCCCGCGCTCCAGCGCGCAGGAGTCGCACATCATCAGCAGGATGTTCTTCTCCTTCGCCACACGCGCCAGCCGCTCCCCCATCGGATCGCCTGCCCGCAGGATGTACGTGTTGTCGTCGAAGAACAGCATCCCCACGACCTCCGCCCCGTGCGCGTCCTTCTCCAACTGCGGCAGGATCATCCGACCCAGCTTGTAGCTCGCCGTGTGCCCCGAGGTGCTAAAGATGTAAGCGACTTTCATATCATCATCTCGCCTTTGAATCCCCTCGACCCGAAGGCCCCCTAGCAACACGGACAACCCGCTGGCGCGGCCGGCTGGTACACACGCTCGCTCGCCGTCGGCCCCGTCGCCGCGCCAGCGTTGTCCGCGGCGTCACACGCCGACGCCTTCCCGCCCGAGCCCGTGCCCGCCCGCCGCCTCGTTTCAACGCGGATCAGCTGCCCCACGACCTCCGTCTCGATCTCGATCGTGTCGGCCCCCGTGACGCGCCAGCGCGGGTACGACGCCCCGTCCCTGTAAACGGCCACGTCCGCCGCCTTCGCCAATTTCGTGACGCGGAACGTCGTCGGCGTCTTCCGCCTCGACGGCGTGGCCACGTACGTGCCTACGTGCAGCGCCCCGTCCGCCGGGTCATTCCACGCCCGGTTCACGCCCAGGTTCGGGTAATCGACCCCTTCGACCGTCGGCTCCGCGAAACGGCGGCGCTGGCCTTCGTCGCGGAAGACGCGCGTCCACGCCCCCGGCTCCACCGCCTCGGCGAGCATCAGCAGCGCCGAGAGCTGCCCACGCGGGTACGGCTCCCCGGTCCCGAACCACCACCCGAACCGTGTCCCCTCGTCGCCGAACCAGCGCGGCTCGTAGTGGGCTTCCACGTGCTCGCGGATGCGCTTCTCCGTCGTCGCGTCGCCCATCTCCCGCGCCATGAACAGCGTGATCGCCAGGAACCTCGGGTCGGGGGCGATGGTGTGCAGCCGCCTCGCCGGATCGCCCCACCCCAGCATCCGCACCGCTTCGCGGTAGAGCAGCCCCCCGAAATCCCGGTCCTGCGGCAGCACGTAGGGGGTGATGGCGATGGCCCCCAGCCCCGTCCCCTCGTCCGGGAACTGGAACATCACCTCCCGGAGGGGGTCGTAGTAGAGGGGGAACGAGACGAGCCGGCCCCGCCCGTCCACCTTCATGTAGTGCTTCCTCGCGAACGCCACCCACTCGTCGTAGACGCCGTGGAACTTGCTGCCCGTGGTCGCGTCATGGAGGCGCAGGCCCAGCCCGGCCCCGCTCACGCAGAACGGCCAGATCTTCGTGTTCTCGCAGTGCGGCCCCTGCGGACGGTCCTTCCATTGGAGGTGCATGAACTCCGCGATCCGGCGGTGCGTCCACTCGAACGTCCGCTCCCGATATCCCGCCACGCGGAAGGGCGCCTCCCACTTCTCGTCCCCGGCCACGTACCGGTAGATCGACAGGATCAGGTTGAAGAACGCCCGGAAGAACAGGTTCCCGTCCGAGCCGATGGGGTCCGGCTGGAGGCCCCACGGCGCGACGCCGTTCGCCGTCCACCCCGGCGGGTCGTAGCGCCCTTGCAGGTGCGGCGGCAGCCAGGCGAGCCACTCGGGCGGGTATTCGTCGGGGTGCGGGTCGTGCCCGATCAGCGTCAGCCAGTCGATCGCCGCCCAGAACGACGTGTGCCGCCCGACCAGCTCGTCCGCGATCCGCGAATACACCTCGCGCCAGGCCGGCGTCTTGTCCGCGAGGAGGGGCAGGATGTATGCCGTCTCGGCCAGGTCGAAGCGGGGGAACGCGCACATCGGCGCCGTGCTCGACCGGTCCCACCAGGGGTGCGGCTGGCCGCCGCTCGACCAGTCATCGGGGGTCGTCGCCTTCTCCCAGATGAACCGCAGCCAGCCGCAGATCCGCTCCGAGAGCCGAGTGGGCATTAGAACTCCGTCTGCTGTTCACCGGCCGCGACACGCATCATGACCAGCTTCTTACGCTGTTCCCATGCCGCAGGCCAGTCCGCGTCGAGGGCCTCCCGGACGGGCTCGCGGATGATCATCGACCCGGCCGCGATGTCCCGCCGCGGCCTCACGTAGGCGCCGGGGAACCTCGCCGGGCGGGGGAACGGCTCACGCAGCGGGGCGACCTGCTGCACCCGCCCGTCGAACCAGAGGAGGAGGACAAGGCTCCCCTCATGCTCGATCGTCCTGTCGAGGATCCCGTTGACAATCTTCCCCACGCTCGACGGGGAGAGGAGGCAGCCCAGCGCCTGGGCGGCGCTCGTGAAGCGGAGCGTGAAGTCCGCCCGCGCCGGCCGGCCCGCCCGGCCCTTGATCCGCCGCCCGCCCACGGCGAAGTGGTAGGCCACCCCGTCCTTCGTCTCCAGGGCGATGACCCTGCCGCGCGACAGGGCCGCCCGGAAGCGGGGGCTGAACAGGCTCGCCAGGTACATCATGCCGGCGAGGGCCGCGAGGACCGTTCGCAAGGCCAATCGAGCCACCATTCTTGCCTCACCTTCCACTACGCCTCGGTGATCGCCTGCTGATCCGGGATCGGGCGGGGCCGGCCTCAGGCGGGGCTCGAGTTTCGCCCGCCCTTCGCCGTCATTTCCTGGGCCCGAGCAGGCCCTCCCGACGCAGCCAGTCGGCGCACGAGCGCGTCCACGAGTCGCACGGCTTGCCGACCTTGCGGACGCCGAAGTCGTGGGCCGTCCGCGCGTAGACGTGCAGCTCCGCGGGGACGCCCGCCCGCTTCAGCGCGAGGTACGCCACCACGCTGTGCCTCGGGTCGCTGATCAGATCGGCGCCGCCGTGAACGAGGAACATCGGCGGCGCCCCCTTCGGGACGCTCAGGCCGGGGGCCAGCTCGTCCTTGTCCTTGGCCCTCAGATAGCCCGAGTAGGCCATGATAGCGAAGTCCGGGCGGCAGCTCACCTCATCGACGGCGTCGATGGCCTTGTACGCCCGCCTCTCGAAGGTGGTGGCCGTCGCGAAGGCGAGGTGTCCCCCGGCGGAGAAGCCGACCATGCCGATCCGCTTCGGGTCGATGCCCCAATCCTTCGCCTTGCTCCGCACCAGGCTGACGGCCCGCTGTGCGTCCTGGAGCGGCCGCCGCGCGGGCTCGCCCTTGACCTCATCGGCCCGGCGCGGCACGCGGTACTCGAGGATGATGCCGGTGACGCCGAGCGTGTTCAGCCACGCGGCGACCTCCTCGCCCTCCAGCTCGTAGAACAGGTTCCAGTAGCCGCCGCCGGGGCAGATAATGACCGCCGCCCCGGTGTCCTTCTCCTTGGCCGGCCGGTAGACGGCAAGCATCGGCGTGCTGACGTTGGTCACCATCCGCGTCTGCTCGGTGACCTCCACCTGCGTGCGGTCCAGCTTCGGCGACAGGACGGTCTTGCGCGGGCCGATCTTGCCGTCCTCGTCCGGCGCCGGCCCCGGCCACACGCGAACGACCTCCGGCCCGGCTTTCTTGTCGTCGCCCCAGGCCACGCACACCGAGAGGGCGAGGGAAATGGCGACGGCGGATCTCATCGTGGCTGCTCCCTGATCAGATAGAAGACGTCCGTGCGGATCTTCGCGGGGTCAGCGCACCACTCGTCCAGCCAGTGGCCGTAGACCTCCCAGCACGGCCCGGCGAGGACGTGGCCGTGATCCGCGCACCACCGGCGGATCGCCTGATGCGCCTCCGACAGTCCGCCGTAGGGGCCGAGGTGTGTCGCCGTGGCGGCCACACCGGTCGGGAGGGCCGAGCCGACGACCTCGCCGTGCCCCGCGAACGGGGCGTCCAATTCGACGCCCACTTCCAGGTCGATCACGCCATTCAGGTAGACCGCGACGTGCCGGCCCGCGCCGCCGACCTTCTGGTCGCGGAGGACACCCCACACCAACCCGCAGGCGGCGGGGATGACCGTCGCCAGCTCGGGCAGACCCGCCCGCCGCCGAACGACGGCGAGGGGGCGGGCGCTGACCTGTTCGAGCCTGACTTCGTATCCCATGCGGCTCACCTCCCCGCATCCAGGCCCACCCGACGCAGGATCTTCGTCGTCACTGGGCCCCACACGAGTAGCTCCCGCCTGCGCGAGTGTGGCCTGCCCGGCTCCCCCTTGAGACTCCAGCACCGCGGCCATTTTAACAGGAGCAGCCGAAGAAGCTCTTCCCCTCCGCGGCCGCCGGCACCGGGACGCCGGTCACGGCGGACCAGCACCGCCAGAACTCACGGGCGTTGGCCCGCAGGGCGTCCGCCAGGTCCTGGTTCGCCCCGCAGTCGAGCACAACCCTCCCCTCGTCGGCCTCCTCGACGGCCTTGTGCCCGAGCCTCACCAACTTCGCGTAGGTGATGCCGATGTACGAGTACGGGTTACCCTCATCGATCTCCTCTTCGGACCCTTCCTCGTCGATCTCCCGGCAGAATCGCACGAGCCACGCCTTGGCCGCCGGCCACTGACGCTGACGCTCGGCCTCGTCGTACTCGCCGTGGTCGTCCAGCCAGTCCGCGTAGACGGATCGGGTCAGATTGTCGTCCTCGTTCTCGGCCAGGGCCTTGAGGAAGGCATCGCGCTCGCCCACGGCAGATCCCCCTGGCACTACTTGTACGCCTCGTACTCCTTGCCCAGCAGCGACGACGCCACCTTGAGCTTCAGCACCTCGTCCGTCCCCTCGTAGATCCGGCACACGCGCACGTCCATCAGGTGACGCCCCACGCGGAACAGCGTGGACCAGCCCTTGCCGCCCCACACCTGCACCGACCGGTCCGCCGCCTCCCACGCCGCGTTCGTGATGAACAGCTTCGCCTGCGCCGCCAGGATGTCCGCCTTCTGCCTCAGCCCCGCGTCCCCAGGGCTCGCGTTGCTCGCGTCCTTCGCCTCCGCCGCCACCATCAGCACCGCGTCCGACGCGAACCGCGCCTGCTCGATGGCGGCGAGGTGCTCCTGCACCAGCTGGTGCTTGCCGATCGGCTTGCCGTGCTGGTGCCGCTCCTTCGCGTACCGCAGGCACTCCGCCAGGCAGTCCTCGATCACCCCCAGGCAGCCCGCCGCCACGCTCAGCCGCCCCGACACCAGCGTCCCCATCGCGATGCGGAACCCCTCGCCCTCCTGACCCAGCAGGTTCTCCGCCGGCACCGCGACCTCCTCCATCTGGAACATCGCCGTGTTGCACGTCGGCATGCCCAGCTTGGCCACCAGGTCCTCGCTCACGAAGCCCGGCCCCCGGTCGATGATGAACCCACTCACCCGGGCCCCCGGCGCCTTCTGCCCGTCGGGGCCAGCCGGGTAGGCGAAGCCGACCACCGCGTGGGCGATGCCGCCGTTGGAGATCAGGTACTTGATGCCGTTCAGGACGTACCCATCGCCCTCCTTGCGGTACGTGGACGTCATCTCCAGCGGGTTGCTCCCCGCGTCCGGCTCCGTCAGCCCGAACGCCAGGACCTTCTCCCCCTCCGCCGCCGCCGGCAGGTACTTCCGCTTGGCCGCCTCCGTCCCCCACATCAGCACGGGGTACTCGCCGATGGAGGTGTGCCCGGAGAAGAAGGTGCGGACGCCGGTGCCCTCGCGGCCGATGCGTGCCAGGGCGCGCGTATACGTCACGGTGTCGGCCCCGCGGCCGCCGTACTCGCGAGGGACGGGCATGGCCAGGATGTCGTGCTTCTTCGCGAGCGGGAGGACGTGCTCGTTGAACTCATGGTTGACGTAGCACAGCTCCTCCTTGGGGCGGACCTCCTGGCAGAAGGCCTCCACGTCATCGAGGAGCTTCCTGGCGTCGGCGGCGTTCATGCGGCGGCACTCCCGAGGGCGTCCTGCCTTCAGTCTAGGCGCGGGCGGGGCCGGGGCACTACCCAGCCCCGTTGGGCGCCGAGTCACGTGGCCTGGGCGAAGCCAAATTGCATTTCATTTCACCCCCCCTCACACACCCATGAAATGAAGACAATTGAGGCGTGTGATGGCCTCCGCGTGCCGATGGACGCCGGTGCCCGCCTCCGCGGACGCGAGACACCGTCGGGCGCCGAATCATCTGGCTGCCTGGCCACCTGCCGCCAGGCGTCCGCCGCCGTTGAGGGAATGTCGGGGACAATCAGCGCACGCGCCCATTGTCTCTCAAACTGCTCTGTGAATCGACCGCCCCGTGTGGTGTGATGCTTCATGTGGCGATGTCGGCGTGACGGCCCTCGCGGCTGTTCCCGTGGGACCGGCGTCCCGCCTGCCAGGGGAACGCCACCCTTCGCTCACCGCTTCATCCCGCGCCCCCGGCCACCAGCGCCCCCGGCCATGACGCCCGCATGGGCATCTTCTCCTGGCTCACCTCCCTGTTCAACCGCTCCGCCCGGCCGGCCACGCGCCCCACCAACCACGGCAAACGAACCTTCACCGCCATCTCCAGGGCATCCACCACCAGGCGGCTCGTCATCGTGCTGTCCATGTCGAAGAGGGCGATGCGGACCAGGTGGGGTTTGATGGGTCAGGAGGCCTCCGGGTGGGCCGGGGCTTCCCCCATTGTCTCCTGGGCCTTCCCGGCGACAACCAGCGAGGACAGGGCGGTTCTGGACCGGCATCCCCTGGACGAGGCCGCAGGATGGCGCCGGCCATCGGCAAGAAAATCAAGGGAATCCGAAAAATCCGCGTTCGCTTTCGGGGTAGGATGGATCAGGTGGCCGGGAGGCCGGGTGCGGCCCCGCCGTCCCTGCTCGCCCAGGCGTGACGGGGATGCAGCCGGAGGTGCCTGGGTCGGGGAGCGGTTCCCCGGCACGACGGGGCCGTCAGGCCTCGTATCATGATCCTCATCCTCCTCTCACGCCTCCCACACCGGGACGGCACGCGGCGACCCCCTCGCCGGGACGCCCTGGCCCGCCTCCGGGCCCTGTCCTGTCCGTCTCCCTGAACCGGAGCCCCCGCCATGCCGATCGAGTTCCCCTGCGCCAACTGCGGCCGCGTCCTCCGCGCCCCCGAGACGCTGGTCGGCAAGCGCATCAAGTGCCCGGCCTGCTCCGAGGTGACCGCCGTCCCCGCCGCCGCACTGGCGACGTCCCTGGCCGGGGAGGGGTCGCCGCTGTCGGTGCGGGTCGAGGCGGTGGCCCTGACGGGGACGCACCCCCTGGCCGCCGACGAGATGGCGACGGTGCCACCGGCCCCGGCGCCCGAGGCGTTGACCGTCCCGCCCGCCGCGCCCCACGACGCCCCGACCGTGCCGCCCGCCGCGCACGCCGGCGACACCACGCCGCCGCTGTCGCCCGGCGTGCCGGCCGAGGCCGGCGACGCGCCGCCGGGGTACGAGATCCTGTGTGAATTGGGCCGGGGTGGGATGGGCGTCGTCTACAAGGCGCGGCAGGTGGCGCTGAACCGCCAGTGCGCGTTGAAGATGATCCTGTCGGGCGGCCACGCCGGGGCCGATGACCTCGCGCGGTTCCGCACCGAGGCGGAAGCCATCGCCCGCTTGCAGCATCCGGGCATCGTGCAGGTGTTCGAGGTCGGCACGCACCAGGGCAAGCCGTTCATGGCCCTGGAGTACTGCGCCGGCGGGTCGCTGGATCGGAAGATGGCCGGCACGCCGATGCAGCCGAAGGACGCGGCGGCGCTGGTGCGGAAGTTGGCGGAGGCGATGCAGGCGGCTCATGACGCGAAGGTGATCCACCGCGACCTCAAGCCCGCCAACGTGCTGCTGATGGCGGACGGGTCGGCGAAGATCACCGACTTCGGCCTCGCCAAGAAGATGGACGACGTGTCGGGCCAGACGCAGACGGGCGCCATCATGGGCACGCCCTCCTACATGGCCCCGGAGCAGGCCGAGGGCAAGAAGGACGTCGGGCCGCTGGCGGACGTGTATGCGTTGGGCGCGATTCTCTACGACTGCCTGACGGGCCGCCCACCGTTCCGTGCGGCGACGCCGTTCGACACGATCATGCAGGTGGTCACCGAGGAGCCCGTGCCCCCGCGCTCGCTGAACGCCAGGATCCCGGCCGACCTGGAGACGGTGACGCTCAAGTGCCTCCACAAGGACGCGGCGAAGCGCTACGCCTCGGCGAAGGAGCTGGCCGACGACCTGGGCCGCTGGCTGGCCGGCGAGCCGATCAGGGCGCGTCCGGTCGGGACGACTGAGCGCGTGGCGAAGTGGGTGCGGCGGAACAAGGCGGTGTCGGTGCTGATGGCCGGCATGTTCGTCGCGCTGCTGGCGGCGGCGTGGTTCGCGTCCGACGCGCGGCGGGAAGCCAAGGCGGCCCGCGACGCGGAAGGCGAGGCCGAGACGAACCTGAAGTTGGCGGAGAAGCGTGAGAAGGCGATGGAGGAATCGACGGACGGGCTGCTGAGGAGCGTGGCACGGGGCCTGATTCAGTCCCTGGCACCGGGGGTCGGACGGGGCCAGATGGTGTCGCCGCTAAACAGTCTCGAACTCCAATCTCTGAAGGACCTGGCAACCACGAAGGAAGAGAAGTTGCGGTTGCGTTTCATCGAAGAGGCCACACGCAACGAATCGACGACACGGCAACTGCGGTTGCGGTCGGCCCTCGCGATGCAGGCGGTTTTGGGCCTCAATCCCCAGGTGCTTGAGGGGACCGAGCGGATACTGCTGTCACGTCTGGAGGCCGAGGGGCTGGGTTGGCAACAGGCGGACGATCTTGTCGCTTGTCTGGCCGAAGGCGGGGCCGGAGCGAAGGCTGCGGGCCGGGCCGCCGCCGTCGCTACCGCCGCCCTCGGCAAGACAACGGACCCCAGAGCCAAGAGCGACCTGCTGTGGACGTTGGGCACGTTGGCGGGGCGGATGGAAGCCAAGGATGCCGCCCAGGCCGTCGCTGTCCTTACCGCCGTCCTGGCCAAGCCCACGCACCCTGGGGTCATGCCCTACTGGGCGCGGACGTTGGGTTCGTTGGCTGTGCGGATGGAGGCCAGAGAGGCCGCCGCCGCCGTCACCGCCCTCATGGCCAAGACCACGGACCCCGACGCCCTGTTCTCCCTGGCGCAGGCGCTGGATGCGTTGGCAGGGCGGATGGAGGCCAAGGAGGCGGCACAGGCCGCCGCCGACGTCTCCGCCGCCATGACTAGGACGACGGCCCCCTATACCTTACTCTCCCTGGCGCGCCCGCTGGGCGCGCTGGCAGGGCGCATGGAGGCGAAGGAGGCCGCCGACACCTCCGCTCGGGCTGCCGCCGCCGTCACCGCCCTCATGGCCAAGACCACGGACCCCGACGCCCTGTTCTCCCTGGCGCAGGCGCTGGATGCGTTGGCAGGGCGGATGGAGGCCAAGGAGGCGGCACAGGCCGCCACCGTTGTCACCGCCGCAATGGCCAAGACCACGGACTCCGACGCCCTTTCCTCCCTGGCGCGGGCGATGGGCGCGCTGGCAGGGCGCACGGAGGCGAAGGAGGCTGCCACGCTGTCCGGCCAGGCAGGCGTTGCCGTCTCCGCTGCCCTGGCCGAGACCAGGGATGCCAACGCCTTGGAATCCCTGGCGAAGACGCTGGGCGCGATGGCGGGGCGGATGGAGGCTCGGGTGGCGGCCCAGGCCGCCGTAGCCGTCTCCGCCGCAATGGCCAAGACCACGGCCCCCTTTGTCTTGCCATCTCAGGCGCAGTGGCTGGACGCGCTGACGGAGCGGATGGAGTCCAAGGAGGCCGCACAGGCAACAGCCCACGCCGCCGCCTCCGTCACCGCCCTCATGGCCATGGAGACGAACCCCAGAGCCTTGCCATTTCTGGCGCGGACGCTGGGCACGTTGGCAAGGCGGATGGAGGCCAAGGAGGCGGCACAGGCCGCCACCGTTGTCACCGCCGCAATGGCCAAGACCACGGACTCCGACGCCCTTTCCTCCCTGGCGCGGGCGATGGGCACGTTGGCAAGGCGGATGGAGGCCAAGGAGGCGGCACAGGCCGCCACCGTTGTCACCGCCGCAATGGCCAAGACCACGGACTCCGACGCCCTTTCCTCCCTGGCGCGGGCGATGGGCGCGTTGGCGTTGCGGATGGAGGCCAAGGAGTCCGCCCGGGCCGCCGGCGCCGTCATACCCACCCTGACCAAGAGAATGCTTCCACCTGAGGTCTCGCGCGACCTCGCGGATGTGCTGGGTGCGTTGGCAGGGCGGATGGAGGCCAGGGATGCCGCTCAGGCCGCCGCAGCCGCCGTCGCCGCCCTGGCCAAGGTCGATCCTGGGTCGAAGGGAGGGGATTACCTGAACTGGTACTCGCTATCGCAGATCGTGGTGTCGTTGGCGGGGCGGATGGAAGCCAAGGATGCAGCCCAAACTGCCGCCGCCATCACCGCCCTCATGGCCAAGACCACGGACCCAAATGCCTTGGCCTCCCTGGCGCAGATCGTGGTGTCGTTGGCGGGGCGGATGGAGTCCAAGGATGCAGCCCAAACTGCCGCCGCCGTCTCCGCCGCCATGACTAGGACGACGGCCCCCTACACCTTACTCTCCCTGGGGCGTGCGCTGGGCGCGCTGGCAGGGCGCATGGAGGCGAAGGAGGCCGCCGACACCTCCGCTCGGGCTGCCGCCGCCGTCACCGCCCTCATGGCCAAGACCACGGACCCCGACGCCCTGTTCTCCCTGGCGCAGGCGCTGGATGCGTTGGCAGGGCGGATGGAGGCCAAGGAGGCGGCACAGGCCGCCGCCGACGTCATGGCAGTCATGGCCAAGACCACGGACTACCGTTCCTCGTTCCCTCTGGCGCAGGCACTGGGGATGCTGGCGGGGCGGATGGAGCCCAAGGACGCCGCCCTTGCCGCAGGCAAGGCCGCCGTCACCGTCACCGCCCTCATGGCCAAGACCACGGATGCCAACGCCTTGGAATCCATGTCGCAGACGCTGGGCAGGTTGGCAGGGCGGATGGAGCCCAAGGCGGCTGACCAAGCCGTAGGACAGGCCGCCGCCGCCGTCACCACCGCCATGCACAGCCCGATGGCGTTGGTTCGCACCTCTGAGTTGCGCTCTCTATGGCAGACGCTGGGCTCGTTGGCGGGGCGGATAGAGACCAAGGAAGCCGCCGCCGTCGTCGTGATGGATTTGTTGAGTAGGCCGCCCCCGGGGCCGCCAGGGCAGGACGTTCCCCAGGCTCTGCGCATCCGGGCGCTGGTGCTGGGCCCGCTGGCGAGGCGGATGGAACCCAAGGAAGCAGCCCAGGCCGTCCAAGCCGCCCTGGCCGGCATGGCCAACAAGGCGGAGTCCGATGCCTTCCGGGAGCAGGGGCTCCGGTTGGTGCTGTCGCGCGGGTCCAACGGTGACCTCGTTCGTCTGGGCGGCATCGTCTGCGCTATCGGACTGGCGCATCCGCTCGCCGTCCCGGCGTTGCTCCCCCTCGACGCGCCGCCCCCGCCCCTGCCCGCTCAGATGCTGGTCGATCTGCTCAAGCACCCCTTCTGCGTCGGCGAGGCCCGCACTCTCGTCCTCGCCCAGCTCTCGCGCCATTACAATCGGCCCTTCGCGGACCAGTGGGAGTTCGTCGCCTACGCCGAGACCAACAAACTGCCCCTCGACCTCGCCAGCCCCTGGAAGCAGCCGACGCCGTGACGTAACGGGGCACCGAGAAGGCACTCGAGGCGATGCGGCAGTCCGTGGAAGGGGGCGTCATGGCGTCAAGGCAGCAGGTCGGCGACGCGCACCGTCGCCGCCGGGGCGGCGAGCGGCGAGACGGCGTCCGCCGGGCCGAACGCCTGCCGGGAGCGATAGGCCGTCCCGTGCGGGTCTCGGAACACCAGCAGTTGCTGGCCGTTGAGGTCCAGCACCCAGTACTCGGCCACGCCGGCGCGGGCATACAGCTCCAGCTTGTCCGTCGTGTCGAAGTGCAGCGACGTGTCGGCGACCTCGACGATCAGGGACGCCGAGGCCGGGTGCCCCGCGAGGCCACGCGGGCTGCCGGCGATGACCGCGAGGTCGGGCATCAGGTCGGTGAACAGGTCGATCACGAACGGCAACTGGACGCGCAGATGCCACCCGGCGGCGAAGAGGGCGATGAGGACGTTCTGGACGAGGCTGACGGCGATGGCGTGTGGGTGGTTCATCGGGCCCTGCTCCAGGATGACCCCGTCGATCAGCAGCGGACGCTTGCCCTCGAACAGGCCCAGGTCTCCGGCCCGGTGGAATTCGGCGCACGTCCAGCGCAGGGGCCGGGGGGCGGCCGTCGGCGGGGCGACGGCCGGCGCCGTGGGCGGGGCGGTGGTCAGGGTGGCGGACATGGCTGGCCCTCCGGGCGAGGTGGACGGTGGCATCCTACCAGCCCCGCGCGGCCCGATCCAGCTTGGCCCCACGTGCGTCGCCCACGCCGAGGCCGACAAGCTGCCCCTCAACCTCGCCAGCCCCTGGCAGCCGCCGACGCCATCACGCCGACGCCGTGATCTTCCACGCGCCGCCCCCCGGTGCCCCTTCCTCCGGCCGCCCCGGGGACAGTCACACCACGCCTCGGGTAGCCGCGACGCGGAGGGTTTGCGCGGCGGAGCGCGTCATGTTCCCCACGTCAGCATCCGAAAGTGTTGACGAGCCGGGCATCTGCCCCCGGCCACCTCTACCACCCCAGCGCCCTACCACCCAGGCCGGGAGCAGATGCGGCAGACAACACCCCGACCCGCACTCGGCTGTTGGCTGTTGGAGCCGCTTCGGCGACGAGAATAAAGCCCAGGGTGACGGCTTTGCGGAACCCCGGGACCGCCGACACCCCGACCCGCACGTCCCCCGGCTGGGAACCCCACCACCACAAATCCCCCGCACCCCCTTTCGCGAACCCGCCCCGCCTCCTCATTACCCCCATAGCGGGGCCGACACCCGCCCCCCAAATCAAAGAGGAACGGACCATGTCGCGATTCATCGTCGTGGCGGCCCTGCTGGCCGCCGCGTGGGGCCTGCTCGCCGTCAGCGAGGCCCAGGCCGGCCTCAAGGAGGAGTACATCGCCAAGGCCGCCCAGCTCGACCAGGAGGCCGCCAAACTCGAACGCCTCGGCGGCAGCACCAACCTCCAGGCCGCCAAGGTCTTCCGCCAGTACGCCGCCCAGTACCGCGCCGAGGCCGCCAAACTCGGCGGCTCCTCCTCCGGCGGGTCGTCCGGCGGCGGGCTGACCGTCACCCGGCCCGACCCCTACTCGGCGGCCAACATGCAGGCCCGGTCCAACAGCGCCCGCGACCAGGCCCTCGCCTTCGTGCAGAAGAACTCGCGCTACAAGTACTTCATCATCTACTACCGCCAGGCGCCCATCTACCAGGGCCAGGACTTCGGGACCAAGGTGTATTCATGGAAGTGCCAGGCCTACGAGGCCGTCCGCACCATCAACAGCCTCGCCAACAACCGCAAGCTCATCGTCAGCATGACGGCGACGAACTCCTGACATCCGGCTTGAGCCCGGCCCTCCGGGGAGGCACAATGAGTGCAGCCCCGGAGGGCCGCCCCGTGTCCGTCCCGATATCCGACCAGCCGACCCTCGGCCTCACCGAGTCCGCACCCACCCTCGCCGTCAACGGCCAGGAACGCTTCGGCGATTACCTCCTCCTCAACGAGCTGGGCCGCGGCGGCATGGGCGTCGTCTACCGCGCCCTCGAGCCCGGCCTCGGACGCCACGTCGCCATCAAGATGGTCCTCTCCCAGGCCTTCGCCGACCCCGCCGACCTCGCCCGCTTCCAGGCCGAGGCCAGCGCCGCCGCACGCCTCCAGCACCCCCACATCGTCTCCGTCCACCGCGTCGGCTGCGAGGGCGGCCGCCACTTCTACGCCATGGACTTCATCGACGGCCACAGCCTCGCCTACCGCATCAAGGACGGCCCCCTCCCCGGCAAGCAGGCCGCCGCCTACATCGCCGCCGTCGCCCGCGCCATCCACTACGCCCACCGCCAGGGCATCCTCCACCGCGACCTCAAGCCCGCCAACGTCCTCCTCGACAGCGACGACAGGCCGCACGTCACCGA
>CAZVZK010000098.1:0-37258 GCA_964630925.1 uncultured Alcaligenaceae bacterium
TTATCCCGCAACAGATTGGGATTGACTACCCGCGTTGTCTCTTGACGGTATTGGGATTAGCCCCACGGCCACTGGCACGGGCAGCCGTCCGCTCCGCTCCAACACGCGCGAGGCGTCGGTGCCGGGCACGTACTCCATCGCCAGGTACAGCTCGCCCGCCGACGAGCCCACGTCGTGGAAGCGCACGATGTGCGGGTGGTCCAGCTTCGCCAGGACCCGCGCCTCGAGCTTGAACCGCTCCACCGCCGAGGGGTGCTGCGCCCCCTCCGGGTGGATCCGCTTCACCGCCAGGAGGGTTCCCGTCGGGCTGATGGCCCGGTGCACCGTGCCCATGCCGCCGCCCCCGATCACATCGAGCAGGAGGTAGCCCGCCACCGTCTGGGCGTGGGCGTCGGCCAGCGGCCGGCAGTTGGCGCAGACGAGCGCGCCCGGCGGGGCGGCGAACTTGCCGCAGGCGGGGCACACGCCCCCGCCCGGCGGCTTCGTCGGGTGCAGATAGACGTTGTCCGGGGCGATGGTGGGCAGATAGAAGTGGCCGTCGGGGGGGGCGTGGTCGATCGTCGCCTCGTCCACCAGACGCACGCGGATCGTGGTGTGGCCGGCGCGGATCAGGTCGCCGTCGCGCAGGTCGTGGCTCTGCACCCGGAGGCCGTTGACGAAGGTGCCGCCGCGGCTGTTCACGTCGTAGAGGCGGCACAGCGGCGGGTTCACGTCGATGAGGAAGTGCTGCCGCGAGACGTGGAGGTCCTTGCCGCCCTCGGACTTGAGGCGGAAGTGCGCCCGCGAGGACCGCCCGACGAGGAAGCGGTCCCGCTCCTTGAAGGTGAACGACTGGCCCTTGTGCGGGCCGCCCTCGACGGTCAGGGTGATCGCCACACGCCGAGCCTCCGGGGCCGGGGCCGCCCCGCCGCGTCCTGCCACCACAGGGCGATGCCGGCCGCCGCGGCGAACGCCGCCGCGTGCAGCAGCACCGCCAGCGCCGCCCACCCCATGGACGGCGACGCCGGCCGGACGTACCCCGCCAGTGTATCAGGCAGGCCGCCAACGAGCGCGCGGTAGCCCCAGTATGCCGTGATCAGCCCGCGGCCCAGGAGCCGCGCCGGGCCCTCCAGCTCGACCAGGGCGTCGGCCAGGATGATCTGCGGGATCAGCACCAGCGGCACCAGCGCCACCGCCACCTCCTCCGTCGCCGCGAACACCGACAGCAGCAGCCCCAGCGCCGTCCCCGTCACCGCCAGCAGCGCCAGCACCCCCGCCGACGCCCAGCCGAAGCCCGGAGGCCGGCACGCCGCCCACACGACCAGCGACAGGAGGAGCGCCTGGACCGTCGCCAGGGCGGCGCGCGTCAACAGGCGCGACGTGAGGAATGCCGAGATGAGCTGGCCGGCGGCCCGCTCGCGCGCGTACACGGGCCGCTCGCCGACGACCGCCTTGGCGGCGTTGTTGCACCCGAACCACACGCAGCACACGTCGAGGAGGAACAGGAGCATGGCCGACCGCGCCGCCCGCTCCGGTGCCAGCTCGTGCCGGCCCACGTCGCCGAACACCAGCCACAGTAGCGCGCCGACGAGGAGGCACTGGCCGAGCATCGTCAGCAGCGCCGCCCGGTCGCCGGCCAGCACGTCGACCTCGCGGCGGACGAGGATGTACGTCTGCCGGAAGAAGTCGAGCATCGACGGCGCCGCCCGCCGCGGCGGGCGTGCATCATCCCACGGCTCAGGCGGCTCCGCCGGGCGGAAAAGTGCCTGGAACAGCGCCTGCCACTCCTCCGGCTTCTTCTCGGCGAGTTTGGCGTACACCTCACCCAGGCGTGTGGCGCCGAAGTAGGCCGCCGCCTCCGCCGGGGTGCCGCTGAACGCCAGTCGCCCGCCGGGCGCGAGGACGGCCACGCCGTCGCAGCTCTCCTCGACGTGGGCGAGGGAGTGCGTGATGCACACGACCGTCACGCCGTCGCCGGCCAGCCGGCAGAACAGCGCCATCATGTCGCGGTCCGACTGCTCGTCGAGGCCGGACGTGACCTCGTCGAGGAACAGCAGCGTCGGCCTGGCGATCAGCTCGACGGCCAGGCCGACGCGGCGGCGCTGCCCGCCGCTGAGGAGTCGGATGAGTTTGTGCCGGTGCTCCGTCAGCCCCACCGTCTCCAGGGTGGCGACGACGGCGGCCTCGCGCTCCTCCGGCGACGTGTCGGGCGGCAGGCGCAATTCGGCGGCGTATTCGACGGTCCGCGCGACGGTGAGCGTCTCGTGCAGGGCCTCGCGCTGGGCGACGTAGGCGATGCCGCCCTTCAGCTCGTCGTAGCGGCGGTGCAGGTCGATGCCGCCGACCAGCACCTTCCCCTCGTCCACGGGGGCCCGCCCCGACATGGCCCCGAGGAGAGTCGACTTGCCACAGCCCGATGGCCCGAGCAGGCAGACGAAGGAGCCGGGGGCGATGGCCAGGCTGACGCCGTCGAGCAGCGTGATCCCCCCGGCGACGCGGCGCGAGAGGGACCGCGCCTCCAGGGCGACGCCCTCGGACGGGGCGGTGAGCGGGGCGAGGGCTTCTCCCGTGTAGCGCAGGCGGTAGGGGCCGACGGTGACGGCGTCGCCGGCGCGCAGGCGTTTGGGCTGGTCCAGACGCTCGCCGTTGACGAAGGTGCCGTTGGCGCTGCCCAGGTCGGTGATCCACGCCTCGCCCATGCGGACGTTGACGGCGGCGTGGCGGCGTGACACCATCGGGTGCGGCAGTGCGACGCCGTCGGCGCCGGGGGCGCGGCCGAGCGTCAGCTCGCCCTCGCGCAGGGCGATGCCGGCGGTCTGCGCCTCCTGAATGCTGCCCGAGGCCAGGACGGTGGGCGCCGGCCCCTGCTGGTGGAAGCGGAACCGGCTGTGCCCCGCCTCGATGACGGCGCCGGCCTCCAGCGGCAGTTTGGCGTAGACCGGCTGTCCACCGCAGCGGGTCGGGTTGGTACGCGAGAGGTTCTCCAGCACGAACCGGCCTCCCTCGTGGACGATGCGGAACTGCTCGCGCGAGCAGCCCAGGTCGTGCACCGGGATGTCGGCGTCGGGCGACCGGCCGACCGCGAACGGCGCCACCCCGAGCGGGTGGTGCTTGCCCGTGGCGAGGTCGAGGAGGGAGGCGTTGGCCCGGTACTCTTCCTCCAACTTGCGGAGCTGGCGCAGCAGCTCGGCCCGCGCCGGGCCGGGCAGTGGGATGAGGTGCTCCTCTGGCGGGGGTGACTCCCCCGCGCGGAGGCGGGCCTCGTAGACGTCACAGGCCGCGTCGATGCGGGCCAGGTCCTGGGGCGAGAGGCGGGGCTCTGGCACGGGCATCCTCCTGGGGCTACCGGTGTCCCTCCGCGTCGGGGGGCGCCGGCCCTCAGTCCTCCTCGGTCATCCCCTCCCAGATGGCGCGGATGCGCTGCAGCTTGCGCTCGACCGTCGCATGCGAGCATTCGAGCCGGGCCGCCAGCTCGGCGTTGCTCAGCCCCTCCAGCTTCCCCGTCGCCAGGGAGCGCAGCCCGTCGGGGAGGGCCTCCAGGAGGACGCGGCACTGCTCGGCGACCTCGGCGGCGAAGGCCGGCGACGGCTCGCGGCCGATGACCTCGGCGAATCCCACCGCCTCCCCCAGGGCCGAGTCGCCGCGGACACGCCCCCCGCCGCGCTTCTCGCGGCGCTCGTGTTGTTTGAGGTCGGCCGCCTTGCGGGCCGTCAGCAGCACCAGCACCTGCCACAGGTCGTCGCGCCCGTCGAGACGCGGGAAGCGCCCGGCCTCCGCCCCGCGCACGAAGCTGTCGAAGGCGGCGAGGGCCACGTCCTCCTCGTCGGCGGCGCGGCGTGGCAGGCCGGCCAGACGCACGCGGGCCAGGCGGACCAGACGCGGGTAGTACGCCTCCCACAGGCCGCGGACCGCCTCGTGGTCGCCGTCCTTCACGCCGCCGACAAGATTGGTGATGTCGCCCATCGATGATCAGGATATGTCCGGCACCGCGGCGCGTCACCCGGCCCGCCGCTCAGGGGCCGGTGACGAAGACGCCGCCACCGCCGTCGCCGCCGCCGCCCCCCGACAGGCCGGAGGCCCTGTGCGTGGGGTGGTGGTGTTCGTCGAACTGCTCGACGCGGCGGAGGATGGCGGCGGCCTCGTCGTGGCGTGCGCCGGCCTGGACCGCCACCACGCATCGCCCCGAGTGCAGTTGGCGCTCGCAGTGGTGGGCCTCGTCCTCCGGGACGTTGAGGCCCAGGAGTGCGCCGACCAGCCCCCCGCCGGCCCCGCCCGCAGCCGCGCCGCCGAGTGCTGCGGCCATGAGGCCGCCGGCGGCCACGGCGCCGCCCGGCAGTGCGATTAGAATCAGGCCGAGGGCGGCGCCCATCGCGCCGCCGACGGCGGAGCCGATGGCCGCCCCCTTGCCCGCCTCGGACTCCGGCACCTCGGGCACGTCGTCGGGCCGCTGGTCGGCGGCGATGAGTCCGATCTGGCCGTCGGCGAACCCGGCAGCGCGTAGCTCATCGACGGCCTTCGTGGCGTGCGCGAGGTCCGTGAAGACCCCGACCGCCGTGTCCCGATCCTGTGCCATGTGCAGCCCCCTCCCGGTGTCGGTGATCTTACACGGCCCGACTGAAAAGACACTGCTCGCAGGAGGTACACCCCGACTCGCCCCCAGCCGTGGGCCGGCCGTGCCCCGCCCCGGATGGAGGCGGATGGATGCCGATCAGTGAAGGGAACGAACCTCCGAGTGCGGACACACACGATGGAGGCGCATGGACGCCGATCAGTGAAGGAAACGAACCAGGGAAACGAACTTCCCCGCCGCAAATGCAAACAGCAGAACGACTTGAGGAAGTTCGTTTCCCGACCCCCCTCACACCCCCCCCCGCGCGATGGGAAACGAATCGCCCCGGCCGTGCGTGCCCTGGCGCATTGCCCCGAGAGTGGTGACGCCGTGCGGGTCGCCACCGAAGCCCCAACGATCTCACACCTCCCATGCCGCCCCAAGCGGCGCCCCCGCCCTGGAACCAGGCCCTTCGCGTGTCGCGCCAACGAGGAGTGTCACTGAAAACGGCGTGCCAGGAATCGCGCGTTACGGCGCGGACGGCGGGCGTGCCTTGATGGGCATTGCACTCACGATCCGTTCCGCACGGAGATGACCACATGGCGCAGACACGCCTGCCGGGGTGGCTGGCCGCTCTGGTTGCATTTACCTTGTTCGGTGGCTCGGCCTACGCCGCGCCGGCCGAGGGGCCTCCCTTCACCCTCAAGGAGGTGCTGTCCGGCAAGTCGGGCTGGCTGCTCGACGACGCAGAGGCCGTCCTCGTCGTGGACGTAAAGGCCGTGCTGGGGGTGCGTCCGCTGGCGGAGAGCGGCGTCGCGGGCCTGATCGCCGGCTGGGCCATTTTCAGCCCGTTGCCTGAAGCCGACTTCGTCCGGAGCCTGTCGGGCGTCGTCGTCTCGATGTCCAGCGTGATGGACAAAGAGAAAGGCAAGGCGCGGATGGTACTCTTCGGTGACTTCGACGTGCGGAAACTGACGGCGGCCTTGAAGAAGGTCGAGGGCGTCGAGCACACCAGGGAGGGAAAGATCGACCTGTTCGCGTACAAGACGCCCAACGATCAGAAGCTCTACGGGGCGTTCGTCGGGAAGACGGCGATTGTCGTCACCAACACAAAGGAGTTGACCCTGGCCCTCGCCAAGGACGGCCCTCCGAAGGCGTCGCGCCAGGGCGAGGAGATGCTCGCCGCCCTGAAGCGGCTCACGGGCGAGGAGTGCGTGGCGCTGGCGCTGCCCGTCTCAGCCGAACTGAAGAAGCAGGCGGTGGCGAACCCCGCCGTAGCCGCCGCCTTGAAGTCGCTCACGAGCCTCTCGGTCACCCTGACAGACGGCACGGCCGTGGAGCTGGCCGTCACCGGGCACACGACGGACGCGGCCTCTGCGAAGAAATTGACCAACCAGTTGACGGGCTTGAAGGCGCTCGGCGACGCCTTCCTCGGCATGATGGACAACGTCCCACAGATTTACAAGGATCTGTTCGATGCGATCACGATAGACAACACCCGCGCGACGGTGAAGGTCGGCCTGAAGATCACGACGAAGGACTTCAAGGCGCTGATGAAGGAGAGGGGCATCCGATAGGCGATCCCTGCACAAGGTGGAGGTGAGGACATGCGCGAAGAGCGAGCGTCCGTCATGCTGTGGCAAGCCGCCCTGGCGGCGCTGGCGCTGCTCCAGGGGGCCGCACCTGCCGCGCCGGCCGAGGCACCTCCCTTCGATCTCAAGGACACCCTCTCCGGGAAGTCCGGCTGGCTGCTGGACGACGCCGAGCTGATCCTCGCGGCCGACGTGAAGGCGCTCATCCACGCGCGTCCGCTGGCCGACTGCGGCCTGTCCGCCGTGATCGACGGCTGGCTCGTCTTCAACCCGTCGCCGGAGGCCGACTTCCTCCGCGGCCTGTCGGGCGTCATCGTGTCGGCGTCCGGGCGGAAGGCCCGGATGGTGCTGCGCGGCGAGTTCGACGTGGGGAGGCTGACGGCGGCGCTCAAGAAGCCCGGCTTCGCCAAGCACTCGAGAGATGGCGAGATCGACCTGTTCGAGCTGACGACACCGCAGGGGCAGACGTTCCACGCGGCCTTCCACGGTAAGACAGCCCTGATCGTCACCGAGAGCAGGGAGGCGACGTTGGCGCTGGCCCGCGACGGCCCGCCGAAATCATCCCGGCAGCGCAAGGAGATGCTCGCCGCCCTGAAGGTGTTCACCGGTGAGGAGTGCGTGGCGGCGGCGCTCGTCGGGGACGAGATGAAGAGCCGTACCCGCCCCCTCCCCGTCTCGGCCACCACCGCCGAGGCGCTCACCGCCATGACCCTGTCCGTGACGGCCGGCGACGATTTCAGGCTGGACACCTTCCTTCACTTGAAGAACGAAGCGGCCGCGAGGACGTTGAAGGAGGACCTAGCCGGCCTGATGGAGCAGTTTGACTCGGCCATCGAGAAGAGTGGCGGCCTCCCCGAACCCTCCAAGAGCTTGTATCGGTCGGTGCGGATCAGGGGCGGCCGCGAGCTGGTCAGCGTCGGGCTGAAGGTCACGGGGAAGACGGTGGGGATGCTGGTCAAGGGCATGCCGGGTCTTACTGAGGTGAAGCCCGGCGCGGCGGCGGCCGCCCTCCTCCAGGTACTGCGGACGGCCGCCGTGGCCCCCACCCCGTTCCTGAAGGATGTGCGCTCCGGCACGTCGGGCTGGCTCAGGGACGACGCCGGCCTCGTCTTCGCGACGGACGTCAGAGGCCTGCTCTGGTCGCGGCCGCTGGCGGAGAGCGGGTTGGCTGGGCTGGTCACCGCCAGGCTGCTGTTCGACCCGTCGCCGCCCGCCGCGTTCGCCAGGGGCCTGTCGGGGGTGATCGTCTCGGCGTCCGGCCTGGGTGACGACTGGCGGTCCCGCGTCGTCCTGCTGGGGGAATTCGACGTGGAGGGGATGTCGGCGGTGCTGCGGAGGTCCGATGTCGTGACCGCCGAGAAGGTCGGCGGCGTGGAGGTCTTCAAATGGAAGGAGCCGCCGCTGTTCGGCGCGTTCGTGGGGAAGACGGCCTTCGTGGTGACGCGCGATGAGAAGGAGACGGTGGCCCTCGCCCGCCACGGCCCGCCGAAGGCGTCGAAACAGCGCAAGGAGATGACGGCGGCCCTCAAGCGGTTCACGGGCAAGGAGTGCGCCGTCCTGGCCTTGCACATCTCCGACCCGATCCGGAAGGCCGCCGGGGGCAACGAGTCGTTCGCCGTGTTCTTCAACTCCCTGGACAGCGTGACGCTGGCGCTGGTGGAGGACAAGGATCTTGCACTGACCATTGTCCTTCAGGGGAAGGACGAGGCGGGGGCAAAGAAGGTGGAGACGCAACTGATCGGCCTGAAGGCGCTCATCGACGCAGCCGTCAGCATGATGGACAGCATCCCTCAACCGATCAAGGACATGATCGAGGCCATCAAGATCGAGCGAACGCGCGACAAGGTGACCGTCGGCATGAAGATCACGGCCGGTGTCGTCAAGGCAGTGATGAAGTGGCTGATCCCATCCGTAAACCGAAGGTGACCCCATGCCCACGAATCCCAGGTTCTCACCGTCCTGCCCCGTTGTGGCACGCTGGTTCGCCACGCTGGCGCTGGTGCTATTCCACGCCTCGGCAGCCGGCGCGCCTGCCGAGGGGCCGCCCTTCTCCCTCAAGGACGTGCTGTCCGGAAACTCGGGCTGGCTGATGGACGACGCCGGCTTCGTCATGGCGGTGGACGTGAAGGGCGTCCTCGACTCGCGCCCGCTCGCCGACAGCGGCGTGGCGGCGCTCATCGCGGGGCGGCTGATCTTTGACCCGTCGCCGCACGCCGAGCTGGCGCGCACCCTGAAGGGCGTGATCGTCTCGGCGTCCGGCCTGGGCGATGACTGGCGTTCGCGTGTCGTCCTGCTCGGCGACTTCAACGTCGAGAAGCTCTCCGCAGCGATCCGCAAGGTGGACGGCATCAAGGCCGAGAAGGCCGGCGGCGTGGAGGTGTTCGCCTGGGAGAGCCCGGCCCAGTTCGGCGCCTTCGTCGGCAAGACGGCGTTCGTGATGACGCGGAGCAAGGCGGAGACGCTGGACCTGGCCCGCGACGGCCCGCCCAGGGCGTCGAAGCAGCGCAAGGAGATGCTCGCGGCCTTGAAGCAATTCACCGGCAAGGAGTGCGTCGTCCTGGCGCTGCCCATCTCCGACGTGGTCCGGAAGCGGATCGGAGAATGGGGGCCTGCGTTCGCCGCCGCCTTCAAGTCCTTGAACGCCGTCACACTCTCCCTGACGGACGGGAAGGAGCTTCAGCTCTCCCTCATCGGGAGGATGGAGGTGGGGACAGCGAAGAAGCTGGCCACCCAGCTCACCGGCCTGAAGGCGCTGGGCGACGCGGCCATCAGCATGATGGACAACATCCCCCAGCCACTCAAGGACATGTTCGAGGAGATCAAGATCGACAACACACGCGACACGGTCACGGTGGGCATGAAGATCAGCGCGAAACACGCCGGGGCATTCGCGAAGATGTTCGCGCAGGGCGGGCGATGATGCGGGCCCCACGGCGAGTCTTCGAGCCGTGGGCTTTCCTCAAGTCACCGAAGCGACTCCTGGACCCGGCTATCGGAGCCGCTTCGGCAACCTCGGTAAAGCCCACGGCGACGGCTTTGCGGAGTCGTGGGTGTCACCCCGCCGCGGCGGCCCGGCGCGGGCGCTCCTCGCGCTGCAGCCACGCCTGCATCGCCGCCAGCTCCTTCGTCCACGTATCGGACGCCCGCCGCGCCCCGAAGGCGTCGTACAGCAGGTCCAGCGTCTCGATCAGGTGACGCAACTGCCCGACACGCTCGTCCAACCGGCCCCGCTCGTCGGTCTCCTCCGGGGCCGGCATCTTCGCGCCCGCCACGCCGAAGTTCTCCGCCGACAGCGCCAGCTCGTACTGCGACCCCTGCCGCGACAGGATCAGGCCGGCCTTGCGCGGCATCTTGCCCGACTGGATGGCCCGCCGCGCCTCCGGCAGCCGCGTCGGCCCCTCGTGCGTGATCGTCTCCTTGCCCGACTGACCACGCGGGCACTCCAGCGTCAGCGACGACGCCATCATCACCGCCACATCCGTCTTGTCGTTGAGCTTGATCTCGCCGTCGCCGTTCTCCAGCGTGTGCCACAGCCAGAGCAGGAACTCGTTGCCCAGCCAGTCCTTGCTGTCCTCCTGCACGATCCAGTGGATCGACGACGGCGACAGCCCCGGCAGGAATTGCGAGGGCTCGGCGTCGTCGATGCCGCGCGCCTGGCCGCGCGACTCGGCCAGGCGGAATGCCAGTGGCCCGGCCGTCAGCGGCTCGAATCCCACGTCGAATGTCGCCTCGAACAGGGAATGCAGCCGGTCGATCACGGCCTCCGACGTGCTGGCGACCAGCAGCTCGTTGGACAGTGAGTCCCACAGGACGGGGTACGCCTTGCGTTTGAGGAAGCGCCCGTCACTGGCCTCGGCCTCGATCCGCTGGCGGGCGGTCTCCTTGGCCTCGCGCTTCTGGCGCGCGCCGGGCCGTCCGGAAGGGTTCTTGGCCGCCAACGCGGCCAACTCGATGGAGGCGTAGGCGCGGAGCAGCTCGGAGGGTAGCTTGGTGGAGTCGATGCGCAGGGCGAATTGCAGGGTGTCGTGGACGACGTTCTTCTCCATCGAGAAGGACGTGTCGAGGATGTGCTCGCCGGCGGTCCAGCCGACCTCGACGCCGTCGCCGGCGGCGATCTTCTGCTTGCCGGGGATGCGTGCGGCGAGCTTCTCGAGATGGTCCGGGCCGAACAAGCCGGGCGACCCGCCCTGGACGCGGAACCGGAGAAAGCCGACCCTTCCGGAAAGGAACCCCATGTTCGCCCTCGCCTTCCTGATGCCGCCACTGGGAGCAGCATCGTATATCGGCGCGCGGGGCGCTTTCCATGATGGTAGTTGTCAGGCCGACGCACGCCGCAGCCGGTCGCGGACGGCCAACCACTCCTCGCCCTCCGGGACGGCCTCCGCGATGATCCGCTCGACGCCCAGAGCGTCGAGGCGGTGCAGCGCGTCGTACAGGCCGGCGGCGTAGCCCTCCGGCGTCGGCGGCAGGGATTCGACGGGGAAGGCCGGATGCGCCGTCGGCCCCTGATGCGTGAGCAGCGCCACCCGCATGCCCCCCTGCCCCAGGCGCCCACATTCGGCGGCGGCACCGGGCATCACGGTCAACGGGGTGCGCGGCGCGTAGTGGCGTTCCAGCAAGCCGGGCGACGGCAGCGGCCCGACTCCAATGCCGCCACGCTCGATGGGGCCGATGACGGCCTCGATCTCGGCGGGTGAGATGAGCCCTGGACGCAGCAGTCGCGGCGTGCCGACGAGTGACAGGACGGTCGATTCGATGCCGCCGGGGCAAGGGCCGCCGTCGAGGATGGCGTCGGCCAGGTCATCGGGGACGTGCTCGGCCCGCGTCGGCGAGAGCTGGCCGGAGCGGTTGGCGCTCGGGGCGGCGACGGGGACGCCGGCCTCACGGAGGAGGGCGAGGGCCAGGGGATGATTCGGCACGCGCACGGCGACCGTCGGCCCGCCGGCGGTCACGATGTCGGGCACGGCGGCAGTGCGCGGCAGGACGAGGGTGAGCGGCCCCGGCCAGAAACGCTCGGCGAGCCGTCGGGCCGTGTCGGGCCACCCGGCCGCCACCTGTCGAACGCCCTCGACGCCGGCGACGTGGACGATGACGGGGTTGGTGGCGGGACGGCCCTTGGCGGCGAAGATGTGCGCGACGGCGGCGGCGTCGAGGGCGTTGGCGCCGAGGCCGTAGACGGTTTCTGTGGGGAAGGCGACGAGCCCGCCGCCGCGGAGGAGGGCGGCGGCGTGTGCGATGGCGGAGGCGTCGAGGCGTTCGGCGGGCATCGGGGGAGTTGACCGGACGGGCGAAGGGGGTTACGGTTGGGCTGGAGGGATTATACGATGGACGACCGCCGCGCCACCGTGCGCTACCGCCGCCGGCTGGAGACGTTCTGGCAGATGCTGGGGGTGGCCCCGCGCGAGATGGCCGCCGGACGCGTGTTCGACCTGTCGGCGACGGGGGTGGGGCTGGTGGTGCCGGAGGCGTTCACGGTGGGGGCGGTGCTGGTGGTGCGGCTCCGGACGGTGACGCGGGGGTGGGGGACGCACCTGGTGCGGGTGCGGTATTGCCGCCCCGAGGAGGGCGGCGGTTTCGCCCTGGGCTGTCTGTTCGTGCGGCCCCTCGGCGAGGAGGAATTAGAGGCCCACCTGACGCCGGAGCCGTGACCGCGCGGGCTTGACAGGGGGCGGGGGGGTGGGTACCATTCTGGGGTAGGATTGGGGATTGGTGTAACGGTAGCACGACTGACTCTGGATCAGTTAGTCTAGGTTCAAATCCTAGATCCCCAGCTGAGAGGCCCCGCCGTCCGGCGGGGCCTCTCCCATTTCCCGTCAAGGGTCTGCGTCGAGGCCCAGAGCCCGGCTCGGAAACGGTCTGAAGTGGAGGGCCTCAGCCGGCCGCCGCGGCGAGCGCCTCGGCCCGGCCGGGGTAGACCGACCAGAGGTGGCCCAACCTGGCGATTTCGATGATCTCACGCTCGTGCGCCGAGACGTTGCAGAGGGCCAGACGGCCGCCACGCTCGCGTGTCCTCCGCCCCAGGAGCGCGAGCATCGCCAGCGCCGTCGAGCCGAGGTAGTCGGTCCGGGCGAAATCCACCACCACCCGGACCGTGCCCGGGTCGTCGGCCACCTCACGCAGCTCGGCCTCGATCTCCTGGAACTCCAGCTCGCGCAGGTCGCGCAGCGGTGTCAGGATGACCACATCCCCCTCGCGGGAGACCTCGATGAGCCTACCGGCGGTCATGACCACCCCTCCTCAAGTTGGGAGCCGCGGAGACCCCGTCACTCGCCCTCCTCGCGGCCCACTTCACCCCGGCGGCTCGGCCGCGTGGCCCTCGGCCAGGGCGGACTTCACGTGGCCCGTGGGGCGGGGCAGCGGCAGGCCTCCGAGGTGCTCGGCCAGCCGGCACTCCTCCAGGTAGGCACGGCAGGCGGCGCATCCCGCCAGGTGGAGGCGCAGCTCCTCGCCGGCCCCGACCTCCGCGCCGGGCGACAGCCCGGCGATCCGCTCCATCACCTCGCGGCAGGCGAGCATGGCGCGTCCTCCTCCGGCAGGTACCAGAGGCAGATGGTGACGTGGTGTCCGCCGCCGGGCCTCTCGCTCTCGGACTGGCTGACGCTCACCAGCTCCCCGCCGTTGTCCGCCAGCCACCGGCCGATGCGCTCCTCGCACGGGTCATCGACGACGGTCTCGCCGTGCCCGGTCACGAACGTGAAGATCTTTATCCGCTCCCGCATGGCCGGGCCTCCTGAAGGGGCGCCGGGAGGGGGTGATGCAAACGGGGCGCCCGACCCGCGGCCCGTCCCTCGCTGCCGCGACGCCCGACTCCGAGCCGGCGCCGTGTGCGAGCGCGATCCGTGGTGTGCGGATGGCGGCCCCGCACGACGTCACCCGCCCACCACGGCGCGGCCGTCCCCGAAGCCCACCGGCGCGCTCCCGTCGCCGAGCCGCCCCGCCGTGCGGCCGGGGCCGGGGACGGCGGGGGCCGTGAGCCATAGAATGAGCCGGGAGCCGCCGCGTGCCGCGCCGACCGGTGCGAGGCCGGCGGCCATGTAGCCCCCGGCCGCGTGCCATGACGACCCCGGAAGCACGGTACAGCCGCTATCAGGCCTTGCAGCGCTATGTAGGCTGGTCCGACGAGGACGCCCATCTCGTGTGGTCGTATGCCCGGCCCCTCGACGCGCATCTCGGCCCCCTGGTCGATGACTTCTACGCCGAGCTGGACCGCCATCACGAGGCCCGCAAGGTCATCACCGCCGGGCCCGCGCAGATCGCCCGGCTCAAGGGCTCGCTGGTCGGCTGGCTCCGTGGCTTGTTGTCCGGCCCGTACGACTCCGCCTACGTCGAGGGCCGGCTGCGCGTCGGCTGGCGGCACGTCGAGATCGGCCTCGACCAGGTCTACACCAACGTCGCCATGTCGCGCCTGCGGGCCGGGCTGGTGGGCGCGCTCGGCGAGGTCGGGCCGGCGGACCGGACCGGCTTCGTCGCCGCCGTCCGGTCGCTCAACAAGCTCCTCGACCTGGACCTGGCCCTGATCGAGGACGCCTACCAGACCGAGCACCTCGCCCGCCGCGAGCGCGACGGGCGGCTGGCCGCCATCGGCCAGATGGGCGGCGGGGTGGCCCACGAGCTGCGCAACCCGCTCAACGTCATCCGCACCTCCGTGTACTTCCTCCTCAACGCGCGCGACCCCTCGCCGGAGAAACGCCACGAGCACCTGCGGCGTATCGACGAGCAGGTGAGCCATTCCGACCGCATCATCACCGCCCTGTCCAACTACGCCAAGATGCCCGTCCCCGCGATGCGCCCCTTGGACCTCCGCCGCTGCGCCGAGGAGGCGGCGGCAGAGAGGCCGCCGCCCGCCGGCGTGCGGCTGGCGTTCGACTGGCCAAAGGCCCTGACGCCGGCGCTGGCCGACCCCGACCAGCTCCGCATCGTCCTCTCCAACCTGATCCGCAACGCCGTGGACGCGATGCCCGGCGGCGGCTCCCTGACCCTGTCGGCCAGGCAGGAGGGGCCCCACGTCGAGCTGTCGGTGACGGACACCGGCGTCGGCATCGCGTCGGACCAGCTGACCCGGATCATGGAGCCGCTGTACACGACCAAGGCCAAGGGCCTGGGCCTGGGGCTGGCGCTGGCCCGCGCCATCCTGGACAAGAACCGGGGTGCCCTCCGTGTCGCCAGCGTGCCCCGCGAGGGCACGACGTTCACCGTGCGGCTCACGGCGGCCCCGACCGAGGAGTGACACGTGGACGCACCCGGCCCGCCGTCGGTGCTGGTGGTCGATGACGAGGACGACATCCGCCACAACCTCGCCGACATCCTGGGCGAATTCGGCTACCGCGTGGCGACGGCGCCCGACGGCCCCTCCGCCCTGGAGCTGGTCCGCGCCCGACCCCACGACGTGGCCCTGCTCGATTACAAGATGCCGGGGATGACCGGCCTCGAGCTGTACCGGGAGATCATGCTGGCGAGGCCGGAGACCGTGGCCATCCTGGTCTCGGCCTACACCGACGCCCGGACGCGCGGGGAGGCAATGGCGGCGGGGATGTGGCGCGTCCTGCCCAAGCCGGTGGACCTGCCGCGGCTGCTCGCCCTGGTGGTGGAGGCCCTGGAGCGGCCGCTGGTCCTGGTGGTGGACGACGACCCGGACCTCCGCGCCGGCCTGTGGGACGTGCTGCGCGAGTGGGGATACCGCGTGTGCCTGGCGGGGGACGTGGGCGAGGCGTCCGGGAGGCTCGGGGAGCGTGCCTACGAGGTGCTGCTGGTCGATCTGCGCCTGCCGGACGGGGACGGGGCCGCCGTGCTCCGTGCGGCCCGTGCGGCGGCCGTGGGGCGGGCGGTGTTGATCACGGGCCACCGCCCGCCGTCGCCCCTCCTGGAGGCGGCCCTGCTTGAGGGCGCGGACGCGGTGTGCTACAAGCCCCTCGACATGCCGCGGCTGCTGGAGGAGCTGGCCCGGCTGACGCGGTAGGCGGCGGCGTGACCGGTCACACCACGTCGCGCATCCTCAGCAACTGCTCGACCTTGTGCAGGCACGCCCCCACGCCCACCACGTTGGGCAGCTCGATGTGCTGCCCCTGCGGCCCCCCGGCCCGCAGCACCAGGTCCCCGGCGCCGATCCCCACCAGCCAGCGGAACAAGTCGTACGGCCTCTTCTCGAACGTCACCGATCCCGCGTCGAACACCTTCTCCTCGTCCCCCAGCTCGTCACGCAGCCGGATCTGCCCCATCGACACGATCAGGTAGAGCCGCCGGTCCAGGATGAACACGTGCAGCGCCCACACGACGAACAGCGCCGTGGACAACACCAGGTAGCCGCCCAGGTTGATGTACACGCTCATCAGGCTCATCCAACGCCACAGCGGCTGCAGCAGGTCCAGCCAGCCGAGCAGGAACGCCGCCGCAAGGACGGACACGCCGATCACGAGGGACCACGCCCCGCGCAGGTACGCCTGGCTCAGCACCGCCTCCACCAGCAGCGTCACCACGAACACCACGCCCGGGATCCGGCTCCGTGCCACGTGCACGCCCACCGCCACCGCCTCACCCCCCGGCGGCAGCTCCAGCCGCCCGTCGACGACCGCGAACCCCTCGGGCGCCAGGACCATGTGGGAACCGTCGAGGTACGTCCACAGGGCCATGACGAGCCCGACGGCCCACACCGGCCACCAGTACAGGATCGGCGAGTGCGAGTAGATCCGCAGGTCCGGCGGCGGCGATCCGGCCTGGCCGCGCTTCTCCTCGGGGATCGTGGCGGTGGACATGGCTGGGCCTCCCGGCCGGCCCGGGCGCGGGCGCGGGCGCGGCCCCTACGCCGGCACCCCGCGCCCCAGCGGCACGGCCCTCCTCCTGAAAATGCACGCCCTGTGCCGGCCCGTCACCTCGCGGAATTCCTGTCGGAATGCCCCCGCACAGCGCCCGCACCCGGCCCTGCCGTGTGCGGCGCCGGGCCGTCGGACGCCGACTCCGCACACCCGCCCGGGACGCACGGACGATCCCGCCGCCTTCCGCCATGCGGCACGGCCCTTGCAATTCGATGTTCAGAAACTAGCGTCCCTCCCCGGAGTCACCCCATGGCAACCCTCAGCATCATCAAGGCCGACGTCGGCAGCATCGCCGGACACGTCACGCCCAGCAGGCACCTCGTCAAGGCGATCCGCAGCCACATCGACGACGCCCCGCGCTCCCTGGTCAGCGACTACTTCATCGGCGTGACCGGGGACGACATCGCCATCCTCATGGCCCACGACAGGGGCGCCAACAACCCCGAGATCCACCGCCTCGCCTGGGACGCCTTCAAGGCCGGGACCGCCGTCGCCCAGGCCGAGGGGCTCTACGGCGCGGGGCAGGACCTCCTCAAGGACGCCTTCACGGGCAACGCCAAGGGCCTCGGCCCCGCCGTCGCCGAGCTGGAGTTCGACGAGCGCCCCAACGAGCCGTTCCTCATGCTCGCCGCCGACAAGACCGAGCCCGGCGCCTACAACCTGCCGCTCTACCTCGCCTTCGCGGACCCGATGAACACCCCCGGGCTGATGCTCACGCCCGAGCTGAACGAGGGCTTCCGCTTCCGCATCATGGACGTCAACGAGACCGAGGGCGACCGCGTCATCGAGCTGGAGGCGCCCAAGGACCTGTACTCCATCGCGGCCCTCCTGCGCGACAACGGCCGGTATGTCGTCGAGTCCATCTGGAGCATGCACGACGGGGAGCAGGCCGCCGCCGTCAGCACGCAGCGCCTGCACAACATCGCCGGCAAGTACACCGGCAAGGACGACCCGGTCATGCTCGTCCGCGTCCAGAAGCACTTCCCGGCCACCGGCGAGATCCTCGCCCCGTACGCCTCGGCCCACTTCGTCGGCGGCTTCATGCGTGGCAGCCACGTCGGCCCGCTCATGCCGGTCAAGCACGGCACCATGTGCAGCTACTTCGACGGCCCGCCGATCGTGAGCTGCTTCGGCTTCTGCGTCCACAAGGGCAAGCTGACGGAGGTCGTGGACCCCTTCGACCACCCCTTCTGGGATGTGGTCCGCACCCGCGCCGCCGAGAAGGCGCTGGAGATCCGCCGGCAGGGCTTCAGCGGCGCGGCCATGCTGCCCTACAGCGAGCTGGAGTACGGCGGCATCGTGAAGATCCTGGAGAGGCTGGAGCCGCGCTTCCGCTTCACCCCCGCCGCCGTCGAGGAGCCGGCCGCCGTGTGACCCCACCTCCGCCCGGAGGCGGCGGGTGATGTAACAGTGCCGGCGGCGCCGGGGTGCCACCGGCGAGGCCAGGCCGCTCGAGGGCAAGACGAGGAACGCCCCACGTCAGGCCGTCGCCGGCCCGTTCGCGGCCGCCGCCTCGCCGACACGCACCCGCGCATCGGCGATCAAGTAGCCCTGGCCGGGCCGCAGTGCGAACACCGGATTCAGGTCCATCTCCCGCACCTCCGGCACCTCCTCCGCCAGCCGCGACACCCGCAAGAGCAGCTCGCGCAGGGCCGGCATGTCCGCCGGCGGGTGGCCCCGAAACCCCTCCAGTAGTGGCCGCCCGCGGATCGCGCGGAGCATGCCGTCGGCGTCGAGGTCGGTGAGCGGGGCGGCCCGCATCGCCACGTCTCGCAGGATCTCGACGTGGATGCCCCCCAGCCCGAAAGCGAGGAGCGGCCCGAGCCGCGGGTCCGTCGTCAGCCCCACGATCACCTCCGCGCCCCCGCGCACCATCGGCATCACCAGCGCCCCCTCCTCGCCGCCCGGGCAGGCGCGGACCGCCTCGTACGCCCGCCGCACCTCCCCCTCGTTCCGCAGGCCCAGCCGCACCCCGCCCACCTCCGTCTTGTGCACGACACGCCGCGACGCCAGCTTGACCGCCGCCGGGAAGCCCCCCCGCCGGGCAAGGATCACCGCCTCGTCCGCCGACCGCGCCACCCCGCCCGGCGGCACGGCCACCCCCATCGCCCGCAGGAGCCGCCGCGCCTCCCCCGCGTCAAGCCACCCCGGCCCGCGAGCCGCCAACGCCTCGCGGCACACGGCCCGCGCGGCGTCGATGTCGATCACCGCCAGATCCGGCACCGACCCCTCCTTCCTCTCGCGCCACTCCGCGTACTCCGCCATGCGTGCCAGCACCCGCGCCGGCGTCTCCGGGAATGCGTAGCACGGCACCCCGTCGAACGCCGCCGCCGGCCCCGGCCCGCCCATCATGCACGCCAGGACCGGCAGCCCCGTCGCCGCCGCCCGGATCGCCTCCTCGAACTCCGCCCCGCCGGCGGCGTCGATACGGGCTCGGATCGCCACCAACGCATCGACCTCCCCGGACCGCGCCAGCAGCGAGAGCGCCTCACGGTACTGCCCCGGCGTCGCCGCCGCCAGCAGATCCACCGGGTTCCCCCCCGCCGCCCCGTGCGGCAGCGCTTGCCTCAGCGCCTCCCGCGAGGATGGCGATAGCGCCGGGACCTGCAGCCCGCCGCCCTCGCAGGCGTCGGCGCACAGGATGCCCAGGCCGCCCGCGTTCGTGACGACGCCGACGCGGCGCCCGCGCGGCAGGGTCTGGAGGCCGAGGGCGGAGGCCAGGGCGAACATCTCCTCCATCGACCCGGCGCGGAGGATGCCCGCCTGGAGGAAGAGCGCGTCGATCGCCTCATCGCTGGCCGCCAGCGCGGCCGTGTGCGACCCCGCCGCCCGGCTCCCCGCGGCGGTACGCCCCGCCTTGACGGCGATCACCGGCTTGCGCCGGGTCAAACGCCGCGCCGCCCGCACGAACCGCAGCGGGTCATCGAACGACTCCAGATACAGGAGGATGAGCGACGTGTCGGGGTCCTCCTCCCAATATTCGAGCAGGTCGCTGCTGCACACGTCGGCCCGGTTGCCGACGCTGACGCACGCCGACACGCCCAGCCCCATGCGCGACGCGCACGCCAGCAGCGCCAGCGCCAGCGCGCCGCTGTCGCTCGACATCGCCACAGGCCCGCGCGGCGGGTGGGCGTCGATGAACGTCGCGTTCAGCGTGCCCTCGGGCGACGTGGCCAACAGGCCGAGGCAGTTCGGCCCGATGAGCCGCATCCCCGCGGCCCGCGCCTTCTCCGTGATCACCTGCTGCAGACGCTCGCCCTCCGGCCCGGCCTCGGCGAACCCGGCGGAGACGACCAGCACCGCCGCCACCCCGGCCGCCGCGCAGCCGTCGATCACATCCGGGACGGCGGCGGCAGGGGTGGCGACGATGGCGAGGTCGATCGGGCCGGGCGCGGAGCGTACGGAGGGGTAGGAGTGCAGGCCGGCGATCCGGGCCGCGTGCGGGTTGATCGGGAGGACCGGGCCGGAGTATCCCCCCCGGACCAGCGAGGAGACGATGCGGTGCCCGAAGGCCGCCGGGTCGCGCGAGGCCCCGACGACGGCCACGGCACGCGGGCGGAAGAAGGGGGCGAGGGACGCCCGCGGGCGCTCGGGCATGCGCGTCTGCGTGGTGTTCAATGGAGCGCCTCGGCGAGCCTGTGGAGGGCGGAGCGCATCAACGCCTTCACGGCGGCCGGCGTGCGTCCGGACCCGGAGGCGATCTCCTCGTAGGACAGCCCGCCGTTCTGACGGAGCAGGAACACGCCGCGCTCCTCCTCCGGCAGGTCGGAGATCGCGCGGCAGGCGCGGCCGACGGCGGCCCCTTCGCCCGCGGATGGCTCACACAGGGTCGCGGGCATGGTGTCGTCTCCGGGGGCGCCGATCCCGAAGCAAGGGGCGTGCCGCCTCGCACGGCACGCCGGACGCGTCCCCCTGCCGTGGGCAGTGGGCGCGGGCAGGCTCCCGAATGGCCCGCTTCAGCCCCAACGCCCGTGTCGAGGTTGTGAACCGATTGCTGCTCGGCGGCCTGCCGCCGCGCCGGACGCTCAGGCCGAAGGGGGCCCTGGCCGGTGGGCGGAAGAGCCCGCGTGGCGGCCGAATCCGCACACCCGGAGTACCGATTGTGGTGAAAGCGCACGGCGATCCGCCTTCTCCAGGCCCGGCACTCCACTTGCACGAGGGGATTGATGCTAGCTGATGGGCCGTCAGCACCAACATCAGAAGGAAGCCCCAACGATGAAGCTCAACGACATCTTCACCAAGGCCGTGGTCACCGCGGCGCCGGGGACGGCCCTGTCGGCCGTCGCCCGGCAGATGCGGGACCACAACGTCGGCGCGGTGGTCATCGTGGAGGGCCAGCGGCCGGTGGGGATCATCACGGACCGCGACGTGGCCCTCGCCCTGGGCGCGCAGGGCGTCAGCCCCGATGCGCCCGCCGAGAAGGTCATGGCCCGCCACGTCCTGGCGATCCCCGAGAACACGGGCATCTACACCGTCACCCGGTTCATGCGTGAGCGCGAGGTGCGCCGCCTCCCGATCGTGGACCGGGAGGACCGCCTGGTCGGCATGGTGACCCTGGACGACCTGCTGCGCGTGGTGGCGGGGGAGCTGTGCAACCTCGCCGAGGGGATCAAGCGCGAGATGGAGGTCAAGTAGTTTTCGCGAACGGCCGACACGCCGGGGGAGGCGGGACATGACAACGCCATCGTGGATCAAGGTGATGCTGCGGCACCGCGGCATCCCTTTCGAGGAGCTGCACCACCCCGAGACCCTCACGTCGCCGGAGGTGGCCGGGCTGGCGCACCTCGGCGGGGACCGCTTCGCCAAGGCCGTCGTGGCCGTCGTGGACGGCCTGCCGGCCGTGCTGGTCCTGCCGGCCAGCCGCGACGTCGATCTGGGCCTGGTGCGGGCCGCCCTGTGCGCCGACGAGGCGCGCCTGGCCACCGAGCAGGAGGTCGCCCGGCAAATCACCGGCTGCGAGGCCGGGGCCGTCCCTCCGCTGCGCGGCTGGAAGGGCGTGCCCGTCGTGATGGACCGGGCGCTGAAGACCGAGGGGGAAATTGTCTTCGATGCCGGCACCCACGCCGACGCCATCCGCCTGAGCTTCCGCGACTGGTACGCCCTGGTCAGGCCTTACGCGGCCGACATCAGCGTGCAGCCCGAGCCGGCTCTGGCCTGACCGCCGCGCTGTCAAGGCCACCCCCGTCAACGCCAGCTCCCGCCGAATCCGGCCGACGATGCCCTTTCGGCGACGAGCCCGACCCCGGCCCGCGCGCCTTCGGTATACTGAAGGTGTGCTCCACGCCTCAGTCGCCGCGGGCCTCTGGCGTCTAGCTCGCACCTCCCGGGGCGGCGATCCCCGCCCCGTGTCATCACCCTTCCACATCTGGCCGGGACGGGGCGACCCCCATTCCGCTCATCTCTGGACGGCCCCCGGAAGGCGGGTCCCCCGTGTGCTTTTCGATCGAGGCCAGCATCGTGGCGGGCACCGCCCTCCTGCCCGCCGGGGTGTATGCCGTCGCCGCCGCCCTGAAGAAGGACAGGTCCTACCTGCCGCTCGCCGCACTGCCCCTCCTGTTCGGTGTGCAGCAGCTGTGCGAGGCGGGCGTCTGGCTCGGCCTGGGCCGCGACCCCGCCCTGGTCAGGCCTGCCTCTCTGGCCTTCCTCTTCTTCGCCCTGGCGTTCTGGCCCTTCTGGATCCCCCTGGTGGCCGCGGCCTTGGAGGGGCGGCCGGCGTGGCGCCGCGCGTTCCTGGCCGCCGCCGTCGTCGGGCTGGGGCTCGGCCTGGCGTGTTACGTCCCCGTGGCACTGAACTTCGGCGAGTGGGTGAGTGTCCGGGTCGCCGGCCACTCGATCCAGTACGACTTCTCGGCGGCGCCCCCCGCGTGGACGGCGGCCGGCCGGGTCTGGGGCATCTTGTACCTGGCCGCGGTGTGCTGTCCGCCTCTGCTCTCCCGCGACCGGGGGCTGTGGACGCTGGGCCTGGGCCTGGCGGCGTCCGCGGTCATCAGCCACGTCCTCTTCTGGTACGCATTCGCGTCGGTCTGGTGCTTCTTCAGCGCCGCGCTGTCCGTGCAAATCTGCCTCGTCCTCCACGGCCTCTCGGTCCGCCCGAGGGCCGTGCCCGAGGCGTGCGTCTGAAGGCCACCGCCGGGGGCACGCCGGTTGCTGGGGCAGTGAGGCCCGACGGGGCGATCCGGCGGATGAATGCGAAGGAGGGGGGCGTGACCCAGGACACCGACGAGACGAGGTCCGCCGAGGCGGAGCGGGTCAGGCTGGCGCTGAGTGCCGCCGGTTACGGGCCGTTGCGTCACGTCGAGGTCACCGTCCAGGCCGGGGCCGTCTTCCTCACCGGCCAGGTCCCCAGCTACCACCTCAAGCAGCTCGCCCAGGAGGCGGCCCTCGCCGCCCTCGCCACCCACCGCGTCCGCAACGACCTGGCCGTGGCCCGACCGGGCTGACATCCCAGGGCTCGCCGCGCGTCGCCGGGGACGGCAGCGAGAAGGTCGCGGTGGGGTGGGTGGCGGACGGGCCCGAGGGCCGCCGGCCCTGTCACCCCGTCCGCGCCGGCTCCGGGACGGCAGGGGCGGACTCGCGCAGGAGCCGGACCGCCTCCTCGTCCTCGACCTGGGTGAAGTCGCCGTAGAGCTGGCCGACGGCCTGGAACCACCTCGGCGCGTGCAGGCAGACGACATCGTCGCACCAGCGCCGCACCTCCTCCAGACGGTCCGGGGAGGCGACGGGCACCGCCACGATCAGCTCGGCGGGGCCCTGCCCCCGGACCGACTGTAGCGCCGCGATCATGGTCGAGCCGGTGGCGATGCCGTCGTCGGTGACGATCACCGAGCGGCCCGCGACGCGTGCCCGAGGGCGGACGGCCCGGAACATCGCGCCCCGCCGGGCGATCTCGGCGATCTGGTGGCGGCGCTCCTCGTCGAGGTAGGCCCCGCCCGGATCCAGTAGCCCCTCGGCCTGGGGGTTGAGGTAGACGCGCCCGTCCTCGGCGACGGCGCCGAGGGCGTACTCCGGGTGCAGGGGGGCGCGGAGCTTGCGCGACAGGACGACGTCCAGCTCCGCGCCCAGCTCGCGGGCCAGCACGGCGCCGGTGACGACGCCCCCGCGCGGGATGGCCAGCACCAGCGGCTCGTGCAGCGGCCGCCCCCTGAGCACACCCGCCAGCCGGCGGGCGGCGTCCGCCCGATCCTGGAACATGGCTACGCCTCCACTTCGGCCGGGGCGGGATGAGGGGTGAGGTGGCGGAGGAACCACTCCCTCGCCAGGCGGGCGACCTCCTCCAGCGTGCCCGGCTCCTCGAACAGGTGGGTGGCGCCGGGGACGATCACCAGCTCCTTGGGGCAGCGCAGCCGACGCATGGCCTGCTCGTTCAGCCCGATCACGATGTCGTCCTCGCCGCCGACGATCAGCAGGGTGGGGGCGAGGACATGCGGCAGGTCGTCGCCGGCCAGGTCGGGGCGGCCGCCGCGCGAGACGACGGCGGCGACGTCCGGGCGCCGGGCCGCCGCGACGAGGGCTGCCCCGGCCCCGGTGCTGGCCCCGAAGTAGCCCAGGCACATGTCGCGCGTGGCCGGCTCCTGGGCAAGCCAGGCGGCGGCGTCCTGGAGGCGCCCCGCCAGCAGCTCGATGTCGAAGACCTTGTCGCGGTCCTCCGCCTCGCCCGGTTCGAGGAGGTCGAGCAGCAGGGTGGCCAGCCCGGCGTCGTGCAGCACACGGGCGACGAGCTGGTTGCGGGGGCTGAGCCTGCCGCTGCCGCTGCCGTGGGCGAACGCCACCACCCCGGCGGCTCCGGCCGGCACGTCGAGGATGCCCGACAGCCGCCGGGCCCCTGACGGGATCGCCAGCTCACGCCTGGTCCCTTTCCGCGCGGTGCCCACGATTCGCCCCTCCGCTCGGCCGGCGTCTCACGCTGGGTGGCCGTGGTACGGCCGCCGCCTCTCCCCTCAAGGCAACGCCCATGCCGCCCCCCGATACCCTCGCCGATCAAGGCGTGCCGGGGTGCCCCTGACGTTCAGAACGCCCCTGCGAACAGGGATGATCCGGAGGCGTCGCCGTCGAGTGGGAACGCCCGGCGACTGAACGGGCCGGGCGCGGCCCTGTGCCCCGTCAGCACAGCGGCAGGCGTGTTCCGGCTCTCCCCTGTGCGGCCCCGCACGGCCTGTCGGGCGGAGATGCGTCGCCGCGAGGGCCAGCCTCGTGCGAGAGAATCCGGATGAGCCGGGGGGCTGCAAAGGGTGTTCTGCCAGCAGCTCGCGCCGCCCGACCTCGGGAAAGACGCGTCCCGTGACACCACGGCACGCCGTTTGTTTCGTTGGGGAGTTAGCCACCCCCCGCGCTGAGTTGGGCGGGGTGAGGCCTGTGACGGGGCGAGGGTGCCCAGGCGGGCCTATCGCCCGTCTGGTGTCCGAGACCCGGCAAGCAATGCGAAGGGGGTGTCCCGTGGAGACGGCGCATTTCGAGATGCACGCCGAGCACCGGCGGTGGCTCAGCGACGACGCCATGTGGCGCGACGACCTGGCGGCCTGGGAGCGCGAGATCGAGGGGGCGCTTGCGGGGATCGAGAAACTCCGTGCGGCGCTGCACGAGCACACGCAGGCCCTGCGGCGCCACCTGGCGGCGATCTCCCGGGAGGAGGAGGCCGTGGACTACCACGAGCGGGCGATGGCCGAGTTCGAGGCCGGGGGCTCGGCGCGGGCGCTCGAGGGGACGGCCGAGACCCACCAGCAGATGGCCGCGCGGCACACGCAGAAGCGGCTGACGCACGAGCGGCTGAAGTGGCGTCACCACACGGTGATGGCCCACTGGGCCCTGCTCCACAAGGCCATCACCGACATGGCCTGAAATAGGGGCGTCGCGATGAACAAGCCGGCAGCGGGTGATGGATACATCCGAGATCCCAGCGCGAACCGAGGCCCGCCGCGACACCAGATCGCGGCGGGCCTCCTCCTTGGCCTCTGACCGCACCCAGGGAGCGTGGCCCCGCGGCCGTGAGAATCCGCCGTGGTGCGGGCCGGCTCATTCGGGATTGAGGTCGATCTCGGGGTTATCGTCCAGCTCGATGCGGTAGTCGAGGCAGATCCAGTGCCCGCACCCGCCGCACCTCAGGCAGCTCACCTCCGCGAGCGCCTCCGGGAAGGCGAACACCGCGTCTGTCAGCATGGGGCGCATCTCCACCTGGACGGTCTTCGCGCCCGAGGCCGGGTTCACGTGCCCGCATTTCGGGCAGGCGCTGGTGCCGCCCGGCTCGGTCATGGGGACGGAGGGCTTGCGTAGGGCCATGTTCCTCTCCTCCGAAGAGCGATGCGACATCCGACTTCGCCTGGGTGATGATAGCATAGGCCGTCCGGGCCGCGATGACCCCCCCGGCCCTGATGCTTACCCACGGGTTGATGAGGGCTTCGCGGGCCCTGGCGAGCGGGAGTCGGCCAGCGCCGGGGGGTTCACCTGGCGTGAGCCCTCTTGGGCGAGCGGAGGGTTGCGTCAGCGCCCCGAGCGCAGAGCGTGAGCGCCTCTCTGGCCGCGGGCGCCGTTCGTTCTCGATGAGCGTTCAGTCAACGAGGCGCTGACGCTGTTTGACTCGGGGCGCTGACGCATCCCCGCTCGCCCAAGACGGGCTCACGCCCCGGCCGGGGAGGATTCGGCCCCGCCGACGAGCCTGCCATCGCCCGAGCCCCTGAGTGTGTGAGGCGACGATGATTGACCCCTCGCTCTCCCTGCTCGTCCTCCGCTCCCCGCGCTTCGACACGGTGCGCCGGTTCTACGCCGCCCTCGGCGTCGAGCTGCGCGAGGAGCGGCACGGCACCGGGCCGGCCCATCTCGCGGCCCGTGTCGGCCCCGTCGTACTGGAATTCTACCCCTCGGCGGAGGGCAAGGGGCCGGACGGCGTGCGGCTCGGACTGACGCTGGCCGACCTGTCCGCGGCGCTTCTCGCGCTCGAATCCATTGGAGTGCGCCCCGAGCGCGGCCCGGCCAGCACGGAGTGGGGGCTGCGTGCCGTCGTCCGCGATCCGGACGGGCGGGCCGTCGAGCTGTATCAGGGCGTGCCGGATGGGGCGTGATCCGCTACTTTGCAAGTGGGAGGTGCCCTCCATGCGCGACTACGATGAAGAGGACGGAAGGCAGGGGCGGCAGGGCAGCCAGCGCGACAGGCGGCGACGGGACGAGGACGATGAAGGCGGCCGGATGCAGCGGGGTGAGGACTACCGCCCGGCGCCCCGACGCCCGCCGGACCCCGACGACCCGGACCGCCCCGAAGGGCCTGTGCCGACGCACGCCGACACGCGCCAGCCGCGCGAGGCCGACTACTTCGCGCCGCCGCCGGAGGAGATCGGCGAGGTCACCAGCGCCTGCACCACGATGACGCGCGGGATGGAGCCGATGGCCGCCGGCACCCGCGCCGCCGTCTTCCTCATCTCGGCGGGCTGCGGGGCGGGCCTCGGCGTCGTCATCGACGTGCTTGCCAAGGTGCAGAGCCCCTTCTGGCTCATCTTCTGGCCCGTGGTGCTGCTCCTGATCGCGCTGCTGATCGCCTGGGCTTGTACCCAGTTCGGGCACACCTGCACCTACGTCGGCCGTTCGGGGGTCGCCCGGTTCACCTGCTCCGGGACGCGCCACGACATCACCGAGGAGGTCTTCCCGTTCCGCGAGGGCGCCGAGCTGAGGACGACGCAGGTGCGCCGCTACACCAACGGCGTGTATCAGGGGACGGATTACACCTACACGTGGTCCGACGTGGCCGGCCGGCAGCGTTACGTCATCTCCGGGACCCACGGCAGCGAGGGCGGCAACCCGCCCCCGGAGGACGCCTACCACTTCGCCGTCGCCTCCGAGCTGGCGTGGAGCCTGTACCTCCTCGACGGCGTCGAGCGTCAGGTGATGACCAAGGGCGAGGTGCGGTTCAACCTCGGCGGGTCGGACTGGGTGTCCATCGGCCCGGACATCCTCCGCCTGAAACTCAGCGGCACCGTCACCGAGTGCGACACACGCGACGTGGCCTCCGTGACCATCCACCAGGGCATCTTCACGGTCAAGCGGACGGACGCGCAGGAGGGGTGGTTCTCATCCACGGGCGTCTTCAAGTTCGACTACAGCAACCTCGCCAACGCCCAGCTCTTCCTCTTCGTCCTGCAGAAGATCGCCGGCATCCAGGTGAGCTGACGCCCTTGAACGGCCGCCGCGCGCGGGCTAGAACCTGAGCATCCCTCTCCCGCGCCGGGGAATGTCGTCATGAGCCAGCCCGCCCCCACCCCCCCGCCGCCCCGCAAGCCACGCCGCGGGCTCCTCATCGCCTGGTTCATCCTGATCTGCGTCGTCGGCCTGATGGTCTTCTTCTACGCCCGCGGGCACTGGGCCGGCACCACGCCCCTCGACCCGACGACGCCGGAGCAGGGGCCGCTCACCCAGCTCTTGCGGCTCCCCGACGGGCACGTCACGGTCCGGTCGGCCATCGTCCTGCCGTACCCGCGCGAGAAGGTGTGGGCCGCCGTCACCGACTACGCCCGCTACCCCGACTTCCTCCCCTACGTCAAGGACATGACGGCGGAGCGAGGCGAAGGGGGCACCGTGGTCAGCGGTGAGGCCCAGGCGATCATCGGCGGTTACTGGAAGTTCACGATGACGGTCAAGGAGCGGAGGGACGGGGACTGGGCGGCGCGGTGGGACGAGCCGCCCTCCGGGCAGATCCTCGTGAACCGGGGCGGGTGGACGGCGCGCGAGCTGGGAGAGGGCCGGACGCTCCTGGCGCTGGACCTCGAGACGGAGGCCAAGGGCAACCCGCGGTTCGTGATGCGTAACTTCTACCTGTACCGTCTGGGCCGCGTGATGGAGGCCGTCCGCGCCCGCCTCGACTCGCCCCCTGGGGAATGAACCATGCCGGACCAGACGCCCGTCACGTTCGAGCGGCACGCGCCGGAGCAT
Source organism: uncultured Alcaligenaceae bacterium (assembly GCA_964630925.1). GTDB lineage: Bacteria > Planctomycetota > Planctomycetia > Gemmatales > Gemmataceae > RGDT01. Next base: position 27,840 of record CAZVZK010000098.1, read on the forward strand.
GGGGCGGCCCCCACGGCCGCCCCGGCGCCGGCGGGGTGTTGCTGCTGTTGCTGCTGCTGCCTGCACACCATCGGCGGGCTGGTCGGCGCCATCCAGGGCTCGGTGTCGCCGGCCAGGACCGGGCCGGAGTACAGGAACTATCAGCGCGACCCGAACGACATCGACGCGCCGTTCCCCTTCCGCCGCGACGCGCAGGAGGAGGAGCCGCCGCTCATGCCGGTGCCCCTCGTGTACTGGCTCATCGTGCTGATGCTGTGCGGGGCCACGTCGTTCATCACCTACCTGAACAACGGCGCCCGCGACCCGAGCATGCTGGTCGCCGGGGGGTTCATCGCGGTGATGATCCTGCCGGCGCTCCAGCTCGGCGCGTCGATCCTGACGACACTGATCGTCCTGATCTTCTACCCCAACAAGGGCGAGCCGCTGACGCGCATCGGCAAGATCACGCTGTGGTCGTTCGTCGGGACGGCCGTCGGCATGCTGGCGATGGCCGGCTGCTGCGGCCTGTTCATGCTCCGGTGAGGGAATCGTCATGTTCGCACTGATCCTGTTGTTCGCAGGCGCCGACGCCAAGCCCGAGGTGCTGGACGTGTGGCCGGGCGGCAAGCCGCCCGGCGTGAAGGAGGCCAAGGCCGGCGAGACGGTGCAGCCGGACAACCCCAAGGCGCGCAAGGTGCTCCGCCTGACGGGCATCGAGAGGCCGACGCTGACCGTCTACCGCCCCGACCCGGCGAAGGACACGGGGGCGTGCGTCGTGATCTGCCCCGGCGGCGGGTACAGCATCCTGGCGTGGGATCTGGAGGGCACCGAGGTGGCGGCGTGGCTGAACGGCCTGGGCGTGACGGCGGCGGTGCTGAAGTACCGCGTGCCGCGCCCGCCGGGGCTGAAGAAGGGCGAGCAGCCTCCGGGGCCGTTGCAGGACGCGCAGCGGGCCATCCGCCTCGTGCGCAGCAAGGCGGCCGAGTGGAAGATCGACCCGAAGCGCGTCGGCATCCTGGGCTTCTCGGCGGGGGGCCACCTGTCTGCCTCGGCTTCGCTGAAGCCGGCGGGCTACGAGGCGATGGACAAGGTCGATGAGCAGCCGTGCCGGCCCGACTTCACGGTGCTGATCTACCCGGCGTATCTGGTGACGGCGAAGCGCGACGCGTTGCTGGAGGAGTTCGCGGTGACGAAGGAGGTGCCGCCGATGTTCCTGGCGCACGCCCATGACGACGGCGTGCCGGCGGAGAACAGCGTGCTACTGTACCTGGCGCTCAAGAAGGCCGGCGTGCCGGCGGACCTGCACATCTACAGCAAGGGCGGCCACGGCTTCGGCCTGCGCGAGAGCAAGGACCCGGCGAGCACCTGGCCGGCGCGGTGCGCGGAGTGGCTCAAACGCGAGGGCTGGCTGAAGTCGAAGTGACGCGGCCTTGACGGGCAGGCGGCTGCATTGAGGAAGGAGGCGGACGATGATACGCGACGGCATACGTCACTCGATCCGCCTCCCGCAGCTCGATGGCGGAGCGCCGGTCTTATAAGCCGGTGGTTGTGGGTTCGATTCCCACCAGGAGGACTGCCGGAAGGCCGGTCAGCGGCGGTCGTCATCGTCGGGCCCCGGACCGGGGCCGCAGTCGTCGCCCCCTCAGCCGAGGGCGGGGGCGGCGGCGATGTACTCGCGCTCGACCTCATGCGGGCCGTCCGGCGGGAAGCAGAGATCGAGCGTCGGCAGCAGACGCCCGAGCAGGCGCTTGTGGTCGCGCTCGTGTTCCGAGGGCAGCCCGTCGGGGTCGGGGCTGAGGCCGACGGTCAACTGTAGGCGGCCACTGATGGCGTCGCGGATCAGGCGGAGGATGGCCTGTGGCATGCTTCGCGCTCCTTGAGGAGGTGAATGAGGTTGGGTTGTACCGACGGCAGCGGGCCGCGCCAAGGCCCGTAGGGCAGCTCCGCCGTCAGGCGAGGCGTGGCCGCCGGCAGGCACGAAGCAGTTGCCTTCGGCGGCAGGCTCTTGCGGCGCCGCCCCGACAGGGGGTAGGATGGCCGTGGATCGTGAGGGCCCGCCATGCCGCTGCGTGACCACTTCCGCCCGCCGCTCGACGACCTCCACCAGTGGGAGTCGCTGCCTACCGGCTGGCCCCTGATGATCGTCGCCTCCCTGCGCCGGCGCCTCCCGCGAGGCTTCGTGGCGGAGCTGTCGGCCCATTCCGGTCGGGCCGTCGAGGTGGACGTGGCGACCCACGAGCGCGAGGGCATTCCGCCCCTCGGGACGGACGGCGCCGGCGGGGTGGCGTTGGCCACGGCCACGGCCACGTGGGCCCCGCCCGAGCCGACATTCTCCGCGGCAACGGACCTCACGGAGCAGGACGAGTACGAGGTCCGGGTCTACGACGCGCGGCGGCGGCGGAGGCTGGTGGCCGCCGTCGAACTGGTCAGCCCGGCCAACAAGGACCGCCCTTCCCACCAGAGGGCGTTCGTCACGAAGTGCGCGGGCCTGCTGCGCGAGCGGGTCAGCGTCACCGTCGTGGACATCGTGACCACGCGGACGGCGAACCTGTACGAGGAGCTGCTCGACGAGCTGCGGCTGGACGACCCGGGCCTGTCGCCGGAGCCGTCCGGCCTGTACGCCGTCACCTGCCGGCTGAGGCAGGCGGACGAGGAATGGCGGCTCCAATCGTGGCTGTTTCCGCTGGCCCTCGGTGCGGCGATGCCGACTCCGCCAATGTGGCTCGCGGCGGATCTGTCGGTGCCGCTGGAGCTGGAGGTCAGTTACGAGCAGAGCTGCGAGATCCTCGGGATCGCCTGAGCCTCGTCCGGTGGCAGGCGCGGATCGTTCCCCAGAGACAAGCATGAGCGAACCCACCTCCGAGGTCCACGTCCCGCCCCCGGCGCCGTTGCCCAAGGGTGAGCGCGAGTACCGCGCGTTCCAGCGTCTACTTCCCGGCCTCCTGGCGACGCACGCCGGGCAGTACGTCGCCGTCCACGAGGAGAATGTGGTCGATGCCGGACCGGATGATCTGGAGCTGGTGCAGCGTGTCCACGAGCGGATCGGATACGTCCCGATCCACGTCGGCCTCGTCGTCCATCCCCAGCCGTTGCCCGCGTGCCCCGCTCCCGGCAACACGGTCAGGATGCGGCCCCGTCCCCCTCGCCACGGCAGTAGCGTTCAAAACGCTCCTGCGGGTCGGGCAATCCCTGGATGAGCTTCTCCGCCTCCGCCCAGGTCGGGGACGTGGCGATCCCTCGGTCCGCGAACCACTTCCCGGCTTCGGCAAATTCCTCCGGATCGTAGGAGGCAGCGAAGCAGTCTTGCAGAGTACTCGCCACGAGTCCGAACTCGCACGTGGTATCCAGGCTGACGATTGGGGCGCTCAAGGCGGGCACGTCGGTGGCGTACCGCCACAGTCCGAATGAAAGGTCGTGCTCCTCGCCGATGAACTCGATCTGGTTGAACATCGCCGAAAAGGCCTCCCGGAGGCCTGGATTCTTGTCCAGATAAGCGTCTTTCACGCTTTCGCACTCTAGATGAAGAAACACTCCCGTGATGGCTCCGACCTTTTCCAGCATTGGGTAGTAGTCGTCCTTCTGGTTACGAGGATCGGACCGCCAGACCACTTCTCGCCAGAGCATGGCGAGCGCGGGAGGGAGCCGCCCGCCACACCGGCGTGTGACCCGGTGGAGGACATCATGCAACTCCACGAACCGCAGCCAATCGAGATCCTCGATCATCCCCGCGAGGGCGATGGCTTCGAGGCGTGGTGATTGGGAGCCGGTTTGCAGGAATTCGTTGTGCAGACACAGATACCCCGCCCGAGGATCACCGCGCTCCTCGAGCCAGTCGGCGTACACAAGGCGGGTCGTCAGATCCTCCGGCGTGTCCGAGATCGAGGCGAGGAACGAGCGTTCGATGTCCGACATGGTGGCTGGCCTCCGGCGATGCGTTCAATGCTCAATCACCGAACATCCCTTCGATGCTCGCCATCGGCAGGTACAGGTGGCGCGGGTCGTCCGCCAACGCCGCGAAGCCGTACTTGGCGTAGAACGCCACAGCGGGCTCGTCGATGGCGTCCACCTCGACGGCGTGGACGCCGACCTGTTCGGAGAAGGCCAAGCAGCGCTCCAGGGCGTTCATCAGGAGGAAGACGCCCAGGCCCTTGCCCTGCGCCTCGGTTGCCACCGCTAGACGGCCGAGCAAGATCACGGGCACCGGCTGGGCCGGCAGTTTACGCGCGGCCTCGGCCGGGAGCGTCTCGGGCGCGACAGATCCGGCCGCCAGGGTGTAGTACCCCAGCACGCGCGGGCTCCCCGGCAGGACGGCGACATACGTCCGCCCCAGGCGGCGGCGCTCGTGCTGGCCCGCCACCGTGCGGATGAACGCATCGAGAGGAGGCCGCCCGCAGGAGAACTCGGCCCGCTCGTGCGCCTTCGCCAGTTGCTCGATGGCCCACTCAGCCATTGTTCTTGTACTTGCGGGCCGCCGCCTTAAGGGCCTCGTTGGGCGGAGGCGGGTTCTCCAGCAGGTCCATGAAGATGGCGAAGTCGCGTGCCGAGAGCGGCTTGCGCATCTCCTCCTCGAAGACGTGTTCGTCCTCGGGCGTGACCTGCGCCTTGCGGATGCGCAGCTCGGTCTCGCTCACTTCCTCGATGAGGACCGTGGCGTTGGCGAACGAGGCCGGCAGGCACACGCGGCCCTCGGCGTCGCTCTTCCGGGTGATGGGTGGCATGTCACTCCCTCCGTCTCTCGCTCCACGATACCGCCCCCGGCGAGGGGCCGTCAACGGCAACGGCAGCCGGGACATCCCGGCCGCCGTCTCGGCTACAGCACCCTGGTGACGACGCCGGAGCCGACGGTGCGGCCGCCCTCGCGGATGGCGAACCGCTGGCCCTCGTCCACCGCCACCGGGGTGGCGTCGGGCAGCTCCACGCTCACCGAGGCGTGGTCGCCCGGCAGGCACATCTCCACCCCCGCCGGGAGCGTCACGGCCCCCGTCACGTCCGTGGTGCGGAAGAAGAACTGCGGCCTGTACCCCGAGAAGAACGGCGTGTGCCGGCCCCCCTCCTCGTGGCTCAGCACATACACCTGCGCCTCGAACCGCGTCCGCGGCACCAGGCTGCCCGGCTTGCACACCACCATGCCGCGCTCCACGTCCTCGCGCTTCACGCCGCGCAGCAGCATGCCCGCCGAGTCGCCGGCGACGGCCTCGTCCACGCTCTTGTGGAAGATCTCGAGGCCGGTGACGGTGGCCTTGACCGCCCCGCTCCGCAGGCCGACCACCTCGACGGTGTCGCCCATGCGCACCGTGCCGCGCTCCACGCGGCCGGTGAGGACGGTGCCCCGGCCCTCGACGTGGCACACCTTCTCCACCGGCATGACGAAGGGCTTCTCGGCCTCGCGCACCGGCAGGGGGACGTGGGAGTCGAGCGCCGCCATCAGGGCGTCGATGCAGGCGCAGGCGTCGGCGTCCTTGCCGCCGGAGGCGAGGGCCGCCATCGCGCTGCCGCGGACGACGGGGACGTTGTCGCCGTCGAAGCCGTGGGCGGAGATGAGGTGGCGCATCTCCAGCTCGACGAGGTCGAGCAGCTCGGGGTCCTCGACGAGGTCGGCCTTGTTCAAGAACACGACGAGCGCCGGGACGCCGACCTGACGCGCGAGCAGGAGGTGCTCGCGCGTCTGCGGCATCATGCCGTCGTCGGCGGCGACGACGAGGATGGCGCCGTCCATCTGGGCGGCGCCGGTGATCATGTTCTTGATGTAGTCCGCGTGGCCGGGGCAGTCGGTGTGCGAGTAGTGGCGGGAGGCCGACTCGTACTCGACGTGCGACGTGTTGATCGTGACGATCTTGTCGTCGCCGCGGACCTTGCCCGTGCGCGCGATCTCGGCGTAGCCGCTGGCCCTGCCGCCGAAGAGGTGGGCCTGGCGGGCGCTGATGGCGGCGGTGAGGGTGGTCTTGCCGTGGTCGATGTGCCCGATGGTCCCGACGTTGACGTTCGGCTTCTCGCGGACGTAGGCCTCCCTGGCCATGGCCTGGGGCCCTCCTCTTGGGTGAGGGGTTGAGGTTGATCCGCGGAGGAGGACACGGGCGGGGGAGGGGGAGGTTCAGGTGGGAAAAGGGGCGCGGGCTACGGCTTCTTGCGCTTGTAGACGTGGACGGTGACACCCGGCCCCGGCCTTGTGTCAGCCGGCTGCGTGTCCCACCTCGCCCCTCCGTAGGCGATGGTGAGGCTGTCCCCCTCCAGACGATAACAGCCCCGGAGGACCCTGCCGGCATACACAGCCGGGCTTGCCTCCCCGACGAGGCTCAGCACGCCGGGAGATCGCCCTGAGTTGAGCGTGACCTTCCACCGCGAGAAGAGCGCCCCGTCCACGATGACTTCCAATCGGCCGCCGATGAACACCGCCCCGCGTGGGCCGGGCAGGGGGATGTTGGCCCCGCCGCTGGTGCAGGCGGTCATCGTCCACTCCCCCTGTAGCGACTTCAGGTCGTCCCCGGCGCGTCCTGGCCTCGGGGCGAGGAACGGTGCCGGGGCGAAGCCCAGCGTGAAGGCGGCGAGGAGCAGGGCGGTGATTCGATGCACGGCGGGCCCCGGGTGCTGGCGAGGAGCGTGGATCTGACGGCTGACGTCCGGCCCGGGGTGATGATATCGGGCGACGATGTGAAACTCTCGTGTAGGTCCGTCCGTCGGATACTGGGGCTGGCAATCCGTTGCCCGGCGCGGCACAATGAGTGGGTGGCACGGAGGACGAGACATGGCCGAGTGTCCGCACTGTGGCCGGCCCGTACCCGAGGGGGCGCTGTTCTGCTACGCCGACGGCAGGGCCGTCGGCGACGGCGACAATAACGCCTTCCGGCGCTTCCGTGCGCCGCTCATCCTGCCCTCGGGCCGCCCATGCGGGTCGTTCGACGAGCTGGTCAAGGCGCTGCTCGACGACTGGGCGATGGGGCGGCGCATGCTCCGCGACGGCGACCTCGAGGCGTTCATGTCGGCCATCGGGCGGACCGACCTGGCCCGCGAGGCCCGCGAGGCCGCCGGCCACCCCGACGCCGACGTGGGGCTCGACCTGTTCCTGCGGGCGCTGCCCGGCACCGTCCTCCGCCCGGCGGAGCTGATGGTCACGCCGGCGGGGATCGACCTCGGGCGCCTGCGCGTCGGCGCGGAGCAGACGCTGGAGATCCAGCTCGCCAATACCGGCATGGGGCTCCTTCATGGGTCGGCGCGGAGCCGGGTGCCGTGGCTCGTCCTCGGGGAGGACGCCAGCAGCCAGCGTTTCGCCTTCCACGACGAGCAGACGCTGACCGTGCGCCTGCGCGGAAGCGATCTGCGGGCGGCGATGAAGCGCGTCGAGGGCGAGATCGTTCTCGACACGTCCGCCGGGACGCAGGTCCTGCGGATCAGCGCCGACGTGCCGCCGGCGCCGTTCGCGTCCGGGGTCCTCGCCGGGGCCTTGACTCCGCGGCAGGTCGCCGAGAAGGCGCGGGCCAACCCCCGCGAGGCCGCCCGACTCTTCGAGAATGGGGCCGTGGCGCGGTGGTACACGGCCAACGGCTGGGCGTACCCGGTGGACGGGGAGCCGGCGACGGGGCTGGCGGCGGTGCAGCAGTTCTTCGACGCGCTGGGGCTGTCGAAGCCGCCGCGGCTGACGCTCAGCGAGACGGCCATCGACATCGAGGCGCCGCCTGGGGAGACGGTGCGGCGGACGCTGCGGCTCTCGACGCCGGATAAGCGCCCGCTGTACGCTCGGGCCCACAGCGACAAGGGCTGGCTCCTGGTGCGCGGCGTCGATCTGGACGGCGACGCGGCCGAGATCCACCTGGCGATACCCAGCGTGCCCGACTGGCCGGGCGAGAAGGCGGCGGCCACCGTCGTCATTCACGCGAACTGTCGGCAGCGGCTGGAGGTGCCGGTGACGCTATCGGTGCCGGGCGTGACGGCGCCCCTGCTGACCCCCATCGAGGAGCCGGTGCTGACGCCGTTGCCGCGCCGACGACGCGGCTCCGGCGTTGGGATGCTGGCCGCGCTCGCGGCGGGGGTGATGCTGCTGGTGGCAGGGGTGGTGGCGGCGGCCATGCTGTGGCCTCGCGGGGCGGAGGGGCCGAAGGGGCGGCCGGGCCCGGTGGTCGAGCGGAAGCCGGATGACATCAAGCCCCCGGATGGGGTCAAGCCGCCGCCAGAGAAGGAGGAGCCGCGCGAGGTGGTGTTGCACATGCCTCGCGAGGAGAAGGAGGAGGCGGTCAAGCCCCTCGTGGATCCGAAGCGTGACATCGGCCCGCTCGGTCCTCCGCGCCCGCGGCCGGTGCTGGCGGTCCGCGAGCTGGCGCGGCGTCCGGTGGAGATCGTGTTCTGCATCGACACGACGGGGAGCATGGGCAGGCTCCTGCGGACGGCGCGGGCGAAGGTCTGGAGCCTGTGCAGCCAGATCGCCAGGGGCAAGCCGACGCCGGACCTGAAGATCGGCCTCCTCGCCTACCGCGACAAGGGCGACGAGTACATCACCAAGGTCATCCCCATGAGCCGGGATCTCGATGCGGTCCACGCGGAGCTGGACAAGCTCGTGGCGCGGGGCGGGGGCGACATCCCCGAGAGTGTGAACGAGGCCCTGTTCGACTGCGTCAACCGCTTCCAGTGGTCCAAGGACCCGAAGGTGATGAAGATCATCTTCCTGGTGGGCGACGCGCCGCCGCACATGGACTACAAGGATGACGTGAAGTACCCCGTCACCTGCAAGGAGGCCGTCGAGAAGGGCATCATCATCAACACCATCCAGTGCGGGCGCGATTCGGAGTGCCGCAAGTACTGGAAGGACATCGCGGCCAAGGGCGGCGGTGAGTACGTCGGCATCCCCCAGGACGGTGGCCTCTTCAAATTCGACACGCCGTTCGACGAGGAGATCGTCCGCCTCGGCCACGCCCTGTACGACACCGTGCTCCCGTTCGGCACGGACACCAACAAGCGGCAGGCCGAGCGCGCCTTGGGCGATGCCCGGAGGCTGACCGGCACGAAGGGCGCCGACCGGGCGGTGTTGGCGGCCCTCACCCGGTCGGCGTGCCCCAATGACCTGCTCGACGCCTTGCGTCCTCGTAAGCTCCAGCTCGCGGACTTCAGGGAGACGGAGATCCCCGACGTGATGAAGAAGATGAAGATGCCGGGGGAGCGCGAGGCGTTCGTCACAGAGAGGGAGGCGGCGCGTGAGCGGCTCAGAGAGGAGATCCTGGCGCTGGAGGGGAAGCGCGCTGCCATGCAGAAGGAGGCCCAGGCCAAGGCGGGGAAGGCGCTGTTGTCGTTCGACGGCGAGGTGCTGGGCATCCTGCGCAAACAGGCCAAGAAGTTCGAGATCGAGTATTGACCGTAACGCCGTGAGCATCGCAGACCGGCCCCCACCCACCCGTCTCCGGTTGGGTGTTTCAATTGCCTTCGCCCTTGCCTCCGGTCCATTTCATCTCGTCGGG
>CAZVZK010000099.1:0-36564 GCA_964630925.1 uncultured Alcaligenaceae bacterium
GGGGAGGGGGCGAGTGCGCCTCCGCCCCACCCCCAGCTATTGCGCAGCGACTCTAATGACGGCGGGCGCCGCCACCGAGGCGGCCCACCGGTGAGAGGAGGCACGAGGATGAGGACGGCACTGATGGCGCTGGCCGCGCTTGGCTGCGTGGCGGCTTCCGCGAAGGAGGACCGCCCGGCGGGGAAGGATCTGAAGGCGCTGGCCGGGGTGTGGGAGTATGTGTCCCAGACGGACGACGGCAAGGAGACGGGCAAGGACATGCTGAAGGGCATCAGGCTGGCCGTCACAGCCGAGGGCAAGTGGTCGTTGACCAAGGGCGACACGGTGATCCTGGAGGGGACGGGGAGGCTGGACCCGTCGAAGAAGCCGAAGGCGGCCGATTGGACGGTCACGACGGAGGGTGACCTCAAGGGCAAGGTGGCACTGGGGATCTACGAGGTGGACGGCGACACCTGGAAGCATTGCTTCAGCTTCGAGAAGCGTCCGGAGACGTTCGAGTCGAAGGAGGGCGGCAAGGTCACCAACGCGGTGCTGAGGCGCGTGAAGAAGTGACCGGAGGCCGGGGCGATCCGCGGTGCCCCACGCGCTGCGGTCGCCGGTGCGTTCAAGAACGCCTGGCCGGGCGCCGATAAGAGTTACGCTTCGCCAGGGCTCCGCGCCAAACCATCATGCTACCGGCGCCCCGGTATTGCACCCGCCGCGAGCGGCAGGCGAGGCACCAAAGCAGAGGGCCGGACGGGGGCGACCCTGTCCGGCCCTCTGCCGTTTCGTCGCCGGTCAGGGCCCGGCGGGCTTCTCGCAGTTGATCATCCAGGGGACGCCGAACCTGTCGGTGAACATGGCGAAGCGGACGCACCAGAAGGTCTCGCCGATGGGCATCTGGACCGTACCGCCCTCGGACAGGGCGGCGAAGAGGCGCTCGGCCTCGTCGGCGTCGGTGAGGTTGATGGCCACGTCGTTGCCCCTGATGCCGTCGTAGGGCATGGCGGGGTGGGCGTCGCAGCCCATGAGGACCTGGTCGCCGAGGACGAGGCGGGCGTGCATGATCCTGTCGCCGGTGTCGGGCGGCATGTGCTCGCCGGCGGGGGTGTCCACGTAGCGGACCATGGAGACGACCTTGCCGCCCAGGCAGCGCTCGTAGAGCTCGAACGCCTCCTTGCACCGGCCGTCGAAGGCCAGGTATGGGTTCCACCTCATCGGGGCACTCCTTTCGGGGATCGGCTGGGATGAGGCGGGAGAGCTTACCCCGCGCCGCGGCCCGCGCCAACCCCAGCAGCCCGTTCGAGGGTTGCGATGATGCGGCGGTTGTGGGTCGCTCACACGACTCAACCGTCTTCATTTCAAGTTCGTGTGTGGGAGTCTGCAATGCAATGCAATTCGCTCTGCCGGCCAGTCCGCCCGTCTCATCCCACCCGCCTGGACGGGCACAGGGCGACGGGGGACGTACGCCCTGACCGCACGCGGGCTCACCCCAGCCACGCCCGCAGCAGCCAGCGCACCCACGGGGTCAGCCGCGTGCGGTTGTAGGCGTCGCCCAGCTTCCGCAGCGCCTCCAGCCGCGTCGGGTATGGGAACACCGCGGACGACAGGTCGCCCAGGCCCAGGCCGCGCGACATCGCCAGGCCGACGGCCCCCACGATGTCGCCCGCGTCCGCGCCCACCGCCGTCGCGCCGAGGATGCGCCCTCGCTTCGCCAGGACGCGCACGAACCCCTCTGCCTCGCCGTCCAACACGGCACGGTCTACCGACGAGAACGGCACCTCGAACACGTCGGCCCCTCGCGCCCTCCCCTCGGCCAGGGATAGGCCGACCCGGCCCAGCTCCGGCGAGGTGTAGGTGCACCACGGGACGACGAGGCCGCTCAGACGCGACCAGCCCCAGAACAGCGCGTTCTTGATGACCATGCGTGCCATCGCGTCGGCGGCGTGGGTGAAGGCGTATCTCCCCGTCACGTCGCCGGCGGCGTAGATGCTGGTGTTCGTCGTCCGCAGCCAGTCATCGACGGTCACGCCCTTCTCCGTCCGGGCGACGCCTGCCGTCTCCAGGCCCAGGCCCTCGACGTTCGGACGCCGGCCCGCCGCCACCAGGACCACCTCCCCCTCGGCCCGCGTCGCGTTCGGCACGAACGTCACGCCGTCCGCCTCCAGGGAACGCTGGACGAGCGCCGCGGCGTCCTCGTCCTCGCGGTGGAGGACGCGTGGCCCGCGGTCGAGCAGCGTGACGCGCGAGCCGAGCCGCGCGAACGCCTGCGCCAGCTCGCACCCCACCGGCCCCGCCCCCAGCACCGTCAGCCGCGGCGGCATCTCCGTCAGCGCGAAGACACTCTCATTTGTCAGCACGAGGCCGGCGGCCAGATCGTTCGGGATGTGGGGCCTCGTCCCCGTCGCGATCACCGCCTTGCGGAACCGTAGGGCCGCGCCGCCGACATCGACGGTGTCTCGGCCCGTGAAACGCCCCGCGCCGAGGAAGACATCGACGCCCAGACCCGTGAACCGCTCCGCCGAGTCGTGCACCGACAGGCCGGCCCGCAGGCGGCGGATTCGTTTCATTACCTCAGGGAAATCGGGCGTCACCTCGCCGACTCGCACGCCGTCCTCCCCCGCCCGCCGAGCAGAAGCCGCCGTCCGCGCGGAGGCGAGCAGCGCCTTGGACGGCACGCATCCTGCATTGAGGCAGTCGCCGCCGAGCAGGCCACGCTCGACGAGCGCGACCTTCGCCCCCAGGGCGGCGGCCCCGGCGGCGCACACCAGCCCCGCCGTGCCGCCGCCGACCACGACGAGGTGATACCGGGATGCCGGTGTCGGATTCACCCAGCCGGGCGGGCGCACCCGAGCCGTCAATTCCGAGTCATGGGGGTCGCCGGGGAGGAGTCGCATGCGAGGGGATCCGGGGGGGGCACAGGCCAGTATACCCGCGCAGCCGTCACGGCCCGCGGAACCCTCCCATCTTCCAGCCGGCAAGACGCGCGCCGCCGGCAGCCCCGCTTCCCCCGGAAAACCTCCCCGGTAGAATGATCGAGTCACGCACCCAGGCGACGGGGGCCAAGGCGATGTCCCGCATCCTGCCAGTCATCGCCGCCGCCCTGCTCCTCGCCGGGTGTGCCCCCCCGTCACCGCCGGCCAGGCCGCACCTCGTCCTTTCCGGCCCGCGGCTGTACCAGCCTCTCCTCGCCGAGCTGGCCAGGCGGTACACCGACAAGAACCCCGACGTCCGCGTCGATTACGAGATCGCCCTGGGAGGCAGGGCCGTCGCCGATGCCCGCGAGGGGCTGGCCGACCTGTCCATCATCGGCCGCGACCTGCGTCCGGACGAGACCGGTGTCGCCACCCACCCCCTCGCCCGTGACGGGCTGGCCCTCATCGTCCACCGCACCAATACCATCCCGTCCCTCTCCGAGGCGCAGGTCACCGGCCTGTTCACCCGGCTCTACGTGAACTGGCGCGAGGTCGGTGGCGCCGACCGCCCGGTGTTTCTCGTCGGCCTCGGCGAAGGGCGTGCCTCGCGCGAGGCGTTCCTCGACATCCTCGGCCTGCGCGGGGTGCAGCTGCGCCCCGACCTCGCCACCGCCACCAGCGATCAGGCCGCCCAGGCGGCCGCCGCCCGGCCTGGCGCCATCGCCTACGTCTCCCTCGCCGGGGCCAGGGACGCCCTCAAGACCGGGTCCGTGCGTGCCGTGGCCCTTGACGGGGTGCCCCCGAACGCCGATACCATCTCGACAGGCAAATACCCGTTCGTCCGTCCTGTCGTCCTGGTATCACGCCCCGAGCCGTCGGACGCGGTGGCCCGGTTCCTCGCCTTCGCGATGAGCGAGGACCACCACGCGCTGCTGACGGAAATGGGCTTCGTGCCGGGCGGCACCCCCTGAAGGCCGGCCATGAAAAGACTGCGATTCGTGATGCTGGGCGGATTCCTCGGCGCCGGCAAGACGACGACCCTGTCGCGCCTGGCCCGTCACTACATGGGCCAGGGCCTGAGGGTCGGCCTGGTCACCAACGACCAGGCGGACTCGCTCGTCGATACGAACAGCCTGCGCGCCCAGGGCCTGGCGGTCGAGGAGGTGGCGGGGGCCTGCTTCTGCTGCCGCTTCGACGACCTGGTCGGACGCGTCGGCAAGTTGGAGGAGGGCGACCGTCCCGATGTCATCCTCGCGGAGCCGGTGGGTAGCTGCACGGACCTCGTGGCCACGGTCGTCCAGCCGATGAAGGACCTGTACGGTGAGCGATTCGAGATCGCGCCGTACGCGGTCCTGTTCAAGCCGTCGCACGGGCAGAAGGTACTCAAGGGCGAGCCTGCCGGGTTCTCGCCGAAGGCGGCGTACATCTTCAAGAAGCAGCTCGAGGAGGCCGACGCCATCGTCCTGAACCGCCTCGACGAGCTGTCGCCGGAGCGGGCCGACGAGGTGACACGCCTCATCCGCGATGCGTTCCCCGGCGTCCCGGTCGTGCGCATGTCGGCGAAGACCGGCGACGGCTTTTCGGCCCTGGTGGAATTGCTCGGCCAGAGCGGCGATTTCGGCCGGAAGATCCTGGACATCGATTATGACGTTTACGCCGAGGGCGAGGCCGAGCTGGGCTGGCTGAACGCGAGTTACCGCGTGGAGGCCGACGCCCCCGTGGCGATGGACGCCGTGCTGATGGACGTCATCGCGCGGTTGCAGGGGGCGTTGCCTGCGGGCGCGGAGGTGGCGCACCTGAAGGCGATCGGCCTGAGCGAGGGCCTGTTCGGGGTGGCCAACCTCGTCGCCACGGGGGAGGAGCCGGAGCTGTCTCTGCCGTCGCGTGAGAACGCGGACTGGTTCGACCTGATCGTGAACGCGCGTGTGGCGATGGCCCCGGAGGAGCTGGAGCGTCTGGTCAAGGAGGTCGTGCCTGCGGCGAGTGCGGCGGTGAAGGCGCGGGCGATCCTGATCGGCGTGCAGAGCTTCCGCCCGGGCCGGCCGACGCCGACGCACCGATACGCCGAGGCGAAGTGACGGCCGGCGTGTCTTCGACGCGGGCCAGGCGGGCCGCGTGTCACTACGATTGCCGCGAAGGCCCCCGAGGGCACGCGGCTTCGCGTGCCTGGGCCGAAGCCCGAGGTGAGCCGTGTGGCGCGGCCTGCTCGACCTGCTGTTCCCGGCACGATGTCCCTTGTGCCTCGAAGTGCCGGTGGAGGGGGCATCGTTCTGCCCTGCCTGCACGAAGGACCTGTTCGAGGACGACTCGCCTTGGTGCCCCGCGTGCGGCGCCAACGTCGGGCCGTTCGCCTTCGCCGGCGACGGCAGGTGCGCCTGGTGCCGGGATGCCGGCTTCGCATTCGCCGGGGTGTCACGGATGGGCGTCTACTCGGGCAGACGCCGCGAGCTGGTCCTGATGCTCAAGTCGGCGTCGGCGGAGTGGGTCGGCGAGCTGGTCATCGCGGGCTGGCTGGCGCGGAAGGGCGACGCCCTGCGCGCTCTGGGGGCGACGGCCATAGTCCCGGTCCCGATGCACTGGATGCGTCGTCTGTGGCGGCAGACGAACCACGCCTGCACGCTGGCCCGCGCCCTCGCCGCCGGGCTGGGCGTGCCGTACCGGCCATCCTGGCTGTGGCGGACGAGGGCGACCGCGGAGCAGAAGGGCCTGGCGCGGACGGCCCGCCATGAGAACCTCACCGGGGCGTTCCACGTCCGCGGCATGCCGCCGGGCGAGCGGATCCTGCTGGTGGATGACGTTATGACGACGGGGGCGACGGCGGACGAGGCGGCGCGGGCGCTGAGGGGGGCCGGCGCGGATTGGGTGCGGGTTGCCGTCCTGGCAAGGGTTGCCGAGGAGGCGCGGGGTGCGGGTCTTCCCTGAGGCGGGGGCGGCGCGGGGGGCGATCCTGGGGTGGACAGGTTGACCGGGGCGGGCGGGGGGGGAATGGTTGAGGAAGCCTCCCCGGAGACCAAGCCATCATCGGCATCGAAGCCGCCGGCGGGGGGCGGAGCAGGATATCTCAACCATGTGGCGCAACAGTCTCGTTCTGGTGGCCGCCTTGACGGCCGCCGCCCCGGCGTTCTCTGCGACCTGGGCCGACGGCCTGTTCGATGAATTGAAACGCGACTTCGGCAGTGTGCCGCGCGGCCAGACGCAGACCCATAACTTCCGCGTCAGGAACAACACCAAGGGGAACGTGCAGATCAGTAGCCTGCGCGTGTCGTGCGGCTGCGTCAGCGCCAAGGCCCCCAACCCCGTCCTCCGCCCCGGGGAGGAGGCGGCGGTCGAGATCAGCATGGACACGAGCCGATTCATCGGCCCGCGCAGCGTGACCATCTTCGTGCAGTTCTCCTCGCCGGCGTTCGAGGAGGTCCGCCTCTGGGTGTCGGCCAACTCGCGCAACGACTTCGTCGTGTCGCCGGACACCGTGTCCGTCGGGCAGGTGAAGCGCGGCGCGGGGGCGTCGGCCAGCGTTACGGTCACCTTCTACGGCAACCGCGAGGCCCGCATCTCGAAGGTGCGTTCGGAGAGCAACTACATCCAGCCGACGGTGACGGAGGTCCGCCGCTACGACCACGAGGTGGCCTACACGCTGACGGCGAAGATCCGGCCCGACACCCCGGTCGGAAAGTGGTACACGGACCTGTGGCTGGAGACGAACGTGGCGGGTCTGGCCCAGCTCCGCGTGCCGCTGACCGTGGAGATCGAATCCCCCCTGACGGTGAACCCGCCACAGGTGGCGGCCGGCGAGGTCAAGGTCGGCGCCGAGGCGGAGCGGCGGGTGATCGTCCGCGGGGTGGAGCCGTTCAAGATCGTGGCCGTCAAGGGGACCGACGACGCCGTGAGCGTGAAGCACGGCGACGAGGCGCGAGAGGTGCACATCCTGACGGTGAAGGTGAAGCCGGGCAAGGCCGGGCGGATCGAGCGGACGCTGAAGGTGGTGACCGGCCTGAAGGCCGACAACGAGATCGAGTTCAAGATCGAGGCCGACGCCACGCCTTGATCTTGGAGGAAGAGAAGAGGATTCACCACAGAGACACAGAGGACACAGAGAAGCAGAAGAGAGAAGACAAGCAGACAGGTAGAAGACAGTTGATATTTGTTTTCCACCTCTCTGCTTGCTTCCTCTGTGCTTTCTCCCTGTCTCTGTGTCTCCGTGGTGAGTTCTTCTCTCCGCTTTACGCCTCGACGGCGGCCTCGATGGCCTCCTTGAGGCGGTTGCGGGCCACGAAGAGGCGACGCTTGATGGTGCCGACGGGGACCTCGAACTCGGCCGCCATCTGCTGCAGGTTCTTGCCGCGCAGGTAGAACGCGGCCAGCGTGGCGCGGTCGACCGGCTTGAGCGTCTCCAGGGCTTCGTGCAGCTCCGCCGCCCGCTCACTCTGGATCAACCCCTCCAGAGGGTTGACGCCGGCGGCCTCGGCGGCCTCCAGGACCTCGCTCTCGACCCTCTGCACGGGGCCGCGGCGGGTCAGGCGGTTGATCGCCATGCGCACCGTGATCTGGCGGAGCCAGCCGGCGAAGCACTGGGCGTCGCGGAGCTGGGGCAGCTTGCGCAGCACGTGGATGAACACGTCCTGGGTCAGCTCCTGGGCGTCGGTCGGGTTGCGCAGGCGGGCCAGGGCGACGGCGTAGACCGTCGGCTGGAACCGCTCGACGAGCTCGCCGAAGGCCTCGCGGCTGTTCGCCTGGGCCTTCAACACCAGCTCGGTGATCTCCTCCCAATTCATGGCCGTGTCGCCTTGTGTCGATCCGATCCGTGTGTGCGCGAAACCCCACGCCGGAAGGCGCGTGCCCGTCGGGACCTCAGTCGAGGGGCAGTGCGGACCTTCCGCTCAGGCGGCCGGCCTTGCGGGCAGGCGCCGAGGGGGATACGTCGTTAGCTCGTGTTGGGCCGGCTGCCGGTCAGGCTTGCCCCGCGGGCGGCGTACGTGACGCGTACCACGCGGGGCTCATGTTCGGTTCCGGCATGGCACAGGGCTTCGGATCGGCGGCCGGGTTGGCCGCCACGTCCGTACCCAGGCGCACGACGGAGGCGAGGCCGGCGAAGCCGACGAGGCCACGTAGCACCAGGGGTCGCGTGAAGATGACGGCCATGGGACACCTCCGGCTGAAAACAGCCACTGGCCGGCGATAGGTGCCGGCGGATGATCGCGGATGAAGGCGGGTCTTAATCCTCGCGGGGCGAGCCCGGTCGCCCGTCTCATGCTCCCTCATACGGGAGGTACGCCGCGGCGTGACAAACATTTCTGGCCGGGCGAGAGGCGGGCCGCGAGTCTGCACTTACCCCAAGCAGGACAGCGGCCCCCCGGCCGAGGTTCGCGCGAGGGGCGGGCGGTGGTAGAATGGGAGAAGATTGGCCGAGAGGAGGGCGCGATGGCGGACCAGACGCTCACGTTGACGCTGCCGGAATCGGTGTACAAGACGCTCAGCGACCGCGCCGCTCGACGCAACCGAACGGTCGAATCGGAGGCGGCGGAGTACCTAGGCACGGCCCCGCCCGAGGCCGGCCCGTTCGCGGAGGATCTGACGGGGGAGATCGAGTCCATCCTGGCCGGGATGATCGGACTGACGGACGAGGAGCTGCGGCGTGTCCTGGCCGACTCCACCTCGCAGGCGGGGCAGGACCGCCTCGCCGACCTGAGCTGGGAGGCTTCGCGGCGGCCCCTCTCGGGCGAAGAGCTGGCGGAGCGGCGGCGGCTGGCCACGGAGAGCGACCGCAAGATGCTCATCCGGGCGCAGGCGCTCGCGATCCTGCGGCAGCGGGGGGAGGATGTCACCGGGCTGTTGACCATCCGATGAGCCGCCCACACGTCCCCGAGGCACTGCGGCAGCGCGTGGCCGACCAGGCCGGCCATCGGTGCGGCTATTGCCTCACCCACGAGCAGATCGGGGGCTACTCGATGTTCCTCGACCATCTCGTCCCGGTATCAAGCGGAGGGCCGACGGAGGAATGGAATCTCTGGCTGGCGTGTGGCGAATGCAACCACAAGAGCGACAGGACGCACGTCCCTGACCCGGAGACCGGGACCATCGTCCCGCTCTTCAACCCTCGGCGGCAACGGTGGGCCGACCACTTCGCCTGGTCCGGATACCCCGATCGGATCAACGCCTTGACCGCCGTCGGCCGGGCCACCCTGCACGCGCTTCACCTGAACAGGCCGAATCTCGTCGCGGCCCGGCGCTACTGGATCATCGCGGGCGTTCACCCGCCGCCCGGCTGACTCACTCGCCGGCGGCCTTGCGGCCCGCCTCCACCGCGGCGGCCATCTCCTCCAGCATCTTCACGTCCGTCAGGCCGCGCCACGAGTGGCCCTTCCTCGGGCCGTAGGTGATGCGCCCGCCGTACTCCGGCTTCGCGGTCTTCAGGAACGCCTCCAGGCGCACCACGGCGTTGTTCAGGAAGTACTCGTCCGCCGTCCCCACCCAGATGTTCAACTTGCCCTTCAGCTTCGGCCCCAGCGTCTTCCAGTCCGACTCCAGATGATGACGCAGGTCAAACTTCCGCCAGTGGCCGATGACCGTGCGGTCGATCTTGCCCGTGGCGCCGTCCCACACGGGCACCGGGGCGCCGTCCTTGCCGCGCGGGCCGAACGTCGCGTTCCACGCGGCCCAGTCGCGGCCCGATAGCTCCCAGCGGCCGCCGCGGCCCAGCACGCGCTCGAGCTGCACCTCGTGACGTACCGTGGTCTTGACGTCGCCGAGGAGGGTGCGGCTCGACGGGCGCTCGAAGCCGTGGACGTTGACGAAGGCGTTCACGTCCTTGTACAGGTCGATCAGCTCGTAGTCGCGGAAGTCCACCGGGTCGGGGCAGTGCGACCAGGCGCCGTTGAAGGAGTCGGGGTAGAAGATCTGGAGTGCCAGCGACACCCAGCCGCCCGTCGAGCCGCCGTCGAGGACACGCGCCCACGGCTTGCCGATGCAGCGGAACTTCTTCTCTACGTGGGGGATCAGCTCCTGGGTGATGGCGTCGCCGTAGGGGCCGTGGTTGGCGGAGTTCACCTGGTACGGGTCGCCGAGGGGGCCGGCGCCGTCGAGGTGCAGGTGGACGAACTTCGCGGCCTTCGCGTCCGATGGGGCGAGGAAGGCTGCGCCGGTGTAGCGCGAGCCGAAGCCGCCGATGTGGACACGCAGGGGGTAGGGCCTGTCCTCCTTGTCGTAACCCGGTGGCAGGGCGACGCCGGCGCGGAGGTAGATCGGCCTGCCGTGGAACTTGCTCAGCCTCTCCGATTTGAGCTTGATCCACCGGAGGTTGTCGGCGTCCTTGTCCTCGCGCTCCTTGATGGCCTCGGTGAGGTCGAGCCTCACCTCGCCGCCCTTGGCCGGGTCGAGGCTCACGCGCGTCGGCTTGCTCAGGAGGTTGCCTGGTGCGCCGGGCAGGCGGATGTCGAGCGAGTGGTCGAGGACCGCCTGCACGCGGTAGGTGCCGGCGGGGAGGTCGGACAGGTGGGCGATGGGGAAGATGAGCGCCTTCTCGTCCAGCGTGACCGATCTGCCGGCGGCGAGGGCGTCGGCGTCGGCGCCCAGCACCGGCGGCACCTTCATGCCCGTCTGGCCGATGGTGCGGTACGGATTCGCCTCCGCCGCCGGGGCGATGACGACCAGCACGCGGCCCGTGATGGGCTTGTCGGACAGGCTGGGGCCGAGGGTCACGGTGAAGCGCAGGTCGGTCTTGCCCGCCGCCAGCGCGAGCAGGGCGGCCAGGGCGATCATTTCTTGCCCCCTTCCTTGAGTGAAGCGAGGTACTCGACCAGGTCGCGCATCTCGCGGCGGGTGAGGTGCTTGGTGAGGTCGTCCGGCATGGCCGACTTACCCGGCGTGCGGCCCTCCACGTCGTCCTTCTTCACCTCCACCGTGGCGCCCTCCGGCGTCATGAGGCGGATGACCTTGGCGTCCTCGCTCTTGAGGATGCCGCTGACGATCTTGCCCGACCCGAGCTGGAGCTGAACCGATTCGTAGCCCTTGGCGATCTGCTTGCTCGGCGTCACGATGGATTCGAGGAGGTAGGCCCGCGTCTGCTTCGCGCCGATGCCGGTGAGGTCGGGGCCGACCTCGCCGGTGCCGTGGCCCGCCGTCTTGTGGCAGCGCAGGCACGAAACCGACGATTTGTAGAGGAAGATGTCCTTGCCTGCGGCGGCGTCGCCGCCGGTCAGCGAGTCGCGCCATTCGCCGAAGGGCTCGTCCTTGGGGCGGGCCTTGTCGTAGGCGGCCAACTTGGGCTTGAGGCCGGCGTGCCTCTCGGCGGCCTCGACGAGATCGAGGCGGGCCTCGGCCGGCACCTTGCCGGCGAGCAAGTCATCGAGGGAGGCGTCGAGGGCCTTGACGGCACCGTCGGCCTTCATGGTGCCGAGCACGTCGTAGGCGCGCTGCCTCTCGCGCAGGGTGCCGGACTTGATGGCGGATGACAGCTCCTTGAGGGCGTCCGCCGGGCGCTCGCGGGCCAGCACCTCGCGGCCGGCGGCGCGGACCTCGGCCTCCTCGGACTTGAGGGCGGCGGTGATGGCGTCGTCGAGCTTCGCGTCCTTGAGGGCGTGCAGGGCCTTGACGGCCTCGGCCCGCGCGCCGGCGGATGCGGTCTCGTCGCGGAGGAGGGCGAAGAGGGCCGGTCCGACCTCCTTCACGCCGAGCTTCGCGGCGGCCCTGGTGGCGGCCTTCTGCACGTCGGGCGGCGAGGCGAAGATGCCGGCGAGGTGCGGCTTGAGGGCGTCGCGGGCGATCTTCTCGTCCCGCGAGGGCAGCGGGCGCCACACGCCCAGGACGCGGTCGCGGCCGCCCGGCTTCGCCCACGTCTCCAGCAGCAGCAGGGCCTCGCGGCGGGTCGCCGGCGCGGCGTCCGCCCTCGCGGCGAACTGGGCCACGGCGTCGGCGTGCTCGCGTGTCCCGACGCGGTAGGCGGCGTTGAGGGCGCGGAACGCGGCCACGGACGACAGGCCGCGGCGCGGCAGGAGGCGGGCCAGGGCCGGCATCGCCCTGGCGATGGGGGCGTCGTTGATGGCCCGGGCGGCCTCATCGACGATGGACGGGTCGGCGTCATCGAGGAAGCGGGCGACGGCGGCGCTGCCCTGCCGCCGCATGGCGAGGACGGCGCCGATGCGTGCCTCTGTTGACGAGTGGGTCGAGAGCGAGGCCAGCTCCTTCTCGGTGGCGCACTTCGTCAGGGCCATCACGGCGGAGTGGCGCAGCCAGGGGTCGTCTTTCGTGGCGGCGAGCAACGCCACCACGTCGGCGGCCGTCGCGCCGCCCGTCCGGCCCAGTGCCAGGGCGGCCAGGGAGCGGACACGCGGGGACTCGTCCTTGAGGAGGGGGGCCAGCTCGGGGCACGGCTTGACGGAGTCGCCCAGGACGCGGCAGGCTTGCGCGCGGACCTCGGCGTCGGCGTCTGCCAGGAGCTTCTTGATCTCCGCGAAGACGCTGGCGTCCTTGCGTCCCTGGATGCCGAGGCCCCAGACGCCGTGCAGGCGGGCGAGGCCCTCGCCCCTGGTGGCGGCGGCGATGAGGGCGGGGCGGCCGTCCTTGCCGCGTGATGCCAGCTCGAGGTGGGCCTCCAGGCGGACGCGGCGGTCCTTGTGGCCGAGGAGCTTGCCGAGATCGACGGCGTCGAGCTTCGTGAAGCCTTGCCCGAGGAGGCGTTTGGACTCCGGCGCGAGGTGGTCCTTGTCGGCGAAGCGCCACATGCGGCCGCGGCCGGTCAGGCCCCAGCCGTTGACCCAATCGCTGACGAAGACGGCGCCATCGGGGGCGAAGTCCACGTCCGTGGCGAGGACGCCCCAGATGAACTGGTGCGAGTCGGTCAGCTCGAAGCCGGCGCCGCGCGGCTTGTTGGCGAAGGAGCGGATGCCACTGTTGGCGGGGCCGCCGCGGAAGTCGGCGAGGAAGAAGTGGCCGTCGTAGCGTGGCGGCAGGCCGACGCCGGGGTAGTAGACGAGGCCGGACGGCCCGTCGCCGAGGTTGGTGATGGGGGGGACGATCCAGGCGGCCTGGCCCTTGAAGGGGGGGTGGTCGAGCTTCTCGGCGTTCCAGGGGCCGCGGTTGCCCTGCGAGCCCTCGAACTGGTAGCCGATGCGCCAGCCGCAGTCGCCGCCGTGGAGGAGGTAGACCCAGCGGGCGCGGTCGCCGCCGTCACTGTTGTTGTCGCCGGTGAAGAGGTTGCCGTGGTCGTCGAAGGCCAGCTCCTGGGGGTTACGCAGGCCGGAGGCGAACACCTCCAGGTTGGAGCCGTCGAGGTCGCAGCGGAGGACGGCGCCGGTGTCGGGGTATTCCAGGCGTTTGCCTTCCTTCGTGACGACGTTCAGGCCGCGGTCGCCGATGCTGAAGTAGATCCGTCCGTCGGGGCCGAGGACGAGGCCGTGCATGTCGTGGCCGATGAAGCCCATGCGGACGCCGAACCCGGTGGCGACGGTCTCGCGCGAGGTGGCGTGGCCGAGGCCCTTGGGGTCGCGGAGGCGGACGAGGTCGGGGATGCAGGTGTACCAGACGGTGTCGCCGCGGACGAGGAGGCCGGCGGCGATGCCGTCCTCCAATCGCGAGAAGCCGTCCGCGAAGACGGTGGCCTTCGTGGCGCGGCCGGTGTCGCCGACGTCCTGGAGGAGGCGGATGCGTTCGTGGTGGCCGGCCCAGGAGTCGGCCCTTGCGCCGAGGCGGCGGCGCTTCATGGCGATGCGGTCCTCGACGGTGCGGCAGGCGAGGTCGTCGTCGAGCCAGTCGCCCTTGCCGTTCTTGCCGCGGTGTCCGCGGATGTCGCCGACGCCCTGGTGGAGGCGGAAGGTCTCGGCGACGAAGACGCGGCCCTTGTTGTCGATGGTGAAGATGACGGGGTTGGCGAGCAGGGGCTCGGCGGCCCACAGCTCGCGGGACATGCCCTTGGGGACGGTGAATCCGTCGGCGACGCGCGCGGTGTCTTGCTTCGCGGTGTGGACGGTGGGGGTGTAGTGCTTTGTCGGCGGGGCGGACGCGAGGGCGACGGAGGCGGCGAGGAGGAAGGCGGCGGAGGTGCGCTGCATGTGTCGGAGGTGGGTTGTGCGGGGAGGGGGGCGACAACATCAGGTTACGGCGGGGGTGTCGGGAATGGAAGGGGCGAGATGCGGGGTGTCCGGGCCTGCCCGCCCTCAGCGCCAGTCGCCGGAGAGCACGAAGCCCGCCCAGTAGTAGGGGTGGACGCGCTTGCCGTCACCCACGGGGACTTTCTCCGGCACCTTGCCGACGGCGCGCGGCTTCCCCGCGAGCGTCTTGCCGAAGAGCATGGCGAGCTGGGCCTTGCGCAGCGCCTCCGCCTTGCCCACGGGGCGCTTCACGTCCCATGTCTGGCCGTAGAAGTCCTGCATGAGCTGCCAGGTGGCCACGTCGTCCACCTGCCAGAGGCTGGCGACGACGCTGCGTGCGCCGGCGACCTGGAAGGCGCGTTGGAGGCCGAGGATGCCCTCGCCGCCGGCGACCTTGCCCAGGCCCGTCTCGCACGCCGACAGGACGGCCATCTCGAGGTTGGAGAGGTCCATCTCGGAGACCTCGAGCGCGGTCAGGATGCCGTCCTCCTCACCCTCCCTCGGGGTGCGGTTGGCATCGGAGAGGGCCAAGCCGGAGAGCAGCAGGGGGTGCCAGCCGTCCCCCTCGCCGTGCTCGCGGAGGCGGCCCTTGCGGCCGGCGGCGTGGAGGGCGGACTTGACCTCTTCGGGGGCGAAGAAGCCGTGGGTGGCGAGGTGGGCGTAGCGGACGGAGGCGAGCGCCTTGCGGACGGCGGCCTTGTTGGCGTCGCCCGCGCTGAGGGAGGTGACGGCGCCGCCCTTGAACAGCCTCTTGAAAGACAGCTCGACGGCGTCCGTCTCGGCCCTCGTCGCCGCGAGGGGTGCGAACGTCCCGCGGCCGTGACGCGGGGCGGGGCGGGTGTCCGCGCCGGCGGGCGGGGCGGCCCCGCCCTTCAACGGCTCGTAACGCAGGCCGCCGACGGCCAGGAGCGACGGCTCGGGGCGGCCCCTGGCCGGCAGCAGAAGGTCCGGGCAGGTCGAGGGGACGGGGACGACGGCGAGGGCCACGTCCTCGATCAGGTAGGTGCCCTCCTTCTTGCCCGGGAGCGCGGCGAAGGGGACCAGCCCCAGGACGCCGTCGGGGGAGATCAGCAGCGTGTCAGCCCCCCCGAGGTGCTTCTCCAGGGGGGCCAGGGCCAGCTTCTTCAGCGCCGCGCCGGCGTGCCCCTCGGGCTTGCCGGCGACGAGGAGCGCCCGCCACTCCTGCACGGCCAGCGCGGCCGGGGCAGCCTTGCCCAGCTCGACGCGCGCGGGGGTCTTGCCGCGGCGGTGGACGAAGGCCACGAGCTTATCGGAGTAGAAGAGGTAATCGACAAGCGCGGCCCCCTCGGGCAAGGCCTTCGCCAGCGCCTCGGGCGTGACGTTCTGCCGCTCGCGTGCCGCGCCGAAGGCGGCGGAGAGCCTGGAGAGGCGTGCCTGGGCTTGCTCCTGCTCCTTCTCCAATGGGTCGAGGCGGGAGCGTGTGGCGTCGGGGGAGTAGCGCAAGAAGGCCAATTCGCGTGTGACGGACCGGAGGCGTTCGCTCTCGC
This sequence comes from uncultured Alcaligenaceae bacterium, assembly GCA_964630925.1. Taxonomy (GTDB): domain Bacteria; phylum Planctomycetota; class Planctomycetia; order Gemmatales; family Gemmataceae; genus RGDT01. Next base: position 15,484 of record CAZVZK010000099.1, read on the forward strand.
GCCGGGCCGCGGGGTCGCTGGCCAGGCGGAGGAAGAGGCGGCGCTCGATCTGGCGCAGGAGGAGAGAGCCCTTCCACGCCAGCACGTGTGTGGCGGCGGAGAGGTGTTTCTTCGAGCCGGGGGGCGAGACGTCCCCCGATCCCCCTGGATCATCCGGGAGCAGCAGCCTGGTGTCCAGGTGCCCGCGCACGTCGGCGGCGGCGGCGAGCTGCTGGCGGTCGGACTGGACGGAGGCGTAGTCGCGCAGGTGGGCGGCGGTGAGCGCGAGGGCCTGCTCCGTGAGGGGCAGGGCGGCCTTCGGATCACCCACGTCCAGGTGGAGGACGGCGAGGTTCTGGAGGGTCTGGGCGTAGAGGGGGTGTCGCTCGCCGAGGGACTCCTTGAAGATGGCCCGGACCTGCTCGACGAGGGGGAGGGCCTTCCCCGGGTCGCCCATGGCCCTGTGGAGCGTGGCGAGGCTGTGGAGGACGCTGGCGTAGTCGCGGTGCTTCTCACCCCGGGACCTCCTCGTGATCTCGAGCGCCTCCTGGAGGAGGGGCAGGGCCTTTTTGTGGTCGCCCACGTCCGCGAGCGTTCCTGCGAGGTTGTGGAGGGCGTTGGCGTAGTGGGGGTGCCTGATGCCGTGAACGTCCCTGGTGATCGAGAGGGCCTCCTTGAACAGGGGGAGGGCCGCGGCGGCGTCGCCCCTGTCGTGGTGGAGGAGGGCGAGGTTGTTGAGGCTGATGGCGTAATCGGGGTGGCGCTTGCCGAGGGCCCTGGCGCGGATGGCCAACGCCTCCTCGTGCATGGCGGAGGCCGACTTGTAGTCCCCCATCTCCTTGAGGAGGAGGCCCAGGTTGTTGAGGCTGATGGCGACGGCGGGGTGCCGCCCCCCGAGCCTCCGCCGGTTCAGGGCCAGCGCCTTTTCGTGGAGGGACAGCGCGGCGGCGCGGTCGCCGATGTCGGTGTACAGGGCGGCCAGGTTGTTCAGGCAGTGCGCGTAATGCGGATGGCCCTCCTCGGTGAGCACGAGGGCTTTCTTGAGGAGGGGGATGGCGGCCTTGAGGTCCCCGACGTCCCGGTGCAGCACGGCGAGGAGGGTGAGGCTGGCGGCGTAGTTGGGGTGCCCCTCACCCTGCACCTCCTTGATGATCTCCAACGCCTCCTGGATCATCGGGAGGGCGCCCCTGATGTCCCCCATGTTCCGTCGCAGGAGGGCGAGGTTGTTGAGGGCGGTGGCGTACTCGGGGTGCCTCGCCCCCATCACCTCCTTCTTGATGACCAACGCCTGTTCGAGCAGGGACAGGGCGGCCTGGTGGTCGCCCATCGCCATGTAAAGGGCGCCGAGGTTGTTGAGGCAGAGGGCGTAGTCCGGGTGCCTCACCCCCCGGGCCTCCCTGATGATGGCCAGGGACTGCTTGAACAGGGGCAAGGCCGACTTGTGGTCGCCCATGTCCTGGTGCAGCGAGGCGAGGTTGTCGAGGGTGTTGCCACAGGAGGGGTGCCTCTCCCCGAGGAGATCCTTACGCAGCGCGAGCGCTTGTTGGAACAGGGGCAACGCGGCCTTGTGATCGCCCAGCGCGCTGAGGTTCGCGGCGACGTTGTGCAGGGTCGTCGCGTACAGGGGGTGCCTCTCCCCGAGGACGGGCTTGCGCAGCGCCAAGGCCTTCCGAGCCAGCGGCAAGGCCCTGGAGGGCTGTCCGGCGTGGTACAACTGGAGGGCCTGCGCGTGGAGACCGAGGGCCTGGTCGAGGGCGTCCCGCTGCGCCTGTGTGCGTTTCTTCTGGGCCGAAGCCTCCGCGAGATCCCGGCGGGCGTCGTCTGTGTTCCAGTGGCGCTCACCGTCCAGCACCCGCCGCGATTCCACGATCACCCGGCGGTATTGGAGTTCTTGCTCCCAACGGGCGGCGGCCGCCTCCTGGACGGCCAGCTCCTCCGCCGTCCTCTCGACCAGGCGGTGCCACGGGCCGTAGACACGCAGCTCGATCTCCAGCGTCTTCGGGGTCGTCTGGAACCAGGGGCGCTCGCGCAGGTGTTTCGCCTGCTCGGGCGTGGGCTTCGCGGGCGGCGCGGTGCCCCACGCCAACCCCGCCATCCCGGCCAGCAACAGCGCCGCGCGCATGGGCATCCCTCCGAGTCATCCCCCTCAAGATAACGTGCCGCGGCGGCGGAGGGGACGGGAAAACCGGGCGGATGGTTGCGGGGTGGTTGCGGGTGCCAAGAGCTGCGCTGACGCTCCAGTCGGGGCGCCGACGCGGCCCCGCTCGCCAGAAGCAGAGATCCGCTCACGCTCCACTCGGGGCGCTGACGCAACCCCGCTCGCCAGAAGCAGAGAGCCGCTGACGCTCCAACTCGGGGCGCTGACGCAACCCCGCTCGCCAGATCCAGATCCGCTCACGCTCCACGTCCCGGGGCTCGCCGCCCAGGCTTCCCGGCATGCGAAGGCGAGGCGGCGCCGGAGACACGTGTGATGTCGCGCCGGAATCGTCGGTGCCTTGAGGAACGTTGATGATTTTGAGCGACGGCGTTCATGGACGCTCAAGATGCTCTGGGAATTCGCCGTGCCGCAGGGGATGATGCGCGGTGCTGGAGGCTTCCCGGCCTCTCCGGCGGCAGAGACGAGGCGACGGCACACCGATGAGCGAGCACAACAACGGACAGGCGAAGAGCGGCCGCAAGAGCCGCGTGGACAACAACGGCCACGCCAGCGGCGCGGCGGACGCGCCGAAGCAGCAGGATGGTCGGGAGGGGGGCGGGCGGTTCGCCGTGGGGAACGGTGGGGGGCCTGGGAACCCGTACGCGCGGCAGGTGGCGGCGTACCGGAGGGCGGTGCACCGGGCGGTGAGCGAGGAGGACATGGAGGAGATCACCAGGGCCGTCAAGGCGAGGGCGAAGGCGGGGGACATGGCCGCGGCGCGTCTGCTGTACGCCTACACCGCGGGCAGGCCCACGCCGCCGCCCTCCGACCCCGACACGGTGGACGCCCACGAGCTGGAGGTACGCAGACGGTCCGTGGCGACGGTGGAGGACATGAGGGCGCTGTTCGAGAGCATGCCCGCCTCCCTCATGTGCGAGCTGGCCCAGAAGGTGTCTCCGCGGGTGAGGGAACACATGGCGGAGGCGTTCGCGCTGGGTGTGCGGAGGCAGGGGGAGCACGAGGGCAGGCAGAAGGAGCACCGGCCCGACGCCCCCGGGCCGTACCCGGCGGACAGGGCGGACTGGGCGGCGGAGTGGCTGCGCAAGGGCTGGGGCCTCAGCGACGGGGTCTCCAAGGTGTTCGAGGCGTCGCCGATGTGGATGCCCGACATCGGCGGCGTTGACAGGGTGGGGCACCGCTACGAGAACGTCCTCCGCACGATGCGCGAGGAGATCCTTCAGGGCGCCAGGTTGGATGACAACCGGCGCTGGCTGGTGCCACCGGCCGATTGGAAACGCCTCTACGAGGAACGCAAGAAGGCCTCCCTCGCACGGCCCCATGCGCCGCCCGAGGGGGCAGCGGACACGGCGGGCGGCAAGGATTGTCGCTGATCGGCGTATCGCCCTCGGACGGAGACGGGCACCATGACACCCTCGCACGGCGGGGGGACGGGGGCAGTACGGATGGAGGGACAGGCGATGTGGGCGGATGCGGTCTTCGGCGAGCACGCTGGAAGCGTACTCTACGACAAGCCGGGAGGCTCGCCGCCACGAAGAAGGCGAGGCGGGGCCTCGCGTCCGCTCGTCGCACGGCGGGAGCCGTGCGACGAGGGGTGGGGGCAGGGACGCCTGTTGCCACGACATCGGCACGGACATGGCGAGCCGCGTCCCGGCCGCATATCAATGACACGGCCCGGGTCGCGAACGGAGACGCCGATGAAGGCCGTGTGGGCGCTGGCCTACAAGGAGCTGCTGCTGCTGGCACGCGACCGCGTCGCAGCCGGCGTCCTGCTGCTCATGCCGCTGGTGTTCGTCGCGGTGCTGGGCCTCATCCTCGGGGAGAACTTCGGCCAGAAGGCAGACGACACCCTGCGTCTGTCGATCCTCGATCTCGATGAGGGCGCGAGCGAGCTGGCGGACGGGAAGGGGGGGACGCGCTCGTGGGCGCACTGGGTCATCAACGACCTGAAGGACACGCCCGGCATCCGGTTGGAGATGATCCCCGACCGCGCCACCGCGGAGCAATTGATCCGCGACCACAAGCGGGCCTCCATCCTCGTGCTGCGTCCCGATTTCTCGCGGCGCGTGGCGGCCTGCTCGTTCCTCGATGAGCCGGGCAGCGTCAACCCGTTCCACCGGGACGGCGTCCACCTCAAGCCGACGGCGGAGGTCGATCTCGGGCTGGAGGTGCTGGCCGACCCGACACAGCAGTCGGCGGCGGCGATCAACGAGCAGGTGGTGCAGGTGTGCATGCTGCGTGTCCTGCTGCCGTACATGATCGGCAAGGCGTTCAACAAGCTGTCGGAGCCGTCGTTCATCGACCTGCTGGGGCAGGAGGTGCGCCTGCCGGTGCCGGCCGACTTCCCCAAACTCGTGGCGACGGCCAAGTCCATCCCGTTCCTGCCGACGAACCTGGCGGCGATGATCAAGAAGCTGGAGCCGATGGTCAAGAGCGACCGCATCAAGCTGGCGCAGCTCCTGGCCCTGGCCGCGGGCGACGACGGGGAGAAGTCGGCGGTCTACCGGGCCAGCGTCGGGGCGGGGGTGAAGGAGGCGCTGAAGAAGCAGTTCGCCAAGTACGACCTGACCGGGATGACGTGGGAGCGTCTGACCAAGGCGAAGGGGGCGACGGGCAAGGCGAGCTTCAGCCAGTACCGGAACACCGAGGGGAGCGGGATCCTGAGCCGCGGGGCGGCGCGGTATCAGGTCCTGGTGCCGATGTACACGGTGCTGTTCTCCTTCTTCCTGGTGCTGATCGTCGGCTGGGTGTTCGTCGGCGAGCGGCAGCAGGGGACGCTCAAGCGCCTGCGTCTGGCCCCGATCTCGCGGGCGCAGATCCTGCTGGGCAAGTTGCTCCCGTGCTACGTCATCTCGGTGGTGCAGGGGGCCGGTCTGCTGATCCTGGGCAAGGCGATCTTCGACATGCGCTGGGGCCCGGACCACTGGGGCATCCTGACGCAGGGGGGGGCGTTGCTGGTCGTGGTGATGTTCACGTCGATGGCGGCGATGGGCCTGGCGATGCTGGTGGCGGCGCTGGCACGGACCGAGGCGCAGGTGGCGTTGTACGGCGGGGTGCCGGTGCTGGTGCTGGCGGTGGTGGGCGGGTGCGTGCTGCCGCGTTCCATGATGCCGGAGCAGACGCAGTGGCTGACGCTGCTGACGCCGCAGGGGTGGGCGCTGGACGCCTACCGCGAGCTGCTGGGCGGGCCGGCGGATTACACCCCGAACCTCGGCATCCTGGCGAGGGCGTGCCTGGCGCTGGCGGGCTTCGGGGCGGCGTTCCTCACGGCGGCGTGGGCGCTGCTGCGGCTGGAATGACCTTCGGAGTGCCTCCTGACCCACCGGGCCCGACGCCATGCAGCTCCTCCTCCCCGGCCGGCACCACCTGTTGACCACGGCCCTCCTCGCCCGGCTGAACCTCCTGATCGCCGGCGAAGGCGTCGGCGCGGTGCTATGGGCGGTTACCTCCGCCAATCACCAGAACACGCGGCGCAACCCGCTGCCCGGCCACCGGCGCGAGGCCGCCATCGCCTCCTTCGCCGACGACCTCGACGCCCCGTCGTTCGTCTACCACATCGATGATGTGGGCGATTCGCCTCGCTTCGCCGACTACATCCTCAAGAAGATCGACGTGGACAGCGCCGGCGTCCACCGCCCCGCTCCCGCCGACACCCTGGTCGCCACCAGCACGCCGGAGCTGGCGGGGCAGTTCGCCGCCCTTGGCTTCCGCGTCGCCCCCGCCGACACGCCCTGGGAGCTGATGTCGCGCCTGGTAGCGGCGGGCCTCGCCGGCGCCGACATCGAAGCCGACCCGGAATGGCTGACCCTGGTCAGCCGCGCGAGCCGCCGGCTGTGGGCGCGCTACGGCTACACGCGCCGGCTGGTCGAGCTGCACCAGAACCCCGTCGGCACGGATGACGGCGACCTGACCGCCACCCGAGATTACAACGTCTACTCCCGCGCCTTCGACGACGGCGCCGAACGCAAGGCCGGCCTGATCCGCGGCCACGTCCGTCCGGGCCGGATCGTGGATGTCGGCTGTTGCACCGGCTCGCTCATCCAGCAGCTCGCGAAGGAGCCGGAGCTGCGCGAGTCGGACTTCTACGGCATCGAGATGGCGCGGCCGTTGTACGAGGAGTGCCTGCACCGCAAGCGTCAAGGGGCGTTCGCCAGCGACCACGTCTTCTTCCACCAGGCCAACGCCGCGGAGCGGCCCGTGTTCACGCCCGGCAGCGTGGACACCTTCACCACCTTCTCGCTCACGCACGAGCTGGAGTCGTACCAGGGACGGGCGTTCCTCGAACGCTTCCTCGCCCTCTTGCACGGCCAGCTCTGCGTCGGCGGGCGCTGGCTGAACGCCGACGTGGTCGGCCCGGAGGGCGGCGATCAGACGGTGGAGCTGTGGCTACGCGAGGATGACGGTGTGATCGGCGGCGCCGAGGATCTGCCCGCCGAGCGAGGGGAGATGAAGGCGTACCTCGCGGGCCTCTCGACGCTGGGCCGGTTCCTCCGCTTCGCGCGGGACTTCCGCCGCGCGGAGGGCTACCGGCTGCCGCACTCGGTGGAGAAGTCGGCCGGCGGGACGCACGCCGTCCTCTCGCTGCGCGACGCCTGCGAGTTCCTGTCGAAGAAGGACTACCTGGATAACTGGCGCAGCGAGATGCACGAGACGTTCTGCTTCTGGGGCTTCGACGACTGGTGCACCGCCACGGCCCGTGCGGGCTTCCGTGTGCTGCAAGGGTCGCACGCCTTCGCCAACCCGTGGATCGTCGCCAACCGCTACGAGGGCAAGGTCCGCCTGACGCGGCGCGGCGAGCCGCTGGCGTGGCCGGTGACGAACATGCTCCTCGTGGCGGAGAAGCGATGATCAGACGACCGTCACGGGTCCGTGGTCGTCGCAGTGGTCGCCGTGCTTGTGGTGCAGGCGGCCATCGACGAGGAAGTCGTGGTGGTCGCCGTGGGGCACCATCTCGTGGCCGCACTCCTCGTGCTTGCAGGCGCAGGCGACCGGGGCGCACGCGGCCGGGTTGGCCGCGCTCACCTCGATCTTGTGTTCGTCGTAATGCCCGTCGTGGCCGTGGTGCAGGTGTCCGTCGTGGAGGAAATCGACGTGGCCTTCGTGCTGGATGCGGGTGTGCCCGCAGTGGTCGCCGTGCTGGTGCTTGTGGTCCGAATGAGTGTCGCAGGGCATGAGAAGGGCCTCCTGAACAGATCCGGGGGTCAGCGGCCTGCTGACATTGTACCTCACTCGTTCGGCACACCCCGGCCCATCACTTTAGCGGGCCGGCCGGATTCACGCATGTCCCGCGAGCCGCTCCAGCCCCGCGATGTCGTCCGACGGGGGCCCGTGGCCGGGCAGCAGGAGACGCGGGCGGAGGGCCGCGAGGACGCGGACCGCCTGGCGTGCCCCGGCGGGGGACTCGTTGAAAACGTCGGGCGTGTACGCCAGCCTGCCCCAGCCGCCGCGCAGGCTGGCGTTGCGGATCACGTCGCCGAGGATGGCCACCCTGTCCGTGTGGCGGAAGTACACGACGTGCCCCGGCGTGTGGCCCGGGGCGTGGACGACCTCCCACTGGCCCAGCATCTCCCCGCCCTTGAAGCGCACCGAGACCGGGTGCGGCGGCCCCGCGAACATCCGGCGCAGGATCTTCACCAGCCAGTTGTTCGGCCCCATCGGCCTGCGCCCCTCCATCACGTCGGCGTCCGCCTCGTGGCAGGCCAGCGGGACCTTGCGGTGGACACACGCCTCGTGGGCCGCCCCCTGATGGTCGGGGTGCGCGTGCGTCAGCGCCATCATCGCCATGGGGAGGCCCCGCAGCTGGCGGAGCGTCCCGCCGACGGTCCACCGCGTCCCACCGTCGATCAACACATACCCGGCCTGTGTGCGGATCACGTACAGGTTGATCAGGCCGGGGATGAGGGCGTCAAGCCGCCACACATCGCGGGCTACGTGGGTCATCGCGGCCTCCGGGCGTGGAAGAACCAGTCCCAGGGCGGCGGCAGCTCGCGGAATTCGCCGCCGCACGCGAACTGGTCCCACGACAGCCGCACCTTCGCCAGGCGGACGCGCACGAAGCCGGCGCGGCGCAGGCGGAGGCCGACCTCGAACGGCTGCCAGAAGTGCTGCTCGATGCCGCGGTACTTGAACCCCCCGAAGGCGAAGTCATGCAGGTTGTGCTCCGCGTGCGCCGCCGCGTTCTTCTTCGCCTGTGCCGGGGGCATGCCCGAGGCCCGCGCCCGGTCCAGCAGGAGAAGCGAGTGATAATGAACGCCGTCGATGGCCGGCACGATGCCGAGGAAGTGCCCGCCAGGGCGCAGGCAGGCGTGGACCTGCTTCAACACCTCGTCGAGCGCCGCCACGTCCGGCATCACCAGCGAGTTGACCGCGGCGGCCACGTCGAGCGTGTCGCGCCACGGGGACAGGTCGTCCAGCCGGTGCTCGTGGAAGGTGACGTTGTCCAGCGCGCGGCACCGCTCCCTGGCGCGGGCAAGCATGCCGGGGGCGAAGTCGATGGCGTGGACGTGGGCGAACCGCGCCGCCAATTCCGGCAGCAGCGGGCCGATGCCGCACCCGAGGTCGGCGGCGGTGAGCGACTTCGGCCTCCGTATCCGCGACAACGCCGAGAGCAGCGGGTGGTCCTGCGTCTGGCGGTAAGGGTCCACGAACTCGCGTTCGTAGTCGCCCGCGGCGCGGCTCCAGGCGTCGGACTGGTCTGTCATGGCGGCACCGGGGCGTCAGGCCGGGAAGAAGTCCGCGTACTCGTCCTTCAGCGACGCGATCCCGCGGCTGAACGCCCAGGCGTCGATGCCGATGCTCAGCATCCGGCACCCCAGCTCGACGCACCGCTTCGCGTACGCCGGCCCCAGCGGCAGGATGGCCCACGGCATCGCGCGGGCCGCGCACGCCTTCGCCACGCGCTCGACGGCCCGCCAGAGGTCCGGGTGCTGCCACTGCCCGGTGATGCCCATCGACTGCGACAGGTCCGACGGGCCGATGAACAGGAAATCGACGCCCTCGATGGCCGCCAGCTCCTCGACGCAGGCGACGGCGTCCGCATGCTCGATCTGCACGCCGAGGACGGTGGACTCGTCGGCGTGGCGGAAGTAGTCCGGCCAGGGGTGAGTGCCGAAGGAGCCGTCCGGCCCGGTGCCGTTGATGCCGCGTTCGCCGTGCGGGTGGAAGCGGCCCCAACGGACGAGGTTCCTGGCCGTCTGCACGTCGCGGACCATCGACGCCATGACGCCGCCGGCGCCGGCCTCCAGGGGCCGCATGACGGAGGCGTAATCTGTGACGGGCATGCGGACGAACGACGGCATCCCGGCGGCGCGGGCGGCGAGCGCCCCGTGGCGGATGTCGACCGTGGTCAGCCCGGCGTGCTCGATGTCGAACCAGACGGCGTCATACCCGCCGGCGCGGCTGAGCAGCTCGACGAGGCGGGCGTCGAAGAGGTGCCCGAGGGCGAACGCCTTGAGGACCCGCCCGGACTTCAGTGCCGCCTTCAGGCTCATCGAACCCTCCCGCCCGTCGGATAACGATCATGCGAGGCTTACCCCGTGATGTTATCGAACCGGCGTACTCGATGGCCCGCGGATCGTCGCCCGCCGCTGCGTCGGGGGCGAGGCCCGACGGGCGGCAAAGTCCCCGCGCCACTCCCGCGAGTCACCTGCCCACTTCTCCAGAAAGTGGGCAGGTGACTCTGGCGCTGGCCGACGCCCTGTGTCACGGACCGGCGGCGAGTGCGCGGGCTCGCCGCCAGGCGGGGCGGTGCCTACCCACGCACCGCCGCCTCGATCGCGGCGACATCGATCTTCCTCATGGTCATCATCGCCTCGAACGCGCGCTTCGCCACGTCCCCCCCCTTGGCCAACGCCTCGGTCAGGACGCGCGGCGTGATCTGCCACGACAGGCCCCACTTGTCCTTGCACCAGCCGCAGGCGCTCTCCTGCCCGCCGTTGCCGACGATGGCGTCCCAGTAGCGGTCGGTCTCGGCCTGGTCGTCGGCCGCGACCTGGAACGAGAACGCCTCGCTGTGCTTGAACGCCGGCCCGCCGTTGAGGCCCATGCAGGGGATGCCGAGCACGGTGAACTCGACCGTCAGCACGTCGCCCTTCTTGCCGGACGGGAAGTCCGCCGGCGCGCGGCGCACCGCGCCGACGGACGAGTCGGGGAACGTCGCGGCGTAGAAGCGGGCCGCCTCCTCCGCCCCCCCGTCGTACCACAGGCAGATCGTGTTCTTCGCTTGCTTCGTCATGGCACTCCTGCATCCGACAGGGCGAGGCCGCGGGCGACGTTGGTGGTGCGAGCGAGGCGGGAGAATATCCCCCGCACGCACAACACCGTCAAGGTCAGCAGGCCGCGCCCCTCAACAGTGTTGAGGGGTGTACGACGTGGTATGCAAGGCATCGAGGTGATCCCTACGATGTCCCGTGGGCAATACAGGCCGAGAGGATGCGCAAACCCGCGAAGGAGTCGGATACGGACAAGGTCACCCCCCCAGTCGCCCCCCCGAGATGCGCCTCGCCGTCGCGGCAGCCGCCAAGGACCTCGCCCGGCACCTCCACGGCCCCGACGGCCCCGCCGACAACACGCGCCTCGACGACCTCTCAACTGCCACTTGATCCCGACGGGCAACCCCTTCTCCGCGAAGAGGCGCAGCTCCCGCGGAGTGAAGCCTGGCGCGTCGAGCAGGACCATCGCAAAGTAGGGGCCGCACAGGTGGCTCAGATAGAAGTAGCCAAGGCGGGCCGACTTGTGCGACTCCATGAGACGCCGGACGAAGTCGGCGACGCGGGGTCGCAGCCGAGCCAGTCACAGGCGTCGTCGGCACTGTCCGCCATAAGCTCCTCACCGTCCAGGTGGAGGTGGGTGAGGTTCGGGAGTTGCGGCGACAGGAATAGGCGTTCCACGGGCCGAGCCGTAAGGTCCCGGACTATTGGAACGAGACCGCGGTCATGCCGTCGAGGCCCTCCGACGACGACGCCAACCACTGAAGCCAGCCCGCCGAAGGGCACCGGTCGTAACAGGAAAGTGAAGTGACCCGGCCGAGGCATGCGGACAACTGGGCCGATCTCCTGCGCGGCACCCCATCAGCCCGAGACCTTCCGAGGTCGAATTCCACAAGGTGAGGCCGCCCCGCGACAGCTCCACGGCCTGTTCACCCGCCTCCGAACCGGGTAAGAGACCGTGAAGCCCGATCGGATCGGTGGAGAGCCACACCTTGCCCCGCTCGACGGCGAGCCGGCACTGTTCTGCCATGAACCCGCGTCGATAGCCCCACCGCCGCCCGCTTGCGGGACGCAGGCTCGGGTCGGCGAGCGCCCTTCTCTTGGTGGGCGAGCCCCTTCCTCCGCGCGTTTGCACGCGGGCGAGGCCAGCTCGTACTGGTCGCGGATCTGGGCGGCGTGGGCCCCGTCGCCGTTCTCCTCGCACCAGCCCGCGTAGACGAGGCGCACCGCGTCGTCCTCTTGCCTGGCCAGGATCGCACGTCGAAGGTTCCTTGTCGGACATTGTCCCCACCACGGAGACCTCACGCCTCCTTCATCCGCAGCGCCACGTACGTCATCGCCAGCAGGACGAGCGCCTGCCCCGCCAGCGCCAGGCACGGCAGGCCGATGCCGTCGGCGTCCGGGGCGTAGCCGGGGAAGCCCTCCGGCAGGATGTTGGCGCCGAGATGTACCGCGCGGAACGCCCAGTACACCGGGCAGAACAGCGCCGCCAGCCAGAACAGCAGCCCGCCCACCGTGATGAATCCGCCGCCCAGGATCATCTGCGGGATGAGGACGTAGGGCAGCAGGGCGTTGGCCCGGTCCGCACTCGTCACGCACGACGACAGGAACAGCCCCATCGTCACGCCGACGACCCCCAGCAGCGAGAAGACGACGAGCTGCCATCCGTAGCCGAGCATGAGCTGCGGCGGCGACACCGTGTACTCGGGCCGGACCCACGCCAGCAGCTCCATCGGGCCGTAGACGCACAGCAGCAGCAGCGCCACCTGGGCCGTCGTGATGGCCGACAGCACGAGCAGCTTGCTGGCGAGGTACGGGGCGATGCGCAGGTTGACGCCGCGCTCCCGCGAGAAGATCGCCTCCTCCTTGACGATCTCGCGGCTGGCGTTGTTGCAGCCGAACCACAGCACCACCACCGACAGGATGAACAGGAGGATGTACGGGTATCGTGGGTCGTGCCACGGCCTGTACGGGACCACCGGCCCCTCGATCTTCAACAACTGCTCCGGTAGCTTTGTGTCCTGGAGCTTGCGCCACGCCTCGGCGGCCTCCTCGGCGGTGACCGCCAGCGGCACGCCGTCCACGTCCATCTCGAATCGCGTCGTCCGCAGGACGGTCTTCTGCGCCTCGGTCAGGTCGCCGGTGTGCAGCTTGCGCAGAAGCTCGGCGAGGCGCACGCCGTCCACCGGCACCGGTAGGCCCGCCGCCTGCACCTCCACGCGTGACAGCGCCTTCTTCTGCTCGGGCGTCAGCGGCCTCGTGCCGTCGAACATCCCGCCGAGGCCGCGCAGCACCAGCAGCGTGCGCCTCTCCTCGTCGGCCAGCGGACGCAGGAGAGGCATGGGCCGATGGAAAGGCCTGCCCAGGAAGCCGAGGAGCAGGATGGCGGCGACGAGCGGGGCCTGGAGGAGCATCAGGCGCAGGCTGCGCGGGTCGCCGAGGATGAGGGCGACGTACCGCGCCGTGAGGACGCGGAATTGATGCCACGTCTCGCGCACGGGCCGCAGCCGCTCGCGCAGCTTGAGCGCCGCCGCCCCCAGCGAGCGGAATCGGTCGGCCAGGCTCGGCATCAGCCCCGTGGCGGCGGGCTTCTGCTCCTCCGGCGGCTTCGGCGGCGCCGGGGGCACGTTGACGGCCGGGGCCGACGGCAGGGAGGGGGCGCTGGGCGGGGCGAGCCTGTCGGCGATGAACTCCTTGTACAGCTCGCTGGCCTTGAAGTCGCGCTGCCAGTCGCCCACGTCGCGCTCGCCGAGGCGGTCGTACACGTCGCTGATGCGCGGCACCTTGAACCAGCGCGTCGCCTCCTTCGGCGGGCCGTAGTAAACGAGCTTCCCCTTGGCGAGGATGAGGGCGAGGTGGCACTGCTCGACGTTATCGACGTTGTGCGTGATGCAGATGAGCGAGCGCCCCTCCCGCGACAGGTCGTTGAACAGCCGCATCATCCGCCGCTCGGTGCCGGCGTCGAGGCCGCTCGTCGCCTCGTCGATGTAGAGGAGGGCCGGCTGGCCCACCAGCTCGGCGCCCAGGCTGACGCGCTTGATCTGCCCGCCGGACAGGCTGCCGATGCGGGTGTCGCGGTGGGCGACGAGGTCCATCTTGCGCAGCACGTCGTCGAGGCGGGCCTCGATCTCCTCCGGGGCGGTGTCCATCGGCAGACGCAGGCGGGCGGTGTAGCGCAGCGCCGCGGCCACCGTCAGGTCGGCGTGGACGATGTCCTTCTGCGGGACGTAACCCAGCGATTGGCGGAAACTATCGTAGTGGCGGTAGAAGTTCTCGCCGTTGGCGAGGACGAGGCCGCCGGTGGCGGGGCGGCGGCCGTTGAGGCAGTCCATGAGTGTGGACTTGCCACAGCCGGACGGCCCGAGGAGGGCGACGAACTCGCCCGGGTTGACGACGAGGTTGATGTCGTCGAGGAGCTTGCGCGGGCCGGCGGGGGTGGGGACGGTCTTCTCCAGGTGGCGGGCCTCCAGACGCAGGCTGCGCGAGCTGTCGAGCGACTGGAGGACGCCGGCGGACAGGGTGAGGAGGTAAGGCCCGACGCCGACCTTGTCCCCCTCTTTCAGGCGCGTGGGCTCGAGGACGCGCTTGCCGCCGACGATGACGCCGTTGACGCTGGACAGGTCGCTGACGACGACGGCGTCGCCGGCCATCTCGACGCGGGCGTGGTAGCGTGAGACGCTGGGGTGGTCGAGGCGGATGTCGCAGTCGTGGGCGCGTCCGATGACGAGCCGCCCGCTGCGGGCCAGGAGGGCCTTCACGTCGAAACTCTGCCGGGCCGGCGAGCGACGGATCATCGTCTCGGTCATGGCGACGGTGGCGTCGCTGGCCGGGAGGGGCGTGCCGCACTGGCGGCAGAATTTGCTGGGCTGGTCGTTGTCGGCGGAGCAGGCGGGGCACTTCTTCATCGCGACACTCTACGGGCGGCTTCGCTGTGGGGATGCGGTCAGGGTAGCGATTTTCCAGGGGCGGCGGCATCCAGCGCCCGCGCCACGGCCCCGGCAATCGTCCCCAGCCCCGCCATCGCCCCTACCCCGATGTCGCCGCACGCCAGGAGGCGGCTCTCGGGTGGGATCACGCGCAGCACCCGGCAATTCGCGTTGATCCACGCCGGCAGGGCCTCCAACGTCACGCCCTCCGGCGGCGGTGCGCCGGCGTCCGCCGCCAGCTGCCGGAGGTGTCTCGCCGTCAGCGGGTGCTGCCACATGAGGGTGTTCATCGCGGGGGCCAGCAGCACCGGGCGCGACGTGTCCCACGCCCGCCACACGCATGTCAGGCAGTTATCGCACAGGCCGCCGGCCAGTTTCGCCAGGGTGTTCGCGTCCAGCGGCGCGATCACGAACACCTCCGCCCACCGCCGCAGCTCGATGTGCAGCACGTCGTCGCCGCGGGTGTACCGATGGCCGGGCCACTCGTCCTCGTCCAGCGAGACGTGGTCGCGCAGGGCGTGGGCGTCGAAGAAGTACGTCGCCGGCCGCGTCGCCACGATTCGGACCTCGTGGCCCTGGTTGACCAGCTCCGCGAACAGGTCCGGCGTCTTGATGGCGGCGACGGAGCCGGTCACGCCGAGGAGGATGCGGGCCATGTCAGCGTCCCTCGATGGCGTCGAGGAGCCGCCCCGGCAGGGCGGCCCGCTCGACGGAGGCGTACGTCCCATTCAGCGGGCCGAGGTAGGCGCGTTCGCCGGCCCATTCGAGGCAGTTGGCGACCATCAGGTCCGCCGAGGAATGGCGGCGTGAGCGCTCGGCGACGCCGAGCAGCTCCTCGTCGGTCAGGCCGACCTCCAGCTTGAACTTCACCAGGGTGCCGGTGAAGCCCCACGGGTCACGGATGCGGTCGATGAGCTTGGGCGCGCGCACCATCCGCAGCCAAAGCTCGCTCTCGTCGCTCTTGATCTTGCCGCCGGCGTCCTGCGGGCGCAGCCGCGGCGGTTCGCCGTGCCACGTCGCGCTCGCCGCGTCGAAGCGGACGGACGCGGGGACGGAGTAGGTCGCGGCGGGCAGGTAGTCGCTGACGGCGGCGCAGTGGATGACGGCGTCCGGTGAGCCGCCCCGGATGCGTTGCTCCATGAGCGCATGCAGGTCGTCGAACGTCCGGTAGGGCGCGACCTCGACGGCCTCGGGGAGGGGGTGGGCCTTGGGGTGTGACGTGAGGAGCGTGACGGCGTGGCCGCGGGCGGCGGCCTCGGCGGCGAGGGTGGCGCCGGTGCGTCCGGTGAAGACGTTGGTGATGCAGCGCACGCGGTCGAGCGGCGCCTGCGTGTTGCCGGCGGTGACGAGGATTCGCATGGGAGGCGGCCCCGCGGCGGGCGTGGTCTATTCTACGCGCCGCGGCGGGGCATGATCCGCAAGGCGGCCCCACCTGGGTGGCGGGCCCCGTTAGGCGTATGATCCCACCATGCTCCGTCTGGCAATCATCGGCGAGCCACCGGCCGGCATCTTCCGCCGGCTGCGGGGGTGTCTTTCCGCGCCGCCCGAGGACTGCGACGCCGTCGCCGTCCTCTCCGGCGATGTGCGCCCGCATCTCGCCGTCGGCAGGCGTGTCCTTCTCGCCGACATCGACGGCCTCACGCCCGACCTCCTCGGCGCCCCCCGCCTGTCCATCGCCAACCCGGACCGGCATCTGCCGTCGCGCCGACTCATCCACGAGAAACTCGACTCGGGCCTGGGCGATCCCGGCCTGGTCCGCATCCACCGCTGGTCGCCGCACCCCCTCCTGCCGACCCGCGACATCGACACGGCGTTGTGGCTGATGGGCCGCACGCCGGACATCGTCCACGCCGTCCGCAGCCCCGGCGTGGCGCAGATCCATCTGGGATTCCCCGGCGGCGGGATGGCCCTCGTCGCGCAGGCCTGGGGCCCGGCGCTAGGCGCCTACGCGTCACTCTCCGTCATCGCGGCGAACGGGGCCGCCCACGCCGACGACCACCCGAACCACCAGCTCGTGTTCAAGGGCGGGGTCGCCCACGCGGTGCCGTGTGACGAGGGCGACATGGCCACCGCGTCGATGATCCAGGCGTTCATCGATAACACCCCAACCGACAGAGACGCCTGGCGGCGCGTCCTCGACATCGTGAAGGAGGCCCGCGGATGAGACGCCTCCGCTGCGCCGTCCTGAGTGCCGTCAAACACGATTACGTCGCCCGTGGCATGGCGTCGCACCCGGCGTTCGTGCTGGCCGTCATCGCCGACGACCCCGGCGTCCCAGACTGGGCGCACGAGCGCAACCAGCAATTCGCCGACGCCTTCGGCATCCCCTACGTCCGCGATGTCGAGCAGGCGCTGCGGACGCACGATGTCCAGGTCGCCATCGTCAGCCCGGAGGCGGAGCGGCACTGCGACCATAGCATGCGGGCGGCCCGCGCCGGGCTGCACATCGTTCAGGACAAGCCGCTCGCCACCCTCCGCATCGATGCGGACCGTTTGTTGGAGGAGGTCGAGAGGGCCGGCGTGCGCTTCCTGATGTGGAACCGCAACGCCCTCCCTGCGGTGCGCCACGCCCACGCCTACGTCGCCTCGATCGGCAGGGTGGTGGCGGCGCACGCGGACTTCTACTTCGCCAAGGACGCGGGCCCGAAGATCGGCTCGCGCCCGGCGGGCTACCCGCCGCTCGACTGGCACGCCCACCAGATCGCCGCCCACATCGACGGGTCCGACGGCGGGCTGGGCCGCACGCCGATGGGAGAGCTGGCCATCGAGGCGATCTACCCGCTGGCGTACCTCCACCTCCTCACCGGCGGCGCGGCGGTGCGCCGCGTCTTCGCCCGGGCCACGGCCCACTTCCACCAGCTTTACGCCGACAATGGGGTCGAGGACCTCGCCTCCGTCAGCCTGGAGATGGACGGCGTCCTCAGCAGCGTGTGCGTCGGACGCATCGGCGCCGCCAGCCATCCGAGCGGCGGGGAGATCCGCATCCACGTCGTCGGGACGGATGGGGCGCTGGTGATCGATGAATCGTCCCCCGGCGTCGGGCTGTGTTACAGGGGCCAGCCGCCGCGCCGCCGCCGCGTCGCCAACGACAACGACTTCCGCCTGGCGGATGGATTCCTGCGGGCCGTCGAGGAGAAAACCGAGACGACGCTCGGCATCCGGGCGAGCCACGCCATCTACCGCACGGTGGAGGCCGCCCTGCGTTCGGCGGCGGAGGGCAGGGCGGTGGACGTTACCTGAGAGGGAGGCCCAGCATGACCGGACGCGAGATCATCGAGGCGCTGCACGGCGGGCGCCGCGTGTTCGCCTCCGCCGTCGTCGGCGTCTCCCCGCAGTGGCCGACGCTGGCCGCCGGCCTCGGCCTCGACTTCGTGTTCGTCGATACCGAGCACATCCCGCTCGGGCGCGAGCGCCTCGCCCACCTGTGCCAGACCTACGCCGCCCTCGGCCTGCCGCCCGTCGTGCGCATCCCGTGCAACGACCCGTTCGAGGCGTGCAAGGCCCTCGACGCCGGCGCCGGCGGCATCATCGGCCCCTACGTCGAGACCGCCGAGCAGGTCCGCGGCCTCGTCGGCGCCGTCAAGTGGCGTCCGCTCAAGGGCCGGCGATTGCAGGAGGCCCTGCGCGACCCGGCCACGCTGGAGCCCGAGCTGCGCGAGTACCTGGAGAAGCGCAACGGCGACAAGGTCCTGATTGTGAACATCGAGAGTGTGCCGGCCATCGAGGCTCTCGACGACATCTGCTCGGTGCCGGGGCTGGACGCCGTCCTGATCGGGCCGCACGACCTGTCGTGCAGCCTGGGCATCCCGGAGCGGTACGACCACCCGAGGTTCGACGAGGCGGTGCGGACGATCTTCCGCGTCGCGCGGTCGCGGGGCGTGGGCGCCGGCATTCACTTCTGGCTGGGGCTGGATCAGGAGATCGCCTGGGCGAAGGCGGGCGGCAATCTGGTCATGCACTCCTCCGACCTGGCCGCCTTCACACGCACCCTGAAGGCCGAGATCGCCCACCTCCGCGGCGCCCTGGAGGGCACATGACCCTGACGCCGGCGGGACGCGTGCTGGTGTTCGCGGCGGCGTTCGCCGGGTGGTTCTGCGCCGGGACGCACCTCGCCGTCACGTCGCTGTCGATGCAGCCGGCCGCCATCGACCTCCTCGGGCGGAGCGGCGCCATCGACTCCGTCCGTTATCAGGCGGCGGCGCGGGCGAAGGACGACAGCGACGGCCACAAGGCGGAGAAGGCGCTGGTCGCGCGGTGGTTCGCGTGGTATCAGTGCGCCTTCCTGTTCGGGGCCGCCGCCGGCGGGTGGGCGTTCGGCACACTCGGCGACCGCTTCGGGCGCGTCACCGGCGTCGGCGCGAGCATCCTGACTTACTCCCTCCTGGCCGGCGCGGCGGCGTTCGCGCAATCGCCGTGGCAGCTCCTCGTCCTGTGGTTCCTCGCCTGCACCGGGGTGGGCGGCATGTGGCCCAACGGCGTGGCGCTGGTGGCCGAGGCGTGGGCGGACCTGTCGCGCCCCCTGGTGGCGGGGCTACTGGGGATGTCGGCCAACATCGCCATCTTCGCCTTCGCCAGCCTCGCCGCCAACGTCCCCATCACCCCGGAGTCGTGGCGCTGGGTGATGATCCCGGCGTCCGCGCCGGCGATCCTCGGCGTCCTCGTCCTGATCGCCGTGCCGGAGTCGCCGCTGTGGCTGGCGGCACGCGACGCCCCTGCGGTGGAGGCGCCCCACGTCTTCCGCCTGCCGCTGTTGCCGGTGACGCTTTTGGGGATCGTGCTGGCGACGGTGCCGATGATCGGCGCGTGGGGCAGCGCCAACTGGATGGTCCCGTGGGCCGCCGAGGCCGGGGCGTCGGCGGACCCGCCCGACCCCTACCTGAAGGCGCACGTCCAGCAGGCGCGGGCGCTGACGGGCATCGTCGGCAGCCTGCTGGGCGGGTGGATCGCCGCGCGGGCTGGCCGCCGGCTGAGCTACTCGCTGGTGAGCCTGGCGGCGCTGTTCTGCGCCCAGTGGGCGTTCTGGCGTCAGACGCCGCTGACGCCGGGTTTCCTGCTGTGGGTGTCGGCGCTGGGGTTCTTCAGCGGGATCTACTTCGGCTGGCTGCCGCTGTTCCTGCCGGAGCTATTCCCGACGAGCGCCCGCTCGACGGGGGCGGGGGTGGGTTTCAACTTCGGACGCATCCTGACGGCGGGCACGATCGCGCTGACGGGCGTGTTGATGACGCTGTTCGGCGGCGACTACGCCCGCATCGGCCGCGTGACGAGTCTGGTCTTCGTGGTGGGCATCGTGGCGGTGTGGCTGGCGCCGGACACGACACGTCGCCGGCTGGATGAGGGCGCGTCCGAGACGGGGGCGCCGGGGCCGGACGAGGGCATCCAACGGGCCGAGGACGCTGGGCGGATACTAGGCCAGAGAGCCTGATGGGGGAGGGTGCCCGGTGGAGCGATTCCAACGACGGGATGCGATGACGTGGTCGCCCATCGAGGTCCAGGTGTTCCCGGTGGATTTGGGTGGTGATCGGTGGGACGACCAAGCCGTTGTCCGGCTCCTGTTCGCTGACGGCCGCCGGTATGAGGCGAGATTCTGCCGTGGCTATCGAGAACAGGGCGGGCACTGGTGGGAGGAGCCGGGGATGGTGCTCGTCCAGGATCTGACGGTTGAACTGATCATGAACGCTGTCGATGACATCCTGCTGCGAGGCGCGGCCGAGGCGGCGTTCGAGCCGATCTTCGAGGTGTAGATGGGGGACGGAATTCCGTTGCGGCTGGGCGGGCAGGCGGGTACGTTGCCGGTAGGGATCTACCGATCCACTCAAAGCGGCCGCAGCAAAGGGGGAGTGATGGGCCGACGCTGGCGCGTTCTACTCGCCCTGGCCGCCAGCGCGTTCCTGGCCTGGTGCCTCATTTGGTTAGGCGTCCGATACCTATCGTGGCGGGAACACCCTGACCGCACGACCGGCGTCGCGATCACCCTTGGCCCGGAGCGTCAGGTCATCCTCGCCGGCGAGATGCCGGATCTGGTCGCCACCCTCCGAAACGACGGCGCCGCGGATGTCGTCCTGGTCGAGCCGGGCGATGGCAGCAGGGAAGGTTGGCGGACGCCGTTGATCGAGTGGTCCGGGATACCCGGTTGGCCCTCGACGGGTCGATGTGGAAACATCAACTCCCTGAAGGCGGATGAAGTGTTCCCACTGAAGGTGGGAGAGACGAGGCGGCTCCGGGGCTGGTTCTCACCAATCCTGTTCCTGCCCGGCACGTACCGCATCGCCGTCCGATACACCAATTCACCGAAGATGGCGAGGCGCGGCCTTCCATTGGACGAAGACGATCCCGGTGCCCGAGAGGCCCTGCGAGACAGCACGCCGGTGACCACGGTGAGTAACGAGGTCGAGGTGGTCGTCCTCGCGGCCCCGAAGCGGCCGGCCCTCATTCCGTAGGCGTCACGAACGTGATCTTGGTGAACCCCACGGCGCGGCAGGCGTCCATCACCTCGATGAGGTGCCGCACCCCGAGCCTGCCATCGCCCTGGAGGCGCAGCGCCTCGCGGTCCTCCAGTTCCCCCCGCGCCGCCGTGAGGACCTTCTTCAGCCCGGGAATCCCCTCGACGAGTTGTTCCTTTCCCTCCAGATCCCGTACCGTGATGGCGCTGACGTTCCCATCGACGACCGCCCGGACGCCCACCGTCAGCGACGCCGGGATCCTGGTGGAGGCCTACTTGGGCGAGCAAGGTTTGGCGGGGTAGGTGAGCCACTCGCGCAATGACCAGACGTGGTCCGCCAGCCCCGCCGCCATCGCCGGCGTCCTCGGCCTCCAG
>CAZVZK010000100.1:0-36505 GCA_964630925.1 uncultured Alcaligenaceae bacterium
TCCGTCACCAAACGGGAAAATCAGAGGGACGCCGAACGCGCCCCGGCCGGCCCGGGGGTGCCGGCGGAGGGCGAGAACGGCGACGGGCGCGGCACGGACCGTCGCTGATCGCCTCCTCGCCCCTGGGTTCACGGATGAATGAACTATCGCTCATCGGGCGATGGGGCGCGGGCGGTACGCGCACCACGGGGGGCATCAGGCGGTGTGGCGAGATGGCGCCGGTGAGGGGCGCGCTGGAAGCGTGCTCTACGACAAGCCAAGAGGCTCAATGGCACGAAGGCCGATCCTCGGGCTGTCACGGCTCGGCGTCTCGGGCGAAGAAGGAATCGGTCCCACGCTGGCGGCCCCTACGAGGGAGGACACGATGGCGGAAGTGACGCTGGCTAACGGCAAGAAGTTCCCGACGGCCCCCGACGGCACGGCCGGCGTCTGGCTGCCTCTGAGCGTGGAGGTCCAGATGGGCATCAGCAATCTGCCGCCCGACTTCAAGCCCGGCTCGGCGGACCTCCGTGACGTCGTCCCCGACGACCCGGCCACGGTCTCCGTGCTGCGTCTGGGGCGGCGTCTCGGCGGCCTCGACCTCACCCTCAAGGCCAAGGCGGCCGGGTTCTCCCTGATTCGGATCAAGGACAAGGCCGGCGCCCCGGCAGGGCGCATCGGGGCGTTCTGCGGAGTGGTGAACGACCACACCGACATGGACGTCGACCTGATCGCCAAGGTGCTGCGCGGCCCCGACGTGTCGAAGCACATCGATTTGCAGCTCATGCTGTACGACCAGAAGGGCCCGTTCGATCAGCACTCCGAGGCGAACATCCGGAAGCACGGGACGTGGGCGTGCGGGAAGGTGGTCAAGGACAGCGGCACGGCGACCTTCGGGTCGATGAGCCCGATCTTCTACGAGCACCCCTACCACGAGCCGGTCCGGCGGGTGAGCGCACGCACCGACCTGAAGTACACGGCGGACACCATCGGCAAGGTGCGGGACGAGATCCGGTCGCTGTTGAAGCGCGGCACCCCGGCGCGGGTGGGCGTGGTCCACTGGCCCGTGGGCATGAGCCCCATCAACGGCGGGGTGGTGGCGTACTACGCGGGCGGCCACACGGTGCTGATCGTGGGGTGCAACGAGGCCAAGACTCGGTTCCTGTACATCGACGTGATACGCGGCGGCTCGACGATGGAGTACAAGGGTGGCATCCGCGGGTCGCTCGCCCCTGGGAAGCCGTGCATCTACATGGGAGTGCTGGAGGCGGTGTACGACGGGACGCGGGCGGTGGGCGTGCCGAAGGACCGCACCCCGAACTTGCTGCGCCAGGACCCCAACACGAGTGGCTCGTTCAGCCACGCCAAGGGGAACTACCTGGAGGTCGTCTCCGGCCCGATCCTGATCAAGAAGTGAGCCCCCCAAGCAAGCCGGCGAACCCCGGCACCCGGGCGGGTGTCCTCAACCCGACGCCGCCCCGGAGCCGAGCCCCATGCCCCCCGAGCTGGTCATCCTCTGCGGGCTCCAGGCGTCGGGCAAGAGCACCTTCCGCCGGGAGCACTTCGGGGCGACGCACGCCGTCGTCAGCAAGGACCACTTCCGCAACAACCGCAGGCCCGGACGCCGGCAGCGGGTGCTCATCGAGGAGGCCCTCCGCGCGGGCCGCCCCGTCGTGGTGGACAACACCAACCCCACGGCCGAGGAGCGCGCCGAGATCATCGCCCTGGCCCGTTCCCACGGGGCCTCCGTGGCGTGCTACTACTTCGACGCGGGGCTGGAGGGCTGCCTGGAGCGCAACCGGCTCCGCGAGGGCGAGGCACGCGTGCCGGATGTCGGGCTGTACGCGACGGCCAGGAGGCTCCGGCCGCCCACGCCCGCCGAGGGCTTCGATGCGGTCTTCGTGGTGCGTCTGCTGCCGGGCGGGGGGTTCGAAGTGTCACGACTGGAGGAGGCCTGCGGTGAGGGCCGATGAATTCGAGTCACGGATGCGGGCGCTGGAGTCGTACCACGCGATCACGCTGCCGGCGGGGTCGTGGGTGATCCTGCGGCTGGACGGGCGGCGCTTCTCGCGTCTGACCGAGGCCCGCTTCGAGAAGCCATTCGACCCGGCGTTCCACGGGCACATGGTGGCGGCGGCGCGGGCGGTCTTCGAGGAATTCGGCGCGGTGTACGCGTACACGGAGAGCGACGAGGTCTCGGTGCTGTTGCCGCGCGGATACGACCTGTGGGGCCGGGAGCTGGAGAAGGCGGTGTCGATCTCGGCGTCCATCGCGGCGGGGGTGTTCTCGCTGGCGTGCGGGGTGGCCGTGTCGTTCGACGCGCGGGCGTGCCTGGCGGCACTGGACGAGCAGGTGATCGACTACTTCCGCTGGAGGTTAGCCGACGCGGCGCGGTGCGCGCTGAACGGCTGGTGCTACTGGACGCTGCGCAAGTCGGGCCTGGGGGTGGCCGAGGCGACGGCGGCGATGCGCGGCAAGCGGGACGGCTGGAAGAACGAGACGTTGTTCGCCGCGGGGGTGAACTTCAACGAGGTGCCGCTCTGGCAGCGCCGGGGGACGGGCCTGTACTGGCGGCAGGAGGCGCACACGGGCCACGACCCCGTGGCGGGGGAGGACGTGGAGACGACGCGGCGGCGTGTGTACGTGGACCGCGAGCTGCCGATGGGCGACGGGTACGGGCGGCTGGTGGCGGGCCTGCTGGCCCCGGACGCGGTGGGACGATCGTGACCCGGTCAACCGGCGTGCGGCGCCTCGCCGCGCAGGTATGCCTTCCGCGTCGCCTCAGGCAACTTCTCGATGGCGTAGCGCAGCATCGTCCGCGGCATGTCTCGGCAGTGTGCGGCGAGGAAGCCCGCCAGCACGGCAGGGTCTTGCTCGCCGGCCTCGCGCAGCATCCAGCCGGCGGCCTTGTGGATGAGGTCCTCGCGGTCGTCCAGGAGGAGGGCGGCGAGACGCAGTGTGTCCGAGAGGTCGCCGCGGCGGATGAAGTGCTGCGTGGCGACGATGGCGATGCGGCGCTCCCAAAGGCTCTTCGACCGGGCGAGGCGGGTGAGCGGGGCGCGGCCGCGGCCGAACAGATACCCGCCGACGATGCCGGGGGCGGACACGTCCACCAAGTCCCAGTTGTTCACCCGTGGGGTGTTCGCCAGGTACAGCTTGAAGATGGCCGTCTGGCCCGTCTCGTCGCCCTTCTCGAAGGCGCGTACGAGGACGAGCAGGGCGAGCGAGCGCGCCTCGTGCACGGCGGAGCGGAGGAGGGTTTCGGCCTGATCGGGTGGCAGGGCGGCGCACTCGCGGGCGAGTTTGCGCAGCGGGGCGGCCTTGACGCCGATGAAGACATCGCCCTCGCCGTACTGGCCGGGGCCGGTCTTGAAGAAGCGGCGCATGCCGGCGGCGACATCGGCGTCCGCGAGGGCACGGAGCCGGGCCTCGGCCTGCTCTGCGTTCATGGCCGGCCTCCAGGCGCTCCCGTGGTGACGTGGGGGCTGGGTGTCGTGTGCGGGGGCACGCGGGGGGTGTGCCCAACGGGGTCTTCAGCGGAGAGGGGGGGATTCGAACCCCCGGTGAACTTGCGCCCACGCCGGTTTTCGAAACCGGTCCGATCGGCCACTCTGGCACCTCTCCGGGCAGTGGTCATGGTAGCCGAGGCCGGCACGGCCATCAAGGGCAAGGCGGCCCTTGTGGGCCCGCCCGGCGTGGGGTACACTCCAGAGGGCGGACAACCCGGCCCGCGTCTCGGGGGAACGCCCGTGATCCGCTTCAAATGCCCCTCCTGCCAGACCGTGCTGACGGTGCCCCCGTCCCGCGCCGGCACCGCCGTCGCCTGCGGCGGGTGCCGCCAGCCGATGCGTGTCCCAGGCGATCCCCCCGCGCCCCCGCCCTTGGTGAAACGTCCGCCCTGTCCCCCGGCCACGCCACGCCCGCCCGTGCCGGTGCGCCCTCCGGAGCCGCCGCGGCGCGAGAAGGGCGAGCGTCCGAAGAAGCGCCCCGCCGAGGAGGCGCCCGCGCCGAAGGCCCCAGACACGTCGGGGCCCCGCCACTCCGTCATCGTGTACGTCGCGTCGTTCCTGGCGCTGGCCACGGGGTGCTGGGGGTGGCACGCGATCCAGGCGGGTTACACGCCACTCGCCGCCGCCGTGGCGGGGCTGGGCGGCGCGCTGCTGGCGCTGATCGCCATCCTCATCGGCGTGGTGGAGGGGAAACGCGGCAAGGCCCTGGCGTTCGTCAGCGGCCTGCTGTGCGTTTCCTGCCTGGGCGTGACGACCCACGCGGCCGGCGGGATCGTGCCGCTCCTGGCGCCGCTCCGCCGCGACGCCAGGGCGCCGGATGACGAGAGCCCGCCTCCCGTCGAGGAGAAGAAACACCCGCCGGAGGAGGGGAAGCAAGACCCACCGAAGGAGGAGAAGAAACCGCCGAAGGACGACAGGAAGCAGCCGCCCCAGAAGGATGACACCAAGAAACCGCCGAAGGACGACAAGAAGAAGCAGCCGCCCAAGGATGACACCAAGAAACCGAAGGACGACACGAAGAAGCCACCGCCGAAGATGGACGACCCTCCGCAGGAGGACCCGGCGGCCAAGCTGGCGCGGCTCCAGAGGGAGCTGCGCGACCCGGCGGCGCGGGCGAAGGCCGCCGCGGAGCTGGGCGCGATGGGTGACAAGGGCCGGGCAGCGTCGCGGCAGCTCCTTGCCTTGCTCGCCGAATCCCCCGAGGACCGGGGGCCGTTGCTCGACGCGCTGGCGCGGGTGCATCCCGAGTTCGGCGGGCCGCTGAGGACGCTGCTCTCGGACCCGGCGTACCCCGCCCGCGCCGCGGCGGCGCGGCGACTCGGCGCGCTGGGCAAGGACGGCCTGGACGCGGTGCCGATCCTCCTGGGCCGGGCGAAACGCGGCTGGGAGTCGCTGTCCGCCGGCCCCGGCACCGAGGACCACCCGCTGCCGGATTTGGAGGCGGTGACGAAGCTCGACCCGACGAACGCGGAGCTGATCGACCTGTTGTGCCGTATCGCCGCGGTGACGGGCGCCGACAAGACCTACCCGACGGTGTCGCTGGTCGTGAGCCATGCCGTGGGCGCGCTGGAGGCCGAGGCGATGGCGAGGCCGGCGCATCGGAAGAGGATCGTGGCGCTGTTCGTGGAGTCGATCAAGGGCGACCCGAAGCGTGGCGGGGAGATCGACATGGTGCGTCGGCTCGAAGTGATCGCGTCATTCGGGAAGGAGGCGGCGGCGGCGGCGCCCCGGCTGAAGGAGCTGCAGGACAGCAAGAGCGAGCGGATCAAGGAGAAGGCGGCGGAGGCGTTGGCCAAGGTGGGGGAGTAGAAAGTGGTACGGTTGCCCGCGCCCGATCCCTGGGCTACGTTTGAGTGCCCGCCCAAGGGAAAGAGCCATGCTCCGCCTCGCCGCCGTCCTCGCCGCGTTCCTCTTCACCCCGGTCCCGCTGCGGGCGGGGTGATGCCCCACGCCGCTCACGCCCGAGCAGGCGGCGGCCGCCGCCAAACGGAAGGAAGAGCAGTTGTGGTACGCGCTCGGGGCCGGCGCCATCGCCGCCGCCGTGGCGGGCGCGTTCTGGGCGCTGGGCCAGATGAACCAGGCCGCCGGCGAGCAGGCCCGCCGGGAGCGCCTCGCCCGGTATCAGGACGGCACGTTCTGAGCGCCTCGCCTCGTTCCGTAGGGCCGTCGCCGTTCTTTCATCACCCCGCCCTGAGAGGCGGGATACAATGAGAGCGCCGAGAGCGGCCCCATCGACGAGGATCGAATCCATGCAGCTCGCGTATGATGAGTTCGTCGATTTCATCGCAGGCGGGACGACCCCCGAGAGCGTCGTCGCCTTCACCCCCTCCGAGGCCACCAAGGCCAGGGTCGCGGAGCTGATCCAGAAGCAGAAGGGCACCGCGCTCAACGCCGAGGAGACGGCCGAGCTGAGCTACTACTTGCAGGTGGAGCACATCATGCGGTTGGCCAAGGCCCGCGCCCGCCAACGCCTGGCCGGGTGAGCCAGTCCGTTACCCACATCCCCGCTGAATTGCGGCGGCTGATCGTGGCCCGCGCCGAGGGCCTCTGCGAGTATTGCCTGATCGCCGAGGCGGACACCTACCTTATCGGCGAGAAGCACGGCGGGCCGACGACGGAGGACAACCTCGCCCAGGCATGCACCTGTTGCAATCAGGCCAAGGGGAGCGATGTCGGCTCCGTCACTGGGAGAGCGGGGCCTTTGTGCGGTTCTTCAATCCCCGGACGGATCGGTGGAGCGACCACTTCGTCCTGTCTGGCGGCTTCATCAAATGCCTGACCCCGGTGGGCGCAGTCACCGCGCGCATCCTCGGGTTCAACGCGCCCGAGCGATTGCGTGAACGCCGCACCCTCGCCGCTGTGGCGCTACCCCGACGAGACGGCTCGCAGGCGGATGGCGTGACCTCACCCCCGCTTCTCGCGGACGTTGAACTCCAGCTTCCACTTCCGCTTGCCGTCGCGGCTGATGCACCACAATTCCAGCGTCCCCACCTCCGTCACCTTGCTGTGCAGATGCACCGGCTCGTACCGCGCCTGGCCGTCGCCCGGCAGCGTGGCCGTCAGCGGGGCCATCTCCTCCACCTGCCCCTCCCACTCCTCCACGATCTGGCCCACCGCGTCCTCCGTCCGCACCGTCGATCCCAGGAAGCGGAACTCCGCGGGGGCGCCGACGACCAGGAAGAACTCCCGACCCGGCACGTCCGCCGCCGTCCCCTCCTCCATCCCGAAGGGCACCACGCACAACGCCTTCAGCGGCGCGGGCACCCCCGGCACCGCCGGCTCGGCGGGCTCCACGCCGACGTAGTACGTCCGCGCCGTGCCGCCCCGGATGCGGATGCCCTTGCCACGCCGCACCATCGCGTAATACGCCGCCCCCCGCGCCACGCCCAGGTCGAGGTCGGCGCTGGGGAGCACCTTGACCGGCTCGTCGCTGCCCTGGCCCCAGCTATTCAGGGCGCTGACCACCCGCTCGCGGAACACCGGCGCCTTGAACACGCCGCCGTTGAACAGCACCGCCGTCGGGCGCGGCGGCCCGCCCCGGTGCCGCGCCAGCTCGTCCCCGTGCCGCGCCAGGAAGTGCGCCAGGTGCGTGGTGATCGACGCATCACTCGCGTAGGGCAGGCCGATCTCCTGGAAGCCGACCGACCGCTGCTGCCGCGGCACCGCGTCGGCCGGGGCCTTCGGGAAGAAGGCGTCGATCAGCTCGCGGTCCAGGTCCTCGCGCGTCAGCTCACCTTTGATCGTTCCCCCAATCACCTTGCTGCCGCGCCCCAGCACGGTGACCGGCGCCGTCGTCAGATTCTTGTCGGCGAACAGTCGCTCCTTGGCGTCGCGCACGCTGTGCCGTAGCATGAGCATCTGGCCGAGATCCAGTTTGATGCTGCGGGCGGCGAATTGCTGCGAGAGGAAGTATGCCAGCTTCAGGTCCATGTTGTCGCCGCCGAGCAGGATGTGGTCGCCGACCGCCACCCGCGTCAGCACGAGCTTGCCGGCGTCCTCGGCCACGGCGATCAGGCTGAAGTCGGTGGTTCCGCCGCCCACGTCGCAGATGAGGGCCACGTCGCCGACCTTCACCTGCTCGCGCCACCCCTCGCCCGACTGCTCGATCCACGCATAGAACGCCGCCTGCGGCTCCTCAAGCAGCGTGACGTGCTCCAGGCCGGCGGCCCGCGCCGCCTCGACGGTCAGCTCGCGGGCCGACGGGTCGAACGACGCCGGCACGGTCAGCACCACGTCCTGATTCTCCAGACGCAATTCCGGCTTGTCCCCGGCCATGCGCAGGTTCCACGCCTCGGCCAAGTGGCGCAGGTACAGCGTGCTGGCCTCCAGGGGCGAGATGCGGCGGTCGCCCTCGCCGGCCTTGAACGGCAGGATCGGCGCCTTGCGGTCCACCCCGGAGTGGCACAGCCAGGATTTGGCCGAGGATACCAGGCGTGTCTCGACGAGGCCGCCCTGCTTGCGGGCGTACTCGCCGGCGGCGTAATCGCGGTCCGCCGCCCACGGGAGCTTGAGCGAGCCGGCGGGCACCTCGCCGGGGCGCGGCAGGTAGAGGAACGACGGCAACAGGGGCCGGTCCTCGACCTGTCCGGGGGCGACGACCTGGGGGATGTGGAGGAGGAGGGGCTTGCCGGCGTCCTTGTCCTTCTCGGAGGCGGCGGAGTCCACGTAGGCGAGGGCGCTGTTGGTCGTGCCCAGGTCGATGCCGACGACGTAACGTGATACCACGATGACGGCCCCCGATGCGCTGCGGTGTGAGACGACTCAAGTATTGTACCACACCGCCACAGAGGCTCCAGGCGAGCGGCCCCGGAAGGGGGCCGAGTCTCCGCCTACCCCATGTTCGGGTCGTTCACCATCGAGATCGCCTTGCTCGTCCGCGACATCGTCGTCAGGTAGACCCCCAGACCGATGCCCCCCGCCAGGAGGGTGATGAGCATGGCCGGCGGGAAGACGAACCCGATGATGAAAAGCCCGAAGGCGATGTTGCACCCGTAGTTGAAGCCGGTCGTCCAGCTCCCATGCGTCCCGTTGCTCCAGTTCTTGTACGCCCGCGCCTTCAGCGTCCCGTTCTCGATCAGCCCCGCGACCGCCACCTCGTCGCCGTCGTTGATCTGCGGCACCGTCCCCATCGACACCTCGACCGCCTGCGACCCGATCTGGAACGTCACGATCTGGATCGTCCCGGCCTCGTGCTGGTCTGCCCACGCCTCCACCGACCGCCGCACGTACTCCGCCGTCCCGCGGAAGTGCCAGATCCCGCCCACCTCCGTCCCGCCGCCCGAGGACGGGCGGGCCCGTTCGCGCCGGGGCTCGCGCCGCGGGGCGGGCATCGACACCGGCTCCGGGGGCGGCGCGGGGGGCAGCGGCGGTGCCTCGACCAGCCCGGGCACCTGCCACGCCTGCACCCAGGCCGGCGTCCCCACCTGCCACACCATCCCCGTGGCGGTGAGCCGCCCCTCCGCCATCTGGAGCCGCAGCTCGTGGAGGGACACCGGGCCGTGCCTCTGCCCGTCACGCATGTAGAAGTAGTCGGGGCTGCCGCTGCTCATGGGTGGGCTCTGTGGGGGTTGGGGTCTCGTGCGTACCGTCATCGGGGTCACCCTCTCATTCGTACGCCTGGGGTGGTTGTCCGCCACCGCCCTCATCCACCTTCACGGACGCCCTACCCCCTCCTGCGCCGAAATCGCCGCCAGCGCCAGCGCCGCCGTCTCCACGCGCAGGATGCGCGGCCCCAGCCCCACCACGCCCCAGCCCGCCGCACGCCCCAGCGACACCTCGTCGTCCGTGAACCCCCCCTCCGGCCCTACCGCGACGGCCACGTCCCCCACGCCCCCCATCCCGCCTCCGCCGGGGTGCGCCAGCCACCGCGCCGCCGGCAGGGTGGCCTCGCCCGCGAACGCCGGCCACGGCACCGGCCCTCGGACCCGCATCAGGACGTTCCGCCCGCACTGCTTGCTCGCCTCGATGACGTAACGCTCCAGCTTCTCCACCTTCGCCTCGCCCGGGTGCACGACGGACCGCGCCGTCGCCAACAGGACCAGCTCCGCCGCACCCAGCTCCGTCAGCTTCTCCACCAGGAATTGCCCACGGTCGCCCTTCGGCAGCGGCGCCGCCACCACCAGCCGCTGCGCCCGCTCGCGGCTCACGGCCACGATTTCCTCGACATCGACGGACACGTCGCGTTTGCCCACACCCTCCACCCGGCCGCGGTACTCGTTGCCGTCGCCGGTGAACAGGGTGACGGCCTCGCCGACGCGGACGCGGCTGACCATCAGGTGGTGCGCCTCCGGGCCGCGCAGGACGGTCAAACCCGGTCCGATGGGTGAGTTGACGTGGAATCGGCTCGACATGGTTGGTATCTCCGCCCCGCCGGCCTCATTTTAGGGCCGAAGGCCGCAGGTAATGCGAGGGGGACGCGCCATGTCCACGAGTACGGGCCGGACACAGCGAGGGGCCGGCCCCGCCCCGACCAGACAGCAGCTCGACGAGCTGGACGCCCTGCTCCAGAAAATGCTCGCCCTGCCGGTCGCCCCCGGCGGCGATGACGAGCCGGCCCCCGCCCCGCCCCGCCTCTCGCCGACGCCACGCCCGGCCGCCGCGCGTAGCGCCGCCCCCGCACGGCCCGCCGAGGAGCCGGCCCCGTCGGTCCGCTCCTACCCGCCCTCGTACATGGTGGTCGAGACCCCGGCCACACCCGCCTACGATACCCCGCCCCTGCCCGCCGGCATCGAGCCGCCCGTCCCCGGCGGGCGGCACGACCTGGTCGAGGACGTGCCCGCCGATCCCGTGCAGGAGCTGGCCAGGCGCCGCCTTGAGGAGCAACCCGCCGAGTGGGTGCCCTTCCAGTCGTCGTGGCAGC
Organism: uncultured Alcaligenaceae bacterium; assembly: GCA_964630925.1. GTDB lineage: Bacteria > Planctomycetota > Planctomycetia > Gemmatales > Gemmataceae > RGDT01. The sequence continues at coordinate 10,348 of CAZVZK010000100.1, forward strand.
CGTCGGCCCAGACCTGGGGGCCGCTCGCCGAGTCCTGGCGTCAGGCCCAGCCCGGCCCCGCGCCGACACCGGCAGCCGGCCCGCCGATCCCGCCGCTGCCCCCGATGCCGCGCCGGCCGGCGCAGCCGTCCGGCCCCACCGTCCAGACCGAGACGGTCGAGGTGCAGGAGTACCCCGCCGAGACGCCGCCCCGCGCCGAACAGGCCGCCCCCATCGCGCCCGCGCCCACGCCGGCACCCGCGCCCGCCCCGCCCAAGCCGGGCACGCCGGTGATCCTCTGGCCGCTGGTGGCATTCAACGCGGTCTTCGACGTATTCCTCCTCCCGCTCTGGCCGCTGCGCGGCTGGCTGCGCCGCCCGAGCGGCGGCGGCGTGCTGGCCGCGGCCGGCGTGCTGTGCCTGCTGGCGGCGGCCCTGCTCCTGCTGGCCGACTGGAACGGTTGGAGCTTCTGACGCGCCCTGCTACAATGCCCAACGCCGGGCCGGGCCCCGGCAGCGCACCCCCTGAGGACACCATGTCGAACGACCCCGGCCCCGCACCCGCCCCCCACCACGCCCCCGACGCCCATCTCCCCCCCAGCGCCCCTGCCGCCGGCGCCCCCGCCGCGCCGCAGGCCCCCCAGGCCAACAACCCCGATGTGCCCTCCCCGCGCCGCCTCTCCCCGATGGGCGCGGTGCTTAGCTACCTCGTGCCAGGCCTCGGGCAGATCGCCCAGGGCCGCACCGGCAAGGGCGTCCTCTTCCTGTTGTGCATCTACACGCTATTCTTCTACGGCGTCTGGCTGGGCACCGCCGAGGCGCGCGTCCACGGACGCACCTTCCGCGTCTCCAGCAACGTCTACATCCCGCGCACGCCCCCCACGCCCGAGAAGCAGGCCAACGTCGGCATCGACGGCGCCGTCAACGGCTTCAAGTACGTCATCACCCACCCCCGGCCGCAGATCGCCGCCCAGTTCTTCGTCGGCGTGGCCGCCTGGCCGGCCATCATCCAGTACCGCCACGCCCAGGAGCAGATCGCCCAGGGCAAGCCCGACCCCGACCTGCTCGAGGGCCAGATCACCCAGCTCTACAAGTCCGCCGAGGACTCGCCCGAGACCGCCAAGGAGTCGCTCGCCGAGGCCAACGAGCTGGAGAAGCAGCTCCGCGCCCAGTACCACCCCGTCCTCGGCGACTTCATGCGCGAGCCCACCATGCAGGCGACCAACGCCGTCTTCAACGCCGGCGACAAACGCCTCGAGATCGCCTGGGTCTTCACGGTGATCGCCGGAGTCCTCAACGTGATGGTCATCTGGGACGCGCTCGCGGGGCCGGCCTACACCAGCCCCGAGGACGCCAAACGGAAGGCGGGCTGACCCGTGGCCGCATACTACCTCGACCTCCCGCTCCTCATCCTCCTCGTCAGCCTCGTCTACAGCGCCACGCGCTTCGAGGCTTGGCCCGACATCTTCGCGGAGTCCGGCCGCTGGATCTTCCGCCTGCTGTCGTTCCTCGGCATGATCGCCGTGATGCTGTATGCCGTGACCCTCTTCTGACAGGAGGGATGAGGGATGAGGGATGAGGGATGAGGGGAACACCCCCGTCCTTGCTTTCATCCCTCATCCCTCATCCCTCATCCCTACTGACCATGTCAGACGCCCCCCGACGCGCGTTCCGCTGGCAGGCCCTGTTGCAGGGCGCCGACGACGCCCTGTTCGTCCTCGACCGCCGACGCCGCGTCCTCTTCGTCAACGCCGCCTTCGAACGCCTCGTCGGCCTCACGCTGGGCCGCGTCCGGGGCCTGTCGTGCCGCCGCCCCGCCGCCCCCGGCCCCGATGACCCCGTCGAGGACCACGCCGCCCACCTCATGTCCCCGCCCCCCGCCGCCCTCGACGGCACCGCCTGCCGCGCCCGCCGACTGCTCCCCTCACCCGCCCCGCTGTGGATCGACCTCGACTTCCTCCCCGTGCGCCAGGAGGGCGAGGGGCTCCTCATCCTCGGCCGAGCTGTCGCCGTGCCGCCGACCCACGGCCCGCCGGCCGCCCTGCCCGAACGCCTCGTCGGCCTGCGGCACAGCCGCGCCGGCGAGTTCGCCCTCGATCTCCTCGGCCCGCCGTCGGCGCTGCTCCACCGCCAGGCGCTCCTCGCCGCCGGCCTGACCTGCCCGGTGATGCTGCGCGGCGAGCCGGGCACGGGCCGCGCGACGTTCGCACGCATCGTCCACCATCACGGGCCGCACCGCGAACGCCCACTCGCCGTCCTCGACTGCGCCCGCCTCCCCGCACGCGCCGTCCTGGGCCTCGTGTTGGAGACACGCGGCGACCACGCCCCGGCCGCCTTCCACCTCCGCGAGCCGGGCCGCCTCCCCGCCGACGCCCAGGCGAAGATCGCCGCATGGCTCGCGGCCGGACACGGCCCACGTCTCTACGCCGGCTGCTCCACGCCGCCGGTGCCGCCCCTCGCCGAGGCCCTGGCTGTCCTCACCGTGGACCTCCCGCCGTTGCGCTCCTGCAAGGCCGAGCTGCCACGCTTCGCCGAGTGGATGCTCGCCCGCCTGAATGATGAGGGCGGGGTGGTCATCACGGGTCTGTCGCCGCCCGCGTGGGACATCCTCCGCGCCCACGATTGGCCCGGCAACCTCGCCGAGCTGTTCGACGTGCTGCGTGGCGCCCGCCGCCGCGCCGCCGGGCCGCTGATCGAACGCGAACACCTGCCGATGGCCCTGCGCGTCGCCGAGGAGCCGGCCCCGCCCGCCGTCCGGCCGCTCGACATGGAGGGCATCCTGGCGGAGGCGGAGCGAAGGCTGATCCGCCTGGCGCTGGAGCGGGCCGGCGGCAACCGCACGCGTGCCGCCGAGCTGCTGTCGGTGCCCCGCGCGCGGCTTCTGCGCCGCATCGAGGCGTTGGGCCTCGGGGGGGATGGCGAATGAGGATGCCGCTCGCCGTCGTGTGGGAGCAGGACGGACGCCTCGCCGGCATCCTCCGCCCGTTCGCGGAGGTGCATCGCTGGCAGCTCCGCGAGGAGGCCGACGAGGCCGAGGCGATGAAGTGGCTGGCGCGCGGCCGGCCGGGCGTGCTGGTTTTGCGTCTGGGCGGCGACATCGAGCGCGAGGTGGCGCTGCTGGCGCGGGTGAGCTGGGCCATGCCGGACGCCGATGTCGTGGTGGTGGCGGACGAGGGCCAGGAGCGTCTGGCGGGCCTGGCGTGGGACCTGGGGGCGGCGTTCGTGCTGACGCCGCCGCGGGCGCGCGACGACCTGCCGGAGATCGCCGTCGGCCTGCTCGGGGGGCGTGATGATGCCGCTGCCGGAGGTCGATGAGTCGCGCTGCACGGGGTCGGGCGAGTGCGTGCGCCTGTGCCCGGCCGCCTGCCTGGAGATGCGTGACGGCGTCCCGTGGCTGCCGCGCCCGCTGGACTGCGTCTCGTGCGGCGTGTGCGTCGAGGCGTGTCCGGCAGGGGCGGTGTCCATCGAGGGACACGAGCGGGGGCCGGCCTGAGCGGCTTGCTTGTCGTAGAGCACGCATCCTGCGTGCTCCGCAGCCCCCCGGAGCGGCGTGATGCCTCCTTGTAAGGTGAAGCGAGCACGCAGGATGCGTGCTCTACGACAACTACCTCGGGTCGATCACGCGGCCCATGAACAGGATCGTCCCCGTCTTCTGGTCGCGGATCACGAACAGGAACGGGTGGTCCGCCTTCACCTCCGGGATGAAGGGCCGCACAGGCTCCCCGAAAGGCGCCGCGCTCAGGGCCACTGCCGCTTCGACGGCGGTGACGGCGGCCGCCTCGGTGCCCTGCTCGTCCACCGCCACGAATGTCTTGTGCTCGACGCGGCTGATGTGGAGCTTCTCCATTGGGTCGCTCGTCTCGCGGATGCCCCCGAAGTCCGCGCCGAACGGCTCCAAGGCCCGAGTCATGCCGAGCGAGTGCAGCGCGGGCTTCATCGGATGGCCCGTGGCCAGCCGGAACTTCGGGAGGTGAGCGTAGGCATCCCGCTCGGAGAGCCGATACACGCAGGGGTACAACTTGCCCTCCGCCAGGAGCTTCTCAAGAGCCGGCAGGCCTGCGGCCGAGCGGGGCAGAACGACCACCATCGATAGGCCGCCCTTGTACGGCATCTCCAGCACCTGGAACCCGCCCTCGCCTGGGTAGGAGCGCGTCTTCGCGTCGGACGACTCGTGCCACGGTGTGTCGAAGGGCGTCCCGGCGGCCTCGAAGGCGCCGTACCGCCCGCCTTTCAGCATCTGGCTCATCATCGACACGGACGCCTTCGTCCGGCCGTTGACGAGGAAGTCCGCCTTCTCGGTGCTCCCGACCTCGAACGGCCTGGCCCACTGGCCCCTGAAGTACACCGCGTTCGTCAGGACGAGGCGGGCGTCCTTGTTGGCGTCCGGTAGGATCTCCTTGATCCGCCCGCGCGTCTGGCCGGCGGCCCAGGCGTTGATCTGCAGGCGGGCATCCTCGGCGTTCTTCCGGAAGTCCACGCCGTACACGCCCGTCCTGTAGTGCGCCGTGATCGTGTTGAGGTAGCCCTTCACGACGGGCGTGTTGTTATCCACCCACAGGGCGTTCGCCACCTTCAGCTCGTGCCCGGCGTCCTTGTCGTTGAAACGCTCATTCACCGCCGCGACGCCGGCGTGGATCGGGCCGAGCCTGCCGGGCAGGCCGCACCCCACGGGGTAACGCAACGCCTTCACCATCTGCGAGGCGGTCTCGCCGCGAGCGCCCTCGGCGGCCATGCTCAACGCGCTGAACATCGAGTACGGGGAGAAGAACAGGTTTTTCCCCGGCTCCTGCGCCGCGAGCCTGCCATACAGGTCTACGGCGAACGAGACGCTCGCCGACGGGACGGGATTCTCCGGCCGCGGTGGCAGGGTCGGCGCTGGACCTGCGACGGCGGGGGCAGCCAGGCAGAGGAGCGCGAGAGGGCACAAGGATCGCCGCATGGGCACTCCTTCGCGGAGGTGCGGGCGCGGCGTTGCCCATACCCGCGCGGCCACAGCCACGCAAGGCGACTCGTAGCCGTTCCCACGACGACTGGAGTTGGACGAAATGAGACGGTGGTTGCGGCTGGCGCGGCGGCGTCGGCGGTCTGACCACTTGGCCTGCAATGCAAATTCCGCCAGGAATTTGCATTTCAAGGGGTGTGAGGGGGGGTGCAATGCAATGCAATTCGCCTCGCCCGGCCACACCGCCCGTCTACTTCCGTCTCATTGCCACACCAGGCTCAACGGTACGACGGCTACTCCTTCGCCTTCGCCGGCTCCTTGCCCTCGTACTGCGTCAGCTTGCGCCAGAACGGCTTCATCCACGGCGGCAGCTTGCAGCAGAACCGCTCCGGCGGCGACTGCCCCACCTGCACCCGGTCGCCCGGCATCAGCCGCACGTTCGTCCGCGTCTCCTGCTTCACCAGGATCGCGTGCAGATCGACGAGGAACACCTCCGGCGGCACCCCGTCCGCGACGTGCGGACGCACCACACGCACGTCGAGCAGGTCGGCCCCCGTGATCTTGCCCGCCCGCTTGAGCAGGTCCACCACCGTCTCCGGCCCCCGGTACGGCAGCGCCTGCTGCATCACCCCGTTGGGGCCGTCGAGGAACAACTGCTGGCTCTCGTGCTTCGTCACGCGCACCGTGACCTCGGCGTCTGGGACGTGCAGCTCGCGGGCGATCAGCCGGGCGATGTCCGGGGCGATCTGCCCCGCCGCCGGCACCTCCGCCCCCGCCGCCAGCCAAACCGTCCCCTCCACAGTCACGGGACGCTCCCCGCAGCAATCCGGCCGCGACGCCACCCGCACATCCAGCGTGTCAGGGAACCGGACGAGGTAACGGGCGTTCAGGTTCTGCGCCGCCGCCGACGGCTGCGCCTCGCGGAACGCCTTCTCGACGGTCATCCGCTTCGTCGCGCACCCGCCGGCGAGCAGACACGCACCCAGAAGCCAGCCCCAACGCCCCATGTCGGCAGGCACTCCCTTGCCCAATCGATAACATCGGACGGCGGGGGTGACGGAATTCACCCGCGCCCTAAGATACGCTAATCCCCATATCCCCCAACGCAAGAGGTACTGTCATGACGACGGCGACCCAGAAGCGCGTCGCGGCCACGCCCGCCATCCGCGAGACCCGCCACTTCATCAACGGCCAGTTCGTGGACCCCGCCGAGGGCGGCTCGTTCGACACGTACAACCCCGCCACCGGCGAGGTCATCGCCAAGGTGGCCGCCGGCACCGCGAAGGACGTGGACCGCGCCGTCAAGGCCGCCCGGACCGCCCTGGAGGGCCGGGCGTGGGCGGGCATGGACGCCGCCGAGCGTGGCCGGCTCCTCTACAAGCTCGCCGACCTGTTCGAGAAGAACGCCGACGAGCTGGCCCGCCTGGAGTCGCTCAACTGCGGCAAGACGATCCGCGACAGCCGCGGCGACCTCGTCGGCGTGGTCAACACCCTGCGCTACTACGCCGGCTGGGCCGACAAGATCGAGGGCCGCACGCCGCCCGTGCGCGGGCCGTTCCTCAGCTACACGCTGCGCCAGCCGGTGGGCGTGGTCGGGCAGATCATCCCCTGGAACTTCCCGTTGCTCATGCTCGCGTGGAAGTGGGGCCCGGCCCTCGCCTGCGGTAACACCATCGTGATGAAGCCCGCCGAGCAGACGCCGCTGACCGCCCTGAAGGCCGCCGAGCTGGCCGCCGAGGCTGGCTTCCCCAACGGCGTCATCAACATCATCAACGGCATGGGCGAGACCGCCGGCGCGGCGATGGTCGTCCACCCCGACATCGACAAGATCGCGTTCACCGGCCACGTCGACACGGCCAAGATCATCCAGAAGGCGGCCGCCGACACCCTGAAGCGGATGACGTTCGAGCTGGGCGGCAAGTCGCCCAACGTGATCTTCGCCGACTGCGACATGAACCAGGCGGTGGAGGGCGCGTTCCACGCCATCTACTTCCATGGCGGGCAGTGCTGCACCGCCGGAAGCCGCATCTTCGTTGAGGAGAAGATCCACCAGGAGTTCACCGAGCGCCTGGCCGAGAAGTCGAAGGAGCGGAAGATCGGCGACCCGATGGACGAGGCGACGGAGCAGGGCCCGCAGGTGTCGCAGGAGCAGATGGACAAGATCCTGAAGTACTGCGACCTGGGCACGAAGCAGGGCGCCACGCTCATGACGGGCGGCGTGCGCTTCGGCAAGAAGGGCTTCTTCGTCGAGCCGACGGTGTTCGACAACGTCAAGGACGACATGGACATCGCCAAGGACGAGATCTTCGGCCCGGTGGCGTCGGTGCTGCCGTTCAAGAGCTACGACGAGATGATCAAGCGGGCCAACAACACCTCCTACGGCCTGGCGGCGGCGATCTTCACGAAGAACATCGACAAGGCGCTGCAGTACGCCAAGGACGTGAAGGCGGGAACTGTGTGGGTGAACTGCTACCACATCGTGGACACGACGACGCCGTTCGGCGGCTTCAAGATGTCCGGCCAGGGCCGCGAGAACGGCGAGGCGGCGCTGGAGCACTACACGGAGACGAAGACGGTGACGATCAAGGTCGGCTGACGGTGTCAGGAGCGTGAGCGGATCCTGGCGAGCGGGGTCGCGTCAGCGCCCCGAGCCGCACAGCGTCAGCGCCTCTCTGACTGAAAGCGCATCGAGAGCCGGAGCCGCTGACGCTCCACTCAGGGCGCTGACGCATCCCCGCTCGCCCGATCCAGATGCGCTGACTCTCCACTCGGGGCGCTGACGCATCCCCGCTCGCCCGAATCCGCTATAATGGCCCGCACACCCACGGGCCTCCCCCCATGACCGACCACTACGCCATCGCCGACACCTCCGGCATCCTCTCGCCCGGCCTGGTGTTCTTCGCGGACCTCATCCGCCGCAACATCGCCCGCATGGTCGAGATGGCCGGCGGCGCCGCCCGCCTCCGCCCCCACGTCAAGACCCACAAGTGCCCCGAGGTCGCCAAACTCGAGATCGCCGCCGGCATCACCAAGCACAAGGCCGCCACCCTCGCCGAGGCCGAGATGCTCGCCCGCTGCGGCGTCGAAGACGTCCTCATCTCCTACCCCCTCGTCGGCCCCAACTGCCAGCGCCTCGCGAAGCTCATCCACGCCTACCCCGAGACGAAGTTCTCGTGTCTCATCGATCACCCGCTTTCCGCCGAGGCCCTCTCCGCCGCGATGCAGAAGGCAGGCACGTCGGCCGGGTTCTACCTCGACCTCGACGTGGGCCAACACCGCACCGGCATCGCCACGGGGCCCGAGGCCGCCGCCCTGTACGCCCACGCCGCCAAACTGCCCGGCCTGCGTGCCGAGGGCCTGCACGTCTACGACGGCCACAACCACCAGGAGGCCTACGCCGACCGGGAGAAGGCAGCCCTCACCCTCCTCGGCCCCGCCCTCAACCTCCGCGAGGCCCTCAAGCGCGACGGCCTGCCGGCCGGGCGCGTCGTGTGCGGCGGCACGCCCACCTTCCCCGTCTTCGCCCGCCAGGACTTCCCAGGCCTGGAGTGCTCCCCCGGCACGCTCGTGCTGAACGATAACGGCTACGGCAGCAAGTTCGCCGACCTGTCCGGCTTCGTCCCGGCGGCGCTCATCCTGACGCGGGTCATCAGCCGCCCCACGCCGACACGCGTGACGTTCGACCTCGGATACAAGGCGGTCGCCAGCGACCCGCCGGCGGGCAGGCGCCTGATCCTGCTGGGGATGCCGGCCCATGAACAGGTCCTGCAGAACGAGGAGCATCTGGTGATCGAGACGCCGGACGCCGGCCGGCTCAGGCCGGGCGACGAGGCGCTGGCGATCCCGCAGCACATCTGCCCCACGGTGGCGATGCACCAGCGGGCCTGGGTCGTCGAGGGCGGAAAGGTGACGGGCACGTGGGCCATCACCGGCCGTGACCGCTTCCTGAGTGTTTGACGTTGGAGGCCGTCCGATGCCCTTGCTCGTCATGCTCCTGGCCGTGTACGCCGACCCGTCCCCCGAGCCGCCGCCGGCCAAGGAGACGGCGGCACAGCTCCTCAAGCGGATCGCCGCCCTGCCGGGTGCCGTGACCTCCAAGAAGCTGGGCGTCACCGACGGCACGGTCATGCTCTACAAGGAGATGCTGGGGCGGGCGCCCACACCGGAGGAGCGCGTGCGCATGGCGGCGTTCATCGAAAAGAACGGCGCCAAGGCCGAGGCGGCGTGGCGCGACATCACCTGGGCGCTGGCCAACTCGAAGGAGTTCATGACGCGGCACAAGATCGAAGTGGCGGCGGCGCTCAAGATGGGCGAGGAGCTGCAGGCCATCTGGGCCAAGTCGAAGTGACGGCCCACGCGCGGGCCGCTATAATCGCCTTCGGCAGCGCCCTGATCGGACGAGGTGCATAGCGGCCATGGAAGAGCAACCCCCGCCGGGCGGCAACGCGTCGCCGCCCAGGTACAGGCGTGTCGTCTTGAAGCTGAGCGGCGAGGCATTCGGCCACGCGGGCAAGAACAGCGGCATCTCCATCGACGAGACCCTCAAGATCGCCGAGGTGGCCATCCGCGTCGTCAAGCGCGGCGTGCAGCTCGCCATCGTCGTCGGCGGCGGCAACATCCTGCGTGGCTCCCAGTTCGCCGCCGGCGGCGAGGTCATCAAGGAGGCCACCGCCCACTACATGGGCATGCTGGCGACCGTGATGAACGGCCTGGCCCTGCAATCGGCCCTCGAAAAACTCGGCGCCCAGACCCGTCTCCAGTCAGCCATCCGCATGGACAGCGTGGCCGAGCCGTTCCTCCCGCGCCGCGCCGTGCGTCACCTGGAGAAGGGCCGCATCGTCATCCTCGCGGGCGGGACGGGCAACCCGTTCGTGACCACCGACACCGCCGCCGCCCAGCGGGCCCGCGACCTGGACGCCGAGATCCTCCTCAAGGCCACGACGGTGGAGGGCATCTACAGCGAGGACCCGCGGCTGAACCCGCACGCGGTCTTCCACCAGCGTCTGACCTACGGCCAGATCCTGCGCGACAACCTGCGTGTCATGGACATGCAGGCCATCAGCACCTGCCGCGACGGCAGGCTGCCGATCCTCGTCTTCAACTTCAAGACGCCGGGCAACATCGAGCGCGCCATCGCCGGGGACGCGGTCGGCACGCTCGTGATGGAATCCTTCTGAACCCCTCGGGACATCCGCCATGACCACCAACGAGATCATCAAGGACACGGAAAGCCGCATGGAGAAGGCCGTCGAGGTTCTCATCAAGGAGCTGCGTGGCCTGCGCACCGGCCGCGCCAGCCCCGCCCTCCTCGACACCCTGCGCGTGGAGGCCTACGGCTCCCCCATGCCCCTGAACCAACTGGCCCAGGTGACGACGCCGGACGCCCAGTCGCTCATGATCAAGCCGTTCGACGCCTCGACGCTCAAGGACATCGATAAGGCCATCCGGTCGAGCGACCTGGGCCTGGCGCCGAACAACGACGGCAAGGTGATCCGCCTCACGGTCCCGGCGATGTCGGGCGACCAGCGCAAGAAGCTCGTCGCGCAGCTCAAGAAGTCGGCGGAGGCGCAGAAGATCTCCTGCCGCAACATCCGCCGCGACGGCAACAAGCACTTCGACACGGCGGAGAAGAACAAGGAGATGACCGAGGACGAGCGTGACAAGGGCAAGGAGAAGGTGCAGGCGCTCCTGAAGAAGTACGAGGAGCGTATCGACGAGCTGGAGGCGAAGAAGGCCAAGGAGATCATGGAGGGCTGACGCCCTCCAGGGGTCAGATGTCAGGGGGGTCAGGGGTGAGAAGAACAGCCGGCCGCCAGTGAGCAGCCAAGGACCGCCTCCCGCCGGCTATTCGCTACGTAACCGACCAGGCGGGTGTGGGTATTAGACGGGAGTGGACAGGTGGGATGGCCGGGGTGGTGCGGATCGCATTGCATTGCACCCCCCCAGGCACACCCCCGCAATGCAAATCCCCGGCGGGAGTTGCATTTCACGGCGAGTGGTCAGGCCACCCACTCCCGTGCCGTGGCCGCCCTCCACGTCTCATTTTGTCTGACCCCACAGGTCGGGTGAACGGCTACCCCCAAGCTACAGGTCCTCGATTGGACCGACTGCGAGACGGCCTCCGTGGGCTTCGTCAAGACGCCGTTCAAGGACTACGTCGGGCTGCTCCGTTCGCCGGCCATCGCCCGCGTGGAGCGGATCATCTTGCGCGTGGAGCTGAGGAAGGCGGAGAGCCGCAAGCTGCTGGCGATCCGAAGCGAGGGCGTGACAATCGCCCCCGTTGACTCCTGGTACACACGCAACGAACAGACTCGAGGCACCCCTCTTGCCGTCATGCGATGTGCAGCAGGCGGCCGCTCTCCTCGTAGCCGGGCTCCAGGGGCAACATCACGCGCAGGTCCGTGTCGGCCTCCAGCCACAGAGGCACCGTCGGCAGCTCCGCGCCCGGCGGCATCGGATACAGCCACGCGTCCAGCCTCGGCTTTTTCTTCTTCTGCGCCCGCCTCCGCAGCGTGACGGCATAGGTGTCGGGCAGCCCCGGCGTGGTGCGGCCCTCCGACTCCAGCAGCTCGCCGAAGAGGTTGGATCGCCGGGACGTGACGAGGTCGATGACGCAGACGCACACGTCCTGCCGCAGGAAGGCCGCCACCTTGGAGAGCATCTCACGCCGGCTGGCGGGCCGGTCCTTGTTGCCGGGGCTGATGATCTCGATGGAGGCCACGAGCCTGCGTTCGTAGCGCTTGTCGTAGATCCGTACCGCGTAGTCGTCCAGGCCGTCCAGGTCGGCCTCGATGCTCAGGGTCGGGGCCAGCACGGCCGCCGTCGCCGTCGCCGTCCCCCCGCCGCCGGAGTCGAGCCGCGTCCCGATCTCCTCGTGCGTGCCGTCGAAGGCCCCCACGTCGATCCCGGAGGACATGCCCGGATGGACGTGTGGCTTGGCCTCGAATCCCGCCGGCAGGAGAAAGAACAGGTCGCGGACCAAGAACGCCGGCCACATGCCGTGCAGGGAGTCCCAGGAGTTGCGTCTGCTGACGGGCGGATGGAAGTGGTCGCGCAGTGGCATGTGAGTATCCTCCACCCCCATCCTACCCCGAGGCACGCAGAGCCCAAGTCGAGCACGGCACGCTCACGCCGTGCCGCTCGCCTTCAATCCTTCGCCGCCCCCGCCTCGTCTAGATTGAGTACACTATCGGCACACGACCAAACCCTTCCCCAAGGGAGCGATACCATGCGTCTGCTCCGCAACACACGGCTCCTCGCCGCCCTGGGCGTCCTCGCCCTCGGCGTCGGCGTCTACCTCTGGGCGGCCGACAAGCCCACCCCCGAACAGATCCGCGCGAAGGCCAACAAGCTCTTCGTCGACGGCAATTTCATGGACGCCTACAAGGCGATCCGGCCACTGGCCATCGACCCCAAGGGCAACCCCGACCACGCCCCGGCGGACCTCACCCTCGGCCTCAACGCCCTGCAGCGCCTCGGCCGGGCCGACGAGTTCGATGAGTTCCGCGAGGAGGCGGTGAAGGCGTTCCCGAAGACGTGGCGTCTCCTCAAGACCGCCGCCCTCAGCTACGTGGAGCGCGAGCACCAGGGCTATATCGTGGCCGGGAAGTTCGAGCGCGGGCACCGCCGCGGCGGCACGGGCCGCTACGTCAACGCCGTCCAGCGCGACCGGACGCGGGCCATGCAGCTCATGCAGCAGGCGCTGCCGCTCATGCTCTCCGAGAAGGACACCCTCGCGGCGTCCGAGTACTACTTCGACTTCGCCCGCGTCGTCCGCCACGGCACCGGCTCGCACCAGGCCTGGCGCCTCCAGTACCTCACCGACCTGAACAAGCTGCCCGACTACGAGGACGGGCATTACTACGGCCGTGGCCACTGGGGCCGGCGTGGCTGGATGCCCAGCGACGAGCGCGGCGCGCCCGTGGACGACGACGACAAGCCGGTCTATTACAAGGTGCCCAAGAAGTTCGACGAGGCGGCCAACGACGGCGAGCGCTGGCGGTACCTCCTGACCATGTCCGTCGAGATGTCGCCGGGGCGGGCCAGCGAGGTGGACATGATCTGGGCCGACTTCTGCAAGACGCAGTTCGGCGTGCAGACGATGGCCTGGGCCCCCAAGGGCGGCGACGGCAAGGCCGGCACCTTCAGCCTGCACACGCTCAAGGACACCGAGACCATCGCGAAGCTGGCCACGGGCCTGAAGCGGTTCACGCTGCCCGACGAGCACAACTGGATCAGGATCTGGGAGCGCGTCGTCGCACGCAAGAAGGACGCCCACGCCGAGCGCGCCCGTGACCTCGCCGCGGCGGAGTACGAGGACCGCCGGCAGTACCCGAGGGCGGCGACGGCCTGGCGTGCCGCCATCGCCGACTTCGGCAAGGGCGGCGGCGACAACCGCCAGCACCGCCTCGACCAGATCGTCGGCAACTGGGGGACGTTCGAGCCGGTCAACAACCAGCCCGCCGGCAAGAAGGCGACGCTCGAGCTGCGTTTCCGCAACGCCAAGCGGGCGACGTTCGAGGCGCACGCCCTCAAGGTCGAGAAGCTGCTGACGGACGTGAAGGACTACCTCAAGACCAACCCCAACCCCCGTCACATCGACTGGAAGAAGAGCGACATCGGCGACCTGGGATACCGCCTCGTCGTCGATAACCAGAAGGAGTACCTCGGCGAGCGCGCCGGCGGCTGGGCGGTGGACCTCAAGCCGCGCGCCAACCACGTCGATGAGCGCATCACGGTCAACACACCGCTCGACAGGCCCGGCGCGTATCTCGTGACGTGCACGCTCGACGACGGCAACACCAGCCGCATCATCGTCTGGGTGTCGGACACCGTCATCGTCAAGAAGATGCTCGAGGGCAAGGCCCTGTATTACCTCGCCGACGCCATCAGCGGCAAGCCGATCGACAAGGGCAACCTGTCGTTCTTCGGCTGGCGCACCGTCCACGTCAAGGACGGCAACTACCGCACCGAGACGGAGCAGTTCGCCAGGAACACCGACGCCGACGGCATGCTGACGACGGACAACAGTGATCAGAAGCAGTACTGGAACTGGCTGGTCACGGCGACGAAGGCGGGCGAGGGCGTCTCGGGCAGCCGTTTCGCCTACATGGGCTTCCAGGGCGTGTGGTACGGCGGCAAGCACGACCCGGAGTACAACGAGACGCGGACGTTCACGATGACCGACCGGCCGGTGTACCGGCCCGGCCACACGGTCGAGCTCGCGAGCTGGATCAGGCACAGCAAGTACGATCAGCCGGACGTGAGCGACTTCGCCGACAAGGCGTTCGACGTGGTCATCCGCAACCCCAAGGGCGAGAAGGTGTACGAGAAGCGTCTCGGCACCGACGCCCACGCGGGCCTGAAGGACGGCTACGTCCTGCCAAAGGACGCCACCCTCGGCGTGTACTCCATCCAGGTGAATCACCACTGGCACACGGCGTCGTTCCGGGTCGAGGAGTACAAGAAGCCGGAGTTCGAGGTGAAGGTCGATTCGCCGAAGGAGCCGATCCGCCTGGGCGAGAAGATCGACGCCACCGTGACTGCGAAGTACTACTTCGGCGCCCCCGTGACGCAGGGCAAGGTGAAGGTCAAGGTGCTGCGGACGAGCCACTCCACCAACTGGTACCCGAAGGCGCGGTGGGATTGGTTCTACGGCCCCGGCTACTGGTGGTACGCCGGCGATTACAACTGGTACCCCGGCTTCCACGAGTGGGGCTGCTGCAAGCCGACCCCCATCTGGTGGGGCTTCCGGCAGCCGGAGCAGCCCGAATTGATCATGGAGGAGGAGGTGGCCGTCGGCGCGGACGGCACGCTGAAGGTGAGCATCGACACGGCCCCGGCGAAGGAGCTGCACCCCGACACCGACCACGAGTACAAGATCACCGCCGAGGTGACGGACGCCTCGCGGAGGACCATCGTCGGCACCGGCAGCGTCATCGTGTCGCGCAAGCCGTTCCAGGTCTTCACCTGGGTGGACCGTGGCCATTACCGCGCGGGGGACACCATCAAGGCGGGGTTCCAGGGGTTGACGCCCGACCGCAAGCCGGTCGAGGGCAAGGGCGAGGTGTCGCTGGTCGGCATCACCTACAAGGACGACAAGCCCGTCGAGACCGTCGTGCAGACGTGGAAGCTCGACACCGGCGCTGACGGCTCCGCCAAGCTACAGATGAAGGCGGCCAAGGCGGGCCAGTACCGGCTCGTCTACAAGCTCACGGACGCCAAGAAGAACACCATCGAGGGCGCCTACGTCTTCGTGGTGCGTGGCGAGGGCTTCGACGGCAGCTCCTTCCGTTTCAACGACCTGGAGCTGGTCACCGACAAGCAGGAGTACGCGGACGGCGACAAGGTGCAGCTCATGGTGAACACCAACCGTCAGGACGCCCCCGTCCTGCTGTTCGTGCGCCCCGCCGGCGTGTACCTCAAGCCGAAGGTGCTGCGCATCAAGGGCAAGAGCGTCGTCGAGGCCATCGACGTGTCGAAGAAGGACATGCCGAACTTCTTCGTGGAGGCGCTGACGGTCCACAACGGCCGCGTGCATACGGAGGTGCGCGAGATCGCCGTGCCGCCGGAGAAGCGCGTGCTGAACGTTGAGGTGCTGCCGAACAAGGAGGAGTACAAGCCGGGCGAGAAGGCGACGGTGAAGGTCAAGGTGACGGACTTCCACGGCAAGCCGTTCTCGGGGTCGGCGGTGATGACGGTGTACGACCGCAGCGTCGAGTACATCGCGCCGTCGAACATCCCGGAGATCAAGGAGTTCTTCTGGAAGTGGCGGCGGCACCACAGCCCGCAGACCGTTGACAGCATCAGCCGCTGGCAGGGCAACCAGTTGAAGCCGCACGAGCGCGGCATGAGCTACCTGGGAATGTTCGGCCACTCGGTGGTCGAGGAGATGGAGCGGCAGGCCGGTGGCCGCGGCGACGGCAAGGTGATCGAGGGCGGCAAGGGCGACCCCAAGAAGGACGGCGGCGACAAGGGCGGCTTCGGCGGCGGCCTGGGTGGAGCGCCCGGCGGGGGCGGAGGCCCGCCGATGGCCCCCGGCACCAAGCCCGGGGAGGCCGGGGAAGGCAAGGGCGAGAACGGCGCCCCCGGCGGCGGTGAGCCTCCTCCGGCGGAGACGAGCGTCCGCAAGAACTTCGCGGACACGGCCTACTGGAAGGCGCGGCTGACCACGGACAAGGACGGCATCGCCGAGGTGACGTTCGACCTGCCCGAGCAGACCACCGGCTGGAAGATCAAGGTCTGGGGCATGGGCCACGGCACCAAGGTCGGCCAGGGCGAGGCCGAGGTCACGACCAAGAAGAACATCCTGCTGCGGCTGCAGTCGCCGCGGTTCTTCACGCAGAAGGACGAGGTCGTGCTGTCCGCCAACGTCCACAACTACCTGAAGAAGGAGAAAGTCGCCACCGTCTCGCTGGAGACGGAGGGCGGCACGTTGGCCCTCGACGGGCCGGCCACGAAGAAGGTGACGATCCCGCCGGGCGGCGAGGTGCGCGTCGATTGGCGCGTCAAGGTCAAGGAGGAGGGGCCGACGGTCGTCCGCATGAAGGCGACGACGGACGAGGAGTCCGACGCCATGCAGATGTCGTTCATGTCGTACGTCCACGGCATGTTGAAGCTCGACAGCTTCAGCGGCGTGATCCGGCCCGACAAGAAGGACGGCAAGGTCGAGTTCACCGTGCCGAAGGAGCGGCGCGTGCCGCAGACGCGGCTCGAAGTGCGCTATTCGCCGACGCTCGCCGGGGCGATGGTCGATGCGCTGCCGTACATGGTGGATTACCCCTACGGCTGCACCGAGCAGACGCTCAACCGCTTCCTGCCCACGGTCATCACGCAGCGGGTGTTGCAGCGGATGAAGGTGGACCTGAAGGACGTGCAGAAGAAGCGTGTGAACCTCAACGCCGCCGAGATGGGCGACGCCAAGGACCGCGCCAAGCAGTGGAAGCGTTATGACCGCAACCCCGTCTTCGACGAGGAGGAGGTCAAGCGCACGGTCAACGCCGGCGTCACGCGGCTGACCAACATGCAGTGCCAGGACGGCGGCTGGGGCTGGTTCAGCGGCAACGGCGAGCGCTCGTGGCCGCACACGACGGCGGTGGTGGTGCATGGGTTGCAGATCGCCGTGGCGAACGACGTGGCCCTGGTGCCGGGTGTGCTCGACAAGGGCGTCAACTGGCTGAAGGCGTATGAGCAGGAGCAGGTGCGGCTGATCCAGAGGGCCACGCAGAAGGTGTGGCCGTACAAGGAGCGGGCGGACGCGCTGGATGCGTTCGTGCGGATGATCCTTCAGGACGCGAAGGCGGCGAACGCGGAGATGCGCGACTACCTGTACCGCGACCGCATCGAGCTGCCGGTGTACGCCAAGGCGCTGCTGGGGCTGGCGCTGCACAAGGAGGGCGGGCAGGCCGACAAGCTGAAGATGGTCATGCAGAACATCGATCAGTTCGTCGTCGAGGACGCCGAGAACCAGACGGCGTACCTGAAGCTGCCGGGCGGCTCGTGGTGGCACTGGTACGGCAGCGAGAACGAAGCCAACGCCTACTACCTCAAGCTCCTCTCGGCCGTGTCGCCGAAGGATACGAAGGCGGCGGGGCTGGTCAAGTACCTGCTGAACAACCGCAAGCACGCGACGTACTGGACCAACACGCGCGACACGGCGGTGTGCATCGAGGCGATGGCCGACTACATCAAGGCGTCGGGCGAGGACAAGCCGGACATGACGCTGGAGGTGCTGCTGGACGGCAAGGTGAAGAAGACGGTGAAGATCGACAAGACGAACCTCTTCTCGTTCGACAACCTGCTGGCCCTGGAGGGCGAGCAGGTGGCCGACGGCAAGCACACGGTCGAGCTGCGGAAGAAGGGGACGGGCCCGGTGTACTACAACGTGTACGTCACCAACTTCACGCTGGAGGACGACATCAAGCGTGCCGGCCTGGAGGTGAAGGTCAACCGCAAGTTCTACAAGCTGACGCGCGTCGAGGAGAAGATCAAGGTGCGTGGCGGCTCGCGCGGGCAGGCGGCGGACCAGCGTGTCGAGAAGTACGAGCGGTCGGAGCTAAAGAATCTCGCCTCGCTGAAGAGCGGGGACCTGGTGGAGGTCGAGCTGGAGATCGACAGCAAGAACGATTACGAGTACATCCTGTTCGAGGACATGAAGGCGGCGGGCTTCGAGGCGATGGAGGTGCGTTCGGGCTACCTGCACCGCGACGGCTTCCCGGCATACATGGAGCTGCGTGACGAGCGCGTGTGCTTCTTCGTGCGGGCGCTGCCTCGGGGCAAGCACTCGGTGTCGTATCGCCTGCGGGCGGAGATCCCGGGCCAGTTCGCGGCGCTGCCGGCGAAGGCGTCGGCGATGTACGCGCCGGAGCTGAAGGGCAACTCGGACGAGATCAAGCTGAAGATCGAGGACTGACGCCCTTCGTGGCGACAAGCTTCCAGCTTGTCGATTGACGCAACGACAAGTTGGAACCTTGTCACCATGACGAAACGCACGGCCCCTCGCGGAGACGCGGGGGGCCGTGGTGTTTTCGTAGGTCAACGCGAGGGGCGGATGCTCGCGTCTAACTTGGCGAGCCGCCTCCGGCTATCGAAATCTGCCCTGAGTTGTTCTTCCCCGTCCACCACGACGCGGATGGCGTCGTGGCCCTCCTCGACAGGCAGCCCGTGCCATCGGATGTACGACACCAGGGCCTCCCGGTGATTCGGCACGGGGAAGGACGAGAGTACGGCGGGGAAGACAGACGCGATCCGGGCGGCCGGGTTGGGGGCAGGCTCGCGGAGCCGGGCATCGCGTAGGAGCGCCACACACTGCCCGTTTGCGAATGGCACGCAATAGTAGGCGTCGAAGCCGAGCTCTCCGGCGGCAATGGCCGCGATAGCGTGGGCCGCCGCCTCCCCAACGTCCGGCCCGAGCAGTTCGGTGCACGAGAATTGTGTAGCGGCGGCGAAGGCGGGCACGCCGGTAGATGACGCAAGACGCCGGACCTTCTCCGCCAGCCGCCGGTTGTCGGGTGTGAGCTTCAAAGAGGGGTCGCACCACGACCAAAGCCAGGAATCGGTTGGCTCGGCGTAAGAACCCAAATCGAGTGCGGTGAAGCGCACTCGGCCCCCAAAGACGAGGGATCCCTTCGAGATTGTGTACTCGTAGGGCTCGCCTGGGGCTTCCCGCTCGATGAGGTCCGCCAGACGCATCTGGCGATCAAAGGCCGCCCCGACGTGGCGATGGTAGAGGGCGAGGAAGGCGTCATGCATAGGCTCTCCTGTGGGACACCCCCACTTGCTCGTCATTGACCGGCCCCTGTCTGACCGTCGAGCATACGCGGCGGACGGCGTGCAGCCACACGGGGTCGAGGGCGCGGTGCAGCTCCTGCTCGCGGGCGCAAAGGTCGGTGTACCTCGACCTGTCCGGCACGGGCGACGCCAGCGTCCGTCGCAGGAGGAGCCACTCGGCGCGTGGGTCGCCGCGCTCCTCCAGCCAGTCGGCGTAGACGAGGCGGTGCGTGTCGTCGCGCGGCGCCTCGGCGAGGGCACGCAGGAACGCCTGGTCGGTCATGGCGTGCCGCCCTCCTCTGCCGGCGGCACCCCGCCGCGCCGGGCAAGCTCGGCTTCCAGTTCGCGGATGCGCGTCTCGGCGGCATCGGCGCGTCTGGCCTCGTCGTCCGCGCGTCTGGCCTCGTCGGCGGCGCGCCTGAGCGCGTCTGCGGCGCGTGTGGCCTCGTCGTCTGCGCGGGCGGCCTCGTCCTCCGCGCGCGCTGCGGCGTCGGCGGCCCGCTCGTCGGCGGTTGGCACCCACGCCTCGGCCGCCGGGTCCCAGAACCGCAGCTCGTCCTCGTCCTGCTCGAGGTGCAGGCCCAGCACCGCGCTGGGGAGCCTGCCGTCCACGGGCTCGATGCCGACGTACTCCTCGCCCACGAGGCGGAAGCCTTGCAAACGCGGCCGGAGGAGGTGGCCCTCGGGGTCGAAGAGGAAGTATTCGGGGACCTTCAGCACGTCGCGGTACAGGCGGAACTTCGCCCCCGTGTCGCGCGCCCTCGTGGACTCGGAGGTCAGCTCGATGACGAGGTGGGGCGTGCCCTCCTCCCACGTCAGCCAGTTCCGCCGCCACCGCCTCTCGGCCCCGCACACGATGAACACGTCGGGGCCGACCGTCTTGTCGCGGTCCGCCCGGTCGAAGCAGACGAACATGTCGGACTCGACGCAGACACGCTCGGCGTCGCGGAAGAACCAGCGCAGCGCCTGGAGGACCAGGCCCAGGACGAAGCCGTGCCAGGCCGTGTTGGGCATGCGCTGCTCGTCCGGCTCGGTCTCCGGGTAGCCGTTGGGCGGCTCCAGCCGCGCCAGGGTCGGGGTCTTCATCACGCGGCCCTCCTCTCCTCCGCGATTGTAGCCGGCCGCCGATCCCGATGGAATCCCGTGCTTCTTCGTGCGGGCACTGCCACGGGGCAAGCACTCGGTGTCGTACCGGCTGCGGGCGGAGATCCCGGGCCAGCTCGCGGCGCTGCCGGCGAAGGCGTCGGCGATGTACGCGCCGGAGCTGAAGGGCAACTCGGACGAGATCAAGCTGAAGATCGAGGATTGACGTCGATCAGGCGAGCGGCACGGCGTCAGCGTGCCGTGTTCGCCCTACGCGAACGAGACGCACGGCCCCTCGCGGAGACGCGGGCGGCCGTGGTGTTTGCGCGCCACCACGAGGGAAGAATAGGGGTGAGAGAAGCTGGCGCGGGTGTGAGGCGACGACGGGGATGGGGCTGGGCAGGGAGAGCCGGTGGCGGCAAGGCGGCGAGGCGGACCCGGATTTCGGTTGCCCCGTGCCGCCCGGCCGGTATGTTGGCACCAAATGGCCTCGCGGCGAGGAGACGGAGCATGGCGAACTGGCGACAACTGGCCATGTCGGCCCTGCTGGCCGATGGCGCGATCGACGAGCGCGAGGTGACGATCCTCCGCAAGGAGTTCTTCGCCGACCGACGCATCGACCGGGCCGAGATGGAATTCCTGCTCGAGGCGCGCAAGAAGGCGGCCTCGGCGGTCCCGTCGTTCGAGAAGCTGATCTTCGAGTGCCTGCGCTCGGTGGTCCTGGCCGACGACTCCATCAGCCCGGAGGAGACGGCCTGGATCCGCCAGTTCATCTTCGCCGACGGCAAGGTGGACGCGGCGGAGAAGCACTGGCTGAAGGAGCTGAAGTGCCTGGCGGGGCGGACGTGCCCGGAGTTCGACGCGCTGTATCAGCAGTGCATGGCGTCGTGACCGGATTCGCCCCGGCTCGAAGCGGGGGAGGGATCGGGGT
The DNA here is from genome assembly GCA_964630925.1 of uncultured Alcaligenaceae bacterium. GTDB lineage: Bacteria > Planctomycetota > Planctomycetia > Gemmatales > Gemmataceae > RGDT01. The sequence goes on from CAZVZK010000100.1 coordinate 31,550, forward strand.
GATGGGGGGGTAGACGCCCCTCGACTGGAGGCCCAAGCGATGGCCGACTGGAAGAAGACGGCGAAGGCGTTCCTCCTGGCCGACGGCGCCATCGACGCCCGCGAGGTGGCGGTGCTGCGCAAGGAGATGTTCGCTGACGGCACCGTGGACGACATCGAGCTGGACTTCCTCTTCGAGCTGCGCCGCGACGCGAAGAGCGTCGTGCCGGAGTTCCACTTCCTGATGATCGATTCGATCAAGAGCTGCTGCCTCGCCGGCGACGCCGTCAAGCCCGGCTCCGCCAGCCTGCTCCGCCGCTGGCTGCTGGCCGGCAAGGTCGGGTACGTCGAGAAACGCTACATGGACGAATTGCGCGGCGCGGCCAAGACGGCCCCGCCCGACTTCGAGCAGCTCCACCGGCAGATCGCGTCGGCGTGAACCCGTGGAGAGCGGCCCGCTGTGAGCCGGAGGCGAGACGCCCCATCGGCATCAAGTGAACCAGCCTTCGGAACATATCGGCGCGGCCGCCCGCCCCGCGCCCGCGATGCATCACAGCCGCCAGGATCAGCAACCAGCGCGTGGGCCTCAAAGTCTCCGCCAGACGGGCCGCCGAGCATCGCAGTGCCCACACCAGTTGTGCCGTGGGATCGTACGTGTCCCCTATCCCGCCGACATCCTGTGGCGTCGGGATTTCGCCCAGCGCAGCCCCCGCACCACGTCAGCACGTGGGGTTGACGAGCCTTGCCCGTGGTTCCGGCCCCTCTCCTCAACCCATCCTATCCGTCCCCCGGCCGGAAGCCGGGGCTGGCAGACAACCCCCATGTTGCAACGCCTCTCCGTTGACGTGTAGCCCGAGGGCTGTTGCTGTCTGAGGGCCGGTTCTGTCAGCCCACCCCGTTGGGGATGGGGGCCGTGGTGAATCCTCCCCCACCGCCTCTGCGGCGCGGGAGTTGCTGCCTGTAAGATGCCCCTCGCCCCGGAGGACTTCCCATGACCGCAGCCACCGTCGTCGAGCTACCCTATCGGGTCGGGGTCTTCCGCACCGCCGCAGGGGCGCACACCGCCATCGAGGCGCTCCTCGCCGCCGGGTTCTCGAAGGACGAGCTGGCCGTCGTCTGCTCGGACGCCCGCCGCGAAGACTTCGCCGATATCCCGCAGCCCAAGCCGTCGGATGATTACTCGGCGCAGGCGATCGGCGTCGGAGGCGCCGCCGGCGCGGTCCTGGGCGGCATCGCGATGGCGGCGGCAACCATTGCCACGGGCGGGCTGGCCGCACCGGCCTCCGGCCTGGCGGTCCTGATGGGCGGCGGCGCCATCGGCGGCGCCTTCGTCGGCGCCATGTCCCGCCGCGTCACCGAGAAGGAGCTGGGGCCGTACTACGAGCAGGCCATGCGCCTCGGCCACATCCTCGTCGCCGTCGAGCTTCACGGCGAGGGCGCCGAGCGCCGCCTACAGATCGCCGAACGCATCTTCGCCGAGCACGGCAGCGAGCCGGTCGCCCTGACCGAGGGCTGACCTGTCGTTCAGGCGACAGACTTCATTTCCCCAGTGCAACGTCTCGCCTTCGGGCGCGGCACGCCAGGCCCGGCCGCGTCGCCCTCAAAGTCACACGCGACCACCTCGCCTCCGCCGCCGTCGCCCGCTCTTCGCCTGAGACACGGGCGATGGCTGTGGAGTGAGGATTGCATTGCATTGCACCCCCCCAGGCACCCCCCTGCAACGAAAACGGGTGGGGAGTGTGAGGGCCTCCGCGTCCCGATGGCCGCCGGTGCTTGCCTCTCGCGGACGCGAGACCCCGCCGGGCGCCGGGTGATGACCGACCGTGTCGATCCCTGTCCACGGTCTGGTAGGTCGGGTTGAGGCCCGCCAGGGCCGAAGCCCGACTTGACACGCCACACCCCGCATGCGGTGAGCGCGAGGTTCCGTCGGGCGCCGAGTCACCCGTCACCGTCCCCGCAGGGCGTGACGGGTGATCCCGTCTCCCCAACCTTTTCGGGCCTGGTTCAAGGGCGGGTAACAGGCCGGCGCCGTTTCTGTGCAAGTTGCTGTGCAAATCGGTCACACCCCTCCCCGTGGGTGTTACCCGCTTCCCTCTGCTCCTGAACCATGCCGGCTGACGGGTGATTACCCCTCCACAACCTGTTCGCATTAAGGCAGTTGCATCGCAGCGGCCGAGTCACCCGTCACACGTCACGCTTTGCAACGCCCCTGGCGGGAGGCCGACTCACCTGCCCACTTTCTGGAGAAGTGGCCATGTGACTCTGCACTGACTGACACTGTGTGTCACGGATAGGTAGTGAGTGCGCGAGTCACCTGGCCACATGCCCACTTTTTGCGCGCACCTCGGGGCGTGTCGCACCGCGCGCAGCCCCTTACTGAGGAATGCGCGGGAAAAGACCGCCTACGTCAAGAGCAAGGGGACCCTGGCGTGAAGGATGAACGAGGCCAACAACTGAGGCCGGCGCTTCAAGGCGTTCAAGCTTTCCCAGACGTGCCGCCGCAATTCAGCCACGTCGGCGGGGGCCAGGTTGCACAGGCGGCCGTACTTGGTCCACGACCACACCTCCTCGTCCGGGTTGCAGTCGGGCGCGTGGCCGGGGAAGTCCTCCACCACCACCTCGGGGTGCTCCGCCAGCCACGCCTTCACAGCCCGCGACCTGCCGTGGATCTGGTTCTGGTCCCACACCACCGCCCAGGGCCCGCCCACCTCCCCCTTGAGCTGCCGCAGGAACAGCACCACCTCCTCGCCGTGGAAGTTCTCGTCCTTCCCCAGCAGCATGAAGTGCAGCCCCACGCGCAGCGCCCTCGGGCTCAGCGTGATCGCGCTGATCACGCTGAGCCGGTCGTGCTTGTCCGAGCAGACGAGGACGGGCGTCTCGCCGCGCGGGGCGAAGGTGCGTCGGACCGTCGGCGACAGCATGAAGCCCGATTCGTCCAGCAGGGCGATGCGGGCGCGGCGTCGGAACGCCTGGCGGATGATGCGCGGCCAGTCGTCGGCCATCCAGCGCTCCACCTCCTTGTCGTTGCACGCGCGGGCGTGCTTCTGCGGCTTCTGGCTGGTCCAGCCAAGGGGCCCGTTGAGCAGCCGGGAGACGTGGGCGGGGTGATAACGGATGCCGAGCTGGCGGCGGATCAACACGGCGACACGCTTGGCGGTCCACAGGTGGTTGGGCCAGCCGTGGGCCACGGCCCCTTGGGCGAGCAAGTCCGCCAGGGCGGCCAGTTGCCGGCCGTCGAGGCGGGGGGTCGGGCCGAGGGCGGGCTTGGCGGCCAGGCCGTCGCCTCGACGGGCCGAACGCCTCCAACGGCGGAGCGAGGAGGCGGTGACGCCAAGAATCCGGGCGACCACGCCTGGGGGCTCCCCGCCTTCGACCAAGGCGACGGCCCGGCGGCGACGCCTTTCCAACTCAGCGGCTGTCCCGATTGGCCTCATGTTACCATTCTACGCCCGGCCCACGCGGAGGTCTTTTCCCGCGCATTCCTCAGTAACATCCGGTGTACAGGGATCTAACAATGAAGATACGAGCAGGCCGGCGAGGGGAGGGATCATCCACACAACGATACTCACCTGCCCAGCACGTCACGAACGAACCGACACTCACTCATCCCCGTCGTCTCCGCCCGCCTCGCCCGCGATGTCTGCCGCGGCGACAAACCGCATGTCCCGCAGAGGATACAAACCTATCCGGCCGCCAGGATACCCGACCGCGCAGCAGGTTCCGCGCGGGCACACCGCTACGGACGCCACCTCCCAGGGCAGCCTGACGCGGGCGAGTCTCTCCAGGGACGGCAGGGAGAGGACGTCGAGGTTCCAGGGCGTGGACGCCACGACGAGGTGCCGACCCTCCGGGGACAGACAGGCTACGTCATTCCAGCAGCTCACGTACAACGGCCGCCCGCCCTCTCCCTTCGCGGCCGCACCGATCAACACATCTCCGTCGTCAAGGGCGGCCACGTACCTGTCCCCGGAGGTATCAAGGAACCGGGTAACGGGGGAGGGTAGGCCGTCGGCCAAGCCCTGGGCCTCACCATCCTCCTGGATCGCGAGGACGGCGGCGCTCTCCGGCCCCGCCCCACGCACGCCCACAAGCAGCGTCTTGCACCCGATGGCCGCGGCCATACTCTGCGGGAGCGCCGGCAGCCGCCTCCACGAGCCGGAGAGGCCGTCCCGTCCGAAGCGGTAGGCCATCAGGACGGGGCCGCCATACGCCATCAGCTCCCCACCGGCCTCGTCCCACCAAACTCCAGCCACGCGGCCTGACGGGTGCAGGACGCGACACCGGCGCTCGCCCTCGGCCGTGTAGACGGTGATGACGCCCGTCGAGGGCGACGCCGCCACGACGGAATCGATGCCGTCCGCGTAGGTGACGTGCGACTGCTCGCCGAGGAGGATCTGTGCGGACTGCCGCGGGCCTCCGGGGCCGAGCGCGATCACGCTCACCTCGCCCCCCTGGCCGACGGCCAGGAGGGTGCGTCCGTCCCGGCTGAACTGGAGGCGTTCGACGGTGCTCCCGTGCAGTCGCAGACTGCTGCCGCGGACGCGCATCCCCGGCAGGGGCTCGCGATGCCGCGTCACGGACGGGCTGCCGTCGGCCTCCGGCCCTACCCCCGCGCGGCGTGACAAGGCCGCGTAGACGCAGCAGAGGACGAGGGCCACACCCAGCCCGAGGCCCGCAGCCATCCAGGTTCGCCGTCTCATCGGGTAAGGCCCCTGCGGGTGCGGCCAGAGGAAAGCGACGGCTGTCTTTGGGCGGGATCTCGCCTCAGCGGTCGCCCGGCAAAGTATCGCGACGAGGGGCGACCCGTCGCAACCGCCGATCAGGGGGACGCCGGCAGATCCCGCTCGATCTCGCACGCCGGCAACGCCTTTCGCAGCGCCCCCACGCCCCGGCCCGTCACGCGCGTCTGGCCGACGCTCAGCCGCCGTAAGGATAGCGAGTTTATCAACTGTCGCATTCGGCCTTTCCGGCACGCGGC
>CAZVZK010000101.1:0-36471 GCA_964630925.1 uncultured Alcaligenaceae bacterium
CACGGCAAGCCTCCGCGGCGCCCAGGGCCGTCACTGCTCCGAGGCCTGCGGCGCCCAGGGCCGCCGCCCCGGCCCCGAGGCCGGCGCCGAGGGCGGCCGCCCCGGCCCCGAGGCCTGCGGCGCCGAAGGCCGCACCTTCTTCGCCGCGGCCAGGACGCCGTGACGGGAAGCGGTGAGAAAACCCAGATCGGCCCCGGAGGATGACTCCGGGGCCGGTTCATTTACAACCAGCCACCGCCCCCAGATTGTCGAGGGCTGCGCGCACCGCCCAGGCCTGGACGATGCGGAAGATCGGCTCGCCCGGCTCCATCCACCACTCGGCCATCCGCGACCACGACGAGATCCGCACCGAGACCTCGCCGGTCCCCACATCCTTGCACACCTCGAACGTCTCCTCGCCGGTGGCAGGGTGGCCGTTCACCGTCTGCAGGGTGAAGCCGACGCGGTTGTCCTCCGCGATCACGGCCTTGACGCGGCCGGCGAAGAAGACTTCGACGCCCGGCAACACCCGCAAGCGGTTGGCGAACGTTTCGCCGGCACGCAGGGGCACGCGTGCCGTGACGCCGCGGACCAGCCACTCGGGGAAGATGCGGTAAGCCATGATGGCGTCGGCGACACGGCGGAAGGGGCCCTCGGGCAGCGGCGGGCCGGGCGGCTCGGCGGCGACGACGCGGCGTTCGTCGATAAAGCGGTCGCCATTTCGAGGGCCGGCGGTGACGTGGGCGTCGAGGGGCATGCGGGCGGCCCGTGCCAGGGCGGCCTCCGCGCCACCGCCCAACAGGAGTGGTTTCATGACAACGCCCTCCGCCACGTGGTAACCGTGACGGAGGGCGGCGGATCACTTCGCAAGCCGATACGCCATATTCTTCGGCAGGACGAACGCCTTCTGGTGGCGTCGTAGGTCCTTGGACTTGCCGCCCTCGAACGTGAAGACGCCCTCGGCGCCGTCCGCCCTCTTGCGGACGGCGTGCGTGAGCCTGTCCTCGCCGGAGCCTGACCACACGAAGACGAGGAGGTACTCCTTGCGGAAATCGACCTCCTTCTTGAGCGCCTCCAGGGACGTCTTCTCCGGGGCGAACTTCGTCAGCTCCTCGACGGTCGCGATCTTGACCGGGTCGGGCGGACCGACTTCCTTCCCCGGCAATCGGACCGACAGCTCCAGCTCGCGCACCTTGAGTTTGGCCGGATCAACCGGCTCGGGGTCGGCGGCACGTACGGCAGAGACGAGGGCGAGCATCAGGATCGCGGCGCGCATGGTCACTTCCCCCGAGCAGGATCGATCACTTGGCCAGTCGGAACGTAAGCTTCTTCGGCACTACATACACCTTCTGGTGGCGACGCAGGTCGTTGGTGTCGCCGGGGGTGCGGATGAAGACCGCCTCAGCGCCGCCCTTCGTCTTCTCGACCTTGTGGTCCAGCCTGTCGCCGCCGGAGCCGGCCCAGGTGAAGACGAGGAGGTACTCCTTTGAGAAATCGACCTCCTTCTTCAGCTCCGCCTGGGCCTCCTTGGAGGGGACGTTCTTCGCCAGCTCCTCGGCCGTCGCGATCTTGACCGGCGCGGGCTCGCCGCCGAATTTCGACGACAGGCGGAATGCCACCTTCGTCACCTCGCGCACCTTCAACTTCGCCGGGTCCTCCGGCTCGGGGTCGGCGGCGCGGGCGGAGAGGGCGAGGGCGGCGAGCAGGAGCGCGGCGCGCATGGTCACTTCCCCATCTCGTAGGTGGCCTTCGCCGGCAGGGCGAAGATCTTGAGGTGCTGGCGCAGGTCGCGTGTCAGGCCGCGCTTGTAGTTGAACGTGACCTTGTCGCCCTCGGCGGACATGGTGACGCGGTCGCCGCCGGAGCCGGCCCAGCGGAAGACGACCAGGTACTCCTTCTTCAGGTTGGCCTGCTTGAGGATCGCCTCCTTGCCCTCCTTGCCGACGTAGGCGTCGAGGTCGTCGGCCTTGGTGATCTTGTTTGGGGCGAAGCGCCCGCCCTCGCCGGAGGCGGTGATGCCCTTGAGGTCGAGCTCACGGGCCTTGGGGGCCTTGGGGTCGTCCGGCTCGGTCTTGTCAGCGAACAGGGCCGGGGAGAAGGCGATCAGGGCACACAGCGCGAGACGTAGCATGTTCGGCACCTCGGTGAATGCGGGCTTCCGGCCATTGTAGGCCGCGGGGCGTGCGCGGCAGGGGGTGCCGTCATTTGGCGACGGCGTACGTTGCCTTCGCCGGCAGGGCGTAGACCTTCAGGTGTTGCACGTAATCGAGTGTCAGGCCGCCCCTCTTCGTGAAGGTGACCTTGTCGCCCTCGCCGGACATGGAAAGGCGGTCGCCGCCGGAGCCGGCCCAGCGGAAGACGACGAGGTACTCCTTCTTCAGGTTGACCTGCTTGAGGATCTTCTCGCGTGCCTCCTTGCCGGTGATGTGCTTCTCGAGCTCCTCGGGCTTTGTGATCTTGGTCGGCGTGGCGGCGCCGCCCTCGCCGTCGGGGGTGATCCCGGTGAGGTCGATCTCGCGGGCCTTGGGGGCCTTGGGGTCGTCCGGCTCGGCCTTGTCGGCGAAGACGGGCGGCGTGGCGGCGAACAACAGGGCGGACAGGATCAGACGCGGCATGATTCGGAACCTCGCGGAATCAGGGGCTCTGACATCCTCGACGGGTTGGCACGCCCGGCGGTTTGCCCTGCGGGCCGCGCCTCCCTAAATCTCCCCCATACCGACATTCACTCTCCACGGAGAACCGGGCCAATGGGCGTCAACGCACCGCTCGATCGCAAGCTGAAGATGGGCCTCGTCGGCGGCGGGCAGGGCGCCTTCATCGGGCGCGTCCACTCCATCGCCGGCACCCTCGACAACCGCGCCGCCCTCGTCGCCGGCGCCCTCTCCTCCAACGCCGAGAGGTCCAAGGCGTCCGCCGCCGACTACGACATTCCCGCCGCCCGCGCCTACGGCTCCTACCAGGAGATGATCGCCGGCGAGCTGAAGCTGCCGCCGGGCGAGCGCGTGGACTTCGTCTCGGTGGCGACGCCCAACCACACGCACTTCGAGATCGCCAAGGCGTTCGCCGAGGCCGGCTTCAACGTCATGTGCGACAAGCCATTGACGTTCGACCTGGCCCAGGCGGAGCAGCTCGCCGAGGTGGTGAAGAAGACGGGCGTGGTGTTCGGGGTGACGCACAACTACACGGGCTACCCGCTGGTGCGGCAGGCGCGCGACATGGTCAAGTCGGGCGAGCTGGGCGAGATCCAGGCGGTGCGGGCGTTCTACATCCAGGGCTGGCTGCGCACGCGTCTGGAGTCCAGCGACCAGAAGCAGGCCGCATGGCGGACGGACCCGAAGAAGAGCGGTGCGGCGGGTTGTTTCGGCGACATCGCCACCCACGCCTACAACCTCGGGCGCTTCATCACCGGGCTGATCCCCGACCGGATCTCCTGCCAGCTTTCGGTGTTCGAGCCGGGCCGGGCGCTCGACGACTACGGCACCGCGATCATCAAGTACACCAACGGCGGCCTGGGCACGGTGACGGCCTCGCAGATCAGCCACGGCCGCGAGAACGACCTGTGGATCGAGGTGGACGGCACGAAGGCGGCGCTGGAGTGGCATCAGGAGGAGCCGAACCGGATGATCGTGCGGAAGAATGGCGAGCCGCACAAGGTCTACACGCGGGCCGGCGGGCCGTACCTGGGCGAGACGGCCGGGATGTCCACTCGCATTCCGGCGGGGCACCCGGAGGCGTTCCTGGAGGCGTTCGCCAACGTGTACACGGCGGCGTTCACCGACATGGTGAAGCGCGCCGGTGGCCAGGCGTTCGACGGAGTCAATTCGCTGTACCCGAACGTCAACGACGGCGTGGACGGCATGAACTTCATCACGCAGTGTGTCGCGTCGAGCGCCGCCGAGGGGGCGTGGAAGACGTTGAAGCACGCGCTGTGTCGGTGAGTGCGCATCCGGTCACTCGGGCCTTTGACGGGCCGCTGGCCTGAGCCGCAGACATGGCGGGCTCAGGCACCGCCGCTCGCCCTTGGCCCGCGCGCACTCGTGTCCCTGGTGGTCAAGCCATGCCGCGCTTCGTCGTCATCACCAACCCCGACGGGCTGCGTTGGAAGGCCTACGGGGCCGAATTGGAGCGGTTCTGGCAGGAGCGCGGCACGCCGGCCGAGGTTGTTGTCGTCCCGTGGGCCGACGTGATCCCGCTCGACGGCTGCCTCGACACGTTGCCGGCGTTCGACAGGCCCGCCGTAGTGCGCATCGAGTCGCCGGGGCGCGACTGGGACGTGTCGCGCCTGCTGCTCCACGCCGGCGCGAGAGCCTCGGGGACGCCGGATGACGCCTGGCTCTCGCTGCACTACAGGAAGGGGCGGCAGGTGCGGCCCGGCCTACTGTTCGCGGGCTTCCGCCACGTCCTCCAGGGGTTGAAACGTTCCTTCACCGCCCGCCCGCACCTCACGCCGACGGCTTGCCCGCTCGCCATCACGTCGATGTTCGACAAGAACGAGACGTGCGCCCGCCTCGCCGCCGCCGGCGTCCCCGTCCCGCCGACGTGGCCGACCCCGCCACGCGACGCCGACGAGCTGCTCTCCCGGCTCAATTACCACGACCCCTGGCCCCTCACCTACGCCAAGCTCAACAGCGGCTCGTCGGCGTCGGCCATCGCCGTCATCACCCGCGGCGAGGCCGGCTTCACCGCCACCAGCTCGCTGGTGAGCATTGACGGCGATTGGTACAGCTCGCGCCGCCTCGCCAGCCCCCGAGTCCTGGGCGATCTGCTGCAATTCCTCATCGACGAGGGTGTGTGTGTGCAGCGTGGCATACGCATGGCCCAGATCGACGGGTGCAACTTCGACGTGCGCGTCGTGGTGATCCACGGCAGGCCGGCGTTCACCATCTTCCGCCTGTCGCACCTGCCGATGACCAACCTGCACCTCGGCGGGCACCGCGGCGACGTGGCGCGGTGCCGGGCCGCCATCCCGCCGCGGGTCTGGCTGGACGGGCTGGATGCGTGCGTCGAGGCGGCGGCGTGCTTTGATTCCGACATCGCGGGCGTGGATCTGCTGTTCGAGGCGGGGTATCATCGGCACTACGTCCTTGAGGTGAACGCCTTCGGGGACTTCTTCCCGAACCTCCAGGACGACACGGGTCGTAGCGTGCATCGCGTCGAGATCGAGGAGGCGGCGTGTAAGATGATGTGAGGCACGGCGGGCTCACGCCCGGCGCTCGCCGATCGACGCGGGAGGTTTGCTCTTGATCAGGACGGAAGATCCGCTATGTGTACGGCCTCACCTGAGACAGTCTTCGAATCGGCTGATCCACTCCCGCACTGGGTGCGGGGGGGGCTGCTGTTGGCCGCCGCCGGCATCCTGACGGTTTTCGCCGTCGCGTGGTGGATCGACCCGTACAAGGGGCGGGGATCCGCCGAGCGGATGGGGACGCACCGCCAGCTCGGTCTGCCGCCATGCACGTTCCTGGAGGTGACGGACCTCCCGTGCCCGTCGTGCGGGCTGACGACGAGTTTCGCGTTCACCGTGCGCGGCGACCTCGTCAACGGGGCGCGGGCCAACTGGGTGGGCGTGCTGCTGGTGATCGGCCTGGCGCTGGCCGTGCCGTGGGCGCTGGCGAGCGCGTACAAGGGTCGGCCGCTGTGGGTGCAATGGCCGGAGCAAGCGCTCGTGACCGTGGTGCTGACGACGTTCGTCCTGCTGTTCGTACGCTGGGGCGTGGTGGTCGGCTTGTGGTGTTGGGCCGGGAAGCCGGCAGGGCCGTAGGCCAAGGAGTGGCGCGATGGGCATGACGCGACGCTGGTTCGTCGGGGCGGCGGCGGCGGGCCTGCTGGTGCAGGCCGGGTGCGGCAACCTCGGCTCCCTCGCCTACTTCCTCTCCCCCGAGATCCCCGACAACGCCAAGCTCAAGCACCTGGCGCACAAGGACGAGAAGAAGGTGCCGAAGGTCGTCATCCTGACGCACACCGACGGCGACGTGGACACCGACCTCATCCACGCCGACCGCGAGGTGGCCGAGAAGCTCGCCGACATGATGCGCGAGACGGCGAAGGGGCTGAACCAGAAGGTGGATGTCGTCCAGCAGCGCAAGGTCGAGGAATACAAGAACCGGCGGACAGAGTGGAAGCATGACCCGATCAAGGCGGGGCAGGACCTCAAGGCGCAGTACGTCGTGTTCCTGGAGTTCCTGACCCTCAGCATGCGCGACCCCAAGTCGCCGAACCTGTTCACGGGCAAGGCGCATGTCCGGGTGCAGCTCTACGACGTGGATTCCGACGACCCGCCCAAGTCCGAATCCTGCCAGTGCTGCTACCCCAGCGACGTGCGCGGCTTCATCCCCATGGACGCCGACGCCCACCCCGAGAAGTTCCGCCGCGACTTCCTCAACACGGTGGCCAAGAAGCTGGTGCCGTACCTGATCAACCACCCGCGCCAGGACCGCTACTCCGTCGAGAAGGTCTCCCATGACTGAGCCCGGCGTCACGCTGCGTCTGCGCGAGAACGGCCCGATCGTCGTCCACGGGCCGTTCCGCCTCGTCGATCATCTCGGGCGAGAGATCCCCCTCCCCGCCGACAAGCCGCTCGTCGCGCTGTGCCGCTGCGGAGCGTCGGCGAACAAACCGTTCTGCGACGGCTCACACAAGTCGTGCGGCTTCTCCGGGGGTGACTCGGGCGCACTGGAAGACTCGGGCCTTTCACGGGGCCCGCTCGCCTGATCCAAACACCTCGCCCCGCACCTGAGATGGATCACCGATGCCCCCACTCACCGCCGCCGAGCGTTTCTTCACCGAATCCATGTCGCGTCTGGCCGGCCTGCTCGATTCGCAGCGGGCGGAGCTGGACGCCTCCGCCGGCTGGTGCGCCGACGCCATCGCGGCGGGGGGCCTGGTGCACCTGTTCGGCTGCGGCCACAGCCGCATGCTGTGCGAGGAGATGACGCCGCGCCAGGGGTGCTACGTCGGCTGGCACACCATCGTCGAGCTGGCGCTGTCGTTCCACAACCAGATCGTCGGGCCGAACGGGCTGCGCCAGAGCCTGCACCTGGAGAAGACGCCGGGCTACGCCGAGCAGATCCTGCGGAACTTCGCCTTCGGCCCGAAGGACGTGATGGTCGTCATCTCCACGAGCGGCATCCGCGAGGTGATCGTGGAGATGGCGGAGGGCGCGCGGACACGCGGGCTCAAGGTGGTCGGCGTCGTGAGCAAGGCCCATTGCGAGCAAGCGAAGCCGGCCCTCGCCTCGGGGAAGAAGCTGATGGACGTGGCCGACGTGATCCTCGACAACGGCGCGCCGGTGGGGGACACGCTTGTCTCGGTCGAGGGGGCGGGGCGGACGGGGCCGTTCAGCACGCTCGGCGGGGCGATGGTGATGAACATGCTGCGCTGCGAGGTCGCCGAGCGGCTCGCGCGGCGGGGCGTCGAGGTGGTCCTGCTGCCGAGCCATCAGTTCGTCGGCTCGCGGACGGTCGAGGAGCAGCTGGAGTATTTCTACGCGCAGTACGCGCGGAGCGTCGCCCCCCTGTACTCGCGGCAGGGGCGCGGCGGGGCGTGATGCTCACTCCAGCCACGAGAGCGGGTACGTCGGGTCGTCCATCTCCAGCGCCTGGCGCGTGAGCTTCAAAGGAAGCATGGTATCGACCATGACGGCCAGCTCGTCGGTGCGTGTCATGCCGCGGCTGGCGACGATGGTGCCGGGATGCGGGCCGTGCGGGATGCCACGCGGGTGCAGCGTGAATGACGCCTCCTCGACGCCGCGACGGCTGCCGAACTTGCCGCGGACGTAGTACAGGACCTCGTCGGCCTGCACGTTGCTGTGGGCGTAGGGCACCTTCACCGCATCGGGGTGAGTGTCGAGCAGACGCGGCGCGAAGGTGCAGATCACGAAACCCGACGCCTCGAACGTCTGGTGGACGGGCGGCGGCTGATGAATCGTGCCGGTGATCGGCTCGAAATCATCGGCGTTGAACGTGTACGGGTAGACGAAGCCGTCCCAGCCGACCACGTCGAATGGGTGCTGGGCCAGGGTGTAGCGCGACAGGCGGAAGTCGTCCTTGATGAGGACCGGCACGTCGCCCTCGCGGTCGATGACCACCGTCTCGTCGGGGCCGTGCAGGTCGCGCTCGCAGAAGGGGGCGCCGAGGCGGAACTGGCCGTCGGGGTTGAGGTAGCGGGGCGGGAAGTGGATGTAGTTGCCCGACTCGATGACGAGCATCTCGGGCTGTCCCCCGGGCTCGAAGTCGATGCGGTAAGTGGTCGTGCGTGGGACGACGACGTAGTCGAACGGCTTGAAAGACAGCACGCCGAACGGGCTCTGGAGCGTGCCGCTGCCCCGGTGGATGAAGATGACCTCGTCGGCGGACGCGTTGCGGTACAGCTCCTGCTGCGGCTGCGTCGGACGGCATCGCCACATGGTCACGTCTGGGTTGGTAAAGATCGGGACGCGGCCCATCACCGGGTCGCCGCCGGCCTTCATCTGGCCGGACTTCAGGTGATGGTGGCGCAGGACGGGGACATCCACGACTTCGAGCGGCAGGATGCCGGCGGCCTCGGCCTTGCGGACGCGCGTGGGCGGGCGGAGGTGGTAGAGGGTGGAGTAGGCGCGTCCGAAGCCGGCGGTGGTGACGACCTCCTCGTAATGGAGGCCCTCGCCGCGGTAACCGGGCGTCGTGCGTAGCTCGGTGTGGCGCTTGGGCGGGATCTTGCCCATTTGGCGGTACTGGGGCATGGCGGCGTCTCCGAGGGCCGGGCCGGCGATAGGTCATTATAGTGACGGGGGACGCACGGGACGCAGGGGGACGGGAGGGCGGGTACGATGCAGTTCTACTTCTTCCACCTCATGTCCTGGCCGCACCTCTCCGACACCTTCGAGAAGGAGCACGACTCGGCGTGGGTCTGGGTGCCGAACAGCCTCTATGACCCGGTCAAGGGCCATGACCTGTACCGCGAGTACATCGACACCCTCGCCCTGGCCGACGATCTTGGCTTCGACGGCCTCTGCGTCAACGAGCACCACAACACCGCCTACGGCCTGATGCCGTCGCCCAACCTCATCGCCGCGGCCCTGACGCAGCGCACGAAGAAGTGCAAGATCGCCGTCATCGGCAACGCCCTGCCGCTGTACGGGCACCCCCTCCGCGTGGCGGAGGAGTTCGCCATGCTCGACGTGATGTCGAACGGGCGTCTGATGGCGGGGTTCGTCGTCGGCGGCGGGCCGGAGTACTTCACCTACGGAGTGGACCCGACCACCGCACGCGAGAAGTTCCGCGAGGCGATGGACCTCATCCTCAAGGCGTGGACGACGCCGGGCCCGTTCATGCACGACGGCAAGCACTACCACTACCGGTACGTGAACCCCTGGCCGACGCCGCTACAGAAGCCGCACCCGCCGGTGTGGATCCCCGGCGCGGGGTCGGTGGAGACGGTGGAGCTGGTGGCGAAGCGGCGGTTCAGCTACATGGGAATCCCGTACTTCCACATCGACGTGTTCCAGCGCGTCTTCGACCAGTTCCGCGACGCCTGCGAGAAAGAGGGGTACACGGCGGCCCCGGAGCAAATGGGGTGGGGCATCCCCATCTACGTCGCCGACTCGGACAGGAAGGCCCGTGAGGAGTTCGAGCCGCACTTCTGGTACTTCATCAAGAAGCTGTTGCGGGGGATCCTGCTGGCCCCGCCGGGCTACACCTCGGCGAAGTCGGCCATCGCGCTGCTCAAGCAGCGGAAGTACTTCCTCTCCGAAGTGACATCCTGGGACGAGATCGAGAAGGGGTGTTACGCCATCGTGGGCAGCCCCGAGACGGTGCGCCAGAAGCTGGAGCACTATCAGAAGCGCCTCGGGGCCGGCGTCGTACTGACCGGCTGTCAGATCGGGGCCGCCCAGCACGAGAACACGCGCGTCAGCATGCGGCTGCTCGCCACGGAGGTGATGCCGAAATTGCGGTCACTGAATGCCGCGAGGTGAGCCAGTCGCCGGCCTGCTCGTCAACCGGCTTGCTCAGGTCGAGCACGCCGACCAGGCGCTCGGAGGGGTTGTCGTAGGCCACAGCTCCATCGCCGGTGCGCGGCCCGCCCGGATTGTCGCGCGAACCCGCGGCGGGAGGTGGCGTGTCCTTGCATCAGCGAACGTCCCATCCTCTCAAGGGTAAGCAATGCCTCGCAGGCCCTCGCGCAAGAGCATCCTCGCTGCCGCCGACTCCATCGGCCCCGGCGACGGCGACGACCCGCGTTTCGACCGGCCCGATGACCCCGCCCGCGGCGACGGCGGACGCAAGACGCTGCAGCTCTGCGGCCAGGTGGCGCGGGCGCTCGCGGGCGTGCTGCCCACGCTCGGTGATCCGCTGCTGTCGGACCTGGCCGTCTCGTCGGTCGTCCCTGCGCGCGGCAAGGGCCGGCTCCTCGTGACGCTCACCCCGGCGCCGTCCGCCGAGGCGCACCCGGAGGACGCGCGTGCGGGCCGCCTCGCCGCCGCCGCGGCCATGCTGCGCACGGAGGTGGCGGCGGCGATCACGCGGAGGAAGGCCCCGGAGCTGGTGTTCCGGCTGGCGTGACGGCGCCTATCATGGACGTTGACGCCCGCGTCCCGACAGGAGCCGCCGCCGTGCCGCCGTTCGAGGCCCCCTCCGCCTCCCAGCTCGAAACGTTCCCCAACCCCCGGCCGGGGCGCGAGTACGTCATCGAGATCGTCTGCCCCGAGTTCACCAGCCTGTGCCCGAAGACCGGCCACCCCGACTTCGGCACCATCACGTTCACCTACGTCCCGGCGGCGGTCTGCGTCGAGCTGAAGTCGCTGAAGCTGTACCTCCAGCGCTTCCGCAACGAGGGATCGTTCTACGAGGCCGTCGTCAACCGCCTACTCGATGACTTCGTCGCCGTCGCGCGGCCCCTGCGCTGCACGGTGGTCGGGGACTTCACGCCGCGGGGCGGCATCACGACGAAGGTCATCTGCACCCACGAGGCCGGGCGATAGGCACGCCGGCCGCGTGTCGCCACGGGCGGTTCGTCTTGATTCGTCGGCCCCTTCCACGCCATGATCCCGGCTCCCTTCGGGGGCAAGGAGCCGGATCATGCTCGACCGCCGCAGCCAGGCCCAGTCGCTGGCGTTCCTCGTGTCGGACCTGCTGCTCACCGCCGCGGCGTGGCTCGGCGCCTACTGGGTGCGCTTCGCCAGCGGGCTGATCCCGATCAAGGGGGAGGAGGCGCAGCCGTTCCACTGGTGCTGGCGGCATCTGCCCCTCCTGCTGCCGCTGGCGCTGGTCGCGTTCCGCATCGCGGGGATGTATCAGATTGGCCGTCTGCGGCGCTTCCGCGAGGAGATCGTGGCCGTCTGCAAGGGGGCCGCGCTCCTGTGCCTGTTCACGATGGCGCTGCTGTTCTTCCTGCACGACCCGTATGAGTCGCGGGGGACGCTGCTGATCTTCGCGGGCCTGCTCACGCTCGGCATCCTCGCCGCACGCCGGGTCGGGTGGAAGGTGTTGCACGCGCTGCGGCAGCGCGGCATCAACCAGACCAACGCGCTGATCGTCGGGGCGGGGCGCGTGGCCCGGCGCATGGCCCGCTGCCTCCGCAGCCACAAGTACCTGGGCATCCAGACGGCGGGGTTCGTCGAGGACCGCGCCGGGCCGATGTCTTCCGATTTGAACATCGTCGGCCGGTTCGACGAGCTGCCGGCGTTGATCGAGCGGCACGGCGTCTCGCACGTCTTCATCGCCCTGCCGTTCTCGCGCTATGACGACATCCGCCGTGTCTTCTCGATCCTGGCCCAGACGACGGTCGAGGTGCGCCTCGTCCCCGACCTGCCGGCGATGGGCGCTTTGTCGCTGACGACGGCCAACATCGACGGGATGACGGTGATCGGCCTGCGCGAGGGCCAGCTCCAGGGCCTGAGCGCCGGCATCAAGAGGGCGATGGACATCGTCCTGTCTCTGATCGCCCTCGTGGTCTTCTCGCCGCTGATGGCCTTCATCGCGGTGATGATCAAGTGGACGAGCCCCGGCCCGGTCTTCTTTTCGCAGGAGCGTTGCGGGCTGAACGGGCGCAAGTTCCGGATGCTGAAGTTCCGAAGCATGAAGGAGAACGCCGAGTCGTCCACGGGCGCCGTGTGGGCGAAGAAGGACGACGACCGGCGGACGTGGTTCGGCACATTCCTCCGCAAGACGAGCCTCGACGAATTGCCGCAGCTCTTCAACGTGCTGTGGGGCGACATGAGCATGGTCGGGCCGCGTCCGGAGCGGCCAGAGTTCATCGCCCAGTTCTCGAAGTCGATCCCGTTCTACAACTCGCGCCACGCCGTCAAGGCCGGCATCACCGGCTGGGCGCAGGTGAACGGCTGGCGCGGCAACACGTCGCTGCGCAAGCGGGTGCAGTTCGACCTGCACTACATCGCCAACTGGACGCCGTGGCTCGACATCCGCATCCTCTGGCTGACGATCTTCCGCGGATTCGTGCACAAGAACGCCTACTGAATAGGGGTCAGGGGTCAGGGATCAGTAAGAAAGCAGAGAAGGCAAGAGAACAGCCAGCGAACAGCCTCTTTGGTGGCTGTTCACTGGCTGTTCTCTGCTTTACTGACCCCTGACCCCTGACCCCTGACCCCTACTCCCCCTTGTACTCGTACCCGGTCTTGACGACCTCGTCGTTGGCGACGATGAGGGTCCACACGCCCAGGCCGATGGAGGCCAGGTACAGGAGGACGCCCAGGCCGCCGGTGATGTAAATGTCGGTGCCGTCGTCCATCTCCACCTGGCGCAGCAGCCACTGGACGAAGAAAGCGAGCGTGAAGATCAGCCCCCCAGGGCTGACCGGGAGCAAGGCCATGATCCCCGACGCGATCCCCCACGCCCTGGACTCCAGGTTGAGGAACTTGATGCCGCCGAAGGCGATCAGGCCGGAGTAGGCCCCGAGCAGGAAGAAGCCGGTGATGATGAGCCAGAACAGCGCGGGCGGCTGCTCGACCACCTCGTTGAAGTCGAACGTCTGCCAGACGACGAGGAACTTGTTCACCTTCTTCGCCGGCGTCTTGCCGTCGTCCTTCTTCGGGATCGGGTTGCCGCGCTTGTCCTTCTTCTCCTCCTCGTCGATGGGGAAGGCGAAGGGGATGATGAGGATGACGATGAACGCCAGCCAGCCGATGGCCCCGACCAGGCCGCTGAAGGTCAGCCAGGTCGCCGGCTCGCGGAGCTTCTCGATGGCCGGGCCGCGCAGGTCGCGGATCGACTCGTCCAGCCCGTAATTGATCTTCGGCTTGCCGTCGTCCTCCTCGTCCTCGTCCTCGTCCTCATCGTCGTCGTCCTCGTCGCGGCGCTTCTTCTTGGGCTTGGCCGGCTTGGGCGGCGCCTCCTCCTTGATGACCCCGTAGGCCTCCTCGGCCTCCTTCTTGGGGGCGGGCTTCTCCTCCTTGGCCGGCCTGGGCTTGTCCTTCTCTTTCGCCTTCGGCTTCTTCTTGGGGGCCTCCTCGACCTCCTCGACCTCCTCCGCCTCGTCCACGTCACCCCTGGCGACGAAGACGTGCTCGCACTTGGGGCATTTGACCTTCTTGCCGGGTGCCACCGGCACCTTGGGCCGCATCACGGTCTCGCACTCGGGGCACGTCAGCTTCATAGGGGTCAGGGGTCAGGGGTCAGGGGTCAGTAAGAGAACAGCCGAGAGAAGAGAATGCCGGCCGGGGTAGCCTATGCCCCGGCGTGCCCCTCGTCATCTTCTGGCTGCTCACTGGCTGTTCTCTTGTCTTCCCCTGACCCCTGACCCCTGACCCAAGACCCCTGCTTGCGCCAGACGCCGGCCGTCGCCATCTGGCCCAGGACACGCACGCGCAGGCGCCGCTTCGCCCGCCAGCCCACGGCGGACGCCGCCTCGGCCAGCAGGTCGGCGTCGCTGGCCAGGAGGACCGCCTGCCCCCCGGGCCGCAGCACCCGGTCGCACTCGCGCGTGAGGGCGCGGTACAGTGGCGCCACCTCCTCCGGGGAGGAGAGCTGTTTGCCGAACGGCGGGTTGCTGATGACGTGATCGACGCTGGCGTCGGCGAGGGGCAGCTTCCGCGCGTCCCACACCTTGATCTCGGCCTCGCAGCCCATGCGATCCAGGTTCGCCGCCGCGTTCTGGGCGGCGAGCTTCTCGATGTCGCCGCCGAGGACGCGCACCTGCCCCTTGCCCAGCTCCCACTGCTCGGCCAGGATGGTGCCGACGCCGCACATCGGGTCCAGCACCACCTCGCCGGGACGCGCCCCGGCGATCCAGCACATCGCCGCCGCCACGGTGGGGCGCAGGGAGGCGGCCTGATGCTCTTCCTTGTAGGTGCGGTGGCGCATCGTGCGGTCGGAGAGGCGCAGGCCGCAGACCGCCGTCTGCCCGTCGATGGTGAGCCAGATCTCGACGGAGGCGTTCTCGTCGGCGGGCTTCCACGAGTCGGGGAGGACGCCCGCGAGGCCTCGGGCCATCGCCTTGCCGGCGTCGGAGCGGCGGTAGGCGTGCTTGCCCTCCATCTGGGCGATGAGGCGGTAGGTGGGCCTGCCCTTGGGGCGCGGGCGGATGGTGTGGTGGATCTTGAGCATCTGCTCCCAGTCGGGCTTGCGGGCGGTCCACTTCTGGATCTCGTCCAGGTCGGCGGCCCGGTAGGTGAGCGTGTCCGTGCCCCATCCGAGGAGGTACACGTCCTCCGTCGTGCGCAGCGTCAGCACGCGGCGCGAGATGTCGTCGAGGCGGAAGACGACGACGCCGCGCGACGACTTCTTGATCTCGCCGCCGAGGCGTTTGTGGATCTCATCGGCGGCCACGTCCTCCAGCCCCGGCAGGACCGTGGCGTAGCAGGCCGGCAGTGTCTTGCGATCCTCGTCTCTCATCGTGCGTCCCTCCCCCTCTTGCGGCGAGGGCGTGTCTCGGTATATTATTCAGGAATACCAGGCGAAGGATGCGGCCCGGGATGCGATGGTCAGGCGGCGTGACCCGCCGGGGCCGGCGTTCCGGGCCTGCGGTGTCGTTTACGGGGGTGCGGACGATGGCGGAACACGTGATCGACCTGAAGGCGCTGCTCGTCGAGAGGCCCGACTGTGACGCGGGCACCGTGCAGCAGCTCCGCAACGCCCTCACCCAGGGCGGCGGCCAGTTCAAGAGCCTCAAGGAGGTCGCCGCCCTCCTGGCCAAGAAGTTGGAGTCGGCCCAGCCGGCCCAGGCCAAGGTGTGGCACCTCAAGTCGGGCATCGCCAACTTCTTCCTCGGGCAGACCGAGCAGGCCATCGACCACCTGCGCCAGGCGGACACGGCCCTGTCCAACTTCTACCTCGGCCGGGCGCTGGCGTCGCGTGGCGAGTTCGACGAGGCGCTCAAGGCGTTCGACAAGTCGGAGAAGACAGGGTACAACGCCGGCCTCGTGAAGTTGCAGCGTGCCAACATCCTCCGCGAGAAGAAGGACCTCGACGGCGCCCGCAAGGTCCTCGCGGGACTGACCGACCTGGCGAGCCACAGCGCCGAGTACCACTACCAGCACGCGATGTGCCACATGGCCGAGGGCGACCGCACCGCCGCGGTGGCCTCGTTCACGCACGCGGTGAAGCTGGACCCCGGCCACACGAACGCCCTGTTCCAGCTCGGCCACGCCAACGACCTCGCGGGCAACGACGAGGACGCCATCGCCTGCTACGAGGCGTGCCTCAAGTACCCGCCGCTGCACAAGGGCACGCTGATCAACCTCGGCGTGCTGTACGAGGACCACAACCGCTTCGACAAGGCGATGGAGTGCTACCGCCGGGTGCTGGCGGCCAACCCGATGGACGAGGCGGCGCGGCTGTTCCACAAGGACGCGCACGCGGCGCTGACGCAGGCCTACGATCCGATCGAGGATCAGGAGCTGTCGAAGCGCTCGCAGGTGCTGGACATCCCGGTGACGGACTTCGAGCTGTCGGTGCGGGCGCGGAACTGCCTGAAGAAGATGAACATCAAGACGCTCGGCGATCTGACGCGGGTGACGGAGCAGACGCTGCTGTCGAGCAAGAACTTCGGCGAGACCTCCCTGGCCGAGATCAAGGAGATGATGGTCGCCAAGGGCCTGCGTCTGGGCCAGTCGATCCAGGACGGGTCGCAGGGCGGCGGCGACATGCGTTACCGCACGATGGAGGCCGTCTCCCCCGAGGAGGCCGCCGTCCTGAACACGCCGGTGACGGAGCTGAACCTGTCGGTGCGGGCGCGGAAGTGCATGAACAAGCTGGGGATCGTGACGCTGGGCGACCTGACGCAGCGTTCCGCGCAGGAGCTGCTGGAGGCGAAGAACTTCGGCCAGACCTCGCTGCAGGAGGTGCGCGACAAGCTCCAGCAGCGCGGCCTGGCCCTGCGGGAGGACTGACTGTTCGGTGTTTCGTGTTAGGTGTTTCGTGTTTAGTGTCTGGGGGCAGCCATCCAGGCTCGGGGGGGCCGACGCTAAACACCAAACACGAAACACCTAACACGAAACACCAATGATGTTCACCCTCCTGAAGACCGATGCCCGCGCCCGCCGTGGCCGGCTGACCACGCCGCACGGGGCCGTCGAGACGCCGATCTTCATGCCCGTCGGCACGCAGGCGACGGTCAAGGGCCTCACGCCGCGCCAGGTGGAGGAGTGCGGCGCACGCATCATCCTGGGCAACACCTACCACCTCGCCCTGCGGCCCGGCAGCGGCCTGGTGGCGGCGATGGGCGGGCTGCACGCGTTCATGCGCTGGGACGGCCCCATCCTCACCGACTCCGGCGGGTTCCAGGTCTACTCGCTGGCCCAGTCACGCAAGATCACCGACGAGGCGGCCACCTTCCGCTCGCACATCGACGGGGCGCTGCTGGAGCTGTCGCCGGAGCGGGCCGTGGCGATCCAGGAGGAGCTGGGCGCCGACATCATCATGTGCCTGGATGAGTGCCCGCCGGGGGATACCGAACGCGGGTATCTGGAGGTAGCCGTCGAGCGCACCGTCCGCTGGGCGCGGCGGTGCAAGGACGCCCACCGCCGGGCGGGGCAGGCCCTGTTCGGCATCGTCCAGGGGGGGACGCACCTCGACCTGCGCGAGCGGTGCGCCCGCGAGCTGGTGGCGCTGGACTTCCCGGGCTACGCGCTGGGCGGGTTCAGCGTCGGCGAGACGGAGGAGCAGATGGCGGCGGCCCTGGCGCCGTGCGCCGCGTTCCTGCCCGAGGGGAAGCCCCGTTACCTGATGGGCGTCGGCCGGCCCGAGGACATCGTCAACGCCATCGACTGCGGGCTGGACCTGTTCGACTGCGTGATGCCGACGCGGAGCGGGCGGAACGCCCTGGCGTTCACCGACGCGGGCAACGTGAAGATGCGGAACGCCGCTCACAAGCGAGATCCGGCCCCGCTGGAGTCTGGTTGCGGGTGCTACACCTGCGCGAATTTCAGCCGGGCGTACCTGCACCATCTGTTCCTCGCGGACGAGATGCTCGGGCCGACCCTGCTGTCGCTGCACAACGTGGCGTATTACCTCCGCCTGACGGCCAGGTGCCGCGAGGCCATCGAGGCGGGGGTGTGGGCACGGTTCCGCACAGGTTACCTTGCCCGGCGTGCGGGCGCGGCCTATGATGAGCGCTTCGATCACGCCGCACCCTGAGGCGACCCCATGCTTTTGTTCGTGGTACTCCTGTTCGCCCAGGCGGACGCCCCGTTGGGGGTGGGCCCACCCAAGCCGGGTGATGTCGCGGCCAAGGGCGACGACAAGGCGAAGGCGCCGGCCGACGGCGACAAGGGTGATGACAAGAAGGGGGACAAGGGCGCGCAGCGGCAGCCGAACCTGCTGGAGCTGCTGCCGTACATCCTCATCCCGGTCATCGTGTACATGTTCGTGTTCGGGCGGAAGCGTGCGGACCCGGAGTCCGAACGCGACGTCATGATCAAGGACACGAAGAAGAACGACAAGGTGCTGGTGGGCGGGCTTGTCGTCGGCACTGTCTACTCGATCCACGACACCGAGGACGAGGTGGTGGTGAAGCTCGACGAGAACGTGCGTGTCAAGTTCGTCAAGGGCGCGATCCACAAGAACTACTCCCACGATGAGCGCGTCAAGGCGGCGAAGGAGTCCAAGGAGCCCCCGAAGGCGGACGGCCAGGCGGGGACGGCAGACCCAGTCAGAAAGGCATGACGTCCGACCATGAGAAGGTTCTTCAACCGCATCCTCATCTGCGTCATCCCGACGATCCTGTCGATCGCCGTGGTGGCGTGGGCCTACAACGAGTACCAGGCGGGCCGCGGCGGCTTCCGCCTCGGCGTGGACCTCGTCGGCGGCACCATCCTCGTCTACGAGGTGGACGAGACGAAGATGCCCGACAAGTTCTCCGCCGCCGACCTCGCGGCGGCGCTCAAACGCCGCATCGACCCCAACGACCTGTATAACATCACCATCCGCCCCGTGGACGGCACCCCGCCACGCGTCGAGATCATCCTGCCCACCGGCGGACGCCATCAGTCCGAGGCCGCCGAGAATACCTGGCAGGGGATCCTCGCGTCGGCGGCGACGAAGTTCCCCGTCGAGGGGCTCGAGGCCCCCTACACCGATGTGCGCCGCGGCCGGCACGGCGGCAGCGACCTGCAGCAGGCGATCCTCGACGGCCCCTGGCGCGGCCTGCTGGCCGAGGCGGCAAAGACGTACCCCGTCGCCGGCCGCAAGTCGCCCTACGCCGACGTCGGACGCGATGACAAGGCCGCGCTGAGCAAGGCCATCGTCGCGGCGGGCAAGGGCCTCGACGCCAAGAAGGTCGAGGAGTGGGTCGAGGGCAAGGCGGCCTCCCTCAAGCTCCCTGATGCCAAGGAGGTCGAGGACTGGGTGGCGGCCAACACCTCCTCGGGCAACAGCCGGGCGCTGACTGGGGATGAGGTCGAGAACATCAAGGGCCTGGTCTCGAAGCAGGGCCGGCTGGAGTTCAAGATCGTCGCCAACGCGAACGACGACGACGCGGCCTTCAAGGCGGCCGAGGCGTACTTCAAGGAGCCCAGGAACCAGGCGGAGCTGAAGAGGCTGAACGACCAGGGCCTCCCGCCCCCGCCGCCGGTGCAGTCCGACGGGCGGCGGGCGTTCGAGGTGGAGCTGATCGGCCTGAAGGAGCCGTACACCTACCAGTGGGTGATGCTCGGCAAGAGCGAGCTGTGGCAGCTCGGTCTCAACTCCGAGGCCCTGCACGTGCCGAAGTCGTCGCCGCCCCAGCTGACCCCGCTGGGCAAGCAGCTGGCCGACCTCCGCGCCAAGGGGGAGACGTTCCAGCCGGGCACCCTGGGCCTGGGGAGCCTCGGCTCCAGCCTCATGTACACGCGGGAGATCCCCGACGGCACCTGGGGCCTGGACACACGCCCGGCCAACGAGAAGACCCAGCGCGTGGGCAAGGCGGTGGAGTATTTCGTCCTCGTAAGGGATGGGATCGGCGGCGAGGACATCAAGGGCGACGACCTGACGCGGGCCAGCGAAGGGCATAGCCGCGAGGGCGGCAACCTGTCGATCGATTTCCAGTTCACCGCTGAGGGCGGGGCGAAGTTCTACGCCCTCACGTCGCGGAACGCCCCCTCCGGCACCGGGCCGGGGGCCTTCCGCCGGCACCTGGCGATCCTGTTCGACGGACAGATCATGTCGGCGCCGTCGCTGAACAGCGCGATCAGCACGAACGGGCAGATCACCGGCAAGTTCACGCCGCAGGAGGTCAACGAGTACGTCCGCATCCTGCGGGCCGGTGCGTTGCCCGCCACGTTGAAGCGTGAGCCGGTCAGCCAGAACAGCATGGGGGCGACCCTGGGCGAGGACACGATCCGCAAGGGGACGTGGTCGGTCCTGTGGTCGTTCATCGCCGTGATGGTGTTCATGGTCCTCTACTACCGCTTCGCCGGCTTCGTCGCCTGCGTGGCGCTGCTGGCCAACCTGCTCCTCACCGTCGCCTTCATGGTGGCGGTGAACGCGGCGTTCACGTTGCCTGGCCTCGCCGGCCTGGTGTTGATGCTGGGCATGGCGGTGGACGCCAACGTGCTGATCTACGAGCGTCTCCGCGAGGAGCGGGACAGGGGGGCGAGCCTGCAGCAGGCGCTCCGCAACGGCTACGACAAGGCGCTGCCGACCATCATCGACACGCACCTGTCGAGCATCTTCACGGCGATCGTGCTGTACGTCGTGGGCAACGACCAGCTGAAGGGCTTCGGCATCTCGCTCACGGTGGGGCTGGTGATCAGCCTGTTCACCTCGCTGTACATGACCCGCACGATGTTCGAGGTCTGGTTCGCCGAGGGCTGGGTCAAGGAGCTGTCGTTCTACGAGGGCCTTGTCAAGCTGATCCACATGCGGTACTGGGACTTCATGTCGATCCGCCACTACTGGTTCACGGCGACGGCGATCCTGACCGTGCTGGGGGCGGCGTTGTTCATTTACCGGCTGGACGGCGACCCGAAGACCGGCAAGGCGACGGTGTTGAACATCGACTTCACCGGGGGGACGGCGATCACGGCGCGTCTGGCGGAGCCGCAGAAGCTGGAATGGCTGCGCGAGAAGCTGGAGCACTCCAGCGGGGACGACAAGCCGCTGCCGGACCAGGCGCTGGAGCAGCTCTTCCCGAGCGGTGCGGCCGCGGAGGACTCCAACAGGGGCACCACGTTCTTCACGCTGCGGACGTCGGAGAAGAACCTGGGGACGGTGCAGGCGTTCGTGAAGCGGCGTCTTGAGGGGCACCTGAAGCTGCTGAAGATGACGTACAAGCTGCCGGCGGACGCCGGGGCGCGTGACAGCAGCGTCGAGCTGGTGTTCGCCGACCAGAAGGGGGGCACGGACCACGCCTCGCCGTCGCAGATCCAGACGCTGCTGAACACGGTGTTCACGGAGAAGGGGGCGGCGCGGGCGTCGTTCATGCTGGAGCGCAACGCCTACGACAAGGAGGGCAACAAGGTCGTCAACGCGGAGGGCCTGTACTCGCAGCTCACGCTGCGGCTGCGCGAGCCAGTGGAGAGGTCGAAGCTGGACGCGATCCTGGCGGCGGCGGCGGAGCGGCTGGGCAGCACGCCGCAGCCGGAGCGCCTGGAGAACTTCGACAAGCAGCTGGCGGAGAGCACGCAGACGCGGGCGATGTACGCCATCCTGGCGTCGTGGATCGCCATCCTGCTGTACCTGTGGTTCCGCTTCGGCTCGTGGACGTTCGGGGCGGCGACGGTCGTGTGCCTCATCCACGACCTGTTCTTCACGCTCGGCATCATCGCCGCGTGCCACTACCTCGTCTACTGGGCGCCGCCCGTGGCGTGGTTCTTGGGCATCCAGGACTTCAAGATCGACCTGCCGGCCATCGCGGCGCTGCTGACTCTGGTGGGCTACTCGGTGAGCGACACGATCGTGGTGTTCGACCGCATCCGCGAGGTGCGTGGCAAGAACCCGGCGCTGACGTTCCAGATGATCAACGACAGCGTGAACCAGACGTTGACGCGGACGATCCTGGCGTCGATGACGGTGTTCGTGGTGGTGGTGGTGCTGTACTTCTTCGGCGGCGAGGGGGTGAAGCTGTTCGCGTTCGTGATGATCGTCGGCGTGATCGTCGGGACGTACAGCAGCATCTACATCGCCAGCCCGCTGCTGATCCTGTTCGGCGAGGGCAAGCTGCACCCGTCGCTGACGGACCGCCCGGCGGCCACGACGCGGGCCTGAGACGCGTGGGTTTGAAGCGAAAGGGCCGGGCGGGGATCACCCCGCCCGGCCCGTTTCATGTGGACGCTACTGGATTCGAACCAGTGACCCCTACAATGTCAATGTAGTACTCTAGCCAACTGAGCTAAGCGTCCGTCCTGAAGGTAAGGTTACGCGCCTCGGGCTGGGCCGTCAAGGGCTGTTGGCCGCCCCGGCGATGCTGACGTGCCGGGATCCGCTCACGCCCCACGCCCCGGCGGTGACCTCCACTCGGGGCGCTCACGCGACCCCGCTTGTCCGATCCAGGGGCGGCTACCCCGTTTCTGAACACCTGTCCAGACGGCCTGTCGGCCCTCGCCCTGGTACAATCGAACATCGACCAGCCAGGGGGAGGGCACATGAAGAACGCTCGCCGCGACGCGCCGCCCCTCGCGCCCCTCGTGCACGCCTTCGCCTCCCGCACCGTCGCCACCCTCGCCCAGTTGCACGACCTGCCCGGCCTGGGGCGGAGGTTCAACGCCGTCCTCGGGGCGTCGGCCCGCTTCCTGTTCACCGGCTTCCTCGACACCGCCACCCCCGCCCAGCTCCTCGACGCCCTCACACGCTTCCACGACCTCGCCGTGCCGCTGCCCCTGCATGCGGGGACGCTCACCGCCCGCGCCGGATTCCTGCGCCACGCGGTCGCGTTCCTGTTGCGCGGCGAGGGCACCTGGCCGACCAAGCTCAACGCCTGCCTGTCGCTCGACGGCCCGTACCGGGTGCCTGGATTGGGGCCTTCATTCTGGTCCGCCGTCGTGCAGGGCACGTCGCCGGGACGCCTGCCGGGGTGGACGCCCGGCACCTGGGCGGGCCTGGAACGCCTCGGCCTCGCCCCCATCGGGCCGGCGGCCACGCCCGCCGACCGATACGCCGCACTCATCGACGCCCACGCCCGCATCCGCCGGCTGGCGCCGGGGCTGCTGTCGCTGCACATCGACCATTTCCTCACCCTGGTCGGCCGGATGAAGGGCCGCACCCTGCCGGAGGCGGTGGACGGCGACCCCGTCGCGGCGGCGCTGGCGGCGGTGCGCGAGGGGGGGCTGCGGCGGATGCTCAAGGAGCGCGGCCAGCAGATCGCCGAGGGGCAGGAGCGTCTGCGCGAGGCCGTCGAGGCGGGCGACGGCAAGGCGCTGGGCGACGCCCTGGCGCTGGCGGACCCCGACGGTGCCGCGCGCTGCCCCATCGACTGGGGCCGGCACGCCGAGGCCCTCACCCGCTGGGCGCGTGACCTGACCGTCGATGACCTCGAAGCCTTCCACGCGGAGGCGATCCCCGGCGCGGGCGCGTGGCTGCCGGCTGCCATCCTCCACCTGCGCGACCCGCTCGGATTCGCCCCTTATGGCGAGACCCTCCGCCGGGCGCATCTGCGGCTCGACGACGGCGTGACGGCGGACGACGGGCCCGCCGTCCGCTACCGGCTGTTCAACGAGACCTGCGCCACCCTGCGGCAGCGCCACTCGATGCACCCCCTGGAGCTGCCGCTCGTCCTGGCGCGTCTCGCCGAAGAGCCGGAGGAGGACGAGGCGTTCGCCGGCTTCTGCCCGGACACGTTCGCGTTTTTGGGCGAATTGCAGGAGAGCAACAGCAGGCCGTGGATGGACGCCCAGCGCGGGCGCTACCGGTTCGCCGTGCGCGAGCCGCTGGTCGAGCTGTGCCGCGAAGTGGCGGACCGCTACGTCGAGCCGATCCTCGTGCGGCAGCACGGCTGGGCGATCGACACCCAGGCCGCGCCGGGGCACGCCCTGACGAGCATCGTCAAGAACAGCTTCGGGCGGGGGGGGCCTTACTCGTCCGCCATGTGGATCACGTTCTGCCGGGCGCGGCGCTCCGGGGCTCAGCTCTTCGTGCGTCTCGACGCCTCCGGCGTGCGTTTCGGCCTGCGCCTGGGGCCGGGGGCGAAGGACGACCGGGCCCGCCTGCGTTCGGCGCTTGAGCGGCACGGCCCTCTCGTGTGGCGTCTGCTGGAGGCGCGCGGCGCGGGGGCGATGCGCTTCGGGCAGGCGGACCGGCCCGAGACGATGGGCGGCCTCACGGACGCCGAGGGGCTGTCGGCGTGGGCCGAGGGGCGGACGCAGGAGGCGAGCGCGTCTGGGCCGCACGGCGAGGGGTTGGCGGAGGAGGTGATCGCGGCGTTCGACCGGCTGCTGCCGCTAGCGGCGTGCTGCCATGAGGCCGATCCGGGGCCGTTTCTGCGGCGGCTGGGGGGCGTGTCGGCGGAGAGGTACACCGAGGACGACTTCCGCCGGCACACGCATCTGTCCGCCGAATGGCTGGCGCGGGCGCGGGAGCTGCTGCGCCTGAAGCCGCAGCTCATCCTGGAGGGTGTGCCGGGGACAGGCAAGACGCACGTCGCGCGGTGCCTGGCGCGGCTGCTCGCGGGCGGCGATGACGCCGCGGTGCGTCTCGTGCAGTTCCACCCGGCCTACGGGTACGAGGAGTTCATCCAGGGCATCCGCGTCCGCACGGTGGAGGCCGACGGGCGGCACGACGTGACGTACCCGGTCGAGGACGGCCTGCTGGTGTCGTTCGCGGCGGCGGCGGCGGCGGCGCCGGCGAAGCCGCACGTCCTGGTGATCGACGAGATCAATCGCGGCAACCTGCCGCGCATCTTCGGCGAGTGCCTGTACTTGCTGGAGTACCGCGGCAGCCCGGTGACGCTGCCCTGCTCGCGGCGTCCGTTCGCGCTGCCGGCGAACCTGTTCCTCGTGGGGACGATGAACGCGGCGGACCGCTCCATCGCGCCTCTCGATGCGGCGCTGCGGCGGCGGTTCTCGTTCCTGGCGATGCCGCCGGACACCGAGGTGCTGACGGCGGCACTGGCGGCGCGTCCGCCGGCGTTCGCGTCGCGCGTGCTGGGGCTGTTCACAAGGCTGAACGCGCGGCTGAGGTCGGACATCGGGCCGCACGCGCAGGTGGGGCACAGCCATTTCATGGTGCCTGACCTGGACGAGGGCCGGCTGCGGCTGTTGTGGCAGCACCACGTCGTGCCGCTGCTGCATGAGATCTGCGCCGGGCAGCCGGGCCGGGCCGAGGCGCTGGCGGGGATGATCGAGCCACGCGGAAAGACGGCACCTGTATCCTGAGAGGCTCCTCTCTTGACCGCCCCTCCTATCCCACTCTGGAAACGGCTGTTGCGGCTCGCCCTGGCGGGCGTCGGGCTGCTCCTCGTCTTTGGGCTGGTGCTGTTGCTCGACGGGCACATCGTGGCGGCGTGTCGCCTGTCGGCGCTGCTGGGCGAGCTGGACGCCAGCGACCCGAGATGGCGGGCGGAGGATCTGATGTCGGATCTCGCGTCCATCCCTGCGGGGGAGAACGGGGCGTTGCTCGTCGAGGCGGCCCTGCCCTCCCGGCCGGACTGGTGGCCGTTACGGCTGTCGATGGACGATTTCGCCGTTCGGTTTGAGCCGCCGTACCTCTTCGCCGACGAGCAGATGCAGCGGTTGGATGACCAGTTGCGTCCCGCCCTGGCGGACAGGCTGGCTGGGCGCGTGGTGGCCGCATTCCCTCATGGGCGGCACCCGCTCCGCGTGGCCCTTACTCAGGGGCGGCCGGGGTGGTGCAGGTCCGGTGTGAGTGGCACTGAGATGTTCGCCGATCTGATGTCACTCGACTCGCTGGAGCGGGCACAACGGGGCGACATCCGGCAAGCGATCCTGTCGGCGCGGGCGTGCCTGAACGCGGGACGCTACCTCGCGGATGAGCCGTACCTGAGATCGCAGTCCATCCGCAGGAATGTCGAGGGCAGGGCCTTCCTTTGTATCGAGCGAGCGCTCGCCCTCGGAGAGGCGGCGGACGCCGAGCTGGCGGAGGTGCAGGCGGCGTTACGGCCTTGTACGCGGACGACGGGGCTTGCGAGGTCGATGCGGGCCGAGCGGGTGTGGAGTGACCAGCTCGTTGGGGACTTGATCCTGGTGAGACAGAGCGCGTGGCCGGCGGCGGTATCGCCGCGTGTGTGGGAGGCGGCGGTCCGGGCCCGTCCGGAGCTGTTGCGGCACACGACGCGACTGGTCGCCGCGGCGGAGCTGCCGCCCCACGAGCAGGCCGCCGCCGAGGCAGCCATCGAACGCGAGAGGGAGGGGTTCGGCCCGCTCCTCCAGGCGTTGGCCCCTCGGTTGGAGGATGAAAGAAGTTTCGCGCGCCGCGGCCTGGCGTCGGCCCGCGCGATGATGGCGCTCGTGGGCTGTGAGCGCTATCGGCTCAAGCACGGCCGGTGGCCGGACGCGCTGGGGGATCTGGTGCCGGCGTTCCTGGCCGACGTGCCGACGAGCCCCTTCGACGGCGGGCCGCTCCGATTCCGGCGTCGGGCCGATGGCGTCACGGTGGATGCCGTCTACTGGGAACGGACCGACGGCGAGCGGGATGCGGATCTCGATATCGGCTATCGGCTTTGGGACAAGGAGAAGCGCCGGCAGCCCGCACCGCCGATGCCGAAGGGCGGGCGGTGAAGGGAGGGGCCGGGGAGGGTGGGGCGATTGTGCCGGCCCCATTCACGCCTCCGCGCTGCCCGCCTCCGCGACAGGGCAAGCCCCGCCGGGTATATTCAACCGGATGACGCCCGCACCGCCGGGAGGGGCCGCCTTGCCTGCCAAGCAGACCAAGCACATCTTCGTCACAGGCGGCGTCGTCAGCTCCCTCGGCAAGGGCCTCACCTGCGCCTCCATCGGCATGCTCCTCGAACACCGCGGCCTGCGCGTCCGGCTCCAGAAGTTCGACCCGTACCTCAACGTCGATCCGGGGACGATGTCGCCCTACCAGCACGGCGAGGTCTACGTCCTCGACGACGGCGCCGAGACCGACCTCGACCTCGGGCATTACGAACGCTTCACCTCCGCCCCCCTCACACGCGACTGCAACTACACCTCCGGCAAGATCTTCCAGGCGGTCATCCAGAAGGAGCGGGCCGGCGACTACCTCGGCAAGACGGTCCAGTTCATCCCCCACATCACCGACGAGATCAAGGCCGCCATCCGCACCGTCGCCGTCGAGGACGTGGACGTCGTCATCACCGAGATCGGCGGCACCGTCGGCGACATCGAGGGCATGACCTTCCTGGAGGCCATCCGCCAGTTCGCCCTCGACGTCGGCCGCCAGAACTGCCTCTTCATCCACCTCACCCTCATCCCACACCTGAAGGCCGCGGGCGAGTCCAAGTCCAAGCCGACCCAGCGCTCCGTCGAGGACCTCCGCCGCATCGGCATCCAGCCCGACATCCTCATCTGCCGCACCGAACGCGAGATGCCCCGCGACATGCCCGAGAAGATCGCGCTGTATTGCAACGTCGAGAAGCGGGCGGTCATCGAGGAGCGCGACAAGTCGAGGAGCATCTACGAGGTGCCGCCCAGCCTCGCCGAGAACGGCCTGGACGACCTCATCGTTGAGAAGCTGGGGCTGCTGAAGGCCGCCCCCCTGGACATCTCCGACTGGCGGGTGATGCTGCAGAGCGTATTCAACCCGCAGCACGAGGTGGTGATCGCCGTCGTCGGCAAGTACATCCAGATCCAGGACGCCTACAAGTCCATCTACGAGGCGCTCGACCACGCCGGCATCGCCCTCAAGACGCGCGTGGTCACCCGCCGCGTCGAGTCCGAGGAGATCGAGCGTGACGGTGCCGACCGCGTCCTGGGCGGCGTGGACGGCGTCCTCGTGCCCGGCGGGTTCGGCTACCGCGGCGTGGAGGGGAAGATCGAGGCCATCCGCCACGCCCGCGAGAAGGGCATCCCTTTCTTCGGCATCTGCCTGGGCCTGCAATGCGCCGTGATCGAGTACGCCCGCAACGTCCTGCATCTGGAGGACGCCAACACCACGGAGATCAAGAGCGACTGCCGCCACCCCGTCGTCTGCCTCCTCGACGACCAGTACTCCATCACTCAGATGGGCGGGACCATGCGCCTGGGGTCCTACCCGAGCCACCTGGCCGAGGGCAGCCTGGCGCTGCGGATGTACGGCGGCAAGACGGTCCGCGAGCGGCACCGGCACCGCTACGAATTCAACAACGCCTACCGCACGCAGTTCGAGGACGGCGGCATGTCCATCAGCGGGACCAGCCCGGACGGCCAGCTCGTCGAGGTGATCGAGCTGCCGGGCCACCCGTGGTACCTGGCCGTGCAGTGCCACCCCGAGTTCCGCTCCAAGCCCACCCAGAGCCACCCGCTGTTCCGCGGCTTCGTCAAGGCGGCGCTGGAGCGGCGGGAGGCGCGCAAAAAGGGGTGACCCTACCCGCCCTTCTCCCGAGCCGTCATCTGGGTGATGGCTCTGCGGCACAGGGCCAGCAGCTTCCGGTCCTCTTCGCGGTCCATGAGCAGGCCCAGGCCGTCGAGCTGCTCCAGCAGGCGGACGGCCTCGCGCATCGCCGCCAGCCCCTGGGCGTACCGCTTCTCGCCGGCCTCGACCTGCCCCAGAAGGATCAGCGCCGACACGAGGTCCCGACGCCACTGCGGCACGCCCGGTGTCGAGGCGACCGCACGAAGGAGGCCCAGCGACCTCTGCGCGGACCGGCGGGCCGGGCCGTACTCCCCCCGCTCACACCAGATCCGCGCCGCCGCGTCGTGGGCCGCCGCGAGCTTCCGCCAGGCGTCGTGGTTCGCCTTGTGCGCCTCGAAGACACGTTCCTGGCGGCGGACCGCCTCCTGGAGGTGGCGGTCCGAGGCCTGACGGTCGGCCCGCCGCGCCGTCGCCAGCCCGATGTGGGCCGTGACGACGGCGTGCTCCGCCTCGGGCGAGGGCACCGCCTCCGCCCAGGCCAGGGCATCGGCGAGATACGCCTCCATGGCTTTCGCCGGCGCTGGGGTGCCCTTGGGGCCGGCCCGCCGCAGCCGCGCGTTGTGGCACGCCATCAGCAGGCGGTACGCCTCCACCGTCCGCGCCCCCTCGGCGATCCACGGCCTGACGGCCCGCTCGACGGCGTCCGGGTCGAAACCCACGCCGTCCGTGGCGGCCAGCCCGGCGGCCGCCGTCAGCCACACCGCGCGGGCCGCCGCGTCCTCCAGGCGACGTTCCGCGAGCGCCCGTGCGGCCCGGTAGTGCCGCTCCGCCTCCTTCGGACGGCGTAATGCGGCGTGCAGCTCGCCCAGCCGCAGGTGGGCCTGGGCCCGCCCGGGGTCGGCGTCACCCCCCTCCGTGGCGAGCGCCTCCAGCTCCCTGAGCGTCCCGTCGAGGAAGCCCCCCCCGCCGACGAAAACGAGCTGCGGGTTGTGCCGCATGAGCAGATCGACCTCCTCGGCCACCCGGCGGAAGGCGCCAAGGGCCCGGTCCCGCTGCGCCGCCGCCGACCGGGCGTTGTCGTCCGCCCTCTCGCGCTGCCGCCGAGTCGCCTCCACCTCCTCGCGGAGCCGGGAGTTGTGATACGCCACGCCCGCCACGGCCAGGCCCGCCACGCAGGCCACGACGATCAGGAGCGCCGCCGCCAGGGGGTGCCGCCGCGCCGCCTTCCACACACGCTCGGCCCAACCCGCCGGCCGGGCCGTGATCGGCCTGCCGTCGAGGAAGCGCCGCAGGTCGTCGGCCAGGGCGGCCGCGCTGGCGTAGCGCTTCTCGGGCCGCTTCTCCAGGCACTTCAGGCAGACCGTCTCCAGGTCACGCGGCACCGACGGGCTCAGCCGGCTCGGGGGCACCGGCTCCTGGCCCAGCACGAGGGCGAGCGTCTCCGCCGGCGTGCTGCCCTGGAACGGCGGGCGGCCCGTCAGGCAGGCGTACAGGACCGCGCCCAGGGAGTACACGTCCGCCGCCGGCCCCGGCTCCACGGACGTGTCGGCCTGCTCGGGGGCCATGTACTCGGCCGTGCCGGCGGCGTGGCCCGTCCGCGTCTGCCGGCACGCCCCCGCCAGTCGGGCGATGCCGAAGTCACACAGGCGCGGGGTGCCGTCGGCGTCCAGCAGGACGTTCGACGGCTTGACGTCGCGGTGGACGATGCCGGCCTCATGGGCGTGGTGGGCCGCCCGCGCCAGCGCCTCTGCCCACGCTGCCGCCTGAAGCGGCGCCTGCGGCTGGCCGGCGATCCGCCGCGCCAGACTCCCGCCGGCCACATACTCCAGTGCCAGAAATGGCCCCGCCCCCGGCTGCTCGCCCGCCTCCAGCAGGCGGACGATGTTGGGGTGCTCCAGGGTGGCCACGGCCCGCGCCTCGGCCTGGAACCGCGCGCGGGCCGTCAGGTCGCCGGCCGGGCCGGCCATCAGCTTGAGCGCGACCACCCGCCCCAGCGTCTCGTGGCGGGCCTTGTAGACCACGCCCATGCCGCCCCGCCCGGCCTCCTCGAGGATCACGTAGGGGCCGATCCGCCGGGGCATGCCGCCGGCCTCGCGGAGGGCCTGCTCCAGCGGGGAGGCTTCCCGCTCCAGCTCCCGCGCCGACGCGGCGCACTCGGTGCAGTGTTCAATGTGGTCGGCGACGAGGTCGATGCGCGTCTCGTCCAGCTCGCCGGAGGCGAGGGCAGCGAGGTCGTCGCGGGTGAACCCTTCGGGGCACGGCATGCCCTTGCGTCTCCGGCGTCGGGGTGGGAGAATGACTCGGCTCATTATCCTATCCGCCGGGCGTGACACCCGCGAAGGCACCATGGCCGACGAGCCCCCCTCCCGCACCTCGCTGACCCTGCTGCACCGCCTCCGGGCCGACGAGCCCGAGGCCTGGAACCAGCTCGTGCGGCTCTACGCCCCGCTGGTGCGGGCGTGGTGCGGCAGGCTCGGCGCCAGGGGCGCCGACGCCGAGGACGTCGAGCAGGACGTGTTCCGGGCGGCGGTGTCGGGGCTGGCGGGCTTCCGCCGCGACCGCCCCGGCGACAGCTTCCGCGGCTGGCTGTACGGCATCACACGCAACATGGTCCTCAAGCAGCGGGAAAGGGCCGCCCGCGCCCCGGGGGGCGTCGGCGGCACCGACGCGCTGCTGCGTCTGCACGGGGTGCCGGAGCCGCCCGAGCCTCCCGAGGAGGAGCAGGAGGGGGACCGGGCAGCTTTGCTGCGGCGGGCGCTGGAGCTGGCCCGCGGGGCGTTCGAGGAGAGGACGTGGCGGGCGTTCCACATGACCGTGATCGAGGACCGCCTCCCGGAGGACGTGGCCGCCCTGCTGGGGATCACGCCGGCGGCGGTTCGGAAATACAAGTCGCGCGTCCTGCACCGCATCAAGGCGGAATTCGGCGTATTGCTCGATTGAACAAGAGACACCCCTCGTTGAAGTGACACGCGCCGGATCAGCCCTCCCGACTCGCCCCAGCGGGCCGGCCCTGACCTGCCCCGGATGGTGGCGGATGGACATCAATCAGTGAAGGGAACGAACCGCGGAGTGCGGACACCCCGGATGGATGTGAATGGACGCCCGTCAGTGAAGGAAACGAACCGGGGAAACGAACTTCCCCGCTGCAAATGCCAGCGGCGGAACGACTTGTGGAAGTTCGTTTCCCGACCCCCCTCCCCCCCCCCCGCGCGACGGAAACGAACCGCCCAGGCGGGCCTGCTTGTGCGTGCGTCTGCCCTCGGGTTGTGCGTCAGCCTCCCGCCAATCCACCCACTCCAGCAGTGCCCCCGAGATCAAGTTGTGTCACGCCTCCGGGATATTCCTGGCGAGGGTCGCCCGAGACCGCCAGCACACCGGAGGGACGATGGACATCTGGAACCGGCCCGGCGCCCGCAAGATCCGCGAAATGATCCAGTACCTGAAGGGGGCCATCCGCAGGCCCGCGCGGCCCGCGCCGGCCCCGCGCCAGCCCCAGGTCTCCGAGCCCATCTCAACGATGGCTTTCGGGGATCTCCCGATCCCGGCTCCCCCGCCCCCCAGGCCCGCGAACACCTACGCCCTCTCCCCGATGGCCCCGCCCTCCGTCGCCCGCAGGATGAGCCTCACGGCAGAGGACAACATGTCCCAGGCCGAGAGGGCCATCGTCGGGATGTTCGACTCGTCGGACGACCACAACCTCTCCGCCCAGGAGGAGATCGCCGCCTACAAGGAGTTCATGCGGCTGGAGGGGCTGGCCGTCCTCGACCCCGCCGTGGGCGGCTTCTGCCACCTGTCCGACAAGCGTTTCGTGCTGGAGCGGGAGTCGCGCCGCGCCCTGGGGCACGCGCTCAACCACCCCGCCGGCGACCTCCTCAACGCCCTGATGTTCGACTACGAGCGCAACCAGTACCACCTCCAGAGCCCACCGCTGACGTTCAGCCAGTACATCGCGTCCCGCAACCGGGCCGAGCTGAAGCTGCTCATCTGGACCTGGCTGAAGGATCACAACGACGACAGTTTCAACGAGGTGTACCGCCGCTTCGAGCAGGGCGTGCGCATGCTCTCCCCGGAGAAGCGGAAGAAGTACGAGGTGAAGACACTGAACGGCCGGCTGTACTGGGAGAAGTGGCTCGTCAACGGGCAGATCAACGCCTCCAGCAACCCGCTGTGCACGAGCCACGCCGGCGGCTTCTTCGCCCGCAAGCACGCCACGCCGACGGGGAAGGCGGACGCGCACGCCATCTGGGTGCTGAGCAAGGAGAAGAAGCTGTACACCCACGCCTCCAAGTTGTACCGCTTCCACCACTCCAGCTTCACCGCCGGCGACTACATCATCTGCGCCGGCGAGTGGTCCGTCTACAAGGGGAGGCTGGAGTGGATCTCGGCCGCCAGCGGGCACTACAGGCCCAACGTCGCCCAGCTCCAGCAGGCCGTCACGATCCTGGCGAACACCTTCGGCGTCGGCGCCAACACCTACTCGGTCGTCTGCCGGGACCTCGCGAAGAAGGACGTCGGCCCCGTGCCCGCCTCCAAATGGCTGCACGAATCGCCGGCCGTCCTGGCCAGCAAGTACGCGTCGGTCTGACCGCCGCCTCACGGCGACTCGAACCAGGGGCCGCCCGACCCGCGCGGCGCCCATGAGTAGCGCTCGGGGCGCATCAGCTCCCACGCCCGTCTCATGCCACGCCAGGCGCTCGACCAGAAGCGCCGCCAGCCATAGCCTCCAGCCCGCAGCGCCTCGCCGTGGCCCCACCAGATGGCGAAGGTCGCCCCGGTGAACAGCGCCCGCTGCCAGAGCATCGTGGCACGTCGGTACATCGGGCCGCGGCGGCGGAAGGTGGCGGCGTAGCGCTCGCACTGGAAGCGGATGTGCGCCACCTCGTCCCACAGGATCTGCCCGCACACCGCCTTCAGGGCCGGGCAGGTGGTCGCCTTGCGGATGGCGTCGAAGTACACCATCGCCATCACCTCGACCACGATCACCGGGGCCGCCCACCCGGCGATGTCCTTGCCGCCGTGCCGCAGCCAGCGGAACCACCTCTCGCCCCAGTCGGCCTCGACACGCCCCAGGCCCGACAGGTCGAGCCACCGGCCCATCAGGTCGCTGTGCCGCGCCTCCTCGCCGATGAACAGCTCGGCCACGTCGCGGAACGCCGGGTCAGCGGTCTCGTCGGCGTACCGCGCCGCCACCGCCCGCAGGTGGTTACCGTCCGACGTCTCGCCACGCTGCCAGCTCTGGAGCGACCTCGCCAGCACCGCCAGCTCCCCCGCCGGCACCGAGACCGCGTCCCACGGGATCGGGCGCTTCAGGCCCCTGTTCGCGCGGTAGTACTCCAGCCAGCGCTCCGAGGTCCAGATGGCCGGCCTCGCCTTCACACGCCCCCGCTCCAGAACCGCGATCATCTGTCCGTCCTCCTTGAAGAAACTTTGCAACGCAAAGTTAATCGGCGTGCGGAGACGCTCGATCGGCCGGCATTCAGCCGGGCGACAGGCCCAGGCCGGGGGCGTCGGCGGGGCGGGGCAGGGCGTCGCGGACGACGCGCTCCAGCTCGGCCAGGTACGCCAGGAAACGCTTGCGCCCCGACGCGGTCATCCGCACGGTGGTCTTCGGGCGCGAGCCCTCCTGGCCCTTGGTGATCTCGACGAGGGCCTCCTTCGCCAGCGCGTCGAGGTGCCGGCTCAGGTTGCCGTCGGTCAGGGCGCACAGGGCCTTCAGCTCGTTGAACGACAGGCCGTCGGGCCGCGTCGAGAGCGAGACGAGCAGGCCGAGACGTGCCTTCTCGTGCAAGACGCGGTCGAGGCCTTCGTAGGCGAAACGGCCCGGCTCAGGCTCCATGACGGTCCCCCCGCGTGGCGAACATCACCCACGCCGCCAGCATCTGCCCGACCCCGAACGGCACGCCGACCGACCAGCCCGGCGGCACCGGGGCCGGGGCCGCGAGCAGCAGCGTAAGACCGACGCCGAAGTACCACGCGGCCACGACCCAGGCGCCGCGGGGCAGGTACGGCAGCGACGACACGGCGCCGAGGCCGAACAGCAGCGCCCATACGCCCGGGAGGTGGGGCAGGCAGGCGGGGAGCGGGAGCGCCGCCGTCAGGGCGGCGCCAGCGAGCAGGCACGGGGCGAACTGGCGGAGGATGATGAGCGTCCGCCGACGGCGGTCCGCGTCATCACGCGTCAGGTAATCCCACAGCGTCGGCAGGACGCCGACGCCGGCGGCCACTCCCGCGGCCCCCACCCAGAAGGCGACGAACGCGGCAGGAGTCGCCGGCGAGAGGAAGGCCGCGCCCAGGCCGAGGAGGCCCGACACGGCCAGCGCCTGCGGGTGATAGCCGCGGTACGCCTCGCCACGCGCGAGGTGCGAATGGATGGCGTCGATCCGCTCCAGGGCTTCGCTCAGGTCCATGCCCGACTCCTCCGGGGGATGGACCCATACTTTACACCGCAAAGCGACCCTGTCAAGGCCGAACGGCGCCATCCTGGGGCACAACCGCTGACCAGGGGTGTCAATTCCGTGTGGCCGGGGTCGGCTTTGAGACCCCGGTTCTGACACCTCGGGAGTGCGTCACGCTCCGCCAAGTGCCTGCGCCGGGGTCTCAAAGCCGACCCCGGCCACCCAGCCAACAGCCAACACCACGCTGATCGACCCGCCCGTCAAGCCGTGGCGCGGATCACTTCTTGGGGATCGTCCAGAGGTGGATCTCGTACACGTCGCCGTCCTCGGCCTCGAACTTCTCGGTCTTCTCGGGCGGCCAGTCCTTGCCCATGAGGAAGCGGTGCGAGACGACGCGCGAGCCGGGCTTGAGGGTCTTCTTGAGCATCGGCTTGAGCCGCGCGTTGACGTCGTCGCCCATGTACAGGAGGATGACGGAGGCGGCGGACACGTCCTTGACGGCGAGGACGTCACCGACCTCGAACTTGACCTTGGCATCGACCTCGTACTTCTTGGCGTTCTCCCTGGACTCCTTGATCCGTTCGGGGTCGAGATCGACGCCCCAGCCGGACTTCGCCTTGAACTCCTTGACGGCCTGGATGACCATGCGGCCATCGCCGCAGCCGAGGTCATAGACCACGTCCTTCTCACCCACGGAGGCGAGCTGGCACATGCGGCGGACGACGTCCTCCGGCGTGGGGACGAAGCGGATCTCGATGCGGTCCTTGTTCCTGGCGTCCTCCTCGCGCATGTCGAGGGCGACGGTCTCGCCCGGCTTCGGTGCGGCCTTCACGGTGCGGAAGAAGACGGTGTAGTTGTTGGTCCGCCAGCGGACGACGATCTCATGCTCCTTCTTGCCCCTGGGGAGGGCGGGGGCGGTGACGGTGCGGGTCTCCCCGCCTTTCTTCGAGACGACCTTCCCGTCGATGGTGATGCGGGACTGCTGGTCCTTCGGGAGCTGGATCGTAAACTTCGTGGGCTTGGGCTCCTCGGCCTGTCCGCAGCCGAGGCCGGCGTACAGGGTGATCAGGGCGAGCGCGGCGGCGCCGGCGAGCAAACGGCTCTTCATGGTCGGTCGGGGCTCCGGGGTTGTCGAGGGTGGCGTCAGGTAGGATACAACCCCCGAGACGCGGTGTCGTCCCGGCGAAATCCGGACCGCTCAGCGGGTGGCGAAATAGACGATGACGGCGATGAGCGCGGCGAGGACCAGGATGATGATGAGGAAGCCGAGCCAGAACTCGCCGCGGACCTTGTCGCGGACCTCCTGGGGGAACTCCGCGAACGGGATGGGCCCGCACTTCGGACAGGCGTAGCTCGTCATGAGCAGCGAGATGAGCGCGCCGATGAGCCCGAACTGGGCGGCGATGTGGTGGTTGGAGCCGACGGCGACGGCGTCGCCGCAACGCGGGCAGCGCATGCCTCCGGGGGCCTTCACGTCGGTCATCGGCGGGTGCCTCCATCTGTGGTTGCGGGATTTCATAGACATGGTGGGGCGGGTCGGCCACGCTGTCGGGGGGAGGAGTGCGAGCGCGGGAAGGAGGCAAGCATGACGGAGGCGGAGTGGCTGGCGAGCGATGATCCGATGGAGATGTATTATCAGGTTGTTCGTCCACTGAAGTGCAGCCGACGGCAGCTCGATTTATTCTGCCTGGCGTGCGTCCGCTTGGTGTGGCACCTGCTGGACCATCCTGCCTTGAAGTTGCCGTTCGAATGGCTTGAGCTACACCCGGGGGAACGAACCCGGCCTCGCGGCGGCCATATGAGTGATCTGTTCCAGGGGCCGGCGAGGGTACTCTACGACTGGCGCTATCGACGCGACCTGGGCATCAGCACGTTCGCCATTCACATTGCCCACGACCTCTGGGCTGATTTCTATGAGTATGCGTTCGACAACCTCAGTAAACGGTCAGGGTACGACCTCAGCGTGCTCCGTGAAGATCCGAGCACCTTCCTCCCGGCTGTCATGCGTGAGGTCTTCGGCAACCCATTTCGTCCCGTCGTGTTCAGCCCGGAGTGGCGCACGACCACGGCTGGTGCAATCGCGCAGCAGGCGTACGAGGCGCGAGACTTCGGCGCGTTGCCCATCCTCGCGGACGCGCTCCAGGACGCCGGATGCGACAACGACAACGTCCTCGCTCACTGCCGAGGCGGCGGCCCGCACGTCAGGGGCTGCTGGGCGTTGGACCTCGTCCTTGCAGACTGCCGCTGAAGCGGAAGCCTGTACC
>CAZVZK010000102.1:0-36125 GCA_964630925.1 uncultured Alcaligenaceae bacterium
GGCACGCCGGACGCCTGCTGCCCTTGCCCGAGGAGATGGACGCCGAGCTGGAGGCGGAGCGCGGCGAGCGTGCGGAAGCGGAGCGTCTCCGCGCCGACGCGGAACGCCGGGGTGAGCAGGCGGAGCGTCTCCGGGCCGACGCGGAACGCCGGGGTGAGCAGGCGGAGCGTCTCCGGGCCGACGCGGAACGCCGGCGCGAAGAGGAGGAGCGGCTGCGGCTGAAGGCAGAGCGCGATCGCGAGGACGCCTCGGCGCGGCAGGCGGCGTTGGAGGCGGAGGTGGCCCGGCTGCGGGGGCTGCTCGCCGGGCCGTCGGCCCCGCCCGCCTGACTCGCCCTCCGCGATTTCCGGCGGCTCCCGGCCCGGGTTGGTATGGCGTGTGCAAACGGAGGCGTGCCCACCCACGCCGTGAGGCCGCCATGCAGCAGCTCGTCGCCGACGGAAGCAGACTGAACGTGCAGTTCGACGCGCACGAATTCGCCCTCCCCGAGGCGGAACGCGCCCGGATGACGAACGGCCTGGAGGCGTTGGGGCGGCACGCCGCCGCCTTCCCCGTGGCCGACCTGCACGTCTACCTGGAGTACAACCGGCACAGCCGGCACTACGCGGTGAAGCTGACGCTGATCCTGCCGGGGACGACCCTGTCGGTGCGCGAGGACATGGAGCAGATCCACCCGGCCTTCGACAAGGCCCTCGCCGTCCTGCACGACAGGCTGACGGCGTACAAGGCCCAGATGGGCGGCGAGCC
Organism: uncultured Alcaligenaceae bacterium; assembly: GCA_964630925.1. Lineage (GTDB taxonomy): Bacteria > Planctomycetota > Planctomycetia > Gemmatales > Gemmataceae > RGDT01. The sequence continues at coordinate 748 of CAZVZK010000102.1, forward strand.
GCAGCGGCAGCACGCGGAGAAGGGGACGGCGCACACGGTCGAGGCCGCGGGGGGCCTGGACGCGGGGGCCCTGACGGCGGCGGCGGAGGCGGGGGACTACGCGGCGTTCCGGGTGGCGGCGCTGCCGTACGAGGAGGCGCTGCGGAAGAAGGCGGGGCGCTGGGTGGAGCGGTACCCGGAGGTGAACGGCAGGATCGGGCGTGGGCTGGAGATCAACGACGTCGTCGAGGGGGTGTTCCTGGCCGCGTTCGAGCGTTTCGACTCACGCCCGGCGGACCTCCGGTTCGGCGACTGGCTCGACGGGCTGATCGACGAGGAGGTGCGGGAGCTGCGTGACCGCCCGGACAAGGAGCTGGAGAACATCGGCCTGGCGCGGTCGGCGGTCGAGGCGCAGGGCGGCCCGGCGCTGGGGTGAGGCGGGCTATTTCTTCTCGCGCTTGAACGTGACGACGATGAACCACGCCTCCGTGGCCTTGTCGAAGGTCGTCGTCAGGCCGGGGTTGAACGCGCCTTGCGGGACGGTGTTGACGCAGACGCGCAGCGTGTCGCCCTTCACCTCGTAGTCGCCGCGGTACATCTTGCCGCCGCCGAAGCCCGGCCCGCTGTCGGAGAACAGGAACGCCCGGCCGCCGCCGAGGTGGCTCAGCCACACCGGGCCGAACGGGGCGAGGTCCAGGTGATTCGCCGAGAACCTCGTCTTCGCGAGGTCGGCCTTCGTCGTGGGCGTGGTGCCCCGGCGGCCCTCGACGGCCACCCACTTGCCGGACAGCTCCGCGGGCGGGGAGCCGCCGACCATGCCGGACGCGGGCTGCCCCAGGCACGCGAGGACGATGGCGGCCAGCATGGCTCACTTCTCCGGGAGCGGGTGGTCGGCGAAGAACTTCCAGATCCGGCCGTTGATGTCGGTCTTGACGGCCCAGAAGTGCCCCAGGCCGGGCACCTCGACGTACTTCACCTCGTGCCCTTCGCGCCTGTACTTATCCCTGTTCTCTCGGGCGAAAGCAACGGGGAAGATCGTGTCCTTTTCGCCGTGGACGATCATCACGGGGAACTTGCGGGCCGCCCCGACGCCGAGGAGCGTCTGCAGGCCGAGCGGTCCGGAGTGCGAGGCGACGGACGCGACGGTCTTCGAGCGCTCCTTGCCGACGAGGTGGGCGAAGTAGCCGCCGTTGGACATCCCTAAGACGTGGATGCGGCGTGCATCGATCTTGTAATCCTTCGAGATCTTCGCGACGAGGGCGTCGAAGAACGCCAGGTCCCTGGCGGCCTTGTCGGGGGCGATGCCGAAGCTGCCGCCCAAAGCGTTGGGGTAGGCGAGGATGAACTGATGTTTCGACGCCGACTCATTCAGCCTGGTGTAAACGGGCATGATGTCCTTGCTGTCGATCAGCATGCCGTGGAAGGCGACGACGAGCGGCGCGGGCTTTGCAAGATCGACACTCTTCGGGACGACGAGCCGGTAGGCGCGTGTCTCGCCGGAGGCCTTGAGGGTCTCGGCGGCGAAGTCGCCATGCTTCTGCGAGGCGGCGAGGAGGACGAGGAGGAGCGGCGTCATGTCAGGTCCGGCCGGTGGCCGAGGCGGGCGGCTGATGATAGGACGTCGGGATACATCTTACCACTCGGCGCCCGCGGGTGCCACCATGCCGCCGGATCGAGCCATCCTCGACGCCCTGCCGCAGGCCGTTATCCTGTTCGACGGCCCAGGGGCCGGCGCGCGCGTGGTGTACGCCAACCCGGCGGCGCTGGCGCTGACGGGGTACGCCACGTTGAACGGCCGGACGCTGGGGTCGCTGGCGGACGCGGAGGCAGGGATGGCCGCGGGGCGGCGTGCGGACGGGTCGGCGTTCGCGGCGCGGGTGTCGCTGACGCGGGGCGGGGCCGCCGTGTTGACCGAGGTCCCCGGCCCGGTCCCCGTGGGGGAGGTGACCCCGCCGGTGGTGTCGGCGCGGATGCCGGCCCTGGGCGGCTGGGAGCTGGACGGCGCGACGCGGAGCATCCGCTGGACCGAGGAGGCGTTCGGCGCGGGCCGGCGCGACGGAGGGCAGGGGCTTCCGCTGGAGGCGGTTCTGCCGTTGTTTCACCCCGAGGACAGGGCGGCGGTGCGGGACGCGGCGGAGGCGGCCCTGACGGCGGGCACGCCTTTCGACCGCGAATTCCGCCTGTCGACGGGGGACGGGCGTGTGGTGTGGGTGCGGGCCGTCGGCGTGCCGGAGGTGTCGGGCGGCAGGGTGGTGCGGGTGCACGGCACGTTCCAGGACGTCACGGAGCGCAAGCTGGCGGAGGAGGCCCTGCGCGCGACGGAGCGGAGGTATGCGGACCTGGTCCACCACATCGACGGCATCGTGTGGGAGGTGGACGCGCGCACGTTCCGGTTCACGTTCGTCAGCCCGCAGGCGGAGCGGATCACCGGCTTCCCGGTGTCGCGCTGGCTGGGGGAGGAGGGCTTCTGGGTCAAGCACATCCACCCGGAGGACCGCGACCTGGCCCTGTCGTTCTGCCTGGAGCGGACGCGGCGCGGCGAGGACCACGACTTCGACTACCGCATGATCGCCGCCGACGGGCGCGTGATCTGGCTGCACGACGTGGTCAGCGTGCAGTGCGAGGGCGGCGAGGCGGTGACGCTGCGCGGCGTGATGGTGGACGTCACGCGGCGCCGCGAGCTGGAGGAGCGCCTGCGCGAGACGCAGCGGATGGAGAGCCTCGGCCTGCTGGCGGGCGGGCTGGCGCATGACCTGAACAACCTTCTGACGACGGTGCTGGGGCACGCCGGCCTGGCGGCGGCGGCGCTGCCCGAGGCGTCGCCGGTGCGGGCCAGCCTGGCGGCGATCGAGGAGGCCAGCGTGCGGGCGGCGGAGATGTGCCACGGCCTGCTCGGGTACGCGGGACGCGGGCGGGTGGTGGTGGGGCCGGCCGACCTGGCGGCTCTGGCGGAGGAGTCGGTGCGGCTGATCCGCCTGTCGGTGTCGCCGGCGGCGCGGCTGGCGCTGGACCTGCCGGCCGGCCTCCCCGCGGCCAACGTGGACGCGAGCCAGATGCGGCAGGTGGTGATGAACCTGGTGATGAACGCCTCCGACGCGCTGGGGGGGCGCGAGGGTGAGATCCGGGTGACGGCGGCCGAGGTGCGGTGGGGCCGGGACGAGCTGGACGCGATGGTGTTGGGGCGCGAGCTGGCGGAGGGGCGGTACGTCCTGCTGGAGGTGGCGGACACGGGCTGCGGCATGGACGAGGGGACGAGGAGGAGGGTCTTCGACCCGTTCTTCACGACGAAGCCGTCGGGGAGGGGGCTGGGGATGGCGGCGGTGCTGGGGATCGTGAAGGCGCACGGCGGCGCGGTGCAGGTGCGCAGCGCGGCCGGGGAGGGGACGGCGGTGCGGCTGGTCCTGCCGGCGGGCGGGGCGGGGTCGCTGGCCCCGCCCCGGCCGGAGGCGCCGGCGGGGCACTGGTCCGGAACGGTGCTGGTGGCGGACGACGAGGGCTCGGTGCGGCACCTGGCTTGTCTGATGTTGGAGTCGCTCGGCTTCGACACGGTGCGGGCGCGGGACGGCGTGGAGGCGCTGGAGGTGGCACGCGAGGGTTGGCCGACGCTGCGGCTGGTGTTGCTGGACATGACGATGCCGCGGATGGGCGGGCGCGAGGCGTGCGCGGCGATCCGAGAGCTGGCGCCGGGCCTGCCGGTGCTGGTGATGAGCGGCTACTCGGAGTCGGGGCTGCCGGCGGCGCCGGGCGTGGGGTTCCTGAAGAAGCCGTTCAAGATGGCGGAGCTGGCCGACGCGCTGCGTGCGCTGCTGGGCGTGGAATGAGGGCCCGCTTCGACTTGACCCGCCCGCCCACCCAGCGTACCCTCCTCGACGCCCGCAGGAGCCCGCACATGGACGATACCCTCGCCTTCCGCCGCCTCGTCCCCGCCGACGGGGCCGCCCTCGCCGCCTTCTTCGCCGCCCTCGCCGCCTCCGGCGATACGCGCTTCTTCCACCCCCACCCGTTCACCCACGACCACGCCCACCTCGTCGCCGCCTACCCCGGCCGCGACCTCTACGCCGCCGCCTTCTCCGCGGGGAGGGTCCTCGCCTACGGCCTCCTGCGGGGGTGGGACCAGGGGTACGCCGTCCCCAGCCTCGGCATCGCCCTGCACCCGGACGCCCGCGGCTCGGGCCTCGCCCGCTCGTTCATGTCCTACCTCCACTCCGCCGCCCGCCTCCGCTCCGCGCCGCGCGTCCGCCTCAAGGTCTACCCGGAGAACGCCCCGGCGCGACGCCTTTACGAGTCGCTCGGCTACGCCTTCTCCGAGGCCGCGCCCGACGGCCAGATCGTCGGCGTCCTCGACCTGACGAGGGCCGCCAGGGCCGCCTGATCCCGCCCAACACCTTCCGTACAATTGCGGGCATGCGGGTACGGGACGCACTCCTGGCGGCGGCCTGCGACGTGCCGGACGACGACCTGCCGCGGGGCGCTCGGGCGCTGGCCCGCTGGCCGGGCTGCCTCGCCTGGAGACGCTGTTGCTCTCCGACTGCGCCATCGGCGATGAGGGGTGCCTGGCGCTGATGCGGCCCGGCCTCCTGGCGTCGATCGCCTTCCTGACGTTGGACGACAACGGCCTGTCGGACGACGAGGCCACGGCCATCCTCGAGGGCCTGCCCGCCGGGCAGCTCACCGACCTGACGATGAACGACGACGGCATCAGCGACGGTCTGGTGTTGCGGCTGCGTCGGCGCTTCAAGGGCGTGCTGTTCTTCTCCCGCGCGAGCGTGCCGGACGAGGACGGGTGAGGCTGACATTTTTCCCCCCTCGGCGCGAACCACCCCTGGGGGTGTCGCGTCATTACTTTCGAACGCGGCACGGGGATCGGCGAAAAAGCCGGTCACGCCCCGCGAGGTGGTCCGTAAGAGAGGGCATGATGAGCAGCGTCTTCAGCGAGATCTGGTTCGCCGCCCTCTTGTGACCACCGGCCACTTCCTGCTAGCATGCGGGGGCCCGGTGTCACGACCCAGACACCGGGCCCCCTGGTTTTTCCAGGGCCCCGATGAGGTGGTCGGCCCGCGCCACCGCCGGTGTGGGCAACCATGCTGGAGGAAAGTCAGGACACTACTGCTTAACGAGGGAGGGAAGCGCCCGCGAGGGCGTGGACCGCTCGGACCTCGGAGGGTGCAAGCCGAATAGGCCGTAGCCGGTGAGCAGGGCGTTGACGGCCTGGTGGGTGCCTAGAGAAATGGTGGACGCCCGCGAGGGCGAACAGAATCCTGCTTACGAGGCCGGCCTCCTCATCGGGGCCCTGGATACTGGGGGACGGGTCAGTGCATCTGGTGAAGCGGCGGGCCTCCAAAACCCGCGAGGTGGGTTCGATCCCTACCTGACCTGCTGTCGGAGTGAAGTCGACGGGCCGAGGCCGAGTGGCGAGGCACTCGTCTGATACGCGAGCTGAGGTAGGTTCGATTCCTGCCGGCCCGACTGGACGGTCCTGGTGAGCGATGGCCGCTCGCCACCGTGACAAGGTGGAGCACGCTGGTTCGATTCCAGCCTGGATCACTGTTTCTTTATCGTCGAGGGGAGGTGTGTCATGGCGAAGGTGATGAAGGCCGTCGCTGCGCCGGCGAAGGAGCCGGCAACGTTGACGGTGAAGGTCGATCCGCTCCCGCTGGCACGCGGGGCGATGAAGGTGCGTCGCGGCGGGCTGCACGCCACGGCGAGGCACGCCGGCCGGGCCGCCGCGAAGCGGGTCTGGAGGCGAGAGGGAGACGGGCTGCTTGTCTAACGGGAAGACACTGGCCTTGCACACCAGTCATCGGGGTTCGACTCCCCGGCGGTCCGCTGTCGGAAGAAGAATGGGCTTGTCGTCCAATGGGAAGACACCGGCATGGCATGCCGGAGATCCGGGTTCGACCCCCGGCGGGTCCACTGCCCGAGTTTGGTCGGGCGAGCCGGGGGCGTCAGCCCCCGGAGTGAGGAGTGAGGCGCTCGGGCGCCGGCTGTCGGCTGTTCGCTGGCTGTTGCTGGCTGTTAGCTGGCTGTTGCTGGCTGTCAGCTCTTACGGAAGTCAGGTGACTATCGGCTTGTCACACCGGCTTGCTAAGCCGGCCGGGATATCAGCTCGGGGCGGGTTCGACTCCCGCGTCTTCCGCTGTCGGTGTCGGTGAGATGCTTCTCTGGCGTAGGGGTCGCGCGCCCGCCTGAAGAGCGGGAGGACACGGTTCAACTCCGTGGGGGGGCACTGGATCATCCTGGTGGTGTAACGGAACGCATCTCACCCTCCTAAGGTGAGGGCCCAGGTTCGACTCCTGGCCGGGATACTGGGAGGCGGGCGCGAGCCCGGGGGAGGCGACGGCTGTCAGGTGAATGTCGGCGATGGATGTCCTGGTGGTGTAATGGATCGCATCTCACCCTCCGAAGGTGAAGGTCCAGGTTCGACCCCTGGCCGGGATACTGTCCCTGGAGTGTGGCGGACGCACGCGGTGCTTCGAACGCCGCAGGCCGGGTTCGACTCCTGGCGGGGATGCTGACGGAAGGTAGCCGGATATCGGTTGGCCGGGCCCGCCTCGAAAGCGGGATCCCCCGAGAGGGGGAGGAGGGTTCGACTCCCTCATCTTCCGCTTGGCTTCTGATCGCCCTCCCAGACACGGACGCCGCCGTCGGCGCCGGCGTACAGGCGATTGCCGCACGGGCTGAAGGCGACGCAGTGGAAGTTGCCGAGGTGGCCGGCGAGCGAGAGCAGCTCCTCGCCGGAGGCCGTGTCCCACACCTTCACGCTCCGGTCGTGGGAGCAGGAGGCCAGGCGTTTCCCGTCGGGGCTGAACGCGAGCCCGGTGACCCAGCCTGAGTGGCCGGTCAGGCGGAGCCGCCGCCCGCCGTCCAGGTCCCAGATCACCCCGTCGCCGAGGTGGTTCCAGCAGGCGATGCGCCGCCCGTCCGGGCTGAAGGCCAGGGGGCCGACGAATCTCGTCGGGCCGGCCAGCTCCGCCTCCACCTTCCCGGTGCTGACATCCCACACGATCACCCCGGCGGCGTCGCGGAGCGCCAGGAGGGAGCCCTGGCGGTTGTAGGCGAGGGTGTGTCCCTCGCCCCTGCCCCTGTGCCGGCGCACCTCCTTGAAATCGCCCGACGACAGGACGTGAACGACCCCGTCGCCGCCGACGGCCGCGGCTTCGCCGCCGTCCGGGTGGTAGGCGGCCGCCCGGAGGCCCATCTTGAAGGGCAGCTCGCGGTACAGCAGTTTGCCGTCGGAAGGGCGCCACACCTCCAGGGCGAGGCCGACGCCCGCGGTGACGACCTGCGTCCCCTTGGGGTGGGCCGCGAGCCCAGACATGTTCGCAGGCGGGGAGCCGAAGTCCCCCAGGTCCTCGCCGGCCGGCCCCCGGACGAGGCAGCGGCCGGACGACAGCCCGGCGAAGAGCCGCGCGCCGTCCGCGCTCTGGGCGAGGGACTGCACGTGACCGTCCCGCGACAGGATCGTTGACCGTGCGGCCGCCTCCGCATCCCAGACCGCCGTCGTGCCGTCCGAGTCGCAGGACGCCAGGCGCTTGCCGTCCGGGCTCCAGGCCACGCCGTTCACCCCCGGCTGCCCGGTGTAGCCGAACAGTTGGAGGCCCGTGCCCACGTCCCACACCTTCAACCCCTCGGCCCGGCCGGCGGATACGAGCCGCCTGCCGTCGGGGGAGAAGGCGAGGCCGGACACGTGGCCGGCGCTCGCCGCCATCTCGTGGGCCTTCTCGCCGCGCCCGGCGTCCCACAGGATCACCCGCCCGTCCTTGCTTCCGGAGGCGAGCCACTTGCCGTCGGGGCTGTAGGCGGCCACCAGGACGCGCCTCTGAAGGCAGGGGAGGGTGCGGACCTTCTTGCCGTCGAGGACGTCCCAGACGAGGAGGGGGTGGTCGCGTTTCGAGTCGTCCCCCTCGTCCCCCGCGGCGACGACGAGGCGGGAGTCGGGGCTGAAGGCGACGCAATTGGGGACGCCCAGGCCGGGCTCACGCAGCGTGAGACGCTGCTCGCCCGTGGCCGCGTCCCACACGCGGAGCGTGAAGTCGCCGCTGCCGGCGGCGATGTGCTTGCCGTCGCGGCTCCAGGCCACGCACTGGAGCCACTTGCCGCCGCCCGCGAGCGTCAGGACGGGCTTGCCCGTCGCCACGTCCCACACCCGGCCGGCCGGGTCGAGGCTGGTGGACGCCAGGCGTTTGCCGTCGGGGCTGAAGGCGAGGCCGGTGATCCTCCGCCCCGGCCCGGTGATCGTGCGGATCTCCCTCGCGGTCCTGGCGTCCCAGAGTTTGATGGCCCAGGTGCTGTCCTGATAGCTCCCGACGCCGCCGGACGCCAGGATCGACCCGTCGGGGCTGAAGGCGACGCAGGAGGCCGCGCCGGCGTGCCCGACGAGGGTGAGGAGGCGGAGGCGGTCCAGGCGGTCCCAGTGGTGCCACTCGAAGCCGCGGCGCTCGGCGCCGTCCGTCAGCTCGGGGCGCTGGCGCCGGAGGAGGTCGCGGGCGTAGTCGAACTGGTTGTTCCCCCACGCCTGTTGGAGCAGACGCAGGTCGGAGCTGTAGGCGCGGTCGAAGGCCCGCGCCGCGTTCTGGTCGGCGAGGAGCCGGGCGGCGGCGGCCGCGTTCGCACGCCGGTCGGCCAGATCCCTGGCGTCCGTGGCGTCGGCCGCCTCCTTGCGTGCCACGAGGGCGAAGTGGATGGAGGTGACGAGGCCGGCGAGGATCGCCAGCAGCAGGCCGCCGGCCATCAGGGCCAGGGTGGGGTTACGCCGCACCCACTTGACGGCGCGCTCGGCGCGGCCGACGGGGCGGGCGAGGATCGGCTCGCCGCGCTGGTAGCGGCCGAGGTCGTCGGCCAGCTCGGCGGCGGAGGCGTAGCGGTTCTCCGGCTCCTTGCGCAGGCACTTCAGGCAGATCGTCTCCAGGTCCGGCGGCACGCCCGCTCGCCAGCGCGAGGGCGGCGTCGGCTCCTGCGTCCGCACCATCACGATGGTCGCGAGGGCCGTGTCGCCCTTGAAGGGCGGCCTGCCGGCCAGGCAGTCGTAGAGGATGGCGCCCAGCGCGTACACGTCGGCGACGGGGCCCGCCTCGTGGGCGTGGCCCGACGCCTGCTCGGGCGCCATGTACGAGGGGGTCCCCATGATGGCGCCGGCCTTGGTCTCGCCGCTGTCGGTGTCCGTCTGGCGGGCGAGGCCGAAGTCGGTGATCTTGGGGGTGCCGTCCGCGGCGAGGAGGACGTTGGCGGGCTTGAGGTCGCGGTGGACGACGTTGCGGCTGTGCGCCAGGTGCATGGCGCGGGCCAGCGCCTCCGCCAGACGCGCCGCCTCCGGGGCGGGCATGGGCCCCTCGGCCAGTTTGCCCGCGAGGCTGCCGCCCTCGACGAATTCCATGGCGAAGTAGGGGCGGCCTCCCGACTCCCCCACCTCGTGGATCTGCACGATGTTGGGGTGCTGCAGGCGCGCCACGGCCTCGGCCTCGATGCGGAAGCGTGCGAGGTGCTCCGGCCCGATGTGCCCCCCCACCAGCACCATCTTCAGCGCCACCTCACGCTTGAGCGCGACGTGGCGGGCCCTGTAGACGACGCCCATGCCGCCGCGGCCGGCCACCTCGAGGACCTCGTAGTGGCCCATGCGGCCGAGGGAGCCGGGGCGTGTGGGCGGGGCCAGACGCTCCCGCCATTCGGCCTCCTGGTCGGCGGGGTCGGTGGGGGTATCGGTGGTGGCGACGGGGGTGTCGCCCAGGTGGGCGGCCGCCGGGCGGTCGAGGAGGCGGTCGGTGCGCTCGTGGGCCTCCAGCATGGCGGCGACGCGGCGACGCATGGCGGGGTCGCCGGCGCACGTCGCCTCCACGAAGGCCGCCCGCTCTTCCGGTGAGGACAGGTCGAGGGCGGCGAAGAACACGGCCTTGTCGTTGCTCGGCTTCATGCGGCCCCCGGCGGTGGGATCACCCGGACGCGTCCTCGCCGTCTATGGCGCAGCGGAGCCAGGCCCGCGCGTAGCTCCACTGGCGGTAGGCCGTCGCGCGGGACACCCCCAGGGCCTCGGCCACCTCCTCAATGGGGAGGCCGGCGAAGTAGTGGAGCTGGACGACGCGGGCGGCCTCGGGGTCGGCGGCCTCCAGGCGGGCGAGGGCCTCGTCGAGGGCGAGGATCTCGTCGGGGGCGGTCGCGGCCGCCACGTCGCCGTCGGCGAGGTCGACGCGGCGGCGGCCTCCGCCGTGCTTGGCGGACTGCTTGCGGCGGGCGTTGTCCACGAGGATGCGGCGCATGGCCTCGGCGGCGGCGGCGAAGAAGTGCCCGCGGCCGTCGAACTGCTGGTCGCCGACGAGGCGGAGGTAGGCCTCGTGGACCAGGGCGGTGGGCTGGAGGGTCTGGCCGGCCTTCTCGTGATTCAGCTTCTGGGCGGCGAGGCGGCGCAGCTCGTCGTAGACGAGGGGGAGGAGCTGCGCGGCGGCGTGGGGGTCGCCGCCCCTGGCGGCCGACAGGATCTGCGTGATCTCGGTCATCGGCGGGGCCCGGTGCGGCTCGGGGGCACGATACCTCCGATCCTAGCCGCCGCCGGGCCCGCAGGCCACCCCGGCGGGTCACCCCCCGGTCACGATCCTCTTGAACGCCTGGATGTGCTCGTTGATCTTCATGCCCCACTTGTCGAAGCCGCCGACGAGGTTGAGGCGGCGGGCGAGGAGGTCGATCATCTGGGCGTTCTGCTGGGGGCTCTGCCCCAGCACCTCCAACTGCTCAAGGACCGCGCTGTCGCCCGGGTACTTCTTGCGGAAGTGCTTCTTGTGGTCCTCGTTGGCGAAGAAGCGGGTGGGGTGGCCGAACCTCTTGAGGCCGATGGTCTTGCCGGTCTTCCACTGCTCGTGCTCGCCGCCGAGGGTGCGGGTGAGGACGTTGGCGTTGGCCTTCTGGGTCTGGATCTGGCGGCCCTCGTCGAAGGTCGGGGAGCTGAGGACGTTCTCCACCGGGCCGGGCTGGTGCTTGGTGGGGCCGGGGGTGGCGGCGAGGCGGTTGCCCATGTGGTAGTAGTCGTCGAAGGTGAGCATGATCTTGGCGTAGCGGCCGAGGATCTCGTCGCCGTCCATGAGGTAGGAGGCGTCCTGGAAGGTGGTGAGCTGCTGGCCGGGCTTGACGGACTTGCTCTTCTGGAGGAACTTCTTCGCCGCGGCCCGCACGATCTTGGCGGAGTCGTTCTGGACGGCGGTGTCCATGACGATGCCGGCGTGGTTGCCGGGGATGGTGATGTAGGAGTGGGTGGCGCTGGGCTGGCTGAGGATGGCCTCGTCGATGGCGGGGCGGAAGGTGGCGCGGCGCTCGTGCTCGGCGACGACGATGCGGACCTCGGCCATGTTGGGGGACAGCTCGATGTGCTTGTACATGTGGGCGTTGGGCTGCCCGCCGCAGCCGGGGACGGGGTCGATGGCGAAGATGCGGACGGGGACGAATTCGAGGCCCTTATGGCCGTGGGCGGCGGCCTTGCGCCAGAGCCAGTTGGCCTGCTTGAAGCAGGCGACGGCGCCGCGGCTGAAGCCGACGAGGTTGATGACGCTGGCCCTGGCCCCGTGGGTCCACTTGTACATGATCCAGTTGACGGCCTCGGCGACGTTGTCGTCGGTGCCGGTGCCGAACATGCTGCCGGCGGCCCTGGCGAGGGCGTGCTTGAGGCCCTTGCCCTCCTTGCCCTCGCTGCCGACGCCCTGGGTGACGAGGTGGTCGGAGGAGGTGTTCTGGGAGAGCTTGGTGATGGTGTGGGGGGCGCAGGTGGAATCGACCGTGGTGCCGTGGTTGTAGACCGTGAGGACCGTCATGAGTCGCCTCCGGGGCCGAGGGGTGTGTCCGGTTTCACCCCGCAATGCGAGAAGCGGGTCGGTTTGTCTCACGGGAAAATGGGAATTCTACCTCACCCCCCCCAGCCCCCCCCTCTCCGAAGCGGAGAGGGGGAGTCGCCAGAGCATCGCCTGCGCGGTGGGGAGGTGTGCGCGTCGTCTGTGGGTGATGGTGCGTCGTGCCCCGACGCCCCGCCGTAAACGACGGGGCTACGAACCGAAGCCCCGTGGAACGGGGCTGAAAGCGGTGGACGCAGGGCGACGGGGCGAGGGCGGGGTCGCGGCCGAGGGCGCGTTCGATGGCGCGCTGGAGTCGTTCGCGGGTGGCGGGGTCGTCGAGGCGTTCGAGGGCGTGGTCGGCGCGGTCCTGGGCGAGGGCCTCGGAGACGTGCAGCTCGAGGGTGAGGCGGGCCAGCCCCATGATACGTGATCCTCCGTACAGGCAACGAGAGGATCGTAACCGGGGGAGCGCGGAACGCGGAGAGCAGTTTGAGGGACGGTGAGGGTGAGTTGTGGAAAGTTGGCGGGGCGGTCATTGCTGGACGGCGCTTGATAGGGGGAGGGCGGTGGTGTGTTATGGGCGGCGGGGGCGGATGCGGTGGGGCGGGTCAGGGGGATGCGCGATGATCGACAGGCGATTCTCGGTGGAGGCCTTCGCGGCGTTGGGGCCGAACACGCCCGAGGCCGAGCGGCTGTGCGAGGAGCTTGCCGACGAGATCGCGCGGGACGTTGGCGAGGCGATGGGCGCCGCTGTGAGGCGTGTCGCCGAGCGGCTTCGATCCCTGGGTCACCCGCTCGACACGTGGGAACATGCGGGGAGGCCGGGACAACATACTCACGACTACTCCGCGCTCGGCCCCAACAGGCCGCGCCCCCCAGCGGGCTGGCTGGCCTTCCATGTCTCCACGTACTGCATGGCCCTGTTCTTGAGGGCGGACGCGGAGGCGGACGCGCCCGGCCCTGCAGCGCAAGACGACCCGCGGCACGATGACGAGGTCCCCTTTTGAGGGGATCAGGGCCGGGGTGTTGGCCTAGCAGTCTTCGGGCCACCCGGCGAAGGAGCGCGGTGGGGCGGCGCTGGACGGACGGGCGACCTGGGTGGTAGACTGCGACATGGGATGGGCGAAATCGGCGTCGGACGTGGGTGAGGGAGAATGCGACGGTGGCTGCCCGCGATGCTGGTGATTGTAGCGCTGGCGCTGTCCTGCGGCGGCCTGCTGTGGCTGTTACGCCCCGTCCAAGTCATCATCTGGGATGGGAGCTTCGACCTGACGGTTCGCGTGACGAGCGACGAGGGGCCGCTCCTCTGGGTGACCTGTGAGGCCTTCTCCCGGCAAGAATATGCGGTGGAGGCGGCGGAGCATCACCTTCCCCCGCAGTCCCGCATGTGGTCCGTCAAGGCCGACCCGTTCACGGGGGGGCCGCTCACGCTGGCCGTGCCCGTGAGCGGGCGGAGCACGGTTGACTGGCGGGAGCTGAAGCGGTTCCAGTTCCGTCACATGGTCGTCATCGGGGGGCTTCCGGGTGGCCGCCGAGCGGTCAAGTTGGTGGAGATCCCTGACTGCCGCGTGTCCCGTGAGGTGGCTGTGGTCCTACCGTGAATCCGCGGGGGCACATTGACGAGGGGTGCGCCTGCCGTTGCCATGTGAGGTGTTGTCTGCCGCATCCGGCCCCGGCCTGTGGGCCGTTGAGGCTGGGAGGCGTGGGGCCGGGGCCGGATGCCCGGCTCGTCAACGCCCCGAATGCTGGCTGGGGGCAACGGGAAGGAGATGGAGAACGATCCTTGACGGTGCGTGTGGCGGTAGGGAGAATGTCAACGCCGTGCCTGCGGATGACGCGCCGGGCCGTGATCATGTGCCGGCGCTGCCGTGGTAGCGCGGCGGGGCCGGAATAGCGCGCCGGCGGGGTGATCACGTGCCGGCGCCGGTCAGCATCATCACCAGTTCGGCCGCCGGAGGCTTCGCATGGCGATTGGCGAGTTGATCTCCGTCGTCCCGCCGCCCGACCAGCCCACCTACAGCGGCACGCCGGAGCAACTTGCCGACGCCGAAGCCGCCCTGGGCACCCGCCTGCCGACCGACTACCGGGAGTTCACACTGCGGTATGGGGCGGGCGGGCTGGTCGATGGCTACTTGCATCTTTGGACTCCGTTCGCCCTGGACCTTCGAGAGCGGGCCAGCGACCCTACCTCGTTCGTCCGGGTCCACCACGCGGCCGGTGCGCTGCCCTGGCCGCCGTTCCCGGCCTCTCCCGGCCTGTTGGAGATCGGGGGGAACGAGAACGGCCACCGGCTCCTGTACCTGGTAGACGGCCCACCGGACCAATGGCCGCTGATCGTGGTGCCGCATGGGGCCGAGAGCCAGTTCGAACGATGGGACTTGCCCCTCGGGACGTTCCTGGCCAGGGCACTGCGGAACGAGGTCCGAACCGCGGCTGTCAACTGGTCCCAGGAGGTCAAGCCGGAGGAGTGGACGTTCCGACCAGCGCCCCCGCCGAAGGCGAAGATAAAGGTCCGAAAGCGCGGCAGGTAGGCTGCCGAACAAACCGTTGCACCTGACGGGGCGGGCCGTGCGGGTTCAGGAGAGTGGAAGGTCAAGAAGGCCCGCCCCGCAGGTGAACTGTGGCGTTACGCCGAGAGCGCCACGAAGGGTGAGACGGTGGTGCCGTCGGCGAGGGTGAGCTTGTCGCGGGGCCAGGGCTGGCCGGTGAGGCGCGACGTGAAGCGCCAGAGGGTCTGGTTGGAGAGGAAGGACGGGTGTTCGCTGGCGGCGATGTCGATCTGCTGGCGGCCGCCGATGAGGTAGGCGGACAGGTCGAGGAGCATGAGGTCGCCGGGGGTGCCCAGGGGCGGGAGGGCGTCCGTCACGCGGATGTCGTGGCCGAGGAGTGTGTAGCCGGGCCTGGTGGGGTGGGGGGCGAGGACGGGGTCGTAGGCCCCGAAGAGCGGATACAGCTCGTAGGTCCGCAGCCTCTTTCCGCGCCTGGCGTCCCACAGCTGGATCGCGCGGTACTCTTGTACGTCGAACGGCAGACGGTGACGAGATGCCCCCCTCGCGAGCCGCCCCGAGCCCGGGGGCTTCTTCACGCCACCGTGTTCGGGTCGCGCTCCTTCGGGCTGAACTCCAGCGTCACCGACTGGATGCGTACCCCAGCCCCACGCATCGCCCCCTTCCCCGACACCACTACCGCCACGCCCAGCCCGTTGCCGATGGCGAAGTTCGCCCCGCCCGCGGCCGAGCCGAGGTAGCGGTCCACCTTGAACACCCCCGCCTTCCCCGCCGTCGGCCTGAACTCCGCCGCCGCCAGCTCCTGCACGTCGCGCACGTCCTTCTTCATGTCCTTGAACCGGAACAGCACCAGCCGGAACGTCAGCCCCTCCGTCGCCCCGAGCCCGGCCGCGTTCACCGTGAACGTGTAGTGCCCGCCCCGCGCGTTGCGGATCTCCTGCCCCAGCACCGCCGGCCCCTCGCCCTCCGCCCACCCGATCACCAGGCCGCCGTCCTTCTTCACGGTAAACCCGCCCGGCGACGCACGCCACCCCTTGGCACGCGACGGCGTCGGCGCCACCAGCGGCAGATCCTCATCGAACGCCGTATCCAGCAGCAGCCGCGCGTCATACGGCGGCACCAGCGCCACGTCCCCGCCGGGCCGGCACCGCGCATCCGTGGCCGGCGTCAGCCCCAGCGCCGCCGTCAGCGGCTGGCCCTTCGTCAGCGGGTGCGGCCTGCCCGCCTTGTCGGGGAACATCCCGTTCGGGTCGATGCCGAGGAGGTGGAAGATCGTCGCCGTCAGGTCGCCGCCGCGCACCGGGTCGCTCACCGGGTACGCCCCGTTGCGGTCGCTCGCCCCGATCACCTGCCCGCCGCGGACCCCCGCCCCCGCCAGCGCGCAACTGAAGACGTGCCCCCAGTGGTCGCGTCCGCCCAGCTTGTTGATCCGCGGCGTCCTCCCGAACTCGCCGATCACCACCACGAGCGTCTCATCCAGGAGCCCGCGCGCCGCCAGATCCTCCATCAGCGCATCGAACGACACGTCGAACATCGGGCACAGGCTGTCCTGCAAGCGGTCGGCGTTCTGCGCGTGCGTGTCCCACATGGGGTTATCGACCGCGTTGTCGCCGGGGTCGCGCGCCCAGTTGACATGCACCAGCCGCACCCCCGCCTCGATCAGCCGGCGTGCCAGCAGGCACGACTGCCCCCAGGTGTGCCGCCCGTAGCGGTCCCGCAGCCTCTCGGGCTCCTTGCCCAGGTCGAACGCCGCCCGCGCCTTGCCCGACGTGATCAGGTCGAACGCATGCCCCGACAGCTTGGCCCACGCATCACGCGGCTCGTCGCGCCCGCCGCGTTCCAGCTTCGCCAACAGCCCGCGCCGCCCGTCGAACCTCCCGCCGCGCATGTCCGCCGCGAGGTCCACCCCCTCGATCCGGTAATCGGGCGCCGCCGGGTCGCCGACGATCCTCTCCGGCTCCCACGCCTTGCCGAGAAACCCCGCCGTCTGCCCCGCCGGCGTGACGCTGTCGTTGAGCCGCATGAGGTCCGGCAGCCACACGGTGCTGAGCGCCGGCAGCGTCCTGCTCGGCTTGAGCATCTTGACCAGCGAGCCGAAGTACGGCCAATCGGTCGGCTTGATCTGCCGGGCGCTGCCAGGCCCATACGGATACCCCGTCAACAGCCAGTAGCCGCTCACGTCGTGGTTGTCGTCGCGTGTGGACAGCGAACGCACCACCGCCAGCTTGTCCGCGTGCCGGGCCGTCCGCGGCAGCAGCTCGCAGAACCGTATCCCCGGCACGTTGGTGGCGACGGGCTTGAACGGCCCGCGGATTTCGACGGGCGCGTCGGGCTTGGGGTCGAACGTCTCGTGCTGCGGCGGCCCGCCCTGGAGCCACAGGTAGATGCAATTCTTCGCCTTCCCGAACGTCCCGTCCGCGCGGGCCATCGGGGGGTCTGGGGGGCGTCTCGCCCCCCAGCTCGAAGCGTGCGCCTCGCCGGCGCGCAGCACGTCGGCGAGCGTGAGCCCGGCGGCGCTGAGGCCGCCGACGCGGAGCCACTCACGGCGCGAGACCCGGTCGAGGATGGAGAGCATTGGCGGCCTCCCGGCGGGGAGAGTTCGGCGGCGGTTTGGTAGGTCGGGTTGAGCTCGGCGTCAGCCGAGCGAAGCCCGACGGAGGGGCGTGATGATCGCGGTGCTATTCGTTTGACTGTAGCCGCCCCGCAGTCAGGCATCAAGCGCCTTCCGCCGAATTGCGTCGCCCGCCCACGGCGCTACGCGGGGAGGCCGAGGAGGTCATCGAGGACCCAACAGCCGCGCACGTGCTCGCCCGGCTCTCGGCAATGTTGCAGCACCTGCGGGACGGAACAGCCTTCATCCTCAAGCGCATCGCCCAACGCCGGCATCTCATGGAACGCGCGATCCCGATAGATGGCCGCCGCGAGGCCGCCGACGCGATGCGAGCCCCTGAAGCGCGCCGCCCACCCTTGCGGGGCCGGGTCGAAAGGGTCGCCGACCACATCGCGAATGAGCGAGCAGTGCCGTCGGTGATTGGCCCGGAGGCCCTCGTCGGCCCTCCATTCGACATCCGGGGACCGGGCAGCCCAGTTCGAATACCTGAACACTTCGGAGAGTTCGCCGTCAACGGAGAAGCAGGCCGCGCGCTGTGCGCCGAGTTCGGCGTTGGAGACGCCGTCACGCACTTGTGGCCCGTTTTCGGGCACGGCGGGCAATTCCCACCACGAGACCAGGCCATCCGCATAGGCCTCCGCGATCTCGACCCAGCGGCGCTCCCTCCCGCCTTCCTTGAGCATCGGCCAGTGGGCACGGGCGACGGCGGCGGCGAGCAGCCGCCGCTTCCGAGGCCCCAGGAGTTGGGAGGGGCGCAGCCCACGCCACCAGCGGCTCCACGCCGCGCCCCAACCCAGGTACGTCACCATGCCGGAGGCATAATCGGCCGTGTGCCAATCGTGGGGCGTCATGGGGTCCCACAGGCCAGGAAGGAACGAGGCTCGGCTCGGCCGTGGGACGGCCAACTGATGTGCGGGCTCGCGTTTCATGTTCCACTCGATACCCTGTGAGTGTACCCATCGCCGTAACTTTGCGTCGAACTGTAGCCGCCCTCCGTTCCTCGACGCAAGCGCGTTCCCCGAAACGCTCGGCTGTTCGGCTGTTGGAGCCGCTTCGGCGACCTCAGTAAAGCCCACGGCGAGTCTTCGAGCCGTGGGTACACCACAGGAGGCCAGGTCATGCACCGCCGCACGCTCCTCCAGGCCGCCCTCGCCGCCGGCGCCGCCGCCACCGCCCGCGCCGCCGCCGACCCGCCGCCCATCAAGGTCGCCCAGATCGGCGTCGGCCATGCCCACGCCTCCAAGCTCGCCGCCTACCGCGCCTCCAGGGACTACGAGGTCGTCGGCATCGCCGAGTCCGACGCCGACCTCCGCAAACGCGCCGAGTCACAGGCCCCCTACAAGGGCCTGCCGTTCATGACCCAGGACAAGCTCCTCGCCACCCCCGGCCTCCAGGCCGTCCTCGTCGAGACGCGCGTCGAGGGGCTCCTCGACGCCGCCGAGGCCTGCATCTCCGCCGGCAAGCACGTCCACATCGACAAGCCCGCCGGCGACTCGCTCCCCCAGTTCAAGCGCATCCTCGAAGCCGCCGCCAGGAAGAAGCTCATGGTGCAGATGGGCTACATGTACCGCTACAACCCCGCCGTCGTCCTCCTGCGGCAATTCCTCAAGGTCGGCTGGCTCGGCGAGGTGTTCGAAGTCCACGCCGTCATGAGCAAGGTCGTCGCCCCCGACGAACGCAAGCGCCTCGCCCGCTTCAAGGGCGGCATCCTCTTCGAGCTGGGCTGCCACGTCCTCGACCTCGTCGTCCACATCCTGGGCCGCCCCACCGCCGTCGCCCCCTTCACGCGCCACGCCTCCCCGCTCGAAGACAAGCTCGCCGACAACATGCTCGCCGTCCTCGCCTACCCGAAGGCCATCGCCACCATCAAATCCTCCGCCCTGGAGGTCGAGGGCTTCTCCCGCCGCCAGCTCACCGTCTGCGGCACGGAGGGCACCTTCCACATCCAGCCCCTCGACAACCCCTCCGCCGTCGTCTCGCTGTCGAAGGCGCGCGGCAAGTACAAGAAGGGCACGCAGGAGGTGAAGTTCCCGAAGTACACCCGCTACGTCGATGACGCCGCCGACATGGCTCGGTGCATCCGCGGCGAGAAGGAATTCGGCTTCACCTACGAGCACGACTTCAACGTGCAGGGCACGCTCCTCGCCGCCTGCGGCCTGCCGGCGAAGGCGTGATGGCGTACCTCCCACTCCCCGAGGTAGCCGCGCAGCGGAGCGCTCCACACCACACCGTCACCCCGCCTCGGCCAATTCCAGCGTCCGCGCGTACCGCCGCAAGAGCGCCGACCGCAGCGCCGGGTGCCCGCGCAGACGCGGGTCCTCCGCCGCCAGCGCCCGCGCGTCCTCGTGCGCCCTCTCCAGCAGGTCCATCCGCGACTGCGCCAGCATCCACAATTCGCCCGTGCCGTGCTGACGCACCCCGAACACGTCGCCCGTCCCACGCAGCCGGGCGTCCTCCTCCGCCAGCGTGAACCCGTCCGCCGTCCGCAGCAGGATGCGCAGCCGCTCCGCCCCCTCCTCCGTCGCCGGGTCCGCGAAGACGAAGCACCGCCCCGCCGTCCCCCCCCGCGCCACCCGGCCCCGCAACTGATGCAGCTGCGACAGCCCGAACCGCTCCGCGTGCTCGATCACCAGCCACGTCGCGTTCGGCACGTCCACCCCCACCTCCACCACCGTCGTACACACCAGCAGATCCAACTCCCGACGCCGGAACCGCTCCATCACGTCGGCCTTGGCCACCTCGTCCATCCGCCCGTGCAGAAGCCCCAGCCGGAACTCCGACAACGCCCCCGCCGACAGCTCGGCGTGGGTCTCCTCGGCGGACTTGAGCGCCGACTTCTCCTCGTTGCGGGGCGGGCCTTCGGCCCCCCCCGCGCCCCCCCGCGCCTCCACCAGCGGGCACACGACGTACCCCTGCTGGCCCTGCCGCAGCGCCTCGGCCAGGCGCATCAACAGCGCCGGGCGCTCGTCCTCGCGTAGCCAGCGTGTGTTCACGGGCTGCCGGCCCGGCGGGAGCTGCCGCACCAGCGACACGTCGAGGTCGCCGAACACCGTCAGCGCCACCGTGCGCGGGATCGGCGTCGCCGTCATCACCAGGTAGTGCGGCGCCTGCCCGAGCTGCCGCACCCGCGCCCTCTGATGCACCCCGAACTTGTGCTGCTCGTCGATCACCACCAGCCCCAGCCGCGCGAACTCCACCCCCTCCTGCACCAGCGCCTGCGTCCCCACCGCGATGTCGAGCGACCCCTCGCGCAGCTCCCCTAGCGCCCGCCTCTTCTCGCCCGCCGACATGGCCCCCGTCAGCAGGGTGCGCCGGACCCTGCTGCCGGCCAGCATGCGGTCCAGCGTCACCGCGTGCTGCCGGGCCAGAACCTCCGTCGGCGCCATCAGCGCCGCCTGCATCCCGTTGGCCACGCACACCAGCATCGCGTAGACCGCCACCGCCGTCTTGCCCGCCCCCACGTCCGCCTGCACCAGACGCTGCATCGGCACCCCCGACGCCATGTCCTCGCAGATGGCCGCGATGGCCCGGTCCTGATCGCCGGTGAGCGGGAACGGGAACAGCCGGCGGATGCGCTCGTCGATGAGCGGCGTGAGGCGAAGCCCCGGCGCGATGGACAGCGCCCGCACCTCGCGCCGCCGCAGGGCGAGCGCCATCTGCAGCAGCAGCAGCTCCTCGTAGGCGAACCGCTGCCGCGCCAGACGCGCCTCCTCCAGGGTCCGTGGCGTGTGGATCATGCGTAGCGCCGGCCCCACGTCGGGGAAGCCGTACTTCGCCCGCAGCGTCTCGGGGATGAGGTCGGGCACGCGCCCCTCGTACAGGTCGAGGGCGCGTCCGATGAGGGCGCGGAGGGTGTGCGGACGCAGATCCTCCGTCAGCGGGTAGACGGGGACGATGCCCGGCGACTCGTCGCCGGCGCCGGTCACGTCCTGCACGCGCGGGTTGGACATCTGCCAGTGGTCGCGGAACCATTTCGGCTTGCCGCTGAACGACACGCGCTGCCCGAAGCGGAAGCGCCGCGCCATCCCCGGCTGCCCGAACCACGTCCCCTCCAGACGCATGGCCCCGCCGTCGGACAGGAACACGCTGAGGATCATTCGGCCGTGCGACGAGCGCTGCCGGATATCGACCACCTCGCCCTCGACGGTCTGCAATTCGTCGGCGGACAGGGCGGTGATGCCGCGCACCTCGCGCAGGTCCTCGTAGGCGCGCGGGAAGTGATACAGCAGCCCGCCGACGGTGGTGATCCCCAGCCGCCCGAGCAGGTCGAGCCGGCCCGGCGTCATGCCGGGGAGGGTGTCGAGCGGTGTCGTGTCTGGCATGGGGTTCCGGGCCTCGGCTCGGGGCGTGCCTCTCCGCCCGCGTCAGCGTATCACATCAACGGAGGCAGTTACCAGCCACGCCGGAGGCCGGCCGATGCTCGACTGGCTGTTCTCGTTCTTCCGCGGCAAGCCCGCCGACGCCCCGCCCGCCGCGGTGCCGCATAGGCAGTCCGCCGCCGTCCACGGGCCCGCGGCCCTCGCCGCGCGGCTGCGGCACCGCGACGGCGCCGTCCGCCTCGACGCCGCCGAACGCCTCCGCCGGCTCGGCCCCGGCGCCCTCGACGCCCTCCCCGCCCTGCTGACGGCCGCCGCCGACCTCGACCCCGCCGTCCGCAAGGCCGCCCTCGCCGCCGTCGAGGCCGTCGCCCCCGACTGGCCACGCCAACCGCTCGCCGTCGAGGCCGCCCCGGCGCTGGCGCGGGCGCTCGAACGCCCCGACGAGTCCGGCGGCGAGGAGGCCGCGCGCCTCCTCACCCGCATCGGCGCCCCGGCCGTCCCAGCCCTGGTCGAAGCCCTCGACGGCCTCGACCCCGACGGCACACGCGCCGTCAAGGTCGCCCGCGTCCTGGGCCGCATCGGCCCCGACGCCGCCGGCGCCGTCCCCGCCCTGGCCGAGGCGCTGGGCAGCGACAAGACGCACGTCCGCCTCGCGGCGTCGCAGGCGTTGGAGCTGATCGGCCCGGAGGCCCGCCCCGCCGGCCCCGCCCTCGTCGCCGCACTGGCCGACTGGCACCCCGACACGCGCCTCGCCGCCGCCCGCGCCCTCGCCCGCATCGGCACCGCCAACGTCCTGGCCATCCCCGGCCTCATCCAGCTCCTCCCCGACCGCGCCCCCGAGGTCCGCGCCGCCGCCGTCGAGGCCCTCGCCGCCATCGGCGCCCCCGCCATCCAACCCCTCGCCAACGTCATCAAGTGGCGCGACCGCCGCCTCATCGCCGAGGACCTCCGCCGCGACATCGAGCTGGCCGAGTGGGCGGGCCGCGACAGGGGCGACCCGTTCTACTCCATCACCTACAAGCCGATGCAGGCGCTCAACAACGTCCTGTGGTACTTCCAGACCGCCGGCGAGCGCGACATCGAGATCATGCACGCCAACGCCGCCGAGGCGCTGGGCCGCATCGGCCCCGCCGCCGCCCCCGCCGCCAAGGCCCTCGCCTCGCTGCTCACCGCCGACGACGTCCGCTGCCGCCGCGCCGCCGCCGTCGCCCTCGGACGCATCGGCCCCGACGCCGGCGACGCCCTCTTCGGCCTGCTGCCGTCTCTGTCGGCGGCCGACGCCGACGAGCGCAAGGCCGCCCTCGCCGCGCTGGAGGCGGCGTTGCCCGGCTGGCGGCTGCTGCCCGCCGCCGAGCAAGAGGTGGGCCGCCTCATCACGGCGCTGGGCCACGGCGCCCACGCCGCGGATGTGATCGAGGCCCTGGCCCTGATCGGCCCTTGGGCCGTCCCGCCCCTGGCCGACGCCCTGCGTGGCGGCGGCCGCGTGGCCCGCGAGAACGCCGCCCACGCCCTGGGCCGCATCGGGCCGGCGGCCCGCCCGGCCCTCGACGCCCTGCGAGCCGCCGCGTCGTCGGACGACAACGCCTTCGTGCGCGACGCCGCCGCCGGCGCCATCGCCCGCGTTACGGCCGATTGATCGGCGCCTGCCTGTCCGCCTCACCCCCGTCGTAGAGAGTGAACTCGAAGCCGTCGTCCCTCGCTTCGGCGAGGATGATACGGCCGGCGTGCAGCCCGTTCACGGCGAACAGGGGTCTGCCGCCGGGCCTGGTCACCGTGTACACCTCCTCCCACGTCCGGGTGTCCCAGACCCGAAGGGCCCCCTCGACGACGGCCATCAGCCGCCGACCGTCGGGGGTGAAGGCCGGTGTCGCCGCCGTGTGCCCGGGTCCGAGCAGTTGCCGCACCTCGCGCCCCGTGGCGGTGTCCACGATGAGCAGCTCCCCGGCCTCGCCGGCATAGGCCGCCAGACGCCCGTCTGGGGCGAGCGCCTCGAAAGCGAGCCTGTCCTTCCACTTCGGGAAGCGCCGCCACCCCCGGCCCCCCAGGTCGCCGACATGGGCCGTGCCGTCCGTGCCCCGAACCAGGACGTGCCTTGCATCGGCAGTGAGTGTCAGGCCGCGGGAGTGGACCTCCGGGCCCGCCAGCTCGGCCTTGTCGAACACGCGCGTCGTCGTCCCCGCCGTGAGGTCATGCAAGAGGACGGCCCCGTGCCTGTACCCGAGGAGCCGCTTGCCGTCGGGCGCCCACAGCAGGCCGAGTGGATCAAACCCGTCCCCCGGCACGGCCTTGATTACCTTCCCCGAAGCGGCATCGAGGATATGGAGCCGGCCGTCGCCTGCCTCGGCCGCGAGCATCCGCCCGTCCGGGGACGGGGCGAAGCACATCGATTTGACAATGACCCCTTGCTTGAGGAGGCCCGGACGCCTGCCCGAATGGAAGTCCTCCATCGCGAGGGTGACGCCCACCTTCTCGATATCCCTCGTCCTGGCGAGTAGGACGTGCCCCTCGCGCGTCACCTCCACACCCAGGTAGCCCCACCCGTTCCGGACCGAGGTCAGCCGGCGCACCTCGGACGTCGCCCGGAAGTCCCAGACGTGGGCCTCGTCCCGCTTGCCGGACAGAGAGGCGGCCAGAAGGCCCGTGTTGGACAGGCCGGCGGCCCCGACCCACTCCCCCAGAGGGAGTGGGAACGCCGCCAGGGCCTGGCCGGATAGGCCGTCCCACAGCCGCACCGTCCCCGGAGCGATCGGCGGCCCCGCCCTGTCGAAGCCAAAGCCACGCACCCCGTGGCTGATCGATACCGCCGTCGCCCCGTCGGCGGCGAAGACGATCTGTTCGACGGTGCCCTCGTGAGCCGTCAGCGGCCTGATCAGCTTGCCGTCGGCCCCGTGCAGGCGGGTCACGCCGCTCTCGCAGCCGACGGCGATCACGCCGAGCGGCGACCAGGCCACGCACGTAAAAGCCCCAGTCTCCTTGGTCGATGGCGCCGTCGCCCTCACCTTGCCCGACGCGAGATCGAGGACCTCCAGCCCCGCGGCCCTCTTCGGCCCCAGCCCCTCCGGCACGATGATCGCGGCCGCCTTGCCGTCCGGGCTCAGGGCGAAATGGCCTCCGTGCCAGTCCGGGATCCGCCCGGCGGGCTTGCCCGTCCCGACCTCCCAGACACGCACCACGCCCCCGTCCTCGCCCGCGAGCATCTTCCCGTCGCCGCTGAAGCGGGGCCTCGGCTCGCTGCCCGCGTGCACCGGGATCGAGCGCTCCAACGTCCACGACTCGGCGTCCCGGACTTCGACGGCGCCCCGCGTACCCACGGCGAGACGCATCCCATCGGGCGAGTAGGCGACGGCATGAGGCGGCTTGTCGGGGCGGAGGACGCGGAGACGGGCCCGATCCGGGAGGGACAGCACCCACACCTCGGCCTCGACGATACAGGCCGCCTGGCCGCCGTCCGGCCTGACCGCCAGGGCACGCACCGGGGGCGGCTTGTCGCCGGCCAACAGCGGCGCCCGACGCCGTCGCGACTCATTCACCAGCAGCCGGTGCTCCCAGCCGCGCAGCTCCGGCTTGCACGCCGCCAGCCACTCGTCCGCCGCCGGGATGTCCCAGGCGTCCAGGGCCCGCCGCGCCAGGGCCAGACGCGAGGCGTACACGCCGACCTCGGCCCGCGCCAGCTCCTCATCCGCCCGCGCCTTCTCGCGCACCGCCGCCTCGCGCTCCGACACCGCCTGCCGCCGCGCCGCCGCCTCGTCCCTGGCCCAGCCCTCGGCGGCCTCGCGGGCGGTGTGCAGCTGCCATGTGAACCACGCACCGCCGACGGCCAGAGTCAACAGCGCGGCGGCGGACACCGCCACGAGCGCCGCCCACGCCGGCCTCCGCCAGGCCCACCTCGCCAGCCGGCCGGCAGAGCCCACCGGCCGGGCCTCGGTCGGCTCACCGCGCTGCCAGCGCTCCAGATCGTCCGCCAGCGCCGCGGCGGTTGCGTAGCGCCGCCGGGGGTCCTTCTCCAGGCACTTCAAGCAGACCGCCTCCAGGTCGCGGTCGATCCGCCCATTCACCTGTCGGGGCGGGGCCGGGTCTCGGTCCAGCAGCTGCATCATCGTCTCGAACGCCGTCGCCCCTTCGAACGGCGGCCTGCCCGTGAGGCAGTGGTAAAGGATCGCCCCGAGGGAGTACACGTCCGCAGCCACCGTGAGCGCCTTCTCCGCCCGCGCCTGCTCGGGCGCCATGTACGACGGCGTGCCGACGACCGCCCCCGTCCGCGTCAGGCCGCCGTCGCCCTCGGCGCGGCGGGCCAACCCGAAGTCGGTCACCATCGGGGCGCCGTCCGCGTCGATCAGGACGTTGGCGGGCTTGAGGTCGCGGTGCAAGACGCCACGCTCGTGCGCGTGGTACACCGCGCGTGAGATGAGGGCGACCAGCCGCGCCGCCCGGCGCGGGTCATCCGGCAGCCCGGCGATGATCGCCGCAAGACTGCCCCCCTCGGCGTACTTCATGGTGAAGTACGGCTGCCCGTCGTGCTCGCCGACCTCGTGGATCGGGACGATGTTCGGGTGGTCCAGGCCCGCCGCCGCCTCCGCCTCCAGCCGGAAGCGGCGCACGTCCTCGGCCCCGGCGAGTTTGCCGGCCAGGATGCGTTTGAGGGCGACCGTGCGGCCCAACGCCGCCTGGCGTGCCAGGTAGACGACGCCCATACCGCCGCGGGCCACCTCGCCGAGGATCTCGTACCCCCCGAAGGGCTCCGGGGGAGGGTCGGCGGCCGCGGGCGCGAAGGCGAGCGTGGGCGGTGGCGGGGTGACGTCCTCGGGAGGGGCGGCCATGGGGATGCCCTCGGGGTGGTGTCACGGCGCCTTGAAGTGCTTCACCAGCCGCTCCATCGCGTCGGCGACGTGCACCACCGACGTGTAGTGCCCCGCCTCGTACCAGACGATCTCCTGCTTGCCGCTCGCCTCGTACAGCATCCGCGCCATCGACGGCGGCACGATCTCGTCCTTCGTCGCCGCCATGATGAGCAGCTTCCGCTTCTTCAGGTTCTCGGCGCAGGTGATCGGGTCGATGGGCGCGATCATCTTCTTGATCCCGTCGCGCTTGAAGCCGAGCAGCTCCAGCCCCGTCACGATGGGGTTGGCCAGCGCGTGCCCGGCGAAGCCGTCCACGAAGTTGCCGCCCCCCAGCAGCACGCAGCACCGCCCCAGGCGCGGCTCCATCTCCGCCGACAGCGCCGACACGAAGCTCCCCAGGCTCGTCCCGCTCACCCCCAGACGCTTCGGGTCGATCTCCGGGCGCGACGCCAGCCACGCGGCGGCCATGCGCACGTCGAGGACCGTCTGCGTCACGGCCCGCGTCGTGTGCGGGATGTCGTTCATCATGAGGCGCAGCTTCGACCCCGGCGGGCGACGCTTGCCGTAGTAGGCCATCTGCACGAACAGCCCGGCGACGCCGTTGTGGGCCAGGTGATTGCTGATGTGCCGCGACAGCATCTGGTTGCCGCCCGTGATGTCCAGCACGACCACCGCCGGGAACGGCCCCTTCCCCTCGGGCCGGTAATACTCGGCGTAGACCGTGTTGTTCTCAGGGTGCTTGCTCTCGAACGGCGACGGGTATTGCAGGTCATACACGCTCACGCCCAGGGCCGGCATGTCGCGCCGGTGCTGGAGCGTGTACTTGCTCTCGCGCGGCGACAGCCTGTAGCGTGCGGGGATGTCCTTCTGGTCGTCGAGCGGCGTGAACCGGAAGGTGCCGTTCTCGCGTCCGGCGGCTCGTGGAGCGTCAGCGGCTCTGGCTGTCGGCGAGCG
Organism: uncultured Alcaligenaceae bacterium; assembly: GCA_964630925.1. GTDB lineage: Bacteria > Planctomycetota > Planctomycetia > Gemmatales > Gemmataceae > RGDT01. The sequence goes on from CAZVZK010000102.1 coordinate 27,763, forward strand.
GGGTTGCGTCAGCGCCCCGAGTGGGAGCAACAGCAGCAGGCAGAGGAGGGGGCGCATCGCGGGGCCTCGGGGATGCGGGCACCGTCAGTATAGGAGGGATGAGGGATGAGGGATGAGGGATGAAAGTCAGAATGGCGCCGGCCTTTCATCCCTCATCCCTCATCCCTCATCCCTTCGGCAGGCGTCCCCCACCGCTTCAACAGCCGATGCTCGACGCCGAGCTGGTCGCACACGCGCCCCACGATGAAATCGACCATGTCCTCGACCGACGCCGGACGCGTGTAGAACGCCGGCATCGCCGGCAGCACCACCGCCCCCGCCTCGGCGCACGCCGTCAGGTTGCGCAGCTGGATCAGCCCCAGCGGCGTCTCGCGCGGCACCAGGACCAGCCTGCGCCGCTCCTTCAGATGCACGTCGGCGGCCCGGTGGATCAGGTTCTCCGAGACGCCGTGGGCGATGGCCGCCACGGTGCCCATGCTGCACGGGCAGACGGCCATCCCCGCCGTCAGGAACGACCCCGACGCGATCCCCGCGCTGAAGTCGCGGTGATGGTGGTAGCGGAGGTTGCCGGTCGGCGTGTCGCCCAGGAGGGCGGCCGGGTCGAAGGCGTTCAGGTCGAGGCGCACGTCCAGCTCGCGGAAGAACACCTCGGCGAACGCCGGGCTGATCACCAGATGCACCGTGCGGCCCGCGTGCAGCAACACACGCAGCAGACGCACGCCGTAGGGCGCCCCGCTGGCGCCCGTGAGGGCGACGACGATGTCCGATGCGGCCATGTGTGTCTCACACTCGGGCGCCTCACGGGGCCCGCTCGCCTGGTGCGGAGGGCTTCGACTTCAGCCCCTCGCCGTTGACCGTGATGACTGCGTACTTCTTGCCCGGTTTGGCGTCGAGGAAGCGCATCGCCGGCAGAGGCTGCTCCGGCGTGTCGTGGTACGACATCGTCTGGAACAGTGGCCGCCCGAAGCGGCCAACGGGCTTCGGCGGCACGCGGCCCGCCTCCTCGCCGTCCCGCAGGATGATGAACTGGCGGATGCCACTGTCCAGATCCGCCCGCGCGTCCCACGTCACCGTCGCCTTGCCGCCCTTCTCGACGACACGGACATTCGTAGGCGCGTCCGGCGCCGTCGTGTCGGTGACGTAGCCCTTTTCGACGTACTCCTTCCACGCGACGGCGACACGCTCGGTCGGCAGCCACGTCGATTCCTCAGCGGTGCCCTTGAAGTCCTTGACGGCGGCGAACTCCTTGCCGAGCTGCTCGGCGAGGCGGGCCTCGTCGGCGGGCATGGCGCGGAGGCGGCCGCCCGCCTTCTCCGGCAGGCGGTGCTTCAGGCAGTCGTCGAAGAAGGGGACGGCGAGGTAACGGGAGTCGCCGCACTCGTGCGCCGTGCGCGGGTCCGGGGCCAGGCCGATGAGTGCCCCGTGGGCGCGGTACGCCTTGTGCATCGCCAGGCTGGCAGTCCACAGCCCGCCGAACCGCTTGTCGCCCTTCTCCTTGAGGCCGGGGTTGAGGATGACCGGCACGCGGTACGCCGCCGGGGGGATGGTCGGCTTCTCGATCTCGCCGCGCTCCCACGCCCCGTAGGCGGTGCCGGAGCGCAGCCAGATGGCGACCACGCGGTCGGGGTGCGCCATGTGCATGAGGCTGGCCCAGAACGCGCCGCCGGAGTGGCCCCACAGGCACCAGGGCGCCGTCGCGATCTCCGGGTGCTTCGACTTCTCCGCGAGGTCGGCCAGGGCCTTGAGGAAGACCTTACCCGAGCCGTTGCGCGGGTCGCACCACAGCCGGCAATTCTGCTTGTCGTCCTGCCGATACGACGGCCCCAGCAGGGCGCAGCCCCACTTGCGGGCCAATTCCTGCCAGTGCAGGTCATACGCCGCCGTCTCCCCGCCCTTGCACGCGCCCGTGCCGCAGCCGTGCTGGTGGACGATGACGGCGCGGACCTTCTTGACGCCGGGCGGCACCCAGAGCGTGAACTTGACGCCGATGGCCAGCTCGCCCTTCTTCTCGGAGGGCGCGTACTCGGCGGAGAAGGTCTCGCCGTCGCCGCGGGCGGCGCAGGCGAGCAGGAGGGTGGCGAGGGCGGCGAGGCGTGAAGGGTGCATGACGGGCCTCCATCGAGAAGGGATGAGGGATGAGGGATGAAATCAAGGAAATGGCGTGCCACGCCCGTCGGCTGTTCCCTCATCCCTCATCCCTCATCCCTCATCCCTACGAGGCAGTGTACTGACAATGCGACCCGGCCGGGGTAGGATAGTGCGGGGCGGGGCGGATGAGGGCGGACGATGCCGGAGCCGGGCTTCCTCGAAAACCTGCGGCGCAGCCGGCTGCTGTCGGAGAAGCAGCTGGCCGCCATCGCGCCGCTGGCCGACGACAACGACATCCGCGCCCTCGCCAGGGTGCTGGTGCAGAAGGGCTGGATGACGCCGTGGCAGGTGCGGCAGGTGGCCGCCGGCAAGCCCGAGTACCTGCGTCTGGGCGATTACATCCTCCAGGACAAGGTCGGCGAGGGGGCGATGGGAGAGGTGTTCCGCGCCTCGCACTTCAAGCACGGGACCGTCGCCCTCAAGGTGATGCGGCGCGAGAAGCTGAGCAACCCCGCCTCCGTCAAACGCTTCTTCAAGGAGATCGAGCTGGCGGCCCGGCTGAGCCACCCGCACATCGTGCGGGCCATCGACTCCGGCGCCGCCGGCGACTCGTACTACCTGGCGATGGAGTTCGTGGAGGGGACGGACCTGTCGCGGCTGGTCAAGGAGCACGGGCCGCTCGGCATCGCGCAGGCGTGCCACTACATCCGCCAGGCCGCCCTCGCCCTGCACCACGCCCACGAGTGCGGCATCGTCCACCGCGACATGAAGCCGGGCAACCTGATGATCGACGCGGCGGGGCAGATCAAGCTCCTCGACCTGGGCCTGGCGCGGCTGGAGACGTTCGAGGGCAACACCGCCCTGACGCGGCTGGGCCAGATGATCGGCACCCCCGACTACCTCGCCCCGGAGCAGGCCCTCGACGCCCGCAGCGCCGACCCGCGGGCCGACCTGTACTCGCTCGGCTGCACCCTGTTCTACCTCATCACCGGCAAGCCGCCCTTCACCGCCACCTCGCTCGCCGACCTCCTGTTGAAGCACCAGAGCGAGCTGGCCCGGCCCCTGAAGTCGTTCCGGCCCGACGCGCCGGACTGGCTGGTGCAGCTGTGCGGCTGGATGATGAACAAGCGCCGCGAGGACCGCCCGGCGTCGGCGCTGGAGGTGGTGCATCGGCTGGACCCGTTCCTGGCCGGCTTCCGGCCGGCGCCGCCGCCCCCCCCGTCGCTGCCAGACATCCCCGACCCGTGGGAGGGCGTCGAGAAGGGCGAGCCGAAGGCGAAACCGCGCGGCGGCGCCTGGAGTTGGCTGCGCTACGTGCTGATCGCCGCGCTCCTGCTCGTGGGTGTCGTCGCGGCGGCGGTCATGCTCGCGCCGAGGCCGGAGCCCGACCCCAAGGGCGGCAAGAAGGACGGCGACAAGCCGCCGGAGAAGAAGGACGACTCGCCTCCGAAGGACAAGACGACCCCGAAGGACAAGACGGCGAAGGACAAGGACAAGCCGGCACAGAAGGATAAGACGACGCCGAAGGATAAGACCCCGCCCAAGGACAAGCCGCCCCGCAAGGAGAAGACACCCCCCAAGGACAAGGGGAAGCCTCCCGACACGAGCCGCGGCGAGAGCCACGTCTTCCGGGCGCATGAGGGCCCAGCGGGCCTCCCCGCCGTGTCACCCGACGGGAAGCTCGCCGCGACGTACGGCGCCGACAAGAAGGTCGCCCTGTGGGATCTGGAGAAGCGTGAGCGGCGGTGGGTCTCGGGGCCGTACACCTACGCGGTCCGCGAGATGGCCTTCGACAGGACGATGCTCGTTGCCCGGGCCGATGGGGTGACGCTCGGCCTGGGCGTGGCCGACGGTAAGGCGGTACCGCCGTCCAAGACGCAGAAGCTCCTGGGGCCGCGGCCGGGGCAACGCCTCGATCTCAACGGGGCGATCCTGGAGATCGGGAAGCAGGCGGTGGACCTCGCCGGAGGGGGGCACGGCGACGCCGTCAGCTACCACCCCACGTCAGACGCGGTCCTGGTCCGCACGGCGAAGGGGCAGGTGTTCATCGTCGAGGGGGCCAAACGCTTCCTGGAGGTGAAGGCCGCCAACGGCGCGTCGTGCGCCGTCTGGAGCGGATCCGGGGGGGGCATCCTCGTCGGCCTGCCCGACGGTGAGGTGTTCTCCCTGGACAAGCCGGACGGCATGGGCGAGACGTTCACCCACCCCGTCAAGGGGTCGGGCGTCCGCGCCCTGTGCGTCTCGCCCGAAGGGAAGCGGGTGATGGCCTGCTTCGAGAAGGGCGAGCTGCTCCTGTTCGACCTGTCCGCCGGCGCCTTCCAGCTCGTGGCCAAAAGGGACGAGGCCCGCTCCGTCACCGGCGCGGCCTTCGCCCTCGGCGGCAAGGGCGCCGTGACGACGCATCGCGACGGCACGCTACGCCTGTGGGACCTGTCCAAGGCCAAATGACCCCGGAGAAGCACCCGCCATGTATCGTCTGCTCTTGATCGCCGTCTTGTGGCCCTCCCTCGCGTCCGGGGCCGACTTCGAACGCACACGCGACGTGATCTACGGACGCAAGTTCGGCACCGCCCTGACGATGGACGTCTTCACGCCGAAGAAGGCCAACGGCAAGGCGCTGGTCTTCGTCGTCTCCGGCGGGTGGTTCTCGCGCGTCGAGCACATCAACCCCCTGTTCACCGCCCCGTTCACCTCGCGCGGCTACACGGTCTTCGCCGTCGTCCACGGCAGCCAGCCGAAGTTCACGCTCCCCGAGATCGTCGAGGACATGCACCGCGCGGTGCGGTTCATCCGCCACTCGGCGAAGAAGTATGCCATCGACCCCGAGAAGATCGGCATCTACGGCGCCTCCGCCGGCGGGCACCTGTCGCTGATGATGGGCACGACGGGGTCCCCGGGCGACCCAAAGGCGTCCGACCCCATCGACCGCGGGTCGAGCGCGATCCAGTGCGTCGCCTGCTTCTTCCCGCCGACGGACTTCCTGAACTGGGGCAAGCCGGGGATCGAGTTCATCGACCGCGACATCCAGCCGCCGTTCACGGCGGCGATCGACTACCACGAGTTCAACCCGAAGAAGGCGCTGTACGAGAAGATCACGGACAAGGCGAAGCTGCGCGAGATCGGGCGGAAGATGTCGCCGGTGTACCACGTCGGCAAGAAGACGGCGCCGACGCTGGTGATCCACGGCGACAAGGACACGCTGGTACCGATCCAGCAGGCGGAGGTGCTGATGGCGAAGCTGAAGGGGTGCGGCGTGCCCCACAAGCTGGAGGTACGCAAGGGCGCGGCGCACGGGTGGGCGACGCTGCTCCTCGACCTGGCGCTCCTCGCCGACTGGTTCGATGAGCATCTGGAGGGGAAGAAGGGGTGACGCGGGCCCACGGCCCGCGGATCCGAGGCGTGGCCGAAGGGCTTGAACTTGCCCGGCCGGTGGCCAGAATGGACGGCGTACTCGCGGGTCTCCTTTCGGGGGCGTCCCATGTCGGACCAGTCCGATCGGCCACACTTCGGATCCCGCCTTCTGGGCGCGGCCTTGCTCGCGGCCCTCGCCTACCCGGTTTCACTCGGGCCGGCTTGCTGGGCGCTGTCGTGGCTCCGGTTGGAGATGCGCCACCCGGCGATCGCCGACGCCGTCTCGACGGCGTATGGCCCGCTGGCGCCGGCCGCCGTCTCCGGGCCCGAGCCGGTCCGCGGCGCGCTGAGGTGGTGGATCGGGGTCGGGATGCCGCCCGGGACCGCGTTCCACGGCGACTGGCCGCGGGGGATCGGCTGGAGCAACCCGGGGTACACCTACACCCTCTGGCATTACTAAGCCCGGCGCCCGCTCGCGTCCTCGATCCCGGAGTCATCCCATGCATGAGTACATCGGCCGCGTGATTGATCTTACCGACCCCGAGCGCAACGCCGTCTACAACATGACGGCGGAGGAGGCACGGGCCGTCGTCGCGTCGGGGGACGCCGACGCCGTGCGGCGTATCGAGGGGCAGTTCGCCCTCGTCGCCACGGCGGGGAAGAACGTCCGCATGGCACGGTCGCTGTCGCGGCCGCTGCGGTTCTTCATCGCCAAGCGGGCCGAGGGGCCGTGCCTGATCGCGTCGGACCGGATCGACGCCATCAAGGCGTGGCTGGAGGCGGAGGGGCTGGCCGACCAGTTCGACCCGAGCTACACGCGCATGGTGCCGGCGTTCCACCTGACGGAGGTGGCCCTCATCGGCTGCCCCGACCCGGCGCCGCGGCACGAGCGGTTCTTCACGCCGGCGCACGACACGCAGCCGGCGGACGTGGCCGCCATCGGGGCCGCGTACATCGGGGCGCTGCAACGCGAGGTCGAGGCGTGGATCACGAGGCGGGCCACGTCGGGGCCGCTAGGCGTGGCGTTCTCCGGCGGCATCGACTCCGGCAGCGTGTTCCTCGTCGCGTACCACACCCTCCTGAAGATGGGCCAGTCTCCATCACGTCTGAAGGCGTTCACCCTCGCCGTTGACGGCGGCGGCGAGGACGTGGCGCAGGCGCGGCGTTTCCTCGACGCGCTCGGGCTGGGGATGTTCCTGGAGCCGGTGGAGGCGCCGGCGTCGGCCATCGACTGGCGGGCGGCGGTGGGCGTGGTGGAGGACTACAAGCCGCTGGACATCCAGGCGGCGGCGATGGCCCTGGCCCTGGGGCGTGGCGTGCGGCAGCGCTACCCCGGGTGGCGGTGGCTGCTGGACGGCGACGGCGGCGACGAGAACCTGAAGGACTACCCCATCGAGGACAACCCGGAGCTGACCATCCGCAGCGTGCTGCACAACCGCATGCTGTATCAGGAGGGGTGGGGCGTCTTCTCGCTGAAGCACTCGCAGACGTACTCGGGCGGGCTGAGCCGGGGGTACGCCCGCACCTACGCGACGGCGTGCGCAGGCGGCTTCGAGGTGTTCAGCCCGTACACGCAGCCGGCGGTGATCGCCGTGGCCGAGGGCGTGCCGTACATCGCGCTGACGGGGTACGACCACGAGAGGCTGTACGCGCTGAAGGGCGACATCGTGGCGGCGGGCGTGAAGGCGGTGACGGGGATGGAGATGCCGGTATACCCGAAGCGGCGGTTCCAGCACGGGGCGGCGGAGAGGGCGGAGACGCTGTTCCCGGCGGACGAGCGGGCGTACCGCAAGGCGTTCCTGGCGCTGCACGGGGGGTGATCAGCCGCGCGTGAGGACGACGCGGAAGCCGAGATCGCTGCCCCATCCTGAAGCCCAGAGGCGATCCGCGGAGCGACAACGGATGGCATCGCTGCCGTAACCCCCGCCCCTCTGAATGTGGCCGGGGCCGCTCCCCGGCCCTTTCGGGTCGGTTTGCGGCTCGGTGGGGTATTCGCCCCACCAGTCGGCACACCATTCGTTGACATTCCCGTGCATGTCGAACAGGCCCCAGGCGTTCGGCCGATAGCTCCCCACGGGGCAAGGCCGCCCCACAGCTCCCATGACGTTCGCCTGGCTCGTGTCGAGAACGGCACCGAAGTGGAACTCCGTGGACACTCCGGCACAGCAGCAATATTCCCATTCGGCCTCCGTCGGCAAGCGATACGTGCGACCGGGTGCCGCTTCCTCGTGGCGCGCCGAGAGCACCCGGCAGAAGCCGGCGGCGTCCTCCCAGGTTACGCTCTCCACGGGGAATGCGTCCGTGTCGATCCCCTCGACATCGAATTGGCCCTCCTCCTCTTGGCTGAAGTAACTCGGGTTGACCCCGGTCATTGTCCTGTACTGGGCCTGGTTGACGGGGCATGAGCCCATCCAGAACGCCTTCGTCAACGTCACCTCGTGACGCCGACCACCTGATATACGGCCCTTCGAAGTTCCCATCCAGAACGTCCCTGCCGGGATCAAGGCGAACCGCATCCCGATGCTGTTGGTGAGCTCCGGTACGCACGGGAGCACCCCGCCGTTGACCAGCTCGCGCGCCCGCGCCTCGGCCGCCGAACGCTTCCGCCCCGGCTTCATCCCGCGCAACTGGCGGTTCAGCCGCGCCAGCTCGGCGCGGAGGGGCTCGCCGTTTTCCTCCAGACAGTCCGCCAACGCCGACCACAGCACCTCGTCGTCCGGGGTGTCGTTGAGGCAAGCCAGCAGACGCGACAATTCGAGGTGGCTCATCGGTGAGCAGCGTGTCGTGGGTGGGGGCGGCCGCTGCCAATACGATATCGGCCGGCGTGCCGCAAGGCGTTCATGGCTCTGCGTGGGGGGTGACCCCCGGTGGGCTTACAGGGCTACGTTTCTTGTGAGGGCGAATTCAGGTAGCGATTCTCGGGC